>NZ_JAAEAH010000133.1 GCF_010998615.1 Myxococcus sp. CA023 | reverse complement strand
GGGGGGCCAGGCGCTGGGGGGTGAACCTCCCGAGCGAACGAGTCAGTCGGACCTGGAGGACTTGAAGGTGCGAGCGGAAGCCGGTTCGGGGGAACCGGGGCGCGACCGGGGGGACGCGACGCTCACGCCCACGAGGCAGCCGGGAACGACGTTGAAGTGACCTGATGGGCTCATGGCGTGGGGGGAACCCCAGCCGGGGGGCTGGGATGCGACGGGGGTCGCACCCTTCCGCGCCATGAGTCCGCCAGGACGAGCACCTGGATGCCGAAAAGGCCCGAGGGCCTCGGACCGTTGGGGGACGGTCCGAGGCCCTCTCTTTTTGCGGGCTACGGCCGCGTCTTCGTCTTCTTCAGCGAGTCCTTCGCCTGCTGGGCCACGTGGTCGGCGGTGAAGCCGAACTTCTGCTGCAGCGCCTTGATGGGCGCGGAGGCGCCGAAGCTGCGCATGGCGACGATGTTGCCGTCATGCCCCACGAAGCGCTCCCAGCCGAAGGTGGCGCCCTTCTCCACCGCGACGCGGGCGCGCACGGACGGAGGCAGCACGTTGTCCCGGTACTCCTGGGACTGCGCCTCGAATAGCTCCCACGACGGCAGGCTGACCACGCGCGCCGGGATGCCGTCCGCCTTGAGCTTCTCCTGGGCGTCCAGGCACAGCGACACCTCGCTGCCGGTGCCGATGAGGATGACCTCCGGCTTGCCGCCCTCCGCCTCGGACAGCACGTAGCCGCCGCGAGCCACGCCAGACGCCGCGCCGAACTTGCTGCGGTCCAGCGTGGGCACAGGCTGGCGCGTGAGCACCAGCACCACCGGGTGCTTGTGCTGCTGGGCAATCACCCGCCACGACTCGACCACCTCGTTGGCGTCACCGGGGCGCAGCACGATGATGCCGGGAATCGCGCGCAGCGACGCCAGCTGCTCCACCGGCTGGTGCGTGGGGCCGTCCTCGCCCACGCCAATGGAGTCGTGGGTGAAGATGTGGATGGCGGGCAGCTCCATCAGCGCGGACAGGCGGATGGCGGGGCGCTCGTAGTCACTGAAGATGAGGAACGTGGCGCCGTAGCCGCGCAGCTTGCTCAGGCACAGGCCGTTGACGATGGAGCCCATCGCGTGCTCGCGCACGCCGAAGTGGATGTTGCGCCCCGCGTACGCGCCCGGCTTCATCGCCTCCCCGCCGGTGATGTACGTCTTCGTGGACGGGTTGAGGTCCGCCGAGCCGCCCACCAGCCACGGGTAGTGCTTGGCGATGGCGTTGAGCACCTTGCCGCTGGAGTCGCGCGTGGCCAGTCCCTTGGCGTCGGCGGGGAACGTCGGCAGCTCCGCGTCCCAGCCCTGGGGCGCGTCGCGGCGCTGCATGCGCTCCAACTGGTCGGCCAGCTCGGGGAACTGCTTGCGGTACTCGGCGAACTTCTGCTCCCACTCCGTGCGCAGCTGCTTGCCCCGAGCGCCCATGCGCTCCTGGAAGCGCTCGCGCACGCCGTCGGGCACCAGGAACTTCTCGTCCTCGGGCCAGCCGTAGAAGCGCTTGGTGCCCTTGATTTCCTCGTCGCCCAGCGGCTCACCGTGGGCCTTGGAGGAGCCCTGGAGCTTGGGCGCGCCGTAGGCAATCTGGGTGGTGACGATGATGAGCGTGGGCTTGCCGCGCGCCGTCTTGAAGGTGCGCAGCGCCTCACCCATGGCGTTCAAATCGTTGGCGTCCGGCACGTGCAGCACGCGCCAGCCGTAGGCCTCGAAGCGCCGGCCCACGTCCTCGGTGAAGGCCAGGTCGGTGCTGCCGTCGATGGAGATGTGGTTGCTGTCGTAGATCCAGCACAGGTTGGGCAACTGGAGGTGGCCGGCGATGGACGCCGCCTCGGACGCCACGCCTTCCATCAGGTCGCCGTCGCCGCAGATGGCGTAGACGTCGTAGCCGAACATCTCGAAGCCGGGGCGGTTGTAGTAGCTCGCGAGCCAGCGGCTGGCCATGGCCATGCCCACGCTGTTGGACACGCCCTGGCCCAGGGGGCCGGTGGTCGTCTCCACGCCGCTGGTCCACCGGTACTCGGGGTGGCCCGGGGTGGACGAGTCGAGCTGCCGGAACTTCTTGATGTCCTCGAGCGACACGGTGGGCGCGTCCTCGACGGTGTACTCCCGCGTGACGCGCTTCACCCCGGCCAGGTGGAGCAGCGCGTACAGCAGCATGGAGGCATGGCCGTTGGACAGGATGAACCTGTCCCGGTCCGGCCAGATGGGGTGGGACGGGTCATACCGGAGCTCCTGCTGCCAGAGCTGGTACGCCACGGGGGCCAGGGACATGGGAGCCCCCGGGTGGCCCGAGTGGGCCTGCTGTACCGCATCCATGGCGAGGGTGCGGATGGTGTTGATGGCCAGCACGTCCTGCTTGTCGGTTGTCATGGTGTCCTCGCGGTCCCGCTCGCGTGCGCGCGCACCATGCCGCAAGTGACGCTCCAGGTGCTGCACCAAATGCGCTGGGGCTTGCCCGGCCGTCCGCCAGTCCACGGGCACACCCGGAATTCCTGCCCTGGGGGGCACGGGAATGAATCCCGCGCGCCCAGGGGACACGCCTCAGCGCCGCGCCGCCGCGCCCCTCACGGTGCGGCCCCGTGTCAGGTGCGTGACGGCTTCACCCAGGCCCTCCACCGTCAGGGCGAACATGGGGAAGATGCGGGCAATCACGGAGATGGTCCCCGTGCGCCACGTGCCCATGGGCTCCGGGTTGAGCCACACGTTGCGCTCGAAGTGCTGCGCCAACTGCATCAGCCACGTCAGCCCTTCCAGCCCGTCCGTCTTGTAGTGCCCCTGCGCGTCGGTGCGGATGGACAGCTCGTAGGGCGCCATGGAGGCATCCCCCACCATCACCAGCTTGTGGTGCCGTCCCACCTGGGCCACCAGCTCCGGCACCGTGATTCCGCCAGTGAGCTGCGGCGTGGCGTAGAGCTTCCCGTAGACGCAGTTGTGGAAGTAGTAGGTGCGCAGTTCCTTGAAGTGCGTCGCCTGGCTGGCCACGCTGAACAGCCGGCTCACCAGCGCCGCGTACGGGTCCATGGAGCCGCCCACGTCCATGGCCAGCACCACGCGCGTGTTGGGCCGGCGCGGCGGCCGCGTCACCACCTCCAGCTCGCCGGCGTTGCGCGCGGTGGCGGCGATGGACTCGTCCACGTCCAGCTCGTCCGGCGCGCCGTCCCGGGCGAAGGCGCGCAGCTTGCGCAGCGCCACCGCCATCTGCCGGGTGTCCAGCACCACGTCGTCGCGGTAGCCGGCGTACTTCCGGGCGCCGGCCTGCATCAGCGCGCGGCCCTGGCGGTTGCCCGCGCCGCCGCCCACGCGGATGCCCTCGCGGCCGAAGCCGTTGTTGCCGAAGGGAGACGTACCGCCGGTGCCCACCCAGCGGTTGCCGCCGTCGTGGCGCTCCTTCTGCTCGCGCAGGCGCTCCTCGAACAGCCGGCGAATCTCCTCCGGGTCCAGCTGCTCCAGCAGGGCGACCTCCTCGGGGATCAGGTCGGGCCGCTCGCGGGCCTCCTCCAGCCAGTTGAGCAGCTCCTGCGTCAGCTCCAGGCTCGCCGACTCCACGCCCTGGAAGTGCGCGAGGAAGGCTTGGTCGAACGCATCCAGCTGCGTCTCCGAGTGCACGAGCAGCGCCCGGGCCACATGGTAGAAGCCGTCCAGGTGGCTGTCGTGCAGGCCCGCTCGCAGCGCGCCAGCCAGCGCCAGCGCCTCCTGGGCGCCGACCTTCAGTCCGCGCCGGCGCAGCTCGTAGAAGAAGGGCAGGAACATGGCAGCGCCTCGTTAGGCCCGGGGACGGCGCCCGCGCCCGAAGGCCTCCGCCACGGAGACCAGGTCCTGCTCCTTCTTCAGCAGCGCGCCCAGGAAGGGGAGCTGCTCGTCCAGCTTGATGTCATTGACGCCCTGGGCCTTGAGCACGGCAATCCAGTCGATGAGCTCGCTGGTGGAGGGCTTCTTGCGCAGGCGGGTGAAGCTGCGCAGCTCGTAGAAGACCTTCAGCGCCTGCTCGGACAGCGCGCTGTCCAGGCCCGGGTGGTGCACGCCGACGATACGGCGCATCAGCTCCGCGTCCGGGAAGTCGATGAAGTGGAACACGCACCGGCGCAGGAAGGCGTCGGGCAGCTCCTTCTCGTTATTGGATGTAATCACCACCACGGGGCGGTGTTTCGCCACCACCTCGTCACCCGTCTCGGTGACGCGGAAGCGCATCCGGTCCAGCTCGTGGAGCAGGTCGTTGGGGAACTCCAGGTCCGCCTTGTCCACCTCGTCGATGAGCAGCACCACGCGCTCGGGGGAGGAGAAGGCCTCGCCCAGCGGCCCCTGGCGGATGTACTTGCGGATGTCTCGCACGTCCCCGTCGTTGAAGCGCGAGTCATACAGGCGTTGCACGGTGTCGTAGACGTAGAGGCCGTCCTGCGCGCGGGTGGTGCTCTTCACGTGCCAGGTGATGAGCCGGTGCCCCAGGGCCTCGGCGATGGCCTCCGCCAGCAGCGTCTTGCCGGTGCCGGGCTCGCCCTTCACCAGCAGGGGGCGCTGGAGGGTGAGCGCGCAGTTGACCGCGGCCTGGAGGCTCTCGTGGGTCAGGTAGGTGTCGGTGCCTTTGAAGCGGACGGGAGTGGGCGCCTGGCTCATGCTCCATCCCTTTAACACCCGCCGCGTTGTCTGGGGGGCTCACGTACCCGGGGCTCCGGAAACGTCAGACCCGAACGGCAAGCTCGTTCGTATGTCTCGGGCAGAGGCAGCCGGGCGGGCTCTCGGGGAGGAGACCCGCGGGGTTGGCCGGCATTCACGTCCGTCACTTGCTTCGAGGAGGCGCCATGGGTCACCTGTTTGTTCCAGCACTGTTGCTCGTGGGAGCTTTCTCCCTGGCGGCGCGCACCTGCGGGACGGCCGCCGTCAGCCGGCCGCCCGAACTCCAGCGGGAGCGCCCGGAGCGCGTCCTCCCTCGGGCCGAGCCGCCAGCCACCGTCAGCGTCCGGGGGTAGACGCTGCTCTGGCGGGAGGGGCCGACCTCACGGGATGTATGGCTTCGCCCGCCGGTCAACGATTGGTGCGAGCCAAGCACAGGTTTTCACACCGGTTTCCCGGGGCCCGGTGTATTCTCCCGAGCAATGTCCATTGCGAATGCTCTTGGCGAAGTCTTCCGGCGCGAACTCGATGCGCAGTTGGTGCCGTTGCAGCAGGCGGTCCGGCGCATGGAGGAAGGCCTGGAGGCCCTGGAGTTGCTGCGCGAGGTGACGCACCGGTTGGCGCCGCTGACCAGTCGTCTCGGCGCCATGGCGGGAGTGCGGACGCCCACGGAGCTGCCCGCGTCCACGCGCGGAGGCCGCAAGCAGGTGGTCGCGGCGCCAAAGGGCCGCGCAGCCGTGGGCCGGCCCGTGGCCGCGAAGCCGGTCGTCAGTCAGGCGCGCGCGGAGGAGGGCACCCGGGCGTGCGCCGTCATCGGTTGCGAGCGCCCCAGCCGTTCCAAGGGGTACTGCTCGGCGCACTACCAGAAGCTGCGGTTGCTGATGCGGACCAACCGCCGGCCGTCGGCGTGGAAGGACGACGCGCTTCCGCAATCGGTGGCGGACGTGACGCTGCCGCGTGGCCGCGCCGCCAGCAAGGCGCTGCGTGAGGGGGGCGCCAGGAAGAAGGCCCCGGCGAAGGCCCCGGCCCCCGTGGTGGCGGCGCCGCCGCCCGCCGAGGAGAAGGCGCCGGCCGCCGCGAAGAAGTCAGCGGGTCGGAAGGCCGCGGGCGCGAAGAAGGCCGCACGGGCGAAGAAGGCCCCGGCCGTCGCGAAGAAGTCGGTGGCCAAGAAGGCGCCGGCTGCGAAGAAGGCCGCGGCCAAGGGTGGGCGCCAGGTCAAGACCACCAAGGTGAAGGCCGGAGCCGGCAAGCGCAAGAAGGGCCGGTCTTCCTCCCAGGGCTCGCTGTTCTGATTCGAGTGCCGCGCTCCGCGGATTCCCTCGGGCCTTCGGGCCCGAGCGGCTCAAGTGGAATCCAGGGAGCGCGGTGAGCAGGCCGGACGAGCGACCGGTTCCCGGACATCTCCCTTCGAGTCTCCGTTGACAGTGGCGGGGCGGGGATGGGATTCGGCCCGGCATGAGCGAGCAAGGTTATCCGGTCACCGTGGCGGTGCGTCGTCCCGACGGGCGGGTGGAGCAGGTGCGTGTGGGCACGGCGTTCAAGAGCGGCGAGGGCTTCACGCTGACGCTGGGAGAGATGTCCATCGGTGGCACGCCGGACGCGGCGGCCCCGGCGGCGCGGCGTTCAGCGCCCGCGAGCAGCGGTGGCGGCGGTGGTGGTGATGGAATGGTCTTCCCCAACTACGGCCGCAGCAAGGGCGGACCCATTGTCGGCGCCAGCATGGGCGACCTGGAGTTCTACGCCAACGGCGCGCGCCGCACGCTGAATGATGCGAGCAAGTCGCGCTGGCACGACAAGGAGCGTCAGCTGCTCGCCGCCATCGAGGCGGAAATCGCGCGGCAGCGGGGCGGCGACGCGGGTGGTGGCAACGACGACTATGGCAACCAGGGTGGCTATGGCAACCAGGGCGGCTACGGTGGCGGCCGGGGCGGTGGCGGCTTCGGAGGCGGAAGCTACGGCGGCGACGACATCCCTCCACCGAACGACGACGACAACATCCCGTTCTGAGCCGCGCCAGGTCGGTGAGTGACCGCCCTCCAGTGGGTGGGCGGCCTTCCCGATGTGTTGATTTCAGCACAGCCGTCTCATCTGCTCTTCAAGCCAGAGACTCGCAGTGAGAGGCTCGGCGCCCAGATTCGTCGCATGGGTCTTCAATCACTCATGCGCGCAGCGGCCATTTTCACAGTGCAGTGAAGTCGTCAGCGACACCTGGGGTGACATGCTCAGTCACTGAGAGGAAATTCTCATGACGGAGTGCTTCATTCGCAACGGTTGCCACTTCATTTGTGAAGCACTGGAAATCTCCAGTAATCCCAGTGGTTTCCTCGCACCGTCGGCTAGAGGATGATTCACGGATGAATCTATCCCGGTCGCCAGCGGCAGTTGTTTCAATGACTTCGTATATGGCCTGAATCCTGCTCAACCCCCCGTCGCCAGGGAATCCCTCCCATATGGCGAGACTGTGAAAAAACGGGGCCATTGAATGACACCCAATGTCTGTGTCGTCGGAGCCGGTGCCTTCGTTCCTTCACGCGTGGTGAGCAACGAGCGGATCGCCAGGGCCATCCCTGGGTGGCCGGCGGAGCGCATCGAGGAGAAGGTCGGCATCCGCGAGCGCCGCTTCCTCTGGGACATCGACGAGGCCACGGGCCGGGCGATTCCGCCGCCCGAGAATGACGGGCACATCTACCCGGCCAACAACACGGACATGTGCGAGGTGGCGCTCCAGAAGGCGCTCGCCCAGGCGGGTGTGGACCCCAAGGAGTTGGACGCGCTCTTCGTGGTGACGTGTACGCCGGACGCGCCGCACTTCAACCACGACGCCATGGAGCTGCACCGGCGGCTGGAGCTGCGCGAGGACGCGTTCGGGCTCGTGGTGGACGACGGCTGCGGTGGCACGCCGTACGTGTTGGACATGGTGAAGAAGATGATGGACGGAGGGCGCTTCCGCACGGTGGCGGTGGTGGCCTCTGCCTTCACGTCTCCGCTGGTGAACCGTGAGGTCTACACGGACGAACTGCCGGCCGGGCCTGGCCGCTCGAAGACGCTGCAGGGCTACCTCTCCATGTATGTCTTCGGCGACGGCGCGGGCGCGGTGGTGCTCCAGTCGAAGCCAGGGGAGTCGGGGGCGGAGGGTATCCTGGCGTCCTTCTCCGGCAATGCGTACGGAGACTTGGTCATCCGCAAGGGTGGCGGCTTGTTGAAGCTGCCGTATCAGCCGGGGCGGATGCGCCCGGCGGACATGGCCTTCGTGGTGGATGGCTTCCGCGTGGCGCGCAGCTATCCGGAGTACATGCAGAAGTGCCTCGACGCCGTCCTCGGGCCGCGTCCGGAGCTCCGTTCGAAGGTGGAGCGGTACTACTTCCACCAGCCGAACAAGCGAGTGATGGACGCCTTCGTGGAGCGGGCGGGATTGCCGCATGAGGCGGTGGCGTGCAACGTGGACCGCTACGGCAACACGTCGGCGGCGGGGATGCTCATCCTTCTGGCCGAGGACCTGGAAGCAGGACGCGTGCGTCTGGGAAGTGGTGACCTGGTGGTGGTGGCAGCGGTAGGCGCGAACGTCCATTACGGCGCGCAACTCGTGAGGTTGTAATGAACAAGATGGATCCGAATATCGCCAAGGAGTTGGACGCGCGATTGGCGCTGGCGACGAAAGACGACACGGCCCGCGGGCTCTTCTTCAACGGCGTGGTGTCCGCCGTTCGCACGATGGGAGGGGACGCGGCGGTCGAGCGATGTCTGGCGGCCAGTGGCGAGACGCGCTTCATCGACTTCTTCAACTACCCGGTGGCCGCCTTCCTGCGGATGTCCTTCACGGCGGCGCAGGTGATGGGCCCGGAGCACGGCGGCTTCGACGGAGCGCTGCGGCGCATGGGCGTGGTGGCCACGACGGACTTCCTGTCTTCGGCGGCGGGCAAGACGCTGTTGCTGCTGGCGTCGGACAGTCCGAAGCGGCTCGTGGGCAACCTGCACTCGGGTTACCGCGCGGCGGTCAGCTACGGCGAGCGCGCGGTGAAGTGGACGGGCGACACCAGCGGCATCTTCACGATGAAGCGGGACTTCATGCCGCCCGCCTACCACGAGGGCACGCTCCAGGCCGTCATCGAGGCGGTGGGAGGCAAGCAGGTCCAGGTGCACGGCCGGCAGACGGGGCCGCTCGACACCGAATACACGCTGTCGTGGCAGTAGCCCTGGCGCGGGGCGCGTCGAAGGGGTGCAAGCGGTGGGCTGAAAAGCCTCTCACGGTCCGGAGGGAGATACGCCATGTCGCGAAAGCTCGGCGGTGCGGTGGGGATGTTGGGTGTCCTGTTGCTGTCGGCGCAGGCGGGGGCCAATGAGGTGGTGATGCAGTTCCGCACACAGGAGGACCCGGCGAGCCCCGCGGACCCGGCGGTGTGCGCGGCGGCGCCCTTCGAGGTGAACGTGAAGCTGGGCGGGAGTGTGTATGTGCCAGAGCACAATCCCAAGGACGGCAAGGTGGTGGACGGGGGAGGCCGGCGCGTGGGCTCGGCGACGGCGTGCGTCCAGGTGACGGACAGCGCCTTTCCCGCCGGGCAGCAGCTGGATGTCTTCATGCGCTACAACCTGCCGGAGGGGCGCTTCACGGCGCGGGGCACGTGCACGCTGGTGAGCAACGACGTGCCTGCGGCGGGGCTGGTCCTGGCTGGCTGCGCGATGCGACTGGTGGACGTGCCCAAGGGCTTCGTGGGTGGCTCGGTGTCGAGCACCAGCGTCTTCAATCCCCGAAAGCTGCCGGGCTACGCCACGGGTTCGTATTACACGCTCTACACCTACCGGGATGGCCGCCAGCGTGACGCGAGCAAGGTGACGGAAGCGCATGAGGCCGAGGCCGCGGCGAAAGCGAGGGAGTAGTCGCCCCACGTCGTCCCAGGTCCGACGAACGTGTCGAGCATGGCATTCCCCGCGTCGGGCCAACGGGCGATGATGCGCCCATGGACCGCAAGCGGATGGAGTTCTACACGGCACTCGGGTACCGGGCGCCTTCAGCCGCGGTAACGGCTCAGACGACGTCCGGAGTCGCGAGCGCCGACGTATCGGAGTTGCCGCCGCTCGGTCCAGACGACCTGGGCGCGCTGCGCGAGCGCTTCCTGCGTGAGCCGGAAGAGGTCCTGAGCCTTATCCGCCAGGACTTGGGCGCGCCCGTTTCAGAGGGAGCCCTGGTGCACGTGCTCCAGGAACTGGAGCAGTCCTTGCGTGAGCCCGAAGCCGCGCTCCAAGCCCTGCGGCAACCGGCATTCCAGGCACGGGCCTCGGTGTCACTGCCGCCGGACTTCACCTTCCCGCTGATGACGAATGAAATCCCTATCGACGCCTCGCGAACCCGCTTTGAGCCAGTGGCGGACCTGCGCGGATGGCTCCTGTTCAGCGGTCGCGCCTGGCTTCACGGCGGCTGGCACCGGGCGGAGTTCCGTCGGCACGACGATGCGCATCACGCCACCCGTTTCCGCTACGAACTCCGCGAGCCCGCGCCCGGACGGCCGGTGGAGGTGGCGTTGTTCGGAGGCTTCGGCACGGGTGAGTACCCCGCGCGCTATGTGGCCCGTCAGCTCATCATGCGAGGCGAGCGGCTGGAGTACGCGGTGCACCTCGGGGGCGTGTACTACGCGGGCCGTCGGGGCGAATTCGACGCGCACGTGGCCGAGCCGCTCGAACCGCTGCTGCCAGTCACAACGCTGATGACGCTGAACGCGGGCCCGGAGATGCGTTCCGGAGGCACCCCCTTCTACCGCTACCTGGACGAGCGGCGAGGCGCCTCACGAGCGAAGCAAGTCCAGGAGGGAAGCTACTTCTGCCTGGCCTCGGAGCGCTTCCAACTCATCGGTCTGGACACCGCGTACTTCGAGCCAGGGCGGCACCAGGAGCCCGCGCTTCTGGGTTGGCTGGAGTCCGTGCTGAAGGAGGGCCGCCAGCGAGGAGCAACGAACATCCTCCTGAGCCACGATGCGCCCTACCGATACGGAGAAGCAAGGCACGCCGGTTTGCTGGAAGACCTCCGGGAACTGGCGGTCGAGCGCGCACAGGTAGACCTATGGTTCTGGGGCGCCACGCCCTACGGCGCACTGTTCGACCGGAGCGCCGCGCTTCCGTTCCTGGGAGGAAGCCTGGGGCACGCGGGTCTCCCGGTGCGAGCGGTGACGCCGGGCCTGAAGTCTCCAGCACCCGTGCGCTTCCTGGAGTCGCACGCGCGCTTCCCCGAGTGGACGGACGTGAGACCCGAACTGGGCAACAACGGTTATGGCTCGCTGCTGCTGCACGAGGACGGCACATTGGGCCTCCAGCTCCTGGACTGGCGGGGCAGCGTTCGCTGCACGGCCAGACTGGCCCGCCAGGGGGAGGGCCCGCTGACGTACCAGCACCTCGAGACGTCCGAATCGGAGCCGTGAGCGCGCGGGCGCGGCGTCACAGCCAGACGCGCGTGTACCAAGGCGGTCGGGAAGGCACGCTCCTACTCCGAGCCGGGGCGGCGGGGCGCGGCACGGTGACGTACCGGAGCCGGTATCCGTGAGGCAGCGTCTTCCAGTACGTCACCTGCCAGGGCGTCAGCACCTCGCCGTGTTTCGACTCGCCCACCGGCTGATGCACATCGCCGAGTGACTCATGGAAGTGGAACTCTGCGTCCGCGGCTTCAAGGCTCGCGGCCTCGATGACCCAGGCGTCCTGGGCCTCGTCGGCGGAGGGCTCCTGCCCCGCGTTGACGAACCGGCTCCAATCGGGCCTGGCGTGGTGCTCCCAGACGGCGCCGCCGACATCCGTGAGCGAGTAGCCAAAGGGTGTGCGGGACTGCCGGGCATCAATGGCGCTTGAAATCTCCTCGGGGGAGAACAGCTCCTGCAGCCCGTCCGGAAGCGCGTGGACGCGAATGAGTCCGCGCTCAGCGAGCAGCGACAGCCGCTCACACAACTCCTCCCGGGACAGCCGCGGATCGTCCGCCATGTTGAGCGCGATGTGCGGGTTCGGCTCCACGAGCATGTGCAGGGGCGTGGGCAGCTCCATGGCGGCCTCCAGGAGCCAGAGGTCCAGGGCCTCCACTGGCGGGCTCTCACGAGCGGGCGGTGCCATACGTCCTCCTCACTCCTGGGGAATGCCACGCTCGCGCATGAAGATGTCCAGGGACTTCCGGGCCTTCGACTGGACCTTCTTCTTCAACAGGGGCGTCCACCCGAGCACCAGCCCGGTGGGGCCCAGCGCCTGACGGGACCAGGTCCAGAAGTCGAAGTGGTCGCGGTGCCGGACAATCTTCCCGTCGCGGAACTCGAACTCGGCATCGATGCGGTTGAGCACCTTCCTGCCGGTGCCGCTGAACGTGTAGTTCGCATCCCAGTGGGCGCTTCCCCGGTGGTCATCGGCCTGCACGTCGCGGAAGGTGACCTCCAGGTCCTTGCCGCGCTCGCAGAGCATGAGCCACATGGCACCGGGCTCCCGGCGACGGAGTCCGACGAAGGCGGCGTCGGAGAACTCCACCTCAGGATGGTAGCAGGCGGCCATGGCCTGGGCGTCCCGGCGTTGGAACGCTGAGTAGAAGTCAGTGATGAGTTGGGCGTGCGGGTGCATGGGACAGGTGTAGCAGACCTGTCAGTGAAGACGTGTCAACTGCCCGGATGGCATCGTTCGGAGGGTGAAACTGGGGTGGTTCCGCTCAAGCGAACACACCGCATGGGGGCCCGGCGGGGTAGGGCCGTCGTGTGAACCGGTGGACCGTTGCCATGCGGAATCGGGCGGCGCTGAGGAGGCGTGCATGGCAGATTGCGGCCCATGGCTCGCGACATCGTCATCTGGCCCCATAAGGTCCTCACCTCGTCCACCAAGCCCGTGACTGACTTCGGCCCTCCGCTCGAGAAGCTCTTGGAGCAGATGGCCGAGTCCATGAAGGAAGCCGAAGGCATCGGCATCGCCGCCAACCAGGTCGGCGAATCCCTGCGCGTGGCGCTGGTGGGACGGGAGGACGGCACCTTCTTCGAAATCGTCAATCCGCAGATTCTGGAGAAGAAGGAGTCGGTGACGATGGAAGAGGGCTGCCTGTCCGTCCCGCGAGAGTGGGAGAAGTGCCCGCGCTTCCACAAGGTGAAGGTGCGTTACCAGGACAAGTCGGCCGAATGGCACGAACTCGAGGCGGAAGGCCGGCTCGCGCACATCCTGCAGCATGAAATCGACCATCTCGACGGGCACGTCTTCGTGGACCACCTGTCCAGCCTCAAGCGCACGCTCATCCTGGACCGGATGAAGAAGCTCCAGAAAGTGAAGGCCCGCCAGAAGGGCTAGTCAGGATGACAGGATGGCCGAAGCCGCCAGGGCCACGCGCTCCATCCCCGAGCGCGTGGCGCGATTCCGCGAGGACTACCGGCGCAAGCACGTGAGCCCTCGCTACTCCGGGCGCGCGCACTTCGCCTTCACGAGCCTGGGCTCGCTGGCGGTCATCGGCTTCGCCGTGTCTCACTTGGAGGGAGGGCGGCGGCCCCTGGAGTGGCTGACGCTGCCCGCGGTCTTCCTGCTGGGCAACGTGGTGGAGTTCCTGGGGCACCGAGGGCCCATGCACCACCGCCGGCGGGGACTGGGCCTGCTCTTCCAGCGTCACACCGAGCAGCACCACCGCTTCTTCACGCACGAGGCCCTGGCCTACGAGTCCGCTCGGGACGTGAAGATGGTGCTCTTTCCTCCTGTATTGCTGCTGTTCTTCCTGGGCGCCATCGCCGCGCCACTGGGGGCGCTGTGCTTCGTCCTCATCTCGCCGAACGTGGGATGGCTCTTCGTCGCATCAGCGGTCGGGTACTACCTGACCTACGAGTGGCTGCACTTCTGCCACCACTTGCCGCCCGAGCACCCGGTGGCCCGGTTCGCGCTGATGCGGCATCTGCGCCGCCACCACGAAGCCCATCACGACCCATCGAAGATGCAGCGCCACAACTTCAACATCTCGTTCCCGTTCGCGGACTGGCTCTTCGGGACGTCATGGCGGCCCGACAAGGACCGTCGCTAGAAGCCATGAACGCCAGGATCGGGCGCGTTGGGCTGGAGTGCAGGTTGCTCCCCGAGCGGTAAACCCCGGATTTTTCAGGTGGAATGCTCTTCCCCAGGACCTGGGTTGTCACCAATGAAGGTGCGTTGAACCCGCTGGGGCGGGCGCTGGGACGCGGCGCCGCTCAAGATCCATTGACGCGCAAGAAGCGGCGCGTTAGTAAGTGGACCCCTGCTCGCCGCCTTGGTGCCCGTCACCCAGGAGACGAACGGGAAGAATGGGTCGACGAAGTTTGTTGACCCTGAACGCGGCGGTGATAGAAGCCGCGCCCCTCGCAAAGAAGCCCGCGCACTGGCGCGGAAGGCACTTCGAGCGAGTCAGTACGACAATACGGAATACGGCGGTCAACGCAGCGAGTTGACAGGAGACGCGGTGGTGGTAGAAGCCGCGCCCCGACGAAGAAGCCCGGAAGAAAGGGCGGACGAGTCGAGGGAGTCAACGAAGCAGCGGTTGACAGGGAGGGCGGCGAAGCGGTAGAAGCCGCGCCCCTCTGGAGGAAAGCAGCGGAAGCCACTGGGCGGCGCTGAAGACTCCGGAAGCCAGCAGGACGGCGAAAACAGCAGCTTGACAGAAGACGCCGAACTGAAATAGAAGCTGACGCCCCGCCGGACGAAAAGACGGCGAGGCAGTAACGAAGAAGACGGTAGCAAAAAGTCGCCAGCAAGACAAGCGACTCGCTCTTTGAAAACCAAATAGCAAGCCCAAGAAGAAGCTAGATTGCGGAAACCGCAGTCAATTTCTTAAGACGGTGCCGGCCAGGTCGCGCTGCGAAGCGCAGCCGGCAGCACTGTAACGAATCAGCGAGTTTCAGGTTCCTTAGCCGGGCCTGAGACTGACGCCGGTTCAAATCTTCAAAAATTCAATTGGAGAGTTTGATCCTGGCTCAGAACGAACGCTGGCGGCGTGCCTAACACATGCAAGTCGAGCGCGAATAGGGGCAACCCTT
>NZ_JAAEAH010000132.1 GCF_010998615.1 Myxococcus sp. CA023 | reverse complement strand
GGTGACAGGGGCCGGCGTCCGAGCCCGTCATCCACGACGAGCCCGAACCACCCCCGCCGGCCCCTGTCACCCGCTCCCGGGACAACCCCAACCTGCCCCTCATCGAGCGTTGGCGGGCCGCCGTGGAGACGGTGAAGTCCTCCCATCCCCGGCAGGGCGCGGCGCTCTCCAACGGGCGATTGATGTCCATGAAGAACGGCGAAATCGTCCTCGGCTTCCTGCCCGTGGCCGGCTTCCACCGCATGGCCGTCAACGCCACCGCGGGCAAGGCCGCCGTGGACAAGGCCCTGGCCGAGCACTTCGGCCGCCCGGTGAAGCTCACCGTCCAGGATGCATCTCCGGACGACCCCCGGCTGGGCCCCAGTCTGGCCGATCAGGACGCACAGACGCGCGCCGCCCACGAGAAGAACACGGACAGCAAGGTCCGCAGCCACCCCGCCGTCCGGGCGGTGCTCAAGTTCCTGGGAGGCGAAATCGAACACATCCAGGTCTACGAGCCCGAGCGCCCCGGGGCCGTGCCAGCGGACGACACCCCCGACGACAGCGCCTGACAACCGCCTCGCGCAACGGTAGGGTGGCGCCCCATTCCACGCCGGGGCGGGGCCATGTCCGTGGCGCCCGCTCCCACGAGCACCGAGGAAGCATATGCCTGGCGTCGACCTGAACTACTTCATCCGGCAGGCGAACAAGCTGACGGAGAAGATAGAAGAGCGGAAGCAGCAGCTGGCGGAAGAGAGCGTGGAGGCCAAGGCCGGTGACGGCCGGGTCACCGTCGTCGCCAACGGCATCCAGGAGATCCGCAGCATCAAGATCGACAAGGAAGCCATCGACCCCAACGACACGTCGATGCTCGAGGACCTCATCACCGCCGCGGTGAACGCCGCGCTGGCGAGCAGCCGTCAGCACATGCAGCGCGAGCTCGCGAAAATCTCCGGCGGCGTCAAGATCCCCGGCATTACCTGATACCGGATGACCCCCGATCCGCTGAATCGACTCGTCGCCCAGCTCGCGAAGCTGCCGGGCATCGGCGAGAAGACCGCGCAGCGCCTCGCGTTCCACATCCTGCGGGCGCCGGGTGAGTATGCCGCGGAGCTGTCGCAGGCCATTCGCGAGGTGAAGGAGAAGGTGCACCTGTGCGTGCGCTGCTTCTCCCTCACCGACGCGGAGACCTGCAACTTCTGCCGGGACGCTCGGCGCGACGAGCGCGTGCTGTGCGTCGTGGAGACGTTCGCAGACCTGATGGCGCTGGAGCGCACCCGTGAGTTCAAGGGCCGCTACCACGTCCTGCACGGCGTGCTGTCTCCCCTGGAGGGCGTGGGCCCCGACCAGCTCCGCATCCGCGAGCTGCTGGAGCGCCTCAACGACAGCCGGGTGGAGGAACTCATCCTCGCCACCAACCCGGACGTCGAGGGCGAAGCCACCGCGCTCTACCTGACCCGCCTGCTCAAGCCCATGGGCCTGCGTGTCACCCGCATCGCCCAGGGCCTGCCCATGGGCGGCGACCTGGAATTCGCCGACCAGGCCACGCTCGCCAAGGCACTCTCCGCCCGCCGCGACCTCTAGGCCACTCGCGGTGGCGGCGCGAGCTTCCTCGCGCCGCTACTGCGTCACCCGCCACGAAAAAGGCATCACCACCGTGACCTCCTGGTCCCGGTGAGGAGGGAAGCGAAGGCGCTCCGCCTGGGCCTCCAGGCAGCGGCCCACGCCCGACGAAGCCAGCGGTCCCCGCGTCCCCGCCCGCACCTTGCCCGACGAGACGATGGTGAGCTGCACCTGCACCTCGCCCTGGCTCGAAGGAAGGTCCGCCTTGTAGCGCTCGAAGCACGTGGTGATGCGCGCCCGTCCACGCGAGACGACACGCTGCACGTCGTCGATGCCCAGCGTCACCCGCTTCTGCGACGAGGCCTTCTTCGACCGCACAGGTGCCGCGTCCGCCCCTTCTTCATCCGCCTCCGGCTCGACATCGGACGCAGCGCCAGCAAGTCCGGCTTCGTCCGTCTCCGTCGCGCCAGCAGCATCCACGGGGGGCTGCGCCGAATCCGTCTCGCCCACGTCGCCACCCGCCCCATTGGCCACGGCTTCCGTCAGAGAACCGGCCTGAGCGGCAGCATCCTCCGGTGCCACGGCCTCCACGACGGGCGCAGTGGCCGGCACCAGCGACACCGAAGCGGGCGTCGTCACCCACTGCCGATATCCAACGATGCCCGCCGCCGCCAACATCAGGCCACCCGCCAATCCCACAGCCAGCGTACGCCAGCGTCGGCCTCCAGCCGTGGGGGCGGGCTCCGGCGACGTCGGCCCACGTGAGGCCGCGCCATGGGCAGGCATGCCTGGCGAGGAAGGCCGCATGGACATGCCGGGGCGCTGGGCGGACGTGGCGTCCCCCTCCCGAGCAAGCACGCCATACAGGTTCGTCCCGTGCGTCTCCGCCCCCGGCGCCTGCCCCTGCGCCCCTGCCGCGGCGCCTCCGTACGTCGCGGTGAGCGTGGCCAGCGTGGGAATGCGTGAGCGCTCGGTGAAGCGCTCGTCACCAAAGTGCCCCTTCAAGAAGGCGCCGAGCGGCATCGCGCCTGAGCCACTGAGATGCTCCGAGAGGAACGTCTCCAGCGCGTCCGCGAACGCCTCCGCGGTGGGGTAGCGGTCCTCCGGCTTGAAGGCCATGGCCTTCAGGAGGATGGCCTCCAGTTCCTCGGGCAAGTCCGGCCGCAGCTCGCGCGGCGGCTTGAGCTCGCCCTGCAGCAGCGCGTTGAGCACCGCCAGGTCGTTCTCCCGGGAGAAGGGCCGCACATGGGTGAGCGCCTCGTACAGGCTCACGCCCAGCGCGAAGATGTCCGCACGGCGGTCCACCTCCTTGCCGCGCGCCTGCTCCGGCGCCATGTACATGTACTTGCCCTTCACCACGCCAGTGCGCGTGTTGACGAGCCGCGACTCGGCCTTGGCGATGCCAAAGTCCAGCACCTTCACCTGCCCCTGGTACGTCAGGTACAGGTTCGACGGAGAGATGTCGCGGTGGACGACGTTCAGCGGCTGCCCGGCCTCGTTGGTGAACTCGTGCGCGAAGTGCAGCCCGCGCGCCGCGTCGATGAGGACGCGGAGCACGACGGGGAGCGGCACGTAGTGGCGCTTGCGTCCGGCCAGCCGCAGCGTCGTGGAGAAGTCCTCGCCCGCGAGGTACTCCATGCAGATGTAGTAACAGCCCTCCGCGAAGCCCAGCTCCTGAATCTGCACGATGTTCGGATGGGCCAGCTTCGCCGCCAGCCGCGCCTCGTCCCGGAACATCTCCACGAAGTCGGGGTTGTTCGTCAGGTGCGGCAGCATCCGCTTGATGACGACGTTGCGCTCGAAGCCGTCCGCGCCCAGCAGCTTGGCGAGGAAGATTTCCGCCATGCCGCCTTCGGCCAGCTTTCGCACGAGCACGTACGGGCCATAAGGCTGAAGCAGGGGCACAAGGCCCGCTTCCGTCACAGGCAGGGTCGTCTGGGGGGGGGACATCCTCACGGCCCTCGCTGTTTCAGAGTGCGCACCGTATGGACCGCCGGGGCACCAGGACGCGTCATCTTAAACACCAATACGGGCGGCGAGCCCACCGGCTCCACCCAGGTGTTGAACCGGTGTTTGCCATCCAGCGCCACCGGGCGTCCATTGATGGACAGGCGAGCGTCCACAGGTGCGACACCGGCCGCGCGCACCTTCGCGCCCGCGGCCTGCCCGTTGCGCGGTGTGGACACCATGAGCACCGGCACCGAGTTGTCGTAGACCAGTTCCAGCTTGTTCATCCGTCCCCCCTTGAGCTGTGCACCCGTGGCGGAAAGCGGCGTGACGGACCAGAGGTAGTTGCCCTCGCTCAGCGCACCGGCGTCCAGCGCGGCGCGAGTCTCCGTCACGGTGCGTTCGGCCACCGGCGTTTCCAATGCCCCCGCGCGGTACACCGCCACACGGTAGCGCGCCGCGGAGGTCTCCGAGGCATAGGTGAAGGTCACCGCCGGGGGCTTGTCCTGGTAGAAGATGGTCGTCTTCTCCGGCCCCTCGGGCACCACGTTGCGCACCCGCGCCAGCGAGCGCACCGCGCGCTCCGGCGCGAACGACGCGCTGCCCGACACCTGCGTCCCATCCTTGCGGCGCACCCGCCAGTGGAGCATGCCGCGCACCGGCGCGGGCACGTTGATGAAGGGACGGTACACCGTGCCTGACAGCACCGGCCGCGTGAAGGCCGAGTCCTCCGCGACCTCCACCAGGGCCTCGCCCTCCCCTTCCCAGGTGATGGCCACATCCCGCAGCCCTGGATGGAACACCTCCGCGCCGTCGACGACGCCCAGTGCCAGTGGCGCGGGCGCGAGCGGCTCGACGCGTGGCGCCTGCGCGGAGGACGCATCCACCGTGGCGCGCTCACCCGCGCGCAGCGCCTGCCGGGCGTCTCCGCGAACCAGCGTCACCTGTCCGGTGAGGGCATCCACCAGATAGCCCGCGGCCGTGCGGCGCACCGCCAGCCGCGCTTCACCGCCGCCCTCCACCTGCAGCCCCGGCAGCACCAGCCGGCTGGTACGCCCTCGCGCGAGCTGCAGGTTCAGCCAGCCCTTCAACAAGTCGAAGCGCGCCTCGTCCGTGGCGTCGCCCTGCTCCGCGGACGTCAGCACCAGCTCCGCGTCCGAACCCAGTGACGCCACCGTGGCCGAGCCCTCCAGCGCCAACACCGCGGAGCCTCCGCGCCGGGTGCGCACGCTGCCTCCCGGCGATAGCACCTCGCCCTGCTTCGCCACCGGACGCCAGTCCGACGCCCCCTTGGCCCGCACCTCCGCGCGCCCCGCCGCCAGCCGTACCGTCACCGGAATCGGCGCCAGCTCCAGGACACGCGCCCCGCGAGCCACCAGCTCCGTCCGGCCGGACGTCGCCTCCACCGCGTCGCCTTCGGACGCGCGCAGCGTCTTGCCATCGCGGCCCACGAACTCGATGGCGCCCAGCCGCACCTCGACGCGGCCCGCGTCCTCGGCCACCTGCACGCGAACCTCGCTGGGTTCATCCGCCCCCACGCGCGTGAGGCCGAAGGGCGTGCGGATGGTCAGCGCCACCTTCGAGCCCTGGCCCGCGCGCGTCGCACCAGCGGGCACGCGCGACAACAGGATGCCGCGCTCCACTTGAAGCACGATGCCCCCCGAGTCCGAGCCCAGCGCGAAGCGCGCGTCCGGCCCCACCTCCACGGAACGGCCATCCGGGAAACGCACCGTGGCCGCACCACCCGCGGCAGTCTCCACCGCGTCGCCCCCGTACAAGGGCCCCTCTTCGGCGGGCGCCTGCTTGCCACCTCGTTCCAGGCGCACGTCGCCGCTCAAGCCCTCCAGGCGGCCCAGCACTTCGCCAGCGCCCGCATCGACCACCGCCGAGGGCCCGGGAGGCGGCGCCACGGCGTCATCATCACACCCCGCGACGAGGAGCAGCAGGACCAGGAACCAACGACGCGGGGCACTCACCGTTTCCCCCTCGGGAAGAGGTCGACATTGAGGATGGTCCGCTCCCCCTCGCGCAGGGTGATGACCTTCGTCTGGGACAGATGCCCTCGCGCGGAGATGGTGATGCGGTAGGTGCCACCCCGCACCTGGACATTGAAAGCCCCCTTCGCATCCGTGCGCGCGCGCACTCGGGCCTTCGTGATGAGGAGGGTCGCCGCCAATGGCTTGCCCCCTCGCACACTGCGAACCTGTCCCACCAGCGTGGCCCGCGTCCCCTTCTTTTCCGGCGCCAGTGGCACCGACAGCGTGGACTCCTGCCCGGCGAGGACCACCGCGGCTTCATCCGCGGACCGGAAACCGGAAGACGCCACCGCGACAGCCACGGGCCCCGGAGCCAGGTCCCTCACCACCACCTGCCCTGTCAGGTCCGTGCGCACCTGGGCCGTGCCCACCGACACGCGAATGTCCGGCAGCGGCGCGCCCGTCCGCGCATCCACCACCGTCACCCGCAGCGCGCCCGTCGGTGGCGGCAGTGGCGCGGCTCGGACCTCCAGCTCCGCGCGCATGCCCTCCTCCACCGTGGCCGTCGCCTCCTCGGACGCGTATCCCTCCGCCGTCACCTGCGCGGACACCGGCCCGGGCGACAGGGACGCCACTTCGACGAGGCCTTGCGCGTCCGCCACGTGCGCCTCGCCCTCCACCATGACCCGCGCTCCGGGCAGCGGCGCGCCCGTCCGCCCGTCCAGCACGTGAAACCGCACGCTCCCGGGCACCACCACCACCGGCACGGGCACGGGCACCTGCCGCGTCTTCCGGACACCGTCATGCCACGCCAGCTCCAGCGCCGCGCCCATCCGCCGCAGCCGCTGCCAGGACTGCGTCCCATCCTCCAGCGTCACCGTGTCCTGCACGTGCTGGAAGTCCAGCACCAGCGTGCCCGTCCAGCGTTCCGCTCGCCGCAGCGGCACCAGCAGCGCGCCACCGGCGGAGAACCCCGTCGCCTCCGCCCGGGCGCCCATGGCGTCGCGCACCCACAGCGAGACCGGCAGCTCACCGCGCGCCTCCAACTGCAGCCCCAGCATCAGCGGAAAGCGCACCAGGCCGCCCACCACCGCCCCATGCCGCACGCCCCGAAGGAGCACGGGCTCGGCCGAGTCATTGAAGTGGGGAAGCTGCGAGAAGCCATAGCCCGCGCCCAGCTCCGCGCGCACCGGGCCCAGGAAGGCGCGCGCCCGGGGGCCCACCGAGGCCCGCCACAGGCTGCCACCGGTGATCCGCAGCGCGCCCTCCCGCAGGTCGAAGGCCTCCCGCTGCAACCCGGCCCACGCGCCCAGCCAGGACGTGCCCAGCCACACAGTGCCCACGGCCGCCACGTCGTTCGGCGTGAAGCCCTCATAGGTGAGCCCGGGCCCTACATCCGCCTGACGGCCGTCACGGAGGGACAGCCCGTAGCGAAGGCGCGACGAGGCGTGCTCGGCCACTTCCTCCGCGTGGGCGGGGGACGTGGCAAGCAGGAAGAGGAGCACCAGCGCCAGGCGCGCCACGAAGCAACGCAGGAGAAGCGGGGGCGGCAAAACGCAGCGGAGTATAGAGAAAGCCGGGAAGGCCCCCAACCCCGTGGGACGGGCCCGTTCAGAAACCACGCGCTCAGGGTGCGGATCCGTGGCCTCCACCCCACAGTGCGTCCGGAGGGCATGAGAACGGGCACGGAACCTCCTCCAGGAAGCGGAAGGCTTCTTGCTGGAGTGGATACGCTTTGCTAAGCATCCTGACGGTCGGTAGCGCCTCGTCTAACCTCGTGGATTCACTCTAGAAACATCGGAGCGTCGCCATGAGCGGGACGAGCGAACGCTGAGGAGCGCATACGCCCATGGGCACGCAACTGGTGATGTACGAAGAGGAGTTCACCAAGATCAACGCCGTTTGCGACCGGCTTACCAAGGACGCGAACGCGAAGGTGGTCTTCCTCGTCGACAAGAACGGGCAGCTCATCTCCTCCGCGGGTCAGACGCAGAACATCGACACCACGTCACTGGCCTCGCTGACGGCCGGTAACGTGGCCGCGATGGGTGGCCTGGCCAAGCTGATTGGGGAGAACGAGTTCCCCAACCAGTTCCACGAGGGGGCCAAGGACTCGCTGTACATGACCATCGTCGGCAGCCGGGTCGTGCTGGTCGTCATCTTTGACAACCGCACCAGCCTTGGCCTCGTCCGCCTTCGCATCAAGAAGGCCAGCGACGAGCTCACGAAGATCTTCGAGAGCCTGGTGAAGAAGACTGACAGTCCTGGAGCTGGGTCGCCCTTCGCCGAGATCTCCGACGACGATATCGACAACCTCTTCAGCGAGTAACCCGGGAAGCCATGTCCTTCATCAATTACTCATCCCGCGAAATCAACTGCAAGATTGTCTATTACGGGCCCGGGCTCTGCGGGAAGACGACCAACCTTCAGTACATCTACAACAAGACCGCCGCGGAGACGAAGGGCAAGCTCATCTCCCTCTCCACGGAGACGGACCGCACGCTCTTCTTCGACTTCCTGCCGCTGTCGCTCGGTGAGATTCGCGGCTTCAAGACGCGCTTCCACCTGTACACGGTGCCCGGTCAGGTCTTCTACGACGCCAGCCGCAAGCTCATCCTCAAGGGCGTGGACGGTGTCGTGTTCGTGGCAGACAGCCAGATCGAACGCATGGAAGCGAACATGGAGTCGCTCGAGAACCTCCGCATCAACCTTGCGGAGCAGGGCTACGACCTGAACAAGATTCCGTACGTCATCCAGTACAACAAGCGCGACCTGCCCAACGCGGTGACGGTGGAGGAGATGCGCAAGGCGCTCAACCACCGCAACATCCCGGAGTACCAGGCCGTGGCGCCCACGGGCGTGGGCGTCTTCGACACGCTCAAGGCCGTGGCCAAGCTCGTCCTCACCGAGCTCAAGAAGGGTGGTTGAAGCAAGCGCCCAGGCGGGCGACCCCGGTCCCCGCCCACGGCGTGGCAAGACGTCCTACAGGCAAGGGTGCTATGTCCTCCCTTGCCGTCAGGTCGGACCGTCTGCCCACTGAGGTCGTACCGTGCGTGTCGCCGCCACCTTCCCGCTCCTCGCCCTGCTGGGCGCCGCCCTCTGTGGGCCGGCGCTCGCGCAGGAGCCCGCCGCATCCGCTCCTCCCTCGGCACAGGCCGCGGCGACCGCGGACGAGGCGTTCGATACCCGCGTGAAGACGCTGGAGGAGAACGTCGTCGACCTGAAGGAGAAGATCTACCGCTCCAAGGCGCGCCTGCTGCTGCTGCAGGAGACGGTGCTGGGCGGTGACGTCTCCACGGGCGCTCGCGCCGTCATCATCCACAAGAACGAGATGGGCGGCTCCTTCGAACTGGAGTCGGTGGCGTACGCGCTCGACGGCGCGCCCGTCTACACGCAGGTGGATGAAGAGGGCCAGACGGACCTGGGCAAGCGCGAGCTCTTCGAGGTCTTCAACGGCCGCATCGTCCCCGGGCAGCACCAGCTCGCCGTGCGCCTCGTGTACCGGGGCAATGGCTACGGTGTGTTCAGCTACCTGGAGGGCTACAAGTTCAAGGTGCAGTCCAGCTACACCTTCAGCGCGGAGCCGGGGAAGACGTCCACCGTGCACGTGGTGGGCTACGAACAGGGCGGCATCACCACGGACCTGAAGGACCGGCCCGCGGTGCGCTACGACGTCTCCGTCGCGCGTGAGTCGGGCCGCAAGGCCGCGCCCGCCGCGCCGCCGCCCGTCACCCGTTCCACTCCCGGGCAGTAGAGGGCCAGACGGTGAACGCGTCACTCCGCGCCCTCGCTCTCGCGGCGGCCCTGCTGGGGCCGGCGGCCGTCCGTTCCGCCGAGCCCGCGCAGGTGCCCGCGCCCCCGCCGACCGCGCGCGACCTGTCGCCGCGGCTCGACGCGGTGGAGACGGGACTGCTCGGCGTCGAGGAGAACCTCCACTTCGTGGAGACGCAGTTCACCCAGCGCGCCGAGCCCAGTGACGACGACGCCCGCGCGCGCCGCTTCTCCGACGGCGAAATCCACTACCTGCTGGGCGACTGGCCGGCGGCGTCCGTCCTCTTCTACGACCTGGTGAGCGACCCGCGCTTCCGCCCGCATCCGCGCTATCCGGACGCGCTGTTCTACCTGGCGGACTCGCTCCTGGAGCAGCGCAACGACATTGGCGCGCGCCTGTACCTGCGCGAGCTGCTGGCCCTGCCCCCGACCTCCGGGCACCACCGCGAGGCCCTGTCGCGCTACCTGACGGTGGCCGGCCGCCTCAATTATTTCGAGGGTGTCGAGGCCTACGTGGCGCAGGCCCGCGCGCTGTCCGGCGGGCAGCTGTCCCCGGAGATTGCCTACGTCCACGCGAAGTGGCTGTTCCGGCGCACGGACCTGTCTGCGGCGGACCGCATCGCTCAGGCCCGCGCCGCCTTCACGCCATTGGCACAGGCGCCCAACGGCGCCTTCCGGCTCCAGGCCGCCTACCACCTGGGCGTGTTGTCCGTGCAGGAAGGTGACCTGCCCGCGGCCATCACCCGCTTCCAGCAGCTGGCCACCCCGCCCTCCGCCCAGGCCGCACAGGCCGCTCCGGGCAGAACGGGTCCTCGCCGCTCCGCGCCCACGCCGGAGGAGGAAGCCCGCCGCGTGCGCGAGCTGGCGCTGATGTCATTGGGGCGGCTGCTGTACGAGACGGGCCGCTTCGACGACGCGCTGGACCGCTACGGCCAGGTGCCGCGTGACAGCGAGTCCTTCCCCGACTCCCTCTACGAATCCGCCTGGGTCCACGTGCGCCGGGGCCACTACCAGCAGGCGAAGAACGCCATCGACATCCTCCTGCTGGTGGCGCCCGACTCGCAGCTCGCCGCCGAAGGCCGCATCCTCCAGGGCAACCTGCTCCAGAAGCTGCGCCGGTACGACGAGGCGACCGATACCTATACCCAGGTCATCGACACCTTCCGGCCCCCCAGGGAGCAGGTGGACGCACTGCTGAGCTCGCACAGCGACCCGGTGGCGTACTTCGACCGGCTGCTGGTGCGCGCGGACGGCCCGCTGGACATGCGCACGGTGCTGCCGCATCTGGTGCTGAAGTACGCCACCACGCAGCGCGAGGTGGCGGACGCGGTGCGAATGGTGGAGGACATCGACAGTGGTCGCCGGGGCCGGAGCGAGGCCGCGGCCATTGCCCAGCGCATCCTCCACGCCCTGGACACGCGCGGCCTGGAGACCTTCCCAGAGCTGCAGGAAGCCAACACGCGCGCGGACGCGGTCGACACCGCCCTCACCCAAGCGGAGGCGGAGTTGGTGCGGGTAGAGACGCTCGCGATGCAGGCCGTGCTCACGCCCGCCGAGCTGGCGCGGCTGACGGAGGCCCAGCACGCACGTGAAGCCCTGGAGCGCCGCTTCTCCGCGCTGCCCACCTCGTTGAAGACGCTGGAGGACCGCCGCGAGCGCATGCAACGGCGAGTGGACGCGTTGGACCGCGACGCCCACCGGCTCGACTTCGAGCTTCAGTCGCTCAACGCCATCGCCGCCTCGATACGCAAGTGGGTGGATGACTCGCGGACCTACCGGCAGACGCCTCCGGACGAGGAGCGCGAGTTCCTGCTGCAGTTGCAGGCCGAGGTCCAGACGCTGAAGGACCTCAAGGCGGAGCTGACCGCCACGCGCGCGCGGCTGGCGGACGAGCGCAACGCCGTGGACACCACCCTGGCCGGCGAGCGCGCCATCCGCATCGCCTATGCCGATTCCCTGCGGCGCGAGCACGCCATCCTGCGCGAGGCGGAGCCCCGGGCGGACGCGGAGGTCCTGGCCACGTTGCGGCGCACCCAGGGCGTGCGCGGCCGGCTGGACGGCCTGCGCGAACGCGTGACGACGGCCCGGAACGTGGTGCGCGAACGGTTGGAGAGCCGGGGCCGCGTCATCCGCGAGAAGGTCGTGGGCGAGCAGCAGCTCCTGGAGCGCTACGAGGCCGAAGTCGCCACCGTCTCCGGTGACGCCAGACAGTTGGTGGGCCGCATCGCCTACGACAGCATCCGCCGCGTGCGGCAGCAGTTCTACTACCTGGTGCTCAAGGCGGACGTGGGCGTGGTGGACGTGGCCTTCAACGAGAAGCAGGACAAGACGACAGCCATCCAGACGCTCTCCACGCAGAAGGACGAGGCGCTGCGCGAGCTGGACGCCGAGTTCCAGGACGTCCTGTCCGAGGTGAAGGAGTGATGCGCTCCCGTCTCCTCGCCGCGCTGCTCGCCCTGGCGGGCCCCGCCTCCGCCGCGGAGGCTCCCGCCGCGCCCGCGGCCCCCTACCTCCAGGGCATGGGACGCACGCCCGAACAGGAAGCGCTGTTCCAGGAGGTGAGCAGCGCGCTGGAGCTCTACGAATCCGAGGCGCGCGAGTTCCACCGTGAGGTGCAGGAGCTGGTGGAGCAGCGCTACGAGCAGAAGCGTGGCGCGCTGGCGGCCTCCTACGAGAAGCGCATCAAGGACCTGGAGGCCCAGGAGCGCAGCGAGCGGCTGGACGCCATTGCCCGGTTCGAGGAGTTCCTGCGCCGCTACCCCACCGAGCCGCGCTTCACGCCGGACGTGATGTTCCGCCTGGCGGAGCTGTATTACGAGCGCTCGTCGGACGACCACCTGCTGGCGATGCGGGACTACGCGGAGCGGCTGGAGGCGCACGACAAGAACCCGGACGCGGAGTTCCCCACCGAGCCGCGCGTGGACTACGCGCCCTCCATCGCGCTCTACCGCAAGCTGCTGGCCACCTTCCCGGACTACCGCCTCAACGACGGCGCCTGGTACCTGCTGGCCTACTGCCTGGAGAAGCAGGACCAGTACGACGACAGCCTCCACGCGTACCAGCAGCTCATCGCGCGTTACCCGCAGAGCCGCTTCGCCACCGAGTCCTGGGTGCGCATTGGCGAGTACTGGTTCGACAACTACGAGGACCCGCAGGCCCTGCCCAAGGCCGCGCAGGCCTACGAGGCCGCCACGCGCGACGCCTCGCACCCGCTCTACGACAAGGCGCTCTACAAGCTCGGTTGGACGTACTACCGCTTGGACCGCTTCGAGCCAGCGGTGGCGTCCTTCCTGACGCTGGTGGAATTCTACGAAGCCCAGCGCGTGGCGAAGGGCGACGCGACGGCCGGTGGCGACCTGCGCGAGGAAGCCCTCCAGTACGTGGCCATCTCCCTGGCGGACGACACGTGGGGCGGCATCGCCCGGGCAGAAGCGCTCTTCGCGGAGCGTGGCCCGCGCCCCTACGAGGCCGAGGTGTACCAGCGACTGGGCAACGTCTACTTCGACCAGACGAAGCACGCGCCGGCCATCGAGGCCTATCGTCGGGTGCTGCAGAAGGCGCCGGACGCGCCGGACGCGCCCATGGTGCAGCAGCGCATCGTCCAGGCCTACGAGCGGGACCGCATGCTGGGCCTGTCCTTCGCCGAGTCCGAGGCCCTGGCCAACCTCTACCAGCCCGGCGGCGCCTGGTACGAGAAGAACAAGGGCGACACGGCGGCCATCGCCCGCGCCAACGCGCTGGCCGAGCGCAGCCTGTACGGCAGCGCCACCTACCACCATCAGCAAGCCCTGGTCTTCAAACAGGAGGGCAAGTTCGAGCAGGCCCGGAGCGCCTTCGACATCGCCGCCCGCGCGTATGGCACGTACCTGGAGCGCTTCCCGCGGACGAAGAGCGCGGGCGACATGCGCTTCTATTACGCGGAGTGCCTCTACAACGCCTTCCAGTTCGCCGCCGCCGCGCGCGCCTACGAAGAGGTGCGCGACACGGACACGGCCAACAAGCACCGCCCGGACGCGGCCCTCAACGCGGTGCTCGCGTGGCAGAAGCAGCTCACGCTGGACATCCAGGCGGGCACGGTGCCGGAGTCCAAGACGCTGCGCTCGACGGAGCGCCCCCAGGGCCAGGCCGTGAAGCCCCGCCCCTTCGCGCCCACCGAGCAGCAGCTGGTGGCTGCCGCGGACGCCTACGTCGCCCTGCTGCCCGCTGGAGAGAAGGCGCCCGGCATCGCCTACCAGGCCGCGGAGCTGTACTACTCGCACGACGACTTCCCCGAGGCGCGCCGCCGCTTCGAGGCCATCATCCAGGCGTACCCGAGCCACGAGGTGGCCCGCTACGCCACCAACCTCACCATCGAGACCTTCCTCATCGACGAGGACTGGCGGAGCGTGGAGTCCGTCAGCGCGCGGCTGGCCAGCAACGACAAGGTCATCGACCCGTCCAGCGACCTGCACAAGCAGTTGGTGCAGTTCAAGCTCGCCGGCCGCTTCAAGCTCGCCGACCAGCTCATGGCCGAGTCGAAGTACGAAGAGGCCGCGTCGAAGTACATCGAACTGGTGGACGAGTCGCCCCGCCACGAGTTCGCAGACAAGGCCCTCAACAACGCCGCCGTGGCGCATGAGAACACGCGCCGCTTCGACTCCGCCCTGAAGCTGTACGAGCGCATCTACCGCGAATACCCGTCGTCACCGCTGGCCGGCGGGGCGCTGTTCCGCGTGGCGGTGAACGCGGAGAACTCCTACGACTTCGACAAGGCCGTCGTCAGCTACCAGAAGCTGGTGAAGGACTACCCGGACTCGAAGGACCGGGAGGCGGCGCTCTTCAACGCCGCGCGCCTGTTGGAGGGCCAGCAGCGCTACCCGGAGGCCGCCGCCGCCTTCATGCGCTACGCGGACCTGTTCCCCAAGGCGGAGGACGCGCCCAAGAATCAGTACCGCGCCGCCATCATCTACGAGAAGCAGGGCAACCCCCGTGGCGAGGTCCGCGCGCTGCAGGAGTTCGTGCGCAAGTTCGCCTCGCAGTCCGGACAGGTTGAGCTGGTGGTGGACGCGCACCGGCGCATGGGAGACGCCCACCAGAAGCTGGGCAGCACGCGCGACGCCCAGAACGCCTGGGCGCGGTCCGCCGCGGAGTTCGACCGGCGCAAGCTCCAGCCGGACACGCACCCGCTGGCCGCGGATGCCGCCGCCTACAGCCGCTTCCAGCTGGCCGAACTGGAGTTCCAGAAGTTCGACAAGCTGAAGATTGGCGGCAAAGGCAAGGCGCTGGAGCGCAGCTTCACGGCCAAACGCAACGGCGTGAAGTCCGTCAACACCGCGTACGCGCGCGTCTACCCGTACAAGCAACTGGAGTGGACGCTGGCCGCGCTCTACCGCCGGGGCTACGCCCTGGAGCGCTTCGCCAACACCATCATCGAGACGCCCGTCCCGGCGGAGGTGAAGCGGATGGGCGAGGAGGCGGTGGTCGTCTATCAGGACGCGCTGGTCCAGCAGACCACCTCGCTGGAAGAAGCCGCCGTGGAGAGCTACGCCGCCACACTGGCCGAGGCACGGAAGAACCGCCTCACCAACGAGTGGACGCGCCGCACGCTGGAGTCCCTCAACCGCTTCCGGCCCAAGGAGTACCCGGTGCTCAAGGAGCCCAAGCAGGCGCTCGCCGCGGACGCCACCTACCCGGATGGGCTGGTGGGCAGCATCACCGGACCCGTGCGCTCGACGCCGCAAGAGGGCCCGCGCCTGTCCGGGGAGGGAACGAAGTGAGTCCTGGCCCGCGTCTTTCATGCGCCCGCGCGCTGACCTCCGTGGTGCTGGCCTCCAGCCTCTGGCTGTCCGCGTGCGCCACCACACCCGCCGCCCCCCGGCCAACGCCCGAGG
>NZ_JAAEAH010000131.1 GCF_010998615.1 Myxococcus sp. CA023 | reverse complement strand
GTAAGATCGTCGGCAGCGTCAGATGGGTATAAGAGACAGCACCCACCATTCGCGAAATGGCGAAGCTTGGCCTCCGCCCCCAGCCGGTAGGCGTAACGCAGGTCCCCCAGCAGCCGGTCCAACCGCCGGGCGGCGACGTGCCCCATCAGCCGCGAGCAGAAGCGGCGTGACAGCCGGTTCGCCTCCTCGTAGCGCCACCGCTCCTGGATGGAGAGCTGCTTGCGGTAGGACACCCGATCGAAGAGACGCTGGAGCAGCTCCTGCGCCCAGGCCCCCACGCCTTCGCCCCACCGGAGCAGCAGGCACACCGCGAACTTGTCCACCTCCGCCTGCGCCTCCAACTCCAGCAGCGACACCGTCCGGCCGTGGGCCGCCGTGTGGGCCACGTAGAGGAAGTGGCTCACGCCTTCGGCCAGCTGGCAGTAACCGGCCAGGTCGCTGTCCAGCACGTACCCCAGCGGACCGGATTCGTAGGGCTTGAGCCTGTCGAGCAGCGCCGGTGACAGGTAGAGGGCCAGCTCCAGCGCGTCGCCTGCCTCGTGCACCAGCAGCTCCTCGTCGGCGCGGCCGGTGCCTCCCAATTGGGCGGCGGCCTCCGTGTCCACCACGAAGACCTCCGCCCTTGCCTCGCACGTGAAGCCGTAGATGGCCTCCAGGTGGTCCTGAACGCGGCCAATCATCCCCACCTCCGGCTAGTTGGCGAGCTGTCCCTTGGGCCGCGGCATCATCCCCGCGTCGAGCAGCACGCGCTCCAGCCGGTCACTTCCGGTGCGGACCCACGCCTCGTACACCTTCAGCGCGCCGCTGGGGCCGGCCCGCACCATGCCCCGCGCGGAGATCTCCTCCAGCACCTCCACCACCTTGCGGAACTTCTCGCACAGCTCCCGATACACCTGCGCGAAGCCCGCCGCCGGCGCCAGCTCCGCCACGTGGCCATACGCCGTGCCACCCATCTGGATGTAGTAGTCCGGCCCCACCACGCCGCTCTGCAGCGCGCCGGAGAAGAAGCCCACGGTGTACAGCGAAACGTCGCCCAGCCGGCGCAGGGTGCGGATGCGCTCGGCGCGCTCCTGCTGCAAGGCCTGGTGGTAGAGGATGGCCAGGGGCTCGTGGTCCTTGCGCCCGTCCTCCTCGCGGGTGAACAGCTTGTCGGTGACGGCGAACTCGGACAGCAGGTTCACCAGGTAGAACTCCGTCACCTCCGCCAGTTCTACCCGCTGCCGCCCCGTGACCTCGCCCAGAAGAGACTTGAAGAACTCCTTCAGAGACAGGGACGCCACCAGTCCACTCATTGACACCTCCCGTCATTCGCCGGGCGGACGTCGCCCGGAGGAGACCTGAGAAGCGTAGCAATCGGGTGCGGGCGCGGCAAAAGCCACTCCCAGTGATTCCAGGCACTTGCGTTAGCACTCGGGTAGCACGAGTGCCAATCCAGCGCCCCACGGCAGCCCGCCGGGCATGAAGCCACGGGTCGAGGACGTCACGGAAAAACCCCAGCAATGCCGCGCAGTTGGCACGTTCAGGAGCGGTCAGCCAGCGTCGCTTGACGGGTCGACTTCGCTGGTTATTATCCGCCGCGCCTGGGCGTTAGCACTCATGAGGTGCGAGTGCTAACCCCATGGGTCGCAAGGCCCTTTTTCAACCCCCAAGCAGCTTTCGGTTGCCACCGGAAACGGCGCCGGAAGCGACATGTAAGGAGCAGGCCATGAAGATTCGTCCCCTGCAGGATCGGCTCATCGTCAAGCGCGTCGCCGAGGAGAACAAGACCAAGGGCGGCCTCTTCATCCCCGACACGGCGAAGGAGAAGCCCCTGGAGGGCAAGGTCGTCGCCGTGGGCAACGGCAAGGTGCAGGAGGACGGCAAGGTCCGCCCGCTGGACATCAAGGCCGGCGACACCATCCTGTTCAGCAAGTACGCGGGCACCGAGATCAAGCTCGACGGCGAGGAGCACCTCATCCTCCGTGAAGAGGATGTGCTCGGCGTCATCGAGAAGTAATCCGGCTTCCCCCACTCTTCCTTCAAGGAACCATCCAAATGGCGAAGGACATTCTTTTCGACGTGCGCGCGCGTGAGGCCATCCTCCGCGGCGTCAACATCCTGGCCGATGCGGTCAAGGTCACCCTGGGCCCCAAGGGCCGCAACGTCGTCATCGAGAAGAGCTTCGGCTCCCCGACCATCACCAAGGACGGTGTGACGGTCGCCAAGGAGATCGAGCTCGAGAACAAGTTCGAGAACATGGGCGCGCAGATGGTCAAGGAGGTTGCCTCCAAGACGTCTGACGTCGCCGGTGACGGCACCACCACGGCCACCGTGCTGGCGCAGGCCATCTTCCGCGAGGGCGCGAAGCTGGTCGCCGCGGGCCACAACCCGATGGACATCAAGCGCGGCATCGACAAGGCCGTGGCCGCCATCGTCGCCGAGCTGAAGAAGCTGGCCAAGCCGACCAAGGACAAGAAGGAGATTGCCCAGGTCGGTACCATCTCCGCCAACGGTGACGAGACCATCGGCACCATCATCGCGGACGCGATGGAGAAGGTGGGCAAGGAAGGCGTCATCACCGTCGAAGAGGCCAAGGGCCTGGAGACGACGCTGGACGTGGTCGAAGGCATGCAGTTCGACCGCGGCTACCTGTCCCCGTACTTCGTGACGGACCCGGAGCGCATGGAGGCGGCGCTCAACGACGCGCTCATCCTCATCAACGAGAAGAAGATCTCCTCGATGAAGGACCTCCTGCCCATCCTGGAGCAGGTCGCCCGCGCCGGTAAGCCCCTGCTCATCATCGCCGAGGACATCGAGGGCGAGGCCCTGGCCACCCTGGTGGTCAACAAGATCCGCGGCGTGCTGAACGTGTGCGCGGTGAAGGCGCCGGGCTTCGGTGACCGCCGCAAGGCCATGCTCGAGGACATCGCCACCCTGACGGGCGGCCGGATGATCGCCGAGGACCTGGGCATCAAGCTGGACACCATCACCCTCCAGGACCTGGGCCGCGCGAAGCGCATCACGGTGGACAAGGACAACACCACCATCGTCGACGGTGCCGGTGGCCAGCAGGAGATCGAAGCGCGCGTGAAGCAGATCCGCGCCCAGATCGAGGAGACCACCAGCGACTACGACCGCGAGAAGCTCCAGGAGCGTCTGGCGAAGCTCGTGGGCGGCGTGGCCGTCATCAACGTCGGCGCGGCCACCGAGACGGAGATGAAGGAGAAGAAGGCCCGCGTCGAGGACGCGCTCAACGCGACCCGCGCGGCCGTGGAAGAGGGCGTCGTCCCTGGCGGCGGCGTGGCCTACATCCGCTGCCTCAAGGCGCTGGAAAGCCTGCAGCTGTCCGGCGGTGAGAAGTTCGGCGTGGACATCATCCGCCGCGCGGTCGAGGAGCCCCTCCGCCAGATCGTCGGCAACGGCGGCCTGGAGGGCAGCGTGGTGGTGAACAAGGTCAAGGAGTCCTCCGGTCCGTTCGGCTTCAACGCCGCCACGGGCACCTACGAGGACCTGCTGGCCGCCGGTGTCATCGACCCGGCCAAGGTCAGCCGCACCGCGCTGCAGAACGCGGCGTCCGTGTCCTCGCTGATGCTCACCACCGAGGCCATGGTGGCGGAGCGTCCGAAGGAGGAGAAGGACCTCCCCGCCGGCGGTGGCATGGGCGGGATGGGTGGTATGGGCGGTATGGGCGGCATGGGCATGTAGTCCGCCCCTCACCCCGGCATCCGTCCGGGGTGACGTCCTGAACGCGGCCTCCGGCTCCCTCATGGGGATCCGGGGGCCGTCGTCTTTGTGGGCTGGGTGGCGGCACTCCCTCCCGGCCCTTATTTTGGTGAATACGAAGGAGGAGACACCCGTGAAGCCCGTGAAGATCTTTACGACCACCTACTGTGGCTACTGCGTCCGCGCCAAGGACCTGCTCAAGCGCAAGGGCGTGGATTACGAAGAGGTGGATGTCACTGGAGACGACGACCTGCGCGCGAAGCTCGTGGAGATGAGCGGTGGCCAGCGCACCGTGCCGCAAATCTTCATTGGCGACACGCACGTCGGCGGCTACTCGGACTTGTCCCGCCTGGACACCGAGGGCCGCCTGGAGCCGATGCTCCAGGCCTGAGCAACCCAGGCAGGCGGGCAGCCGCCCCCGCCAAGGCTCCCGGCCGCCGTGCATAGCTTTCTCCCCGTGGCACTTCACTCATCCACGGGAGGCGGCATGGCAGGCGAAGAGCGGCAGACGGGGACCCGGGACGAGCAGTACAACCTCATCAGCGTCCTGTACCACCTGCTCAAGGGCGCCTCGACCAGTGAGGCGTACATCCGGGATGCCGAGGAAACCGGCGACCCCGAGCTCGCCCAGTTCTTCCGCGATTGGCAGGAGGAGCAGCGAAACCTCGCCGAGCGGGCCAAGAATCTGCTCGGCGCCCGCATGGGGGGCGTCTCCAGGGCGGGCACCGGCCGCAAGCGCTCGGCCCAAGGGGGCAGGCGCGGCGCGGACTCGGTGGAGAAGCAGCCCACCAACGCGAGCGTTGCATCGGGCGGCAATGACACGACGCGCGACGCGGTGGACGAGGATCTGCTGGAGACCTTCCCCGCAAGCGACCCGTCGGCCCACTACTGAGGTCCCATCCGGATTCCTGCGTCCTTCCGCGAGGGAGTGACGCAGGATTCTGGATTCTGGCCGAACGTTCGTCTTGTATGGGGGGTCTTGAAACACACCGCCCTCTTCCACTGCCCGCGCCTGACGCTGCTCATGGTGGCCATCCTGGCCGCTGCCTGCCGGAGCACCCCCTTCCAGGTGCGTGGCGCCGTGCCCGAATCGCTGGGCGCGTCCGCGGTGGTCGTCCAGCCCTTCGGCTTCCAGTGGGCGGAGCCTGACTGGCGCGCCGTGGAGTTGTCTCAGCGGCTGGTGAATGTGGCCCTGGCGCAGACGGGTGACGTGGCCCTCTTCTTCGGCCCCACCGAGTTGGAGGTGGCGCGGTCCGGCGAGAACGGCGGTCACGGGCTGACGCGCGCTGTGGTGGCGACATTGGCCTCCTACGGCGTCCAGCCTGACGGGTTGATGGTCCTCCGCCCCTCGGCGGAGAAACGCATCCAGTCCGGTGAACGTGAACTGATTGACACCGAGGGCTACACGGTGGGCCAGAGCGCCACCGAGGTGGTGATGTACGTGGGCCGTGTCGAGGTCCTCCACCCCGCCACGCACGAGGTGGTGCTGGAGGTCTTCGGGGAGGCCACCGTGAATCCCTACGCAGACATCCTTGATGAGGGCGCGGACCCGGCTCCGGAGCTGACGAGCCTCATGGAGGAGCTCACGCGCGAAGCACTCCGCGGCCTGTCGAGCCACCTGAAGCCACGCCGCGCGCCATCCCCCGCGCTGGCCACCTCCCTGGCGTGGGCGCCGTGGGACGTGCTCGACATGGCGGCGTGGATGCCCAAGGACATAACCGACCTGGAATCGCCGCTGCGCACAGAAGCCGGGCAGGACCCGCAAAGCCTGCGCATGCAGCGCCTGCGCTTCGCCAACCCGGACGCGGACGCCGCGCTGCTGGAAACACTGGCGCGGCGCCCCGGCGGCCTCTATGTGCGCGCCGCACCCGAGGGCGCGAAGCTCTCCGCGGGGGACCTGGTGCTCACGCTCGACGGCCGCCCCGCACTTCCCCAAACACTTGCCCGCGCACGGCTGGCGCTCGTGCCAGTCGAAGCGCGCGTTCAACAACCCTCAGGCAGGATTGTTCCACTCGTACTGCCTTGAGTTTTCCCGATGTGAAGAGCCTCGCGTCGGGCTTGCCCGCCCATGCGACTCGCACCTAAAGAGGACCCGATATGGATAGGCCCGAGGTCACCCAGACCACTCAGACGGAGCAGGAAGGCCGCACCACCCGAATCCCCATCCCCGAATGGACGGTGGAGGTGGTTGCCGGACCTGACAAGGGCAAGAAGGTGAAGACACAGGACGGACTGGTCCGCGTGGGCTCCGACAGCGCCTGCGACCTGGTCCTCACCGACGCCACGGTGAGCCGCCGCCACCTGGAGGTGGAGCGCACCTCGCGCGGGCTGCTGCTGCGCGACACCGGCAGCCGCAACGGCACCTTCCTGGACGGCCGGCAGGTGGTGCAGGCCTACCTGACCAGCGGCGACAAGGTCGAGCTGGGCAAGACGAAGCTCTCCGTGAAGGTCGCCCCGCGTCCCACCGAGGTGGATGTGGCGGGGGCGGAGTCCTTCGGCGCGCTGGTGGGCGCCTCGGAGAAGATGCGCTGGGTCTTCACGGAGCTGCGCCGCATCGCCCGCGAGGACATGAGCCTGCTCGTGGAGGGTGAGACAGGCACCGGCAAGGAGCTGGCGGCGCGCGCGGTGCACCAGCACTCGGCGCGGCGCCACGGCCCCTTCAAGGTCGTGGACTGCAACCTCATCTCCGAGGAGAAGGCCGAGCGCGAGCTCTTCGGCGGCCTGCGCGCGGGTGACGGCGAGGACCGCGAGGCGCGGGGCGTCTTCGAGGCGGCCCGGGGCGGCACCCTCTTCATGGACGAGGTGGGCGAGCTGCCGCTGCCCGTGCAGGGTAAGCTGCTGCGCGTGCTGGAGACGCGCGAGGTGCCGTCGCTGGACGGCCAGCCGGTGGCGGTGGACGTGCGCGTCATCGCCTCCACCCACCGGAACCTGGAAGAGGACGTGCGCCAGGGCCGTTTCCGCGCGGACCTGTACTTCCGACTCGCGGTGGCGCGCGTGCGCCTGCCGCCCCTGCGCACCCGGCGTGACGATTTGCCCGCGCTGGCCCAGGCCCTGGCCCAGACGCTGCGCGCCAGCATCACCCTCACGCCCCAGACGCTGGCCCTCTTCGAGGGCTATGAGTGGCCAGGCAACGTGCGCGAGCTGCGCAACGTGCTGGAGCGCGGCGCCCTCATGGAGGAGACGGGCAACAGCAGCTGGCTGGACTTCCTCGCCCAGCCCTCGCGACGCGCGGAGGGACAGCCCCCCACCACCCAGGTGGCCACGCTGGTGGGCACCCTGCCCTACCACGAGGCCAAGGACAGGGTGCTGGCCGACTTCGAGCGCCTGTATTTCGCCGAGGTCATGAAAACCGTGGGTTTCGACATGAAGGCCGCGGAGCAGCGCACCGGCCTGTCCATGCAGAGCCTTTATCGCCTTTTGAAAAAGAACGGGCTTCGGCTCAAGGACCTCAAGAACGCCGAGGGCCTGGAGAAGTAAAGAAGTCCGCACGCAGGTCCACCTCTAGGGAGAACAACCGCATGTTGCGTCGTGTTGCCGTAGCCTCCGTCGTCTTCACTGCCGCTTGCGCCGGCCAGCAGAAGCCCGCAGCCCAGGCCGGACAGCCCACGTCGACCGAGGAGCGTGTCCGCATCACCAACCAGCCCCCGTTCGACCTGGTGAATTGCTTCCCGCGTGAGCTCCAGCTCCCGGAGCAGGCGAGCCAGGGCGTCGTGCTGGGCGCGCTGCTCACCACGCGTCCCCAGGTGATGGAGTGCCTGGTGGACCCGAAGCACCGGGGCGCGGAGAAGAGCACCACGGTGGAGGTCAAGACGACCGTCACGGACCAGGGCGCTTCGCACGCCGTCACTGGGACGAACCTCACCCCGGAAGGCCAGGCCTGCATCCAGAAGGTGGTGGACACCCAGGTGAAGCTGTCCGCGCTGCCCAAGGGCGCGCAGCCGGTGGAGGCGGCCATCCCCTTCGAGCACACCACCAGCGGCCTCAACTCCGTCACCTTCAACATCAACGAGGGCTCGGACTTCACCGGCGCGGTGCGCCTCGCGCAGCAGAGCTGGTGTGACTGCTACGCCAACTTCAAGGAGCAGGTCCCGCCGCCGCTGACGGCGAAGATCAAGCTGCTGAAGACGCAGCCCACCCCGGCCGAGGTCACCTTCGCGCCCTCCGGCAACACCGAGGCGGACCAGCTGGCCGCCTGCCTCCAGCCGAAGATTGCCGCGCTGCCGGCGAAGCTGACCTCCGACGAGCTGGGCTTCTCCTACCGCTTCGTCCACTTCGACTCGTCCGCGCCGGACGCCGCGTCGGCCGCCCTGCCGCCCGAGCTGCGCTTCCTCCAGCTGGACCTCAACCGCACCCAGCGCGCGGCGGACTCGGCCATCGCCGATGGCGCCCGCACCCCGGCGGCCCTGGCCTACGCCGAGGTCGTGGACCGCTACCAGAAGACCAAGAACTGGCGCCTGTTCGACGAGATGTCCAGCAAGTGCGACGCGCTGGTGAAGGCGGACACGGGCGTCATCGAGTCCATCATGGCCCGCCAGGCCACGGACCAGGCCGCGCTGGCGCTGGCCACGGAGATGGCGGCGAAGGACGCGGAGAACTGGGGTGACGTCGTCGCCGCCACCCAGAAGAACGTCGACGAGTCGGTGAAGGAACTGGCCGACGCGGAGAAGATGGCCGCGCAGGACAAGGCCGCCTGCCCGAAGAAGAAGTTCTAGGAGTCCCCCGCCCCACGGCGGAAAAACACGAAGGCGCGGGAGCCCGGAAGCCGGGGCCCGCGCCTTCTGTGTTTCTGAGGGGGAAACCGTCGCCGCGGGGCGGACACCGGAGGCCCGGTGCCCTGCCCGCCCGGGACGGGCCTACGCCGCCGTCACCTTGTCGTCGTTGGCCGCGCCCGCCTCGCGCATGCGCACGCTGACGAGCTTGGAGATGCCCGGCTCCTCCATGGTGACGCCATAGAGGGTGTTGGAGACCTCCATGGTCCGCTTGTTGTGGGTGATGAGGATGAACTGCGACTGCTTGCTCATCTCCTTCACCATGTCGTTGTAGCGGCCCACGTTGCCCTCATCCAACGGCGCGTCGACCTCGTCGAGGAGGCAGAAGGGCGTCGGCTTGATGAGGAAGATGCCGAAGATGAGGCCCACGGCGGTGAGGGCCTTCTCGCCACCCGACAGCAGGTTGACGCTCTGCAGCTTCTTACCGGGCGGCTGGGCGACGATTTCCACGCCCGGCTCCCCGCCCGGCCCCTCGTTGGTGAGGATGAGGCTGGCCCGGCCACCGCCAAACAGGCGCGGGAAGATGGCCTGGAACTTCTCGTTCACCACGTCGAAGGTCTGCTTGAAGCGCTCGCGGCTGGTGGCGTCGATGCGCTGGATGGCCTCCTTCAGCTGCTCGATGGAGGACTGCAGGTCCTTCTTCTGCGCGGTGAGGAAGTCGTAGCGCTTGGACAGCTCCGCGTGCTCGTCGATGGCGGTGAGGTTGATCTCCCCCATCTTCTCCACTTGCGCGCGCAAGTCCTTCAGCTCCGCCTCCGTCTCCGGGGCCAGCGCGGCCAGCATGTGGTACTTGTGCAGTTCGTTCGCCAGCTCCACCTGGTGCCGCTCGCGGATGCCCGCCGCCAGGTGCTCCAGCTCCAGGGCGATTTCGCGCTCCCGCAGCGAGATTTGCGACAGGCCCTGCATCAGCTCGTCCACGCGGCCGCGCAGCTCGCGGAACGTCGCGTCCTGCTCACGCACTTCCACGGAGGCCGTGGTGTGCGCCGCGCGGCGCGACTCCAGCCCTTCCGCGGCGAGCCGGTGCTCCTCGGCCCGCTGGGACAGGCCGCCCTCGGTGTCCGTCGTGCGCCGCGCCAGCTCCTCGACGCGCGCCCCACCCTCCACCACCGTGGCCTGGAGCCGGGTGATGCGCGTCTCCATGTCCTGACGCTGGGAGACGAGGCTGTCCAGCTCCTTGCGGGCCGACTCGCCACGCTCGCTGCCGGCGGCCACCTTGATGCGCAGGCCCGTCAGCTCGCCGTTGGCCGTCTCCGCGCGCAGGCGCAGCGACTCCTGTTCGGACACCAGCTGCTTCACACGCTCCTCGCGGCCCTCGCGGTCCGCCTGACCATGCGCCACCTCGCCGCGGCTCGCCTCCTCCTCGTGCTCCAGGGCCTGGTGGCTCTGGGTGAGCTGCCCCTCCTCCACTTCCAGGGCCCGCACCCGCTCGCGCACGCGGGCCAGGTCCTCGCCCGCCTTGTGCAGGTCCTTCTCCTGGCTGGCGAGGTTCAGCTCCTCGGCGTGCTGATTCTTCGCCAGCCCCTTGAGGACGCCCTCCGCGTGCCCCATCTGCTTCTGGAGCGTGTAGTGCCGGGTGAGAATCTCGTTGTAGCGCTCCTCCACGCGGGCCACCTCGGTGGCCAGCTCGGCGATTTCGCGCTTCTTCTGGAGCGCGCCCACCGCCGCGCCCTCGCTCTCACCGCCGACGATGGTGCCGTCCGGGCGGAACACCTCGCCCTCCACCGTCACCAGCGTGCACGCCGGGCCACCCGACTCGGTCCACGCGCGCGCCGTGGCCACGTCCTGGACGATGACGACGTCCCCCAGCAGCAGTTGGACGAGCGGCGTCAGCGCCTCCTCACACGTCACCTCACGCAGGGCATGCGCGAGCACGCCAGGCTGGCTGAAGTCCGGCTCCAGCGGGGCCGGCAGCGTGTCCAGCGCGGGCACCGGGAGGAAGCTGCCCCGGCCCTCGGCGTGGCCCTTGAGGTAGTCCACCAGCTCCACGCCCTTGTCGCGGCTCTCGACGATGACGTGCTGGAGCCGCTCCCCCAGGGCGGCCTCCACCGCGCGCTCGTAGCGCGGGGTGACGTTGATGACGTCCGCGACCAGGCCGAAAATGCCCTGCTCACGGGCCTGCACACCGGCGCGCGTCATCACGGCGCGCACGCCGCGGTCGAAGCCGTCGTAGTTCTTCTGGATGTCTTCCAGCGTGGAGAGGCGGCTGCGCTTGTCACTCAGCTCCTCCCGCAGCGCGATGACCTCGATTTCGTTCTCCGTGAAGGCCGCGCGGGTGCGGGTGAGCGCGTCCTCCTCCTGGCCCTTGCGCTCGGCCAGCTCCGCGGCGAGGTGCCGGGTGTCCTCCACCCGCTTCGCCACGTCGCCCCGGACGTTCTCCAGCGTCTGCTCCTGGGCGCGCAGGGTTTCCAGCTCGCCCTGGAGCTTCGCGCGGCGGGCGCCCAAATCCCCCCGCTGGCGGGCGAGGTTGACCAGGTTGCTCTCGTGGTTGGCCAGGCGCGTGGCCACGGCCACCAGGCCGGCGCGCTCCTGCTCCAGGCGCAGCGCCACCTCCGTCTGGAGCTGGGACACGCGGCGCAATTCCTCCTGCGCCACCTGCATCGCGACCTCGTCCTCCTTCCACGAGCCGGCGATGCCCGACAGCTCCGCCTCGCGGGCGGCCATGGCCTCGGACATCTCCGCCTTGCGCGCCAGGAGCCCGTCCAGCTCCACCTGGGCGGCGGCCACGCGGGCCCGCGTCTCCTCCAGGTCGCGCTTGCCGTAGGTCATCTCCTGCGTGTCGCGCTGCAGGGAGCTCTCCAGCGTGTGCACCTCCGCGGCCAGCGCCTGGAGCGCGGCGGTTTCCGCCTCCAGCTCCGTGCGGCGCCGGGTGATGGTCTCCTCCAGCTCCTTCACCCGGTCCAGGCTCTCCCGTTCCTCGGAGCCCAGGTTCTCCAGCCGCGACTGGAGCATCTTCTTCTCCGCCATCAACTCCAGCTGGCGGTGGGTGGCCGCGTGCAGGTCGATGTCCCGCATGCGCGCCTTGAGCTTCTTGTACTTCTCCGCCTTCTTCGCCTGGCGCGACAGCGCGTCGAGCCGCTTCTCCAGCTCGTTGGTGATGTCGGTGACGCGCAGCAGGTTGGCGTCGGTCGCCTCCATCTTGCGCTCGGCGGCCTTGCGGCGGGCCTTGTACTTGGTGACGCCCGCGGCCTCCTCCAGCAGGTGGCGCCGGTCCTCCGGCTTGCTGGACACGATGAGGCCCACGCGGCCCTGCTCGATGATGGAGTACGCCTTCGTGCCCACGCCGGTACCGAGGAACAACTCGGTGATGTCCAGCAGGCGGCACAGCGTCTTGTTGATGAGGTACTCGGAGTCGCCGTTGCGGAACAGGCGCCGCGTCACCGTCACTTCGGAGAAGCCCTGGTACTGGGGCGCGAGCTGGTCCGTGTCATCCACGATGAACGTGAGCGACACCTCCGCCATGGACAGCGGCGGCTTGTTCTCCGAGCCGTTGAAGATGACGTCCTCCATGCCGCGGCCACGGAGGTTCTTCGCGCTCTGCTCACCCATCACCCAGCGGATGGCGTCCACGACGTTGGACTTGCCGCAGCCGTTGGGCCCGACGATGCCCGTCACGCCTTCATCGAACGTGAAGACGCTCCGTTCCATGAAGGACTTGAAGCCGGTGATGTCCAACCGCTTGATTCGCATGCCAGCGGGCTCCTAGAGCGGGCTCGGTACGAGGAGAAAATCGCGCGCGAGGCCGAAAAATCGGCCTCGGAGCGTTCAGCAGAAAGGAGTACCAGCCACCTTCCAGACGATCAAGCATGGCCATGCCACGCATCGCCATACGTTCGGTTGCCTGGTCTGCGACAGAGCAGACGTGCTCTGTAGCTGTAGCGCGCGCACTGCGAGGCGGCGGCGTGTGCACCGCGCTTCTACGCTCCCATGACGTCCTCCCGCCGGTGTGGCTGCTTCAGCCCTGTTGAGTCCTGTTGCGCCACGCGAGCGCGTGACCTTCCGGCGGGACGTAGCATTCCGGTCTGACATGCTCTCGGTAGACGCTGGGTTCCTTCGGCACGGCCCCACCCGTGTCCACCTGACAGGCAGGCGTGTCGACGCGGTGCGCGAGGGCCTCGTCGAGCACACGAACGTCGGCATGGAAGCCGCGCGTGCCGGGCATCACGCACGCATCATGACCCCGGGAATGGCGAGACAGAACCGCCGCGTCGTGAAGCGAGGGTCGCCCGCAGCGAAGAAGCCCCAGCCAGGAACCAGCGTCTACGGGCTCAGGACTCGTTCGAGGCGCTCGAGGGCGGCTCACCGGAGCCCGCAGAGCCGTCCGACGCGGTGCGCGAGGGCGCCGTCCGCGACTGCGGCTCCACGGTGACACGCACCACGCGTGGCCCTTCCACCGCGTCCACGACGATGCGCCACATGTCGAGCCGCAGCGTGTCCCCCTTCACGGGAACACGGCCCAGCCTCGTCATGAGGTAGCCGGCGATGGTCGTCACTTCGCCCTCTTCGTCCTCGTCCAGGTCGAAGCTGACGTCCAGCCGCTCCTCCAGGTCGTCGAGCTGCGCGGTGCCCGGCAGCTCGAAGCGGCCGCCAGGTAGCGCGCGGACCTCGTCCATGCGGCGGCCCAGCTCCGCGACGTCTCCCACCACCTCCGCCACCACGTCGGCAATCGTCACCAGCCCGGACGTGCCGCCGTGCTCGTCCACCACCAGCGCCGTCTGCCGGCGCCGGCGCCGGAACTCCGCCAGCAACTGCTCCAGCGTGGCGCCCTCGGGGATGAACAGCACCGGCCGCTGCACCTGCGCCAGGCTGCGCAGCTCGCCCCGGGACAGCAGGAAGAAGAGGTCCTTGGCGTTCACCACGCCCTCGACCTCATCGAGATTGCCCCGGCACACCGGCAGCCACGTGTGGCCCGACGCGCGAGCATCCGCGATGCACTTCTCCAGCGGCTCTTCGACGTCCAGGAACTTCACCTGGTTGCGCGGAACCATCACCTGCCGCGCCGTCTTCTGCGCCATCTCCAGCGCGCGCTCCAGCAGCTCCGCGCGCGCCGTCGTAATCGCGCCCGCCTGCGCCGAGCTGTGGAGGATGACCAGCAGTTCGTCCTCGCTGTGCGCCTCGTGCGCCTCCCCCACCGCCTGGAGGCCGAAGACGCGCAGCACCCACGCCGCCAGCCCGTTGAGCAGGACGATGGCCGGGTAGAACAGGACGTAGAACACCCGCATGGGCAGCGCCACCGCGAGCGTCGTGTCCTCGGGCCGCTGAATCGCCAGGCTCTTGGGCGCCAGCTCACCGAGGACGATGTGCAGGAAGGTGATGATGCTGAAGCCAATCACCACCGCCGCGGAGTGGGCCAACGTGGCGGAGGCGCCCTCTGGTACCAACGGCACCAGCACCGGCTCCAACAAACGCGCGAAGGCCGGCTCACCCAGCCAGCCCAAGCCCAGGGAGGCCAGGGTGATGCCGAACTGCGTGGCGGAGAGGTACGCGTCCAGCTTCTCCACCATCTTCATCGCCGTGGGCGCGCCCGGCGCACCTTCGTCCACCAGGGCCTGGAGCCGCGTGGCGCGGATCTTCACGATGGCGAACTCGGTCGCCACGAAGAAGCCGTTGGCGAATACGAGGAGGATCGCCAACCCCAGGAACAACCATTCGTTGCCCATGGCTCAGAACAAGGCTTCGAAGTCCGGGTCACCCTTGAGGGCGTCGAACATGGGGTCGGTGGACAGCCACCCCATTACCTTCGGCCGGTCCGCGGTGAGCGACTTCTGCAGGTACTGCACGGCGTCCTTGGGACGCCCCCACAGCGCGAACAGGGCGGACAGGTTGTAGTTGAGCAGCAGGTCTTCCGGGTTGAGCGCCCGCGCCCGCTCATAGGCGCGCTCCGCCTCCGCGTAGAAGCCCTTCTGCGCGAAGCAGATGCCCAAATCCAGCTGCGCCTCGAAGTTGTCCGGCTCCAGGCGCACCACTTCCTTCAACTGGGTGATGGCGGAGCGGTAGTCGCCCTCGTCCATCATCAGCGCGGCCAGCTCGTGACGGGGGAAGGCGTCCTGGGAGTCCAGCTCGATGGCCGTCTGGAGCTCGCGCATCGCCTCCTCCACGCGGCCCTGGTCCGCGTAGGTGAGGCCCAGGTTGAGGTGGGCGTCCGGATACTCCGGGTCCAACTCGATGGCTTCCTTGTACTCCTCCACCGCCATCTCCCCCGCGTGGGTGGAGAGGAAGCAGGCCAGGTTGTAGTGCGCCGTGGCGCTCTCCGGCTCCAGCTTCAGGGCGGTGAGGTACTCCGACAGGGCATCGCGGAAGAGCTTCTTCTCCGCGTAGACGGTCGCCAGGTTGTCGTGGGCGTGCGCGGAGCTCGGGTCGAGGTCAATAGCCTTCTTGAACTCCTTGATGGCCTCGTCGAGCCAACCCCGGTCCGCCAGCTCGATTCCACGAGTGTTGTGCTCGTCGGAGAGAGCGATGTTGTCCTTTTCGCGGGCCATGAGCGCGCGGGCAATCTACGCGCCGCGCTCCAAGAGGTGCAAGGTAGAGTTTCCCCTCGCCCATGCGCCACGTCGCCCTGCTGCTGCTCATGTTGTCCGCCTGTCACCCCCGCGCCGTCCCCCCGCCGACGCCGCTGCCGCCGGAGGAGCCCGCCGGACAGTCCCCCGC
>NZ_JAAEAH010000130.1 GCF_010998615.1 Myxococcus sp. CA023 | reverse complement strand
GGGGGTGGCGGCGGGGGCCAGCGCGCTCCAGCCCATGCTGGACGCCAGCGTGGGCCATTCGGACCTGGCTTATGCCTTCATTCAAGACTCGGCCGGCAACGTGGTGGCCCACACCTTCCCGGACGGCTTCCCGGACGCGCTGAAGGAGGCGGTCGCCACCGCGGGCGCGGGCTCGGTGCTGGAAGCGGACGCCGGGGGCCTCCGCCTGCGCGCCATGGACGTGGTGGCGCCGGTGGCCGGTGGCCGCCTGGGCTCGGTGCACGTGGGCGTGTCCCGGGACCACATCGACGAGCTGGTGTCCGCGCTGCGCGTGCGGATGGTGGGCTTCGCGGCGCTGCTGGTGGCCCTGGGCGTGGCGGTGTCCGCGCTGTTCGGCCGCAGCATCGTCGGCCCGCTGAAGAGCCTGACGGAGGTGGCCGGCCACATCGTGGAGTCCGGTGACCTGACGCGCCCCATCCAGGTGAAGAGCGGTGACGAGGTGGGCCGGCTGGCCAACTCCTTCTCGCAGATGGTGGAGCGGCTGCGCGAGGTGACGGTCAACCTCCAGCAGGCGGCCGTGGCGCTCACCCAGTCCACCAAGCACCTGAATTCGTCGTCCACGGACCAGGCGCAGACCATCTCCCGGCAGGCCGCGGCGCTGCAGGAGACGCAGGTGACGGCGCAGGAAATCAAGCAGACCTCCATGCTGGCCGCGCAGAAGGCGGAGAGCGTGCTGTCGGTGGCCGAACGCGCCGACACGCTGGCCAAGTCCGGCGAGGCCTCCATCGAGCTCACCATGGCGGGACTCAACGACATCCGCGCCCAGGTGGGGGAGATTGCCCAGAAAATCGTCGAGCTGGGCGAGCGCACGCAGCAGATTGGTGGCATCACCCAGACGGTGAAGGACCTGGCGGACCAGTCCAACATGCTGGCGCTCAACGCCGCCATCGAGTCCGTCCGCTCCGGCGAGCACGGCAAGGGCTTCGGCGTGGTGGCGCGCGAAATCCGCGCCCTGGCGGACCAGTCCATCGAAGCCACCACGCGCGTGCGCGAGCTGCTGGACGACATCGCCAACCAGGTGACGTTGGCGGTGCGAATCACGGAGCGCGGCGCCGAGCGCATGGAGTCGGGCCTGGCCCAGGTGCGCACCAGCGGGCAGAACCTGCGCGAGCTGTCCTCCATCGTCCAGGACAACGCCGCCGCCGTCCGGCAGATTGCCGCCGCCGTCAGCCAGCAGAACGTGGGCATCAACCAAATCACCCTGGCGGTGAATGACTTGTCCAAGATGATGGATGAGACGGTGGCCCGCATCGGCTCCACCGGCGAGGCCGCCACCACGCTGCAAATCATCTCCGAGCAGCTCTCCAGCGCGGTGAAGAGCTACCGCGTCGAGTAGTCGCTCGCCCACTGTCACGGGCGGACAGACGAAGGCCCCGGCTCCCAGGGAAGGGGACCGGGGCCTTGTCATGTCCGCGGCCAGCGCGGGCAGGGGACTATGCCACCTCGGCGGTGGCGGGCTCCGTGCGCAGCTTGAGGCTGTCGTCCTCCACGTCGTAGTGGGCGGTGCCGCCATTCTTCAGGTCCCCGAAGAGGAGCGCCTGGGCGAGCGGCTTCTTCAGCGAGTTGTCCACCAGCCGGGCCATGGGCCGCGCGCCGAAGGCCGGGTCATAGCCGTGCTCGGCCAGCCACGCGCGGGCGGCGGGCGTCAGCGCCAGCTTCACCTTCTTCTCGTCCAGCATCTTCTGGAGCAGGCGCACTTCCTTGTCCACGACCTTGAGGATGACCTCGGGCGGTAGGCCGGAGAAGAGAATCCACCCGTCCAGGCGGTTGCGGAACTCCGGCGTGAAGGTGCGCTCAATCGCCTTCTTCGCGCGCGTGGCGTCCACCGGCTTCGCGAGGTCCCCGAAGCCAATGGCCTTGGTGCTCATCTCCTGGGCGCCCGCGTTGGTGGTGAGGATGAGGACGATGTTGCGGAAGTCCGCCTTGCGGCCGTTGTTGTCCGTCAGCGTCGCGTGGTCCATCACCTGGAGCAGGATGTTGAAGAGGTCCGGGTGGGCCTTCTCGATTTCATCCAGCACCACCACCGCGTAGGGGTGCTTGCGCACGGCGTCCGTGAGCAGGCCGCCCTGGTCGAAGCCGACGTAGCCCGGCGGCGCGCCGATGAGCCGGCTCACCGTGTGCTTCTCCGAGTACTCGCTCATGTCGTAGCGCAGGAACTCCACGCCCAGCGACTGCGCCAGCTGCTTGGCCAGCTCCGTCTTGCCCACGCCCGTGGGGCCGGAGAAGAGGAACGAGCCAATGGGCTTCTCCGGCGCGCGCAGTCCGGAGCGGGCCAGCATGATGGCGCTGACCAGGTCCTTGATGGCCGAGTCCTGTCCGTAGATGACGCCCTGGAGCTCCTTCTCCAGATTCTGCAGCTGCACGCCCTCGCTGGCGGACACGCTCTTGGCGGGGATGCGCGCCATCTTCGCGACGACGGCCTCCACGTCCGCGCCGCTGACGGTGTTGGAGCGCTGGCCCTCCGGCTTGAGCCGCTCGGCCGAGCCCGTCTCGTCGATGACGTCGATGGCCTTGTCCGGCAGGAACCGGTCGTTGATGTGTTTGGCGGACAGCTCCGCCGCCGCGCGGATGGCCTCGGGCTGGTACTTCACCCCGTGGTGCTCCTCGTAGCGGCTCTTCAGCCCCTCCAGGATGAGGATGGTGTCCTCGACGGAGGGTTCGCCCACCTCAATCTTCTGGAAGCGGCGTGACAGGGCCCGGTCCCGCTCGAAGGCGGACTTGTACTCCTGGTACGTCGTCGAGCCGATGCAGCGCAGCCGCCCGCTGGCCAGCGCGGGCTTGAGCAGGTTGGACGCGTCCATGGAGCCGCCACTGGTGGCACCCGCGCCGACGATGGTGTGGATTTCGTCGATGAAGAGGATGGCGTTCGGCTGCTCCTTCAGGGCCTTGAGCACACCCTTGAGCCGCTCCTCGAACTGGCCGCGGAACTTGGTGCCCGCGAGCAGCGCGCCCATGTCCAGCGAGTAGACGACAGCGTCCTTCAGCACCTCCGGCACGCGGCCTTCGTGGATGTGCAGCGCCAGCCCTTCGGCGATGGCCGTCTTGCCCACGCCCGCTTCACCCACGTAGAGCGGGTTGTTCTTCCGGCGGCGGCAGAGCACCTGGATGGTGCGCTCCAGCTCCTTCTCGCGGCCGATGAGCGGGTCGATGCGCCCCTCCTTGGCCTCGATGTTGAGCTGCACCGTGTAGGCCTCGAGCGGGCTCTTCTTCGGGGACTCGCCCTCGTCGTCGTCGCCCGCGGGGGCAGCGTGGCCGGCGCTCTCCTCGCCCTCACCTTCACCCTCGCCGTCCTTGGTGACGCCGTGGGAGATGTAGTTGAGCAAATCCAACCGGGTGACGCCCTCCTGCTGGAGCAGGTAGAGCGCGTGGCTCTCGTCCTCGCGGAAGAGGGCCACCAGCACGTCCCCACCGTCGATGAGCTTCTGCTCGGCGGACAGCGCGTGCATGGCGGCGCGGTGGAGCACCCGCTCCACGCCGATGGTCTGCTGGGGCTCGGCGTCCACGCCCTCCGGCAGGCGTTCAACCGTCTCCTCCAGGAAGGAGACCAGGCGCTCCTGGAGTTGCTTCACGTTGGCTCCGCACCCCTTGAGGACTTCGCGCGTGCGCGCGTCCCTGGTGAGCGCCAGGAGCAGGTGTTCCAGCGTCAGGTACTCGTGGCGCATCTTCCGCGCCTCGTCCAGGGCGGTGCGGAAGCTGGCCTGCAACTCTTTGGCAATCAGCGGTCCTGCCACGTTTCAACCTTCCTCGGGTTCCATGGAGAGTCGCAGCGGCATGTCGTTCTCCTGCGCCGCGGCCTCCACCGTCTGAATCTTCGTTTCGGCGACGTCGTACGTATAAACGCCGGCCACCCCGACACCGTTGTAATGAACGTGCAGCATGATCTGCACGGCATCCGTCTCCGACTTGTGGAAGACCTCCTTGAGCACGGCCACGACGAACTCCCGGGTCGTGTAGTTGTCGTTGTGCAGGAGCACCTTGTAGAGCGGCGGTTTCTTGAGCTTCTGCTTGGGGGCGGACTCCGTGATGACGGAGGTGTCGTGCTCATGCTTCTGCGCCATAAGTCGTTCGGACTCCCTTTGCTGAACGGGCGGGGGATTTTCAGTCCCCCTCCTTGAAACCAGTCTCCGCCCGCCACTGGGGCAGGCTTCCTTCCACGGCTGCCCGCTCGTGGGCCAGGAAGCCGCGCACGGCCTTGTCCATGCCAGGGTGGAGGAGCAGGTGCGCACTGTACGTGAGGCGCGGCTCGAATCCTCGGGTGAGCTTGTGCTCTCCCCCCGCGCCCGGCTCGAAGCGCTCCAGCCCGGAGGTGATGCCCTCCGAGATGGGGTGGTACAGGCAGACGTTGAAGTGAAGGAAGGGGTGCTCCTCGAAGCAGCCCCAGTAACGGCCATACAGAACGTTGGCACCGGTGAAATTGAACGCACCGGCCACCAGCCGGCCTTCCCGGCGGGCCTCCACCCATTCGCAGCGGTGCCGGAAGCGGGCGAGCATGCGAGCGAAGAAGTCCGGGGTGAGGAAGCGCTGGCCCCACGGGTACTTGTCCACCGTGGTGGCGTACAGGCGGTAGACGGTGTCCGCGTCCGCGTCCGCCAGCGCGTCCCCGCGCAGGGTGCGGACCTCGATGCCGTGCTCGGTCAGGGCCCGCAGCTCCCGGCGCAGTTGGTTGCGGCGCTTGGCGTGGAAGCGGGCGAGGAAGTCCTCCAGCGTCCGGTAGCCCTGGTTGCGCCAGTGGTACTGCACGCCCAGCCGCACGGCGAAGCCCTGGGCCACCAGGACGGGCAGTTCCTCCTCGGTGGAAAAGAGGACATGGATGCCGGACAGGCGCTCGGCCCGGGCGAACTCCTGGGCGGCGGCGTACAGCTCCGCCTCGCGCGCGGCGCGGTCCTCGCCCGGGGCCACCAGCACGCGGCGCCCGGTGGCGGGGGTGAAGGGGACGGCGAGCACGAGCTTCGGGTAGTAGCGCAGGCCCGCGCGCTCGGCGGCGGTGGCCCAGGGGCTGTCGAAGACGAACTCCCCGTCGCTGTCGTCCTTGAGATAGGCGGGCGCGGCGGCCACCAGACGCGAGCCGCGCCAGAGCGTCAGGTGCCGGGGGTGCCAGCCCCGCGCCGGCACCGCGCAGCCGCTCTCCTCCAGCGCGGTGAGGAAGGTCCACTCCAGGAACGGCGTGGCCTGGGCGTCCACCAACGCATCCCACGTGGCGCGGGGGATGTCGGTGAGGGAGCGCAGGATGCGCAGCGTGGTGGGGAGCGGTGTCGACATCGTCAGGGCCTGGGCCAGGGCGAGCCTATAACGATGCGTACCCACTGCTGCCACGGCTGTCCGGGCGCTACTTCCCGCGAGTCAGCTCCGCGGCGAGGAAGCGTCCGGCTTCCGCCAGTCCTTCCTCCCCCCGGCGGCGTCCCTCGTCCGATTCCATGACCCGCCGCGCGGCGTCACCCGCGGTGCCCACCTCCAGGTCCACCAGGATGAAGAAGGCGCTGAGCGCCGGACCCACGGGGGCGATGCGTCCCGGCCGCAGGGGCCGCTCACTCAAGGTGGCGGCCACCTTCTCCACCAGCCCATCGTCGGTGAGCCGCTTCGCCTTGCCGCGCATGGCGGTCCACGTGACATCCAGCAGCGTAGGCAGCATCCGTCCGGAGAGCGCACTGGACAGCCGCTGCGCTGCTTCTTCCTCGTCGATGTGGTGGGCCTGCGCGTAGGTGGGGACGAGCTTCGCCACCACCACGGCGCGGGTGGCGAGATGGGCGAGTCTGGGCGGGTAGGACACGCGGGGCTCCAGGGCGGGGCTGGCGGGCTACCAGCGCACGAACAGACGGTACCCCCCGCTGCTGCGCTCCTCCACGGAGATTCGAGGCCGGGCGTTGGCCATCTCCAACATTCCTTCCAGGCCCCCCGCCATCAGCTCGGGCCGGTTGTAGCGGTCCGACAGGGAGAGGCGGCGGCCGCGCTCGCCTTCGGAGGACATCGAGACGTCCACGTCCGAGCGGCCCATCATCGCCAGGTAGCGAGGCACCCGCTCCAGGGCCTGCGCAGGCCCAATCATGGGCAGGGCCACCGCGGCCACGCGGCCTACCAGCGTCTGCGCGAAGCCGAAGACGCCCTGGCGGCCCAACTGCCGGTAGGCCTCCTCGTCACCGAGCTCCGCGTATCGCTCCCGCCGTGCCAGGGCTATCGCCCGCTGCCAGAGAGCAATGGGGTAGTCCAACTCCGGCTTTCGGCTGTCGTACCCCAGCGCCTCCAGTTCCTGGGCCAGCCGGCCCTCCGCCTGGAGACCCCGCACGAAGAACCCCTCGAACACGCTGGCGGGTACGCGGGGCGGTGGCGGGGACATGCCCCCAGTCTACGCTAAATCCACTATGAGTTCATGTATTTCTGGGATTGCGGGTTGATGCCGGAGTGGAGGGGACGGGGGCGAGGGCGATTGCCAGCCCGCGACCCGGGTTGCTATGGGGCCGCGAGCGCCTTAGAGGAGTCGTCCAAGGAGATTTGAATGTCGGTGAACATCCAGCTCGAGTGGACCCCGAACCCCAGCACGCTGAAGTACGTGGTGGACCGGCGGTTATTGGCGGGCGGGGCGGTGAACTTCACGAACCCCGAGGACGCCCAGGCGAAGTCCCCGTTGGCGCGCAAGCTGATGGACGTGCGCGGCGTCACGGCGGTGATGATTGGCACCAACTTCGTGACGGTGACGAAGGGTGACGAGGGCGAGTGGGACGAGCTCAATGACGAGGTTATGTCCACGCTGGACACCCACCTGACGGCCAACGAGCCGGTGGTGGACGAGGCGGCGCTGGCGGCGGCCCGCGAGGCATCGGGACCGTCCGGTGGTGGCACGGTGGAAGGGCGCATCCAGGACATCCTGGACAACGAAATCCGCCCGGCGGTGGCCATGGACGGTGGTGACATCACCCTGGACCGCTTCGAGGACGGCATCGTCTACCTGCACATGAAGGGGGCGTGCGCGGGATGTCCGTCGTCCACGGCGACGCTGAAGATGGGCATCGAGGGGCGCCTGCGGGAAATGATTCCCGAGGTCCTCGAGGTGGTGTCCGTCTGAGGCGCAACGTCAAAGCTTCGCAGGTCCGGCGGGAGCTGCTGCCGGACCAGTCCCCCGCGCTGCTGCGCGAGCTGCATCTGCTCACGCGCGAGGGGCACCTCAACGCGGACGCGCTGCGCAAGCTCAAGCAGGTGAACCACCTGATGGGCTTGCTGCGTCCCGCCGTGGAGGATGTCCAGGCGCGCCACCCGAACGCGGTGATGGTGGACGCGGGCAGCGGCAACGCCTACCTGGGCTTCGTCCTCTACGAGCTGTTCCTCAAGGGCGCCGCCAGCGGCACGCTGCTGTCCATTGAAGGCCGGCCGGACCTGACGGAGCGGGCCCAGGGCCGCGCCCAGCGGCTGGGCTTCACGCGGATGCAGTTCCAGACGGCGCACATCGACACGGCGCAGTACCCAGAGCGCATCCACCTGCTGATGGCGCTGCACGCATGTGACACGGCCACGGATGATGCACTCGTCGCGGCCATCCGCCATGGCGCGGACCACGTCGCGGTGGTGCCGTGCTGCCAGGCGGAGGTGTCCGCGCAGCTCAAGGAGAAGCGCCCCGTCGTGGCCAGCAGCGGCAGCATGTCGCTGCTGTACGCGCATGCCTGGCACCGGCGCGAGTTCGGCTCGCACCTGACGAACGTCATCCGCGCGCTGACGCTGGAGGCTTTCGGCTACCAGGTGACGGTGACGGAGCTGACGGGCTGGGAGCACTCGCTGAAGAACGAGCTGATTCTGGGGCGCCGCGTACACCGGGAGAACCGGCGCGCGCGCATGCAACTGGAGCGGCTGTTGGCGGAGACCGGGGTGAATCCCAAGCTGACGCGTGAGCTGGGCGTGAAGCCGGCGGTGTCGGCCGCGGTGGAGACCGTCTCCGCGCCGGAGCCGGATGCCTCCGAAGATGCCTCCGAGCCGGTGGTGGCTTCGGACGTCTCCGGTACGTGAGCCGCACTGCGCCGCAGGCGTACGCCCGGCCTGGATTGGCGTCGCGGCGCCCTCGTGCAGCGCAGGCTTGCGGTCGAGATACGCGACGTCAGAAGGGAGCCGGCCGCTCCAGCGTGAGGCGCTGCCCCGTGACAGGGTGCTGGAACGACAGGGCCTCCGCATGCAGATGCAATCGGGGACCCGGGTGCCCATAGAGGCGGTCGCCGACGATGGGCGCGCCAAGGCCAAGCGGATGGGCTGCGTGAACGCGCAACTGGTGCGTCCTCCCGGTGAGCGGGAAGAGGGCCACCTTCGTGCGGCCGTGGCTGCGTTCAATCACGTGCCACTCCGTCACCGCGGGCTTGCCGTGCACGGGGTCGTGAATCTGCCGGGGCCGGTCGTCCAGGTCCACGCGCATGGGAAAGTCGATGGTGCCGCGCTCGCCCTGGACGTTGCCTTCGACCCATGCGGCGTAGCGCTTGTGCACCTCGCGCCCGGCGAACTGGCGTTGCAAGGCCGCGTAGGTGCGCGCGTCCTTCGCCGCGACGAGCAGCCCCGACGTGTCCAGGTCGAGCCGGTGCGCGAGCATCGTCCCCGCCGCTTCTGGAACTCTCGCGCGCAGCCGGGCCAGCACGGAGTCCTCCACCGAGACGTCCTTCGCGGGAACGGAGAGCAGTCCCTCCGGCTTCTCCACCACCACGAGCCATTCGTCCTCGAAGACGATGTCCAGCCCTCGTGACGGCAGCACGGGCACCGTGAAGGGCCGGGGCGCGGAGACAGGGAGACCGTCCAGCATGTACGGCAGCAGCGGCCCGCACTTGTCCTTGCAAGCGGGGTAGTACGCGCCGGCGGCCCGGCCTCCCGCGGGAGGAGGAGCCCCCCACCAGAACTCGGCGAGCGCGAGCGGACGGAAGCCCTGGGTGAGGGCATGCGCCAGGAGCTTGGGCCCGGCGCAGTCCGCCGCGCCCGATGGGGGCTCGCCTCTGGCGTAGAGGTCGCGCAGGTGCCGGTGTTCTCCACGTGCATTGGGCACCACGTAGGTGTCGTGCAGGCGCTTCATCAGCGCACGGCAGACGATGCGCCGCAGTCGCTCCATGGCGCGAAGCCGCCGCTCCATGCGGGCCCGCTGGGGCGCGAGCGCCCGCTGCGCCTCGTCGTGTTTCGCCTCCAGCCTCCGGAGTTCCGCCTTGTCCCCCCGGCTTTCCTGGTCGAGCGCATGCAGCGCCGCTCGCTTCGCCTCCTCACTCAGCGAGTCCGAGGCCATGACGTCCGTGCGCCTCGCATGGCGCTGCTTCTTCTGGGCGTCGTGTGTGGCGCGCAGCGCCGCGCGGGCCTCGGTGTGGCGCGCTTGCAACGCGTCGTGCGCGGTCAGGACGGAGGCGCGCTCGGGGGACTGGCGGAAGGACGCCTCACGGGCCATCAGGCGCTTCACCAGGGCGTCACCCGCGGGCTCCAGCCGCTCGCGCTCGTCACGGGCGAAGAGGGGAGGCACGAAACCGGGGAGGTCCCATCGCCCGTCAAGCATGCCCGAGAAGGCGCGGAGGAATCCGACGCGTCCGTCAGGCGCCTGGACCACGAGGATGCCGAACATCTTTCCACCCTCGGACGTGTCGAGGCACGAGGCCTCGAGTCCAGGCGCGAGATGACCTGCCCGGAGCTCCCGCTGGAGCCATTCCGCCGCCCGGCGCGCCAGCGCGTGGGGCGCGCCCTCGTCGAAGGGGTTTGGGAAGCACTCGGGGAGTTCGTCCGCGAGGGGCTTCGGCTCGAAGGGCGTGAACCACGTTTCCACAGGCCCGCGTTACCACGGCACTGCGGCGCGGTGCATCCGGATGGCCGCCATCGTGGGCGTTCCACCGAGGACTCCGCGCCTGCCCCCCGAGCGGCAGGGCGGTCATCGTTCCTCAGTCGGGGCGGGCGTGCTTCGTGGGGGTGGGGTGGATTCCAGCGCGCATCGGCGTACCCAGGTCCTTGCTGTAGAGGAGGACCTCGAACGCATGGCCTGGGCCTCACGTCACATCCAGCCCCGACAGCAGCAGCCGGCACTTGAGCCCGCCGTTCTTCACCGGAAGGCTTCGCGCGCCCGTCAGTCCCAGCGCCTTCACCAGCGCCGCCTCATCCGGAAGGATGACCGCCGCGCGCCACCCCGCGAAGCCCTGGCGCAGCGTGTTCCCCAGGGCCCGGTACAGCGCGGGCAGGTCTTCGGCTTCGCCCACGCGCTTGCCGTAGGGCGGATTCACCACCACCAACCCCGGGCCTTCCACGGGCGCCTTCAGCGTCCGCGCGTCCTGCCGTTCCAACGCGAGGGTCACCCCCGCGCGCCGGGCATTGCGCCGCGCCGTTCCCAGCGAGCCCGCGTTGATGTCGTAGCCATGAATCGCCGCTCCTGGCGCGGGCCTCGCGTCTGCCTCCGCGCGCGCCTTGCGTCCGGCCCATGCTTGGGCATCAAAGGAGGGGAAGGACTCGAAGGCGAAGGCGCGCAGCAGTCCTGGCGCCCGGCGCATGGCCATCCACGCGGCCTCCACCAGGAAGGTGCCCGAGCCGCACATCGGGTCTACCAGGGGCTGCGAGCCGTCGTAGCCCGCCAGCCGGAGGATGCCCGCCGCCAGCGTCTCACGCAGGGGCGCGCGGCTCACTTCCTGGCGGTAGCCCCGGCGGTGCAGCGCGTCCCCGCTGGTGTCGGCGCTCACGGTGAACGCGTCGCCATCCACCCGCACCAGCAACGTCAGGCCCGGGCCTCCGCCCTCTTCATCGAGCGGCCCCGCGCGCTCCACCGAGGGCACGTTCCACGCATACGCCGCCGCGGAGAACACCACGTCGGGCCCTGGCACGGGGGAGCGGTTCAGGCTCACCGATAGCTTCGGTGGCGAGCGTCCATCCCAGACGTGAGACAGGTCCAGTTCAGCCAGCCGGTCGGAGAGGGTGTCGGAGTCTCCCGCGCGGAAGTGGCCCAGGCGCAGCAGCACCCGGCTGGCGCAGCGAAGGCGCAGGTTGGCGTCCTGGTGCAGGCCGGCCGGGCCCTCCAGCTCCACGCCTCCGTCCACGCGGCGGGGCTTCCAGCCCAGCGCGGAGGCTTCTGCCTCCAGGGCGGGCTCCAGGCCGGGGAGGGTGGAGACAAAGAGCTGTTCGTCGGTGCGGGCGCGTGTCACGGGAGCGTCCATTGTCCGCGTCCCGGCGCGCGCCGCAATGCTTCATTCAGGACGCGGGCGCGGAAGGCCGCTCCCAGTCCTGGGCCGGAGCCGCCGGAGCGGGGGTATCCGCGTAGAAGCCGCGGTACTCGGGCGGCAGCAGCTCCGCCACCCGGCGCATCATCGCATCCACCAGGGCCTGGCGCGGGTCCTCGGCGCCCGCCACCTCGGCCTCCAGCGCCTCCACGCGGAAGGGCGGGCCGAAGCGCACGAATACGTCGGCTTTGAAGAGCCGCTCGCCGCCCATGTCCGAGTCGTTGATGGGCATCAGCTTCTCCGTGCCCTGCAACGCCACCGGCACCACGGGCACGCCCGCGCGCTTGGCAATCAGCGACAGGCCCTTCTTCGCCTGGGTGAGGGTGCCCGTGCGGCTGCGCGCGCCTTCCGGGAAGATGAGCACCGACTTGCCGGCCTTGATGGTGTCCAGCGCCCGCCGCATCGCCTCGATGTCGGGCGAGTTGGGCTTGATGGCGATGGTCTCCATCGTCTCCGAGGCCAGGCGCGTCATCACCGTGCTCTTCAGCTTCACCCCGGCCAGGAAGACGACCTTGCGCGGCCGGAAGGCCCGGTCCAGCGTGAAGCCGTCCGCGTTGGACAGGTGGTTGCAGAGAAAGAGGCAGGGCTGGTCCGGGATGTTCTCCCGCCCCAGGACCTTCTCGTTCGCCAGGGTGGCCCAGACGCCGTTCATCAGGGCGCGGACCATCTGCTGGCGGGCGCCTTCTGGCAGCTTCGACATCAGGAGAAAGAGAATGCGCAGCACGTGTCGGTCGCCTCTAGCACAGGGGGGCAGTCGTCCCAGGCCCTCAACGCTCCACCCGCAGATGTAGTTCCGACAAGTGTCGCGCGTCAGCACCCCTCCTGTCCCGGTGCCTCGCCTGCCGGGCGGGCCGTCGTACAGCCAACGCTCATGTGGGACTGGGGGGCGGGACGGTTTTTCCTTCCCCTCTTCCCACCCTCCATGCGGGTTGGCTATGGGAGGGCGCATGAGTCTGGTCGAAGCCCGCGCGTCGCGCGCCAGGAAGCCCGTGGAATACGAGGTCACCGTCGACCACGTGCGGATGGACACGCACGACACGGCGACGCTGTTCCTGGATTTCGGCGGAGTCCCGCTGGATTACAAGGCCGGGCAGTTCCTCAACATCGACCCGCACCAGTTCCCCGCATTGGGCCGCCTGTCAGCCTACCTCCAGGAGCAGAAGGGGCGGAAGGAACCGCAGCGTTCCTACTCGCTCGCCTCCGCGCCACACGAGCCGCTGGTGGCCATCACCGTGAAGGACGAGGAGTTCATCCCCGGCCTCACCCGCTATCCGCCGCTCTTGTCGCCCTACCTCGTGCATGGCCGGCTCACCGGCGCGCGGATGAAGGTGATGGCCTTCATGGGGCCCTACGTGCTGCCGGAGGACGTGGAGGAGCGCACGGAGCACGTTGTCCACCTGGTGGCCGGTTCCGGCGCGGTGCCCAACTTCGCCATCCTCAAGGATGCGCTCCACCGGGGGCTGAAGCTGCGCCACACCTTCCTCTTCTCCAACAAGACGTGGGGGGACGTGCTGTACGGCGAAGAGCTGGCCGCCCTGGAGCGCGAGCACCCGGACCGCGTGCGCGTGGTGCACACGCTCACCCGCGAGACGGATGAGTCGCGCTTCGGCGCCGCCGTGCGGAAGGGCCGCGTCCACCAGTCCCTGCTGGAAGAGCTGATTCAGGACCGGGAGACGTGCCTGGTGTACGCCTGCGGCCCGGCGATTACTCCGTGGGACCGGCGCAAGGCGCTGGAGACGCGCACGCCCTCCACGCCGCGCTTCATGGAGACGGTGCTGGGCCACCTCCACGCGCTGGGCATCGAGGACAAGCGCATCAAACGGGAGGCATACGGCTAGGCGCTCGCGGCAGCCACAGCTCGAAGCGAGCACCGCCGCGAGGCCGGCTGCTGGCGCGCACGCTGCCCTCATGCGCGAGCACCACGCGCCGGACAATGGCCAGCCCCAGCCCCCGTCCGTTGGCGCGGGTGAGGAAGAAAGGCTGGAAGACACGCTGCGGGTCCACGTCGGGAATGCCGGGCCCTTCGTCCTCCACCACCAGGCGCACGCCGCCGTCCGCGGGCTCCACCGTCATCCGTACCTTGCCGCCCGCGGGGGAGGCCTGCACGGCGTTGCGCACCAGGTGCGTCACCGCCAGTTGGAGCAGCGTCTCGTCCCCTTCGAGTGGAGGCGTCTCCGCGGCCTCGTCCACGCTGAAGCGCAGCGTGGGGGCGTCCGGCGGGCCATGCATCTGCCCCAGCGCCCGGCGCACCAGCTCGCCCAGCTGCACGGGGCGGGGGCGCGGCTCCAACGGGCGCACCACGTCCAGCAGGTCCCGGACGATGTCCTCCAGCCGGATGGCCTCCTCCTCCAGCATGCCCACCGCGGCTTGTCCCGTGGGCCCCAGGTGGGCCTCGCGGCGCAGCACCGCCACCGCGTTGAGGATGGCGCCCAGGGGATTGCGCACCTCGTGGGCCACGACGCCCGCGGCCTCGCCCAGCACCTCCAGCCGCTCGCGCGCCACCAACTCGTCCTGGAGCCGGGACACCTCCTCCAGCCGCACCGCGGACGTCTGGTGGTGACGAACGTTCTCCAGCGCGCCGCCCACCAGCTGCGCGAACAGCTCCAGGGTGCTGGCGCCCGCGGGGGTGAGGGCGGGGCCCTGCACGGAGAGCACGCCGAACGGATGCCCGTCCACGAGGATGGGCGCGTCCAGCCCGCGCATGTCCGGTGGATGCAGCTGGCACACGGTGCTCTCCCCGTTGGCGGAAGGCGGGAAGCGCGCCACGCCGAGCATGTCGTGGTGGAAGGCCGCCTTGCGCCGCTCGAGCACCTCCAGGAAGTGCGGCAGCGCGGCATTCGGAATGCGCACGTCCGCCAGGGGCATGCCGTAGAGCTGCTCGGCCTCGGCCACGATGAAGGGGTTCTGCCGCAGGGGCCCGTACCGGAAGGCGTCGCCGTCCACGTAGACGACGGACACGGAGAAGCCCTGGCGGTAGATGGCGTCCACGGCCGTCTCCAGCACCGACCGCTCGTCGCGGCAGCGCAGCATCGTCGCGGCGGCCGCCACCAACGCCTCCGTGAGGCGCCGCACGGAGTCCTCCGCTTCCGCCTCCAGCAGCACCACCACCAGCTCGTCCGGGTGCGCTCCGGGCGCATGCCTCAGGGCCAGCGTGCGCTGGGGGCCGTTCGCCGGCTGCACGCGCACCCACACGGGGCCTTCGGGCAGCGGCCCACCGCGGACGAGGGATTCATACAGCGGCTCCACCCAGCCGCGTTCCGCGGGGACGAAGCGGCGGATGCTTTCGGAGAGCGACAGGGCTTCCAGCTCCGACGCCGGAACGCCCAGCAGGGTGGCGAGCGCCGCGTTGACCCGTAGCACCTGTTCGCCGCGGATGAGGGCGGTGGGGAGCGGCATCGCTTCGAGCAGCCGGTATTCGGCGGAGGCGGTGGACACGGCGGTCATCCTCTGAGTCCACCGCACCATCCGCAAGGGAACTTCAGCGGAGCCGGCGGCGGCGGACGCAATGGGTTTTTCCGCACCCCGTATGGAAGGGCGAGGGGCAACACTCGGAGGGCACGATGATGAACTTCAAGAACCTGATGGACCGCGATGACCTGGAGTTGAAGGCTGTCATGGCCGTGATGGCCGTCTACGTGATGATGGGCGCCGTCTTCCTGGGGCAGATGCTGTAGCGCCTGGCCTCAGGGCTTCTTCTTCAGGTCCTTTGCGCGAGCCAGATACTTCTGCACGAACTCCTTCTCCTCCGGGCGAAGGTGGCTCAGACGCAACCCGTAGCCGCGCGGGTTCTTTCCGTCCTCCAGCGAATTCTCCCAGATGACGGAGCTGCGGAGTGTCAGCACCCGGGGCGGCTCATCGAAGCGCAAGGTGAGTTCCACCAAGGTCCCCAGCCGCAGCGGCTTGTCCGTGGCGATGAACAGTCCGCCCGATGACAGGTTGATGATGCGGTGGTCGGTGAAGATGCCCGCGTTCTGCAGCGTCACCTTCACGTCCGCGTGGATGCGGTCATCCGAACGCCGCTCCAGGCCGACGAACTCCGCGCTGGAATAGGTGGGCGCCGCCGCGGCCCGGCGCATGGCCGGGGCGGACGGTGGAGGCGCGGGCGGAGGTGGAGCGGGCGGCGGCGGGGCAATGGGTGCCCGCGCCATCACCGGCGCGGCCTGCACGGGGCGCGGCGGGGGCGCGGCGGGCACGACGGGCGCGCGCACCGCCGCGGGG
>NZ_JAAEAH010000012.1 GCF_010998615.1 Myxococcus sp. CA023 | reverse complement strand
CAGGGGGAGCGGGCGGGCGGGGCCCTTCATGGGGGCCCGCTGTTTCTTGCCCGGTGCGTCATCGCCACCTTGGCGGCATGGGGGACCTCTTCCAGCTCTTCGCCGTCTCCGCCGTGGTGATGGGCGTGTCGCAGACGCTGTCCCGGGAGCGCATCTTCGCGTCGCTGCGCGCGCGGCTGGGGGGCAAGGAATCGTGGCTGGGCTACCTGGTGTCGTGCCCCTACTGCGTGTCGCACTACGTGGCCTTCGTCCTGGTGCCACTCACGGGGACGAACGTCATTCGGGTGACCGTGGGAGGCTGGCCCGGCTACGTGCTCAGCTGGGTGCTGTCCACGCTGCTCATCACTGTCATCGCGGCTTTCTTCCGGGTGGTGTTCTGGTTCGTGGATGAGACGCAGGGCCTGGTGAAGCGGCGCCAGCGGACGGAAGAGGAGGAGACGGCCACGATGCGCCTCCATCGCGAACAGGCGGAGCAGACGCTGAACCACCACGACCCCGAAACGCGTGAGCCCTCACCGCCCGTGTCGCATTGATGCGGCATGTTGCGTGCCCTCCGTATGGATTGACACGCGCGAGGTGGGAGGACGCAACTTCCCGAACCCATCGAAGACGATTCTCGACGTCAACGGCATCACGGTGGCCTGGCTTCAGCGAGCCCGCTTGCCCGGTGGCGCTCCCGGAACGGACGTGGCGACGACGAGCTGCCGGTACTGTCGCGGGCTCAGCCCCGTCACCTGCTTGAACTGGCGAGACAGCGCGCTCTGGTCACAGAAACCCACCGCCAGAGCGATGGCGGCGATGGGCTGCGCATCCTCCACCAGCCGCACCGCCGCCGCGCCGATGCGAGTCTTCATGATGAACTGCCCGGCCGACAGCTGGAAGATGCGCCGCATCCGCCGCTCGAACTGCGCCGCGGACATCCCCGCCCGTCGCGCCAGCGAGTCGATGCGCAGCCGTTCCCCATGGTTTGCCTGGATGTAGTCGATGGTCCCCGCGAAGCGCTCGTCCACGAGCCCCGCGCGCCCCGGCTCGTGCACGTCCTTGGACAGACACGCCAGCCCCATCACCTCGCCCGCGGCATTGAACAGCGGCACCTTGCTCGTCAGACACCAGCCCGGCTTGCGGTTGTTGAACAACGTCAGGTCCAGGTTGTCCACGATTGCGCGCCCCGTCCGGAACACCTTCTCGTCCTGTCGCACGTACCGGTCCGCCATGTGCTGGGGGAACAGCTCGTGCGCCGTGCGCCCCACCGCCGCCGCCTTGCTCTTCAGGCCACAGCGCTCCGCGCACGCCTCGCTGATGCACACGTAGCGCCCCCGGATGTCCTTCACCGAGAAGACGATGTCTGGCACCCGGTCGAACAGCTCCTCCGCGAACAGCGGATTCGCCACCCGTCCCATGAATCCCATCCGCCAGTGCTCCAAGGTTTCACGCGTTTTGGTGGTTTCCATTCGTCCCCACATGGGAAAGACACAAGAATGTCACACTTGCTCGCGAATACCTTGAACACCGCGTGAAACCCACGTCGGTGTCACTCGGAACGGACGACACCGTGCGGCAAGCCCCCCCATTCGCGGAGCACGAAGCCATGCGCAGTCCAGTCACGGATTGGTGTCGCTGTCACATCGTCCTCGCCATCTGTTGTCTCATCCTGTTCGCACCCGGAGCGGACGCCCGTCCCGGAGGTCCTCTCCCGGCCGATCCTGCTCAGCGCGTCCATGGACTGGAGCACGCGCACCAACGCATCCAACCCGACGAGCGGCAGCCGGATGTCTCCCCGGAGCAGCTGCGTCAGGCCCTCACCCCACCCGCACCGAAGCGCTTTCTGCTGGCGTGTGACACGGCGGCCTTCGGGTCCGCCACCGGGACGGCGCTCGTCACGCTGGTGAAGGGCTCCTCGACGGAGTGCATCAACACGCTGTTCAGCGTCACGGGCACGCTCGCCCGGCAGGTGTTCATCGAGAGCAAGATGGTCACCATCGCCAACGCGTTCACCACCAGCGCGCAAGGCTACGGGGGCAACAACAACGGCCAGACGCTCCAGCTCATCATGTTCCTGCGCGCGGGGTACTACGTGCAGTACTACGCCCCGGACGTCGTGGGCAGTTACGGCACAGCGCTGGCCAATGCCATCCGCCCGGCCCTGGCCGCCTTCGTGGCCAACAGCCACTTCCGGGACGTCAACGACGACCACGGCGCGGTGCTTCGGGAGTTCGTCACGCTCATCGACAGCGCGGGGGAGAACGCGCGGCACCTGGGCACCTTCAAGGGCCTGCTGGACCGCTTCAACGACACCACCCTGGCCTCCTGGTACATGCGCAGCGCCACCAACAACGTCTTCGTCGGCCTGTTCCGCGGCCACTACAACGACGACTTCGTGGCGGCCGTGCAGCAGGATTCGTCCATCATCGACTCGCTGGACTCCTTCGGCCTGCGCACCGAGCACCTGCTGGGCACCGACAACCAATACCTCTCCGTCAACGCGGCCCGCGAGCTGTCCCGCTTCCTCCAGTACCCGGGGACGGTGCAGACGAAGACGCGCCCCAAAGTGAAGGCGCTCATCACCAGCCACTCGATGACGGGCCCCACCGCGGGCGTCTGGGTGGGCGCTGCGGAGATGGCCGACTACTACGACGGCGCCAACTGCGCGTACTACGGCATCTGCGACTTCCGGCGGGCGCTGGAGCAGGCGGTGCTCCGCGTGACGCACAACTGCGGCGCCACGCTGCGCATGCGCGCCCAGGAGATGACGGCCACGCAGCTCACGCAGAGCTGTGGCCAGCTCGCCACGCAGGAGTCCTACTTCCACGACAAGCTGAAGACGGGCCGCCTGCCCGTCGCCAGTGACAACAACACGTCGCTGGAGATGGTCATCTTCGACAGCAGCCTGGACTACCAGACGTATGCCGGCGCGCTGTTCGGCATCGACACGAACAACGGCGGCATGTACCTGGAGGGAGACCCGGCGGCGTCCGGCAACCAGGCCCGCTTCATCGCCTACGAGGCGGAGTGGGTTCGGCCCGCGTTCGAAATCTGGAACCTGCGCCACGAGTACGTCCACTACCTGGATGGCCGCTTCAACATGAAGGGCGGCTTCGGCGACAGCATCAGCCAGCCCACCATCTGGTGGATTGAAGGGCTGGGTGAGTACGTCTCCAAGAAGGACGACAACGCGTCCGCGGTGGACCTGGGCACCAGCAAGAGCTTCCAGCTCAGCCAGATTCTGCGCAACGACTACAACAGTGGCACCGAGCGCGTGTACTACTGGGGCTACCTCGCGGTGCGCTTCATGTTCGAGCGCCACCCGGCGCAGGTGGACACCTTTGTCGGCCAGTTCCGCGCGGGGAACTACACCGGGTATCGCACGTCGCTGGACAACCTGGGCTCGGCGAACGACGTGGAGTTCCACCAGTGGATTGACTGCGTCTCCACCGCGACCGACCCGAGCACCTGCGCGAATCCGGAACCGGGCCCGGGGCCTGGAACCGGCACGCAGTGCACGGGCGCGGACACCCGAATGCTGGACAACGGCTGCTACCGGGGCCCGCTGGCCGGCAACAACATCCAGTACTTCTACCTCTGGGTGCCCGCCGGCGCGCGCAACCTGCGCTTCCAGATGAGCGGCGGCACGGGCAACGCGGACCTCTACATCCGCGCCAACCAGTGGCCGTCGACGACGGCGTATGACTACCGGCCGTATCTGCCTGGAAACGACGAGGTGGTGGACATCCCCTCGCCGCTGACCGGCGTCTACTACTACGCCATGGTGAGGTCCCGCGCGGCGTTCGCGGGCGTGAAGCTGGAGTCCCGCTTCGACGCGGCGCCGTGAAGCCTGGGAGTGACTCCCGGGTGACGACGGGACACCTGGGAGTCACTCTCGCTTCAGTAGCCCTTCCACCGTTCGCCACAGGTTCAGGGGATTTGCCTCGCGCAGCTCCGGAGGGAGCAGCGCGTCCGGCACATCCTGGAAGCACACCGGCCGCACGAAGCGGCGGATGGCGCCCGTGCCCACGGCGGTGAAGCGGCCATCCGAGCTGGCCGGAAAGGGACCGCCATGCACCATGGCCGGGCAGACCTCCACGCCCGTGGGGACACCATTCATCAGCACGCGCCCCACGCGGTCCGACAACGTGGGGAGCAGCTCGGAGGCCAGCGCCGTGTCTCCCGCATCCATCATCACCGTCGCGGTGAGCTGGCCTTCCAGCCTGGAGGCCACGCGCACCAGCTCCGCCGCGTCACGCGCCACCGTCAGCACCGCGCAGCTTCCGAACACCTCTTCCGTGAGCGCGCTCTCGGCGAGCACCACGCGGGCCTCCGCCTCGAACAGCGCGGCAGCGCCCAGCGCGGCCTTCGACTCACCCCGTGCACAGGTCCGCGTGTCCGCGCGAGCGGCGAGATGGCTCACGCCCTCGCGAAAGCGCTCGGCGATGGCGGGCGTCAACATGGGCACGGCCGAGGCGGCCCCCAGCTTCTCCGCGAGCCGCGCGCGGAAGACCTCGTACCCCGGGCCCTCCACCGCCACGAGCAGGCCAGGCGAGGTGCAGAACTGGCCCGCGCCCTGGAGGATGGACATGGCCAGCGCGTCCGCCATCGCCTGGGGACGGGAGGCCAGCGCCTCCGGCAGGAGGAAGATGGGGTTGATGGAGCCCATCTCCGCGAAGACGGGAATGGGGACAGGCCGAGCGGCGGCCAGCGCCATCAGCGCGCGTCCTCCGCCACGAGAGCCCGTGAAGCCGACGGCGCGGATGGCGGGGTGACTCACGAGCGAGGCGCCCACCTCCGTGCCCGCGTCGAACAGGAGCGAGAACACGCCTTCGTGCAGCCCATACGCCGCCACGGCCGCGCGGATGGCCAGGCCCGCGCGCTCCGACGTCGCTGGGTGCGCGGGATGGGCCTTGGCGACGACGGGACAGCCCGCGGCCAGCGCGGACGCGGTGTCACCTCCGGCGACGGAGAACGCGAGCGGGAAGTTGCTCGCGCCGAACACGGCCACCGGCCCCACGGGGCGCAGCAGGGAGCGCAGGTCCGGACGCGGCAAGGGACGGCGTTCGGGCAGGGCCCGGTCGATGCGCGCATCCACCCAGCTGCCTTCCTCCAGCAGCCGAGCGAACTGACGGAACTGTCCGGCCGCGCGGCTCAGCTCTCCCTGGATGCGCGCGGGGGGGAGTCCGGTCTCCTTGGGCGTCACGGCGAGGAAGTCCGCCTCCGCCGCGAGGAGCGCCTCGGCGATGTGCTCCAGGAACCCGGCGCGCTGACGTGAGGACAGCGCCGCGAGCGTGGGGGCGGCCTGCTCCGCGAGCACGCAGGCCCGCTCCACCTCATGGGGCCGCGCGCCGTGGAAGCGAGGCTCGAGCGCCACGCCCTCAGCGGGATTCCAGCCGGTGAACGTCGGCCCACCGGGCTCGCCACGTTCGGCGCCAATCAAGGACAGTCCCATCCAGCTCATGCGGCGACCTCACTCCGGGAGGGGCCCATCGCCCCTCCAGCTTCGATACAGGACACTTCGCGACGGGGAACTACAAAGCGGGCCGGTTCGCCAGGGCCTCGCGCAGCACGCGCAGACACTCCTCGCGCTCGGCACCCGCCAGCTCCAGCCGAGGCCCACGCACCCGCTCGTGGCCCCAGCCGACTTCCTGCTGGACCAGCTTGATGAGCTGGACGAACCGGGTGACGGTGTCCAGGCGCAAGAGCGGCAGGAACCAGCGGTACAACTCGAAGGCGGCCTGCTTCTTTCCGGCGAGGGCCAGCTCGAGCAGTCGCACGGACTCGGCGGGGAACGCATTGACCAGCCCCGCCACCCAGAAGCGCGCGCCTGCGTCCACGCCCTCGACGAGGCAGTCGTCCACGCCCACGCCCACGGCCAGCCGGTCTCCCAGGAGGGCGCGAATGGCGGTGACGCGACGGGCGTCGGTGGAGGACTCCTTCACGGCGACCGCATTGTCATGCTCGGCGGCCAGCTCCGCGAGCTGCGCGGGGGTGAAGTCCGTCTTGTAGGCGACGGGGTTGTTGTAGAGCAGGCACGGCAGCTTCGTGGCGCGCAGGACTGCGGACATGTGGGCCTTCATCTCGCGCCAGTCGCTGGAATAGACATACGGGGGCAAAACCATCAGCCCGGCGCAGCCCGCCTCCTCCGCGGCGCGAGCCAGCCGCACGGCCTCCGCCGTGGACAGGGCGGCGATGCCCGGGATGACGGGCACCTTCACCGCGTCCACGCACGTGCGCATCACCGCAACCTTCTCCTCCTGGCTTAGCGTCGCGCCCTCGCCCAGTGAGCCGCAGGGGATGATGCCGGTGCAGCCCTGCAACACCAGCCAGCGCACGTGTGAGCGCACCGTGCCGTGGTCGACGGACAGGTCCGCGTTGAAGGGGGTGGTGATGGCGGGGAGGACACCAGTCCAGAGGTTCATGACTCTCTCGCGTGGGTAGAGGAAACGTCCGAGGGAAGGCGCAGGCTGCCGATGCGCGCGGGAAGACACGGTGGACGCACGTCCTCGCCCGACCAGCCGAAGAGGGTTTGCGCCGCCGTGCCGCAGGTGCGGCCCTGACAGGCGCCCATGCCCAGCCGGGCGTACAGCCGGGCCTCGCGCAGGTTCTGACAGCCCTCCAGCGCGGACATGGGCACGTCCTCGCAGCGGCACAGCAGCGTGTCGGGCGTGGCCAGTCGTCGCAGCTCCGCGCGTGGCGCGTCATGCCGAGCGAGCTGGGCGGCGAACGCGCGGACGCGATGCCAGGTGCGCTCCAGCTCGACGGGGATGGGTTGCTCGGCGGCGACGAGTCCGGCCAGCTCTCCGGTGACGAGCGCCTGGTCCACGCCGCCGATGCCGAGCAGCTCGCCCACGGCGTGGACCTTGGGGACTCGCGTCTCCAGGCGCTCGTTCACGACCACCGCGCCGGCCGAGGTCTCACAGCCCAGCAACCGGGCCACTTCCAGATTGGGCACGAGCCCGTAGGCCGCGCCCAGGTAGTCGCACCGCAGCTGTTCCTCGCGACCGCGCACGGACAGGCGGACAGACTCCACCCGGCCCTCGCCTTCGGCGGCGATGACCCAGGCGTCCGTGGACGTGGGCACGCTGATGAGCGCCGCGGACATCAAGGCGCCTTGGAGCAGCTTGGCCGGGTGTCGCCAGAGCTGGAGGGCGAAGCCCCAGTGGCTCGCGGCGGAGGCCTGCTCGGCGATGTAGAGGACCTCGCCACCGTGGGCGTGAATCGTCGCGGCGGCGGCGAGCAACAGCGGGCCCGTTCCGGCGAGCACCACGCGCTTGCCTCGAATGGGGAGGCCATCCTTGACGAGCACCTGGAGGCCGCTGACGCCCAGCACGCCCGGCAGTGTCCAACCGGGGAACGGGAGGAAGCGCTCGCGTGCGCCAGTGGCGAGCACCGCGCGGCCGTAGCGCACCGCGAACGAGGAGGAGCCCTCTTCGACCAGGAGCACGCCCGGCTCGGGCGCGGCGACGACGCGGGCGCCTGGACGGAAGCGAGCGCCCGACGCGGCGAAGCGGGTGAGCCACCGACGCGCGAGGCGATTCGCGCCCTTTCGGGCCTCGCTTCTCCAGACCTGACCACCGGGCTCGGGCTGGGCGTCGAGGACGAGCACATCCAGCCCCGCCTCGGCCGCACGGCAAGCGGCGGCGAGTCCGCCAGGTCCGGCGCCGACGACCACGAGGTCACAGGCCTCACGCATCGGTCACCACCTCCTGGTCCTCACGGCACGGCGTCAGGCACATGAGAACTTCGGGTACACCATCGATGGTGGCTCGGCACTCGAAGCAGACACCCATTCCGCAGAGGGGCCCTCGGGGGCGCCCGCTCAAGTCGGCGCGACTGACGAAGCTGTCCGTCATCGCCAGCGCCGCCGCGACCGACGTTCCCGCCGGCACTGTGACAGCACGTCCGTTGATGCGCAGGGTGACGCGCGTGGTGGCCTTCGACGCGGGCTCACGCATGAGCGACCTCCCGAGAGGACGCCGTCAGGAACCGCGCGGGTGAATACGGACGCGCATCGATGGCGCTGGTGCGCCCGAGCAGTTGGTCCGCCACCAGTCGCGCGCTGCCCGTGGCGGTGGTGATACCGAGCCCCTCATGGCCACAAGCCAGCCAGAGCCACGGCTTCTCCGGATGAGGCCCCAGCAAGGGCAGACCATCGGGTGTCGCCGGACGCAGCCCCGTCCAGACGCGCAGTGCCTGCAAGCCATCGAGCCCCGGAAGGAACATGGCCGCGCGCTTCAGCATGCGCTCCAGGAGCGCCGCGTCCACCTCGCGCGTCGCATCGCCCGGCTGTCGCGACGAGCCCAGCAAGAGCTGCCCTGTGACACGCGGCTGGGCATTGAACGCCACGGAAGCGCCGTCCGTGCCGTGCGCGCTCTTGAGGTAGCCCAGCTCCACCAGTTGGTGATGCACCACGGGAGCCCCGCGCCGGGTGATGAGCAGGTGTCCCTTGCGCGGAGAGATGGGCAGCCCAGGGCAGAGCGCGGGACTGGCCACGCCCGCCGCGAGCACGATGTACCGTGCCGTCAGCACCTCCCCATTGGAGAGCACGACACTTCCCGAGCGCAGCTCCCGAACCGGACACCCCGTCATCAGCCGCGCACCTCGAGCCTGGGCACGCAGCGCGAAGGTCCGCGCGGCGAGCGGCGGATACAGCACGGCATCATCCACGACACGCAGCGCCCCCACGAGTCCCGGAGCAAGCGCGGGCTCGGCCTCTTGGAGCGCTGCGCTGTCGAGCACCTCGGCACGGACACCCGCGGCGCGGTAGTTGGCCACCTTCGCGGAGACAGCGGCCATCTCCTCGTCATCGGCGGCGAGCCAGAGGGTGCCACACGCGTCGTACTCCACCGCGCGAGGCAGTCCATCCGCGAGTTCACGCCACAGCGACACGGACCACGACGTCAGCGCGAGCTCCGCCGCGTTGTCATCCATGGCCACCAGGTGGCCCATACCGCACGCCGTCGTCCCCGCACCGATGGACCTCGCCTCGACGAGCGCCACCGACATGCCGTCGGCACTGAGCACATCCGCGAGCGCCGCACCGACGATGCCACCGCCGACGATGACGCAGTCGAAGGCGCTCATCCGATGCCCCAGGCAAAGGGGTCAGTCGGGTCCACCAGCAACGTGGCCTCCGCGTTGACGGACGCGGTGCCGGTGATGGTGGGCAGGATGCGCGCACCGTCCCGGACGTAGCGCGCCTCGAAGCGACTGCCGAGGATGCTCTCCTGCACCCACGTCGCGCCTTCCGCGAGCACACCCTCGGCGGCCAGACACGCGACCTTCGCGCTCGTCCCGGTGCCACATGGCGAGCGGTCATAGGCCAGCCCTGGACAGAGCACGAAGTTGCGAGCATCCACCCCCGGCGTCGGAGAGGGGGCGTACAGCTCGACGTGGTCGATCTCCGCGCCGCCCTCCCCGGTGATGCCCTGGTCCGAGAGTGCCTGTTTGATTGCGGAGGTGTACGCCAGGAGCGCGGGAGTCCGCGACAGCTCCAGCGGCAGGTGCGTGGCGCGGGAGAGGAAGAACCAGTTGCCGCCCCAGGCGATGTCGCCGCGCACCTCGCCATGTCCCGGCACGGACACCGCCACGTCATGCGCCCACCGGTAGCTCGGCACATTGGCGATGCTGACACGCCCATCCGGATGCAGCGTGGCCTTCACCACGCCAACGGGAGTCTCCAGCGAGTGGACGCCAGGACCGATGCGCCCCAGGTACTCCAGCGTCTTCACCACGCCGATGGTCCCGTGGCCGCACATCCCGAGATAGCCGACGTTGTTGAAGAAGATGATGCCGGCGACGCTCGACGCACTGACAGGCGGACACAGCAGCGCGCCCACCATGACGTCGGACCCACGGGGCTCGCAGACGATGGCCTTGCGAAAGGCGTCGAACTTCTCGCGGAAGCGCTCGCGCAGGCTTGCCAGGTCGCCCGCTCCCAGCTCCGGGCCTCCGTCCGTCACCACGCGCGTGGGCTCACCACCGGTATGACTGTCGATGACACGAATGCGCCGCATGCGAGCCGCTCCCGCTACCCGGGCCTCCCATGCGCCACCCTAGGAGTCCCGAGGCGCTGTTTCTTGGGAGATTCGACCGCACTCGCGAGGCAATCACGCAAATGCCCCAGCGAGCAGCCCCCCTCGGGGACACCCGCCAGGGACAGGCGCGCCCGCGGGGAGGTGCCGATGGTCGGGGCTCACCACAGGCCCTGCTGGCGCAGCAGCTCCGCCAGCGGGTGTGCGCCCAGCCCGTGCGCGTCGAAGAGCCGGCCCGCGACCTCGTGTGTGGGATTCTTCCAGGCGATGCGCTCCGGCCCGTCCTCTCGCGTGTTGCCACACAGCAGGAGCGACGCCCTCAGTGCCTCGGCGGACGGAAACAGCGTGTGCTCGAAGAGGAGCGGATTCTGGCTGGTGAGAAATACCTGCCGAGCCCCCAGCTCCCGCATGCTCGCTTCCACCCAGCTCGGATGCAGCCCATTGCCCAGCTCATCCGCGATGGCGAAGTCCTCGTTCACGTCCAAGTAATAGAGCAGTGACAGCAGCCGCTTCTGCCCGAAGCCCAACGCCTCGTGTGCCAGCACCCGGCCATCGCGCCGCGTGAACTCGAAGCCAAAGCCCCCAAAGCCCACGCGCCCGCCGTTCTCGAACGACCGCTTCTCCAGCACCTCCACGCGGAAGCGGCCCGCCTCAAAGCCCGCCAGCGCCACGAACTTCGCCAGGAAGCTGCCTTCGCGCGCGTCGTGCGTCAGCTCCAGCACGTCCGTAACGGATGGTTGCTCCATCTGCTCACGCAGCCACCCCGGCATCCACGTGGGCAGCGCCATCAACCCCAGCGGGAACACTTCGCCGTCCCGCACCTCCATGGCGTAGCGGATGGCGCCGATGCGTTCGAACATCCCCAGTGCTTCATCGAAGCGCTGCGGCGCCAGCAGGAACGTGCGGCGTAGCAGCTCCTTGAGCCGCTCCTTCATCCCCGCGTCGATGTACTGCGCCGTCATGAACAGCAGGGTCCACACCGACCGGTCCAGCAGCGACCAGTGCATGCTCCGCGACCACACGGCCTCGCCGTCCACCTTGCAGTCCATGCCCGCCGCGTCCGCACGCATCACCAACCTGGCCGACGGCGAATGGAACTGCACGTCCACTTCGATGCGCGGGTGCAGCGAGGAATCCAGCGCGGGCGTGCGCAGCGGCATCAGCGCGGAGCCCTTTCGCGGCGGTGCCTCCGCGTCCGGCTCCGGGGCGTTCTCCTCGTTCCGGACGAAAACGTGCAGCTTCATGCCCGGGAACGCCAGGTCGTACTCCAGTGCGAACGGCTCGTGGATGAGGCCGGAGAAGTCCGAGCCGAGCACCGTGGAGATGAGCTCCAACAGCGTTGTCCTGCCGGTGCCGTTCTCCCCCAGCACCAGATTGTACGACGGGCTGAACACCAGCGAGGTGCCAGGGACGACGTTCCGGTAGTGATGGACCTCGAGCCGCGTGAGCTTCATGGGTCTCCTCGGCACGCAGCATGGCCAGTGTGGGCGCGCGGAGAAACCCCGCAATGTCACGGAATGTCCACCTCCTTTCGTGTGTAGAGGGCGCCCGAGCCCCTCCCTGGACGGTCGCCGCATGACGCGGTGCAGGCCAAGGTGGAACGTGAGGTGGAGCGAGACCTCGTCTATACACTCCGCCGGCTCTGCGACCCCTCCGGGTCGGAAAGGACGAAGTGAGGACGATGAAGAACCAGCTTCTCAGCTGTATGGCCTCCGCGCTCATGACCCTGTCGGCGATGCCCGCGCTGGCTCAGCTCAAACTGCCGGCCTCCAGCCCCGCGGCGAAGGTGACGCAGGAGGTGGGCGTCTCCGAGATTTCCGTCGAATATTCCAGCCCCGCGGTGAAGGGCCGGAAGGTCTGGGGCGAGCTGGTCCCCAATGACAAGGCCTGGCGCAGCGGCGCCAACGCGGCGACGAAGATTACCTTCAGCCACCCTGTCACCTTCGGTGGCAAGGCCGTTCCGGCGGGCTCCTACGCCATCGTCAGTCTGCCCTCGCAGAAGGGTTGGAAGGTGATGCTGAACACGGACCTGGGCCTGTGGCGGGGCGGCGCGCCCTACGACACCGCCAAGGACGTGGCCTCGGTGAGCGCCACCACCACGGAGATTCCGTCGCGTGAGCGCCTGACGTACCTCTTCACCGACACCACGGACGCCGGCACGCGGCTGGACCTGGAGTGGGAGAAGCTGCGCGTCTCCGTCCCCATCACGGTGGACACGGCGGCCATCGCGAAGGCCAACATCGAGGAGGCGCAGAAGAGCATGGCCATGATGCACGTGAGCGCCGCCTCCTACGTGGCGGAGTCCTCGAAGGACTACTCCGCCGCGCTGAAGCACGCCGACGCGGCCGTGGCCGCCAACGCCACCTGGTACAACCACTGGATTCGCGCGGGCGTCCTGTCGCAGATGGGCAAGTACGGCGAGGCCCGCAAGGCCGCGCAGACCGCGTGGGACCTGGGGCAGAAGGACAAGAACTTCTTCTACCGTGACCAGGTCTCCAAGGCGCTGGCGGAGTGGAAGAACAAGAAGTAGCCAGCCGCTCCCGGGGCTCCTCAGCGACGGAGGGGCCCCGTCAGGAGCCGGCGGTAGAGCGCCTCGTAGCGGTCGATGGCGGGTTCCTTCTGGAAGCGTTCCAGGACCTGTGCCCGCGCGCGGTGTGAGAAGCCCTGCCAACGCTCCGCGTCCTCGACCAGTGTGAGCACGTGCCGGGCCATGGCCGGGACGTCACCCAGCGGCGCCAGGAAGCCCGTCTCCCCGTGCGTGACGAGCTCCGGGATTCCGCCCAGGTCGCTGGCCACCACGGGAATGCCGCAGCTGAGCGCTTCCAGTGCGGCGAGCCCGAAGCTCTCCTGCTCGCTGGGAAGCAGGAAGACGTCGGAGGCGGCGACCAGTTCCTCGAAGCGGTCCTGCTTGCCGAGGAACGCGACGCGGCCCTCCAGGCCAATCTCCCGCAGCATCCGCTCCGCGGGCGAGCGCTCCGGACCGTCTCCCACCATCACCAAACGGCAGGGACGGTGGCGGTGGACCTCGGTGAAGATGGCGACCACGTCGGCGATGCGCTTCACCGGCCGGAAATTGGAGACGTGGATGAGCACCGGCTCGTGGTCACGCAGGGCCGGGAAGAGCGCGCGCAGGCAGGCGCGGTCTCGCACCGGGGCATAGCGGGCGGTGTCCACGAAGTTGGTGATGACGTCGATGGGGACGCTCTCGGGAATGTCGAAGCCCCGCCACGTCGCGCGGCGCAGGAAGGCCGACGGCACCGTCACCGCGTCGCTTCGCGTGATGGAGAAGCGCGTAATCGGCAGGTAGCTGGGGTCGATTCCCACCAGCGTGGTGTCCGTCCCGTGCAGCGTGGTGACGACTCGCGGCGCCTTGTGGCCCAGCACCTCGCGCGCCATCCACGCGGCGGTGGCGTGGGGCACCGCGTAGTGGACGTGCAGGATGTCCAGGCGCTCGTAGCTGGCGACCTCGATCATCTTGGACGCCAGCGCGATGGGATAGGTGCCGGACTGCTGGAGCGCCGGGTAGTCGCTCTCCGTCACCTCGTGGAAGACGACCTTCCGGTTCGCGCCATGGAGGCGTACCGGCAGGTCTCGAGCAATGAAGTGGACGCGGTGGCCCCGGTCCGCCATCGCGAGGCCAATCTCCGTGGCGACCATGCCGCTGCCACCGAAGGTTGGAAAGCAGGTGATGGCCACGTTGAGCGGGGCGTTCATGTGCGTGCCGGGAAGAACAGGGGCCTGGCGAAGCTATTCCTGCGAAAGTGGTCGAGCGGGTCGGCCAGTCCCAACGCCTCGCGGAGGATGTAGGGCTCGCCGTGGGTGACGCCAATCTGCGCGCCATGGAAGCGATCCCTGGCTTCCAGTGACGACAGCGACAGCGGTGAGCCCACCAGGGTGGGCGGGGCGTCCGGCCTGGGCATCACCTGGCTGGCGTAGCAGTGCACCGCCGCCAGCTTGCGCTCGTAGACAGCGGAGACGTCGACGATGACGCTGGGCTCGGCCAGGTGCCGCAGCGGGTAGTAGAGGACCTGCCGCGGCGTGAAGGACTCCGCGGCGGGCTCCGCGTCGAACTTGCGCACGCCCGCGAAGAAGAGGGCGCGCGTCACCAGCGCGCTGGCGGCCTCGTGGTCTGGGTGGCGCTCCTGCTCCCAGGGCACGACGACCAGCTCCGGACGCAGGCGGCGCAGCGCTTCCACCACGCGAGCCACGGCGGCGGTGCGGGCGCGCTCGGGCTCGGGTGTGTCGAAGCCCGCCCACGGATTGAGCCAGCCGTCGGGCAGCTCCAGGTTCTCCCGGTGGGCCAGGCCCAGCGCGCGGGTGGCGGCTTCCGTCTCCTCCGCGCGGGACTGGAGCGTGCCGCGCGAGCTCTTCTCGCCGCGCGTCAGGTCGACGATGCCGGTGCGGTAGCCACGGGCGGCCATGCTCGCCAGCAGCCCGCCGCAGAACAGCTCCACGTCATCCGGGTGTGGGCCAAAGGCGAGGACGTCGATGCCGTAGGCGGTGCCGTTCTCGCTCATGGCGTCAGGTCCTTTGAGTCACCGGAGAAGGGGACACACGCGTCCAGCACCATCTTCGTGAAGGCGCGCGTCCCGATGCGGCAGGCGAAGTAGGGCAGCCCGAGGATCCGCTCCTGGGGCGCGTCCTCCGGGAAGAGGAAGGTGCGCAGGCGGTCCACCTGTTCGGCCGCAGTGGCATCACGCCGGGTGAGCGCGCGGCGGTAGCGGCCCGTCAGCCGGGACACCGCGACACGCACCGTGCCCTGGGTGCGGCGCAGCGCGTCCTGGAGGTTCGCGTCCACCGCCGACACCTGACCGGCGACGCGCTCCAGCTCGGAGGAGAATGCTCCGAAGAGGCGGGCCTCCAGGGCTTCGGGTGTCTCCAGCGACTCCGGGGCATCACGCGTGGCCAGCCGAGTGAGCAGCGCGTCGCGCGGCACGTTCACCTCATCTGGCTGGAGCCCCACCTTGCCCAGCCACCGTCGCGCGCGGTCATCGAGCACGCGGAAGCGGGCCCGGGGAATGGCGAGCGGCATCGGACGTCCCGCGTGGGCATAGAGCGGTGCCAGCTGCGCGAAGTAGGCCAGCTCGCCTGGGCCGCCGACATACGCGGCCGTGGGGAGCCAGGTGTCCTGGAGGAGGGGGCGCAGCAGCGCGGACGTGGTGAAGCGCAGCGGCTCTCGCTCAAGGGCGGCATGCAGCTCGTCCTGGGTGATGGCACTGCTTTCCGGGTGACCCACCAGGCTCCAGGCGCCCGCTTCCGCCGGGTCCAGCCGGTAGCGCGGGCCATCGAGCGCATCGGGTGAGAAGAAGCTGAGCGGCGAGCCCGGACGGACATGGACCTGCACCGTGTAGCCCGCGTGGGTGAGCGCCTCCGCTCGGGCCGCGAGCACCGAGGAGAGTGCCCCCGCTTCCTGGAGGGCGAAGCGGTGCACGGGCGCGGCGAGGGGCGCCAGTCGTGCGTCTCTCGGGTCGAGGAAGACGAGTCCCTCGTCGGCGAAGAGGGAGGACAGGACGTCGGTGAAGGCTCCCGCGAGCGTGGCTTCAGGGCGGTAAGCCCGCTCCAGCAGGGAGAGGAAGTCCTCCGCATGGGGTTCTGCTTCCAGCTCGGCGCGGAGGGTGGCCAGGGCTGGGAGGACGCTTGGTCCAAGGTGGCGGTGGGCGATGGGCGCTCGAGATGTTGCTGCATCCGGAAGCTCGAGCGCCAGGCGACATGGCCCTCCGCCCGGACGTGGGATGACACAGTGGTCAATCTCAGGGAGGTCGTGGTCCTCCGTCTGGAGCCAGAAGACGGGGACACAGGGCCGGCCGGTTTCTTCCCGAAGCGCGCGCGCCGTGACGATGGCGGACGCGGCTTTGTAGAGCGTGTACAGCGGGCCCAGGAAGAGGCCCATCTGCTGCCCCGTCACCACCGCCACGGTACCGGGCTGCGCGAGCAGCGCGAGGTTGCGCTCCCGCGCGGGACTGGGCGCGAGGCGCGCGTTCTGCGCACCGAGGACGTCCAGCAACGCGGGGGACACCGCGCGCGACGCGGCGGCGGCCACGGCCCGGGCGCGCGCTTCACGGTGTCGATAGTCGTCGGGAAGGAAGGAGAGCGCGGACGCATCTCCGCGAAGCCACGCGGTCGAGAACGGGGACGTCACGGCATGCCGTGATAACAGGTCGCGGCGGGCGCGCCACCGGAAGTGCACGCTTGCACGTCATGTGCGGCCGTGACGGCGCGTGTCATCCCGGGTCGAACGCGAGCCGCGCGCAGGGAAGAGGCTTGTTATAGGGTCCGCCCGAATGCGGAACCTGCTCCTCGGAATGACGCTGGCCATGAGCCTTGGAATCGGGTCGAAGGCGGTGGCGCAGCCTCCTCGGCAGCTCCATGCGGGTGAAATCGCGGCGGGCCTGAAGCGCCTCGGTGTGACGGGCAGTGTCCTCTATGTCGCGGCCCACCCGGACGACGAGAACACGCGCTTGCTCGCGTGGCTGGTGGGAGACCGCGGCCTGCGCGCGGGTTACCTGTCCGTGACGCGCGGCGATGGTGGGCAGAACCTCATCGGCACCGAGCAGGACGCCCTGTTGGGGCTCATCCGCACGCACGAGTTGCTCGCCGCGCGGAGCGTGGACGGCGCGGAGCAATTCTTCACGCGGGCGCGGGACTTCGGCTACTCGAAGAGCGCGGAAGAGGCGCTGCGCATCTGGGGACATGAAGAGGTTCTGGCGGACGTGGTGCTCGCCATCCGCCGCTTCCAGCCAGACGTCATCATCACCCGCTTCACCACGGAGCCGCCGAACCACGGCCACCACACGGCCTCCGCGCTGCTGGCGGCGGAGGCCTTCATCGCCGCCGCCGACCCGAAGCGCTTCCCCGAGCAGCTGTCCGAGGTGAAGCCGTGGAAGGCGGACCGCCTGCTGCAGAACGCCTCGCAATGGTGGTTCAAGCCCGATGAGGACCTGTCCCGCTACGTGAAGCTGGAGGTGGGCGGCTACGACGCGTTGCTCGGGCGTTCGTGGGGCGAGGTGGCCGCGGAGAGCCGCAGCCAGCACAAGAGCCAGGGCTTCGGCCAGGCCTCGGACCGAGGTGCCAGCACGGAGTACTTCACACCGCTGGCGGGGACGCTGCCGAAGCGCGACGTGTTCGAGGGGCTCGACTTCTCCTGGAGGCGTTGGAAGGGCTCCGAGGCCGTGTCCCGCGCGGTGGCCGCCGCGACGAAGGCGTTCGATGCGCGCGCCCCCCACCGCTCCCTTCCCTCGCTCGTCCGCGTCCACGAGGCGCTGACCGCGCTGCCGGACACCCATCCGTGGAAGGCGCCCAAGCTGCGTGAGACGGAGGCGCTCATCGCCGCCTGCGCGGGTCTGTTCCTGGAGGTACGTGCCGCCGCGCCCACAGGCATCCCGGGGCTGCCGGTGGCGTTGGACGTGGTGGCACTGAACCGCTCGCCCGCCGCCGTCGAGTGGGTGGGGCTGACGCTGCCAGGCGAGAAACCCGAGGCCGTGGGGAAGGTGCTGGGGGCGAACGTGCCCTTGAAGCTGTCGCGCACGGTGACGCTGCCGACGACGGCGCCCATCTCCACGCCCTACTGGCTCCGCGAGCCCGTCGCCGGAGGGCTCTACACGCTCGAAGGCGAGGACCGCGCGCTCACCGGCCAGCCGGAGGGCGTTCCCGCGCTGTCGGTGGTGTTCGAATACAAGGTCGCGGGCCGGCGCTTCCGCGCGGTGCGTCCGGTGGTCTACGTCTGGACCGACCCGGTGAGCGGCGAGCTCTACCGTGACTTCGAGGTCGTCCCGCCCGTCACCGCCACGCTGGCGCAGGACGTGCTCATGTTCCCCAACGGCGAGTCCCGTGTCGTGCCGGTGGTGCTGGCCGCGGGGATGGACCAGGCGCTGGGCATTGTGCGAATGGTGGCGCCGCCCGGCTGGCGCGTGGAGCCCTCGGCGGTCGCGTTCAAGTTCGAGGCGCGCGGAGACGAGCACACCATCACCTTCCATGTGACGCCGCCCCAGGGCTCGACGCAGAAGGGTGACCTCTCCGTGAATGTCGACATGGGGGACCGCGCCTGGTCCTGGCGTGCCCGTTCCGTGTCCTATCCACACATCCCGCCGCTGACGGTGCGTCAGCCGTCCAATGCCACGGTGGTGCCCTTCGCGCTGGCCACGAAGGGCAAGCGCATCGGCTACATCCCCGGGCCGGGCGACCGCGTCGCGGAGAGCCTGAGCGCGGTGGGCTACGAGGTGACGCTGCTCCCCGAGGAGCGGCTGGCCCAGGAGAAGCTGGAGCGCTTCGACGCCATCCTCGTGGGCGTGCGCGCCTTCAACGCCAACACGCACCTGACCGTCCACCGGGAGCGGCTGCTCCAGTACGTGGAAGGCGGCGGGCGGCTGGTGGTGCAGTACAACACCAACAGCCGCGTGGGGCCGCTCACGTCCTTCGTAGGCCCCTATCCGCTGGAGATTGGCCGCGACCGGGTGACGGATGAGGCGGCGGTGATGACGCCGCTCCGCGCCGATGAGCCGCTGCTGCGCGCGCCCAATGCGCTGACGGCCGCGGACTTCGAGGGCTGGGTGCAGGAGCGCGGCCTCTACTTCGCGTCGTCGTGGGACGCTCGCTACCAGCCCGTGTTCGCCATGCACGATGCCGGCGAGGCGCCGCTCCAGGGCGCGCTGCTTGTCGCCCGCCATGGCAAGGGCACGTTCGTCTACACGGGCCTCGCTTTCTTCCGTCAGCTTCCCGCCGGGGTTCCCGGCGCCTACCGCCTGTTGGCCAACATCCTTTCTCAATGAGCACTGCCCCCCAACTGAATCCGAGTGAGCCTTCCGCCGAGGTCCCCGCGCCCCGGCCCGAGCTCGATGACGCGCCGCCGCTGCTGGGCTCGTGGCGCAACATCTACATCCTGGTGCTGGGCACCTTCTTCCTGTTCCTCGCCCTGGGCTGGGTGCTCACGGAGGTGTATTCGTGACGGGGCTCGACTGGGTGGTGCTCGGTGGCACCATCGCGTTCATCGTGGCGTGGGGTATCTGGAAGTCCCGTGGCGCGGCCTCCAGCGAGGAGTACCTGCGCGGCGGCCGCGAGCTGAAGTGGCCCACCATCGGCCTGGCGGTGATGGCCACGCAGGCCAGCGCCATCACGTTCCTCTCCGTCCCCGGGCAGGCCTACGAGGACGGGATGCGCTTCGTGCAGTTCTACTTCGGACTGCCGATCGCGATGATCATCATCAGCGCCGTCTTCGTGCCCATCTACTACCGGCTGAATGTCATCACGGCCTATGAGTACCTGGAGTCACGCTTCGACCTGAAGACGCGGCTGTTGGGCGCCTTCCTCTTCCTCATCCAGCGTGGACTCGCGGCTGGCATCACCATCTACGCGCCCGCCATCATCCTCTCCGCCATTCTCGGCTGGCCGCTGGAGCCCACCGTCATCGTCATGGGCGCGGTGGTCATCCTCTACACGGTGACGGGCGGGGCCAAGGCGGTGAGCCAGACGCAGAAGCAGCAGATGGTGGTGATGATGGGCGGCATGGTGGTGGCCGCCATCGTCATCGTCTGGCGGCTGCCGGAGCACGTGTCGTTCGGCAAGGCGGTGGACGTCGCGGGTGCCTTCGGCCGGATGAACGTGGTCAGCTTCGACTTCGACATGCAGGACCGCTACAACTTCTGGTCCGGCATCACCGGAGGACTTTTCCTGTCCCTGTCGTACTTCGGCACGGACCAGTCGCAGGTGGGCCGCTATCTCTCCGGCCGCTCCATCTCCGAGAGCCGGCTGGGGCTGCTCTTCAACGGCGTGCTGAAAATCCCGATGCAGTTCCTCATCCTCTTCGTCGGGATTCTCGTCTTCGCCTTCTACCAGTTCAGCACGCCGCCGCTGCTCTTCAACGAGGCGCTGCGCACCCGCGTGCAGGGCACGGCGCAGGCGGCCGAGTACGCCGCGCTGGAGTCGAAGTGGGAGCAGGTCCAGTCCGGCAAGCGCGCGGAAGTGGAGCGCTACCTGTCGGCCGTCGATTCAGGCGACGTGGCGGCTGGGGATGCGTCGCGGGCGCTGCTGCAGGGCCATGCGCAGGAGGCGAGCGCCGTCCGCAAGGAGGCCAAGGACCTGGTGGTCCGCGCGCTGCCGGGCGCGGAGACGAAGGACTCCGACTACATCTTCATCTCCTTCGTGAAGCGCTGGCTGCCCAGCGGCCTGTTCGGCCTGCTCATCGCCGTCATCCTGTCCGCGGCCATGAGCTCCATCGCCAGCGAGCTGACGGCCCTGGGCACGACGACGACGGTGGACTTCTACCGGCGGGTCTTCCAGCGCAACGCTTCCGACCGGCACGTGCTGGTGGCGTCGAAGCTGTTCACCGTGTTCTGGGGCGTCGTCGCGGTGGGCTTCGCGACCTTCGCGTCGCTCTTGGACAACCTCATCCAGGCGGTGAACATCCTGGGCTCCATCTTCTACGGCACAGTGCTGGGCATCTTCCTGGTGGCCTTCTTCGTGAAACACGTGCGCGGCCATGCCGTGTTCGCTGCGGCCGTCATCTCCCAGGCGACGGTGATTGCCCTCTTCTTCCTCTCCGACGTGGGCTACCTCTGGTTCAACGTCATCGGCTGCGCGCTGGTGGTGGCGCTGAGCCTGGTGATGCAGGCCGTCCTGCCACGAGGCGAGACGCCGGCCCCGGCGCCGGGGGCCTGAGTCCGCGGCATCCAGGGCGGTGAAGGCCGGGAGGCGTCCGTGAAGGGGCGCCGGCCCGGCCTTGAAGTATGCTCGGCCTGGGAGAGGGACGGACATGTCTGACGGGAAGAGGCGGCCCGGTCGCCCGGGACGTTCCGAGGAGCCACGCATCGCCCCGGAAGAGGACGAGGACGCGACGCGGGACATTCCGCTCCTCACGCGCCCCGAGGAGACGCGTATGGGGCCCGTGGAGCCTCGCTTCGAGGAAACGCGCATGGGCCCCGTGGAGTCCTTCTCCCACGAGGAGGACCTGCCCCCCTTGGAGCCTCCCGCGCTGGAGACGCGGATGGGGCCCGTCCCGGACGCGCGACCCGCCCGGGCGGGTCGCTCACGCGGCGCCGCCAGAAGCGCGCGGATCGAGCCTCCAGCGCCGCCTGCCGAGGTCCACACGGACGCTATGCCGCCGAAGCCTCCCAGGCCGCGTGGAGGCCCGGAGGCGAAGGCCCCGGGCGCCCCCGAGAAGCGCGCCAGTCCGCCGAAGGCCAGTGCGTCCCCCGCCAGCGTGGGCGTGGTGCGGCTGAGCCCGCTGGAGCCCCTGGGCGCGAAGGTGGTGGCCGCGGAAGAGGCCCCCGCGCTGCGGACGATGTTCGCGAACCACTCGGCGCTGCTGGCCGAGCAGCTCCGCGACGCGCTGTCGACGAAGATGTATGGCCGCGGCCCTCACCGGGTGCTGCGCATCGACGAGCCGGAAGGGCCCAGCACCGCGGGCGGGAAGCTGGCGCGGCAGGCCATCTCCCTGGTGCCTCGCAAGGGCGCGGGGACTTCGCTGACGTGTGGCTGGGTGGACGTGTCCAAGCGCGAGGCCCAGCTCCGCAACTTCGAGGCGGTGGCGAAGCGGTATGCGCTTCACCACGGCGAGCCGCTGGAGATGCAGGCCGAGGAGTACGAGCGCTTCCTCACCGACGTCGAGGCCGTGCTCACCCAGGCCGTCATCAAGGTCCGCGTCATCGTCCCCGAGGAAGCGGGCGCGGTGCGCGTCGCGAGCCCTTCCGCCTCCGCGAAGGGCGTCCCGCCCGTCTGGGCAGGACTGCTGGCCGTGCTGGCCTTCGTGCTGGGCCTGCTCGCGGGGCGGATGGGCTCAGGCGGCTGAGCTACGCGGGGGGCGGAGCCTCACGCTCCCAGTGGCGGCGGGCGATGGACTCGGCGAAGCGCTGGCCGAGGCCTTTCGTCTCCACCTTCGCGCTGCGGACGACGCCGCGCGTGGCAGTGTCCACCACTGTGCGCTCGGACCCCGTGGCGTCAGGCGTGCATCACGGCACGGCGGGCGCGGCCACGGCGGGAGCACCTTCTCCGGCCGGCGCAGCGGCGGCGGCTTCCACGCGAGCCTTCTCCTCCGCTACACGCGCGGCCTCGGCCTCCGCGCGCTTCTTCGCGTCGGCCACGGCGACGTCCTTCAGGGTCGCCAGGCCCTTCTCGAAGTCCTTCCCAATCATGGCGTCCATGTCCATGAACAGGGACATGGCCTTGCTCATGAAGTTGTTCTCGCCGGACATGGCCCAGACGAGCTGGGTGCCGCCCTCGGCGGCGCTGAAGGTGAAGGTGGTGGTGTTGGTGGCGGCGAAGGGCTTGATGAACTCGAGCTTGATGGTGACCTGCTCGTTGGCCTTGCTGTCGGTGATGGTCATCCGGCCCTCACCGACCTGGTCGTTACCCACCCAGGCGTAGCCCGCGCCCGTGCCTGACTCCGGGCCGGAGTAGGTGCGCTTCTGCTGCGGGTCCAGACCGTCCCAGGGGGACCACTCGGTCCAGCGGTGGAAGTCATTCACCAGCGGGAAGGCGATGTCCGCGGACACGGGGAGCACCGAGGTGCGCTGATAGGTGAACGTGTCGGGACGGGTGACGACGAAGCCGACGAACAGCAGGATGACGGCGGCGAGGCCGACGAGAATCTTCTTGAGCATGGGGAGTGGGTCCTCACGAGGCGGCCTGGGATGGCCGCGCTCCTGGCGCGCGTCTTAAAGCGTGTCCGGCGCCCCACGCAACCCACGCACAGCACAACGACTACGACGGGGATTGGTTGTGGCTCAGCATTCCGGAAGGCCCACGCTCAGGTTGGCCACCTCCAGCACGTTGGCGGCCAGTCCCCCTCGCGCCGTCTCCTTGTACTTGTCCTTCATGTCGCGGCCGGTGTCGCGCATCGTCCGGATGACCTTGTCCAGGCTGACGAAGTGGCGCCCGTCGCCGTGGAGGGCCATGCGCGTGGCGTTGATGGCCTTCACGGAGGCCATGGCGTTGCGCTCGATGCACGGCACCTGCACCAGTCCGCCAATGGGGTCGCAGGTGAGGCCCAGGTTGTGCTCCATGGCGATCTCCGCCGCGTTCTCCACCTGGAGCGGCGTGCCCCCCATGACCTCCGTGAGCGCCCCCGCGGCCATGGAGCAGGCGCTGCCGACTTCACCCTGGCAGCCCACCTCCGCGCCGCTGATGGAGGCGTTCTCTTTGTAGAGCACGCCAATGGCGCCGGCGGTGAGCAGGAAGCGCACCACGCCGTCCTCGTTCGCGCCGGGCACGAAGCGCCAGTAGTAGTGCAGGACGGCGGGGATGATGCCCGCGGCGCCGTTGGTGGGCGCGGTGACGACGCGGCCTCCCGCCGCGTTCTCCTCGTTGACGGCCAGGGCGTAGAGGTTCACCCAGTCCAGCACGGTGAGCGGGTTGGTGAGGCCGGCCTCGGGACGGCTGATGAGCTTCTGGTACATGCCCGCGGCGCGGCGCTCCACCTTGAGGCCACCGGGGAGGATGCCGCCGCTGGTGCAGCCACGGCGCACGCAGGCCTGCATCACGTCCCAGACGCGCAGCAGTCCGGCGCGAATCTCCGCCTCGTCGCGCCAGGTCTTCTCGTTGGCGAGCATGAGCGAGCTGAAGCTCATGCGCTCGCGCTCGCAGTGGGCCAGCAGCTCGGCGGCGGACCGGAAGGGGAAGGGCAGCGGCGTGGTGTCCTTGCTCAGCGGGTCCTTGCCCGCCGCGGCGGCGGACTCGTCGACGATGAAGCCGCCACCCACGGAGTAGTAGGCGGCCGACGCCAGCTCCGCGCCGTCCGCGCCGGAGGCGGTGAAGCGCATGCCGTTGGGATGGAAGGGCAGCGAGCGGCGGCGGTGCATGACCAGGTGCTCGCCGTCTCGGAACGTCACCTCGCGCTGACCGAGCAGCGCCACGCGGCCTTCCGCGCGCCAGCGGGAAATGATGGCGGGCACGGCCTCCACGTCCACGGCCTCCGGTGTCTCGCCCATCAGGCCCAGCACCACGGCCTTGTCGCTGCCGTGGCCCTTGCCCGTCGCGCCCAGCGAGCCGAACAGCTCCACCTTGAGCCGGGTGAGCCGCTCCAGCACGCCCGTGTCCGCCAGCTTCCGGGCGAACATGTGCGCCGCTCGCATGGGCCCGACGGTGTGCGAGCTGGAGGGTCCGATTCCAATCTTGAAGAGGTCGAAGACGCTGACGGCCATGGCGAGCGCAACATGCCACGTTTCCAGTTCCGTCCCAGTGTCCCCCCGCCGAAGCGCATGTCACCGCGCGGACGGATTTACGTCATTGGAAGTCCAACGAACACGGGTAGGTCGCACTCCAGGCGAGCGTCCTCAGTGTCGTGCGCGTGTGACGCGATAGACGCGGCGCGTTGTCTGGCCCGCTGCGTCGAAGTGACGGGCTCACGCGACGGCGGACGCCGTGGGTGTTTCCGCGCCGTTTCGTTCCTCGTCGATGAGCGCGAGCGACTTGCGGCACTCGGCGGCTTCGGCGACGCGAGTCAGCTCGAGGTCACCGTGGTGCTTGCGCACGGCCTCGGCGATTTCGTCCAGGCTCGCTCGGAAGGACTCCTTGCGCTCGTTGATGCGGTTGATGCGCCGGATGGCGAACGTGCGGTGCAGTTCGGAATCCAGTATGGACCTTTCCGCGAAGGATGGCGGCCAAGGTCGTTTCCTACCCAGATTCCACACCGGGAGACGACATGAGGGGGCGAGGACTGTTCGCCGCGATGAGCTGCATCACCCTGGCCTCCGCGGGGTGTGGTTCGGAGAGGCCACCCGCACAGAATTGGGAGGTGGGTTCGGGGCTCCGGTTGGATGACAGCAACGTCGTCAGTGTCGCGTATGGCTCGGGGCCGGGGACCGTCGTGGAGGGGAGCGACCCTCGCTTGAGCGATGCGCGTCCGCCGCTGCCGGGCAGTGGGGGCTACATCCAGAATGGGACGCAGCCCCAGGACGCATCGCTGTCGCTCGCGGGCATGGCCAGCACGCGGTCCGGCCTGTTCGTCGACGCGGCGGCGGCTGTCGCGTCCCCCGTACCGTTGCTTCGCGTCACGAACACGAGCGAGGCCCAGCCGGTCTGGGACGCATTGCCGGTCTTCACGGTAGATTCTGGCGGCGGACTGCTGGCGCGAGGCGCGCATGATCTGGAGGCGCCGCTGCCGATGAGCGGCAGAGGCATGCGGCTCATGTGGGCGCCGGCCCGCGGAGCGTTCCGCGCGGGCAACGCGGAGACTGAGTGGGACATCGCCAACGTGGGGGAATATTCGTGGGCCGGAGGCAACCGGAACCGGGCCAGCGGGTACGGCACTTTCGCCTTCGGTGACCAGTGCGTCGCCAGCGGCACGGTGGCCGTGTGTTTCGGCTCTAGCAATCAGGCGACGGGAACGGCGAGCTTCACCAGTGGCGCGTCCAACACCGCGAGCGGCTTTGGCTCCACGGCGCTGGGGTACACCAACTCCGCGACGGGGCAGGGGAGCGTCGCGCTTGGGTACCGCGTCCATGCGATGGGGGACTACAGCGTCGCGCTGGGCTATCGCGTGTCCACGGGGGGCCGCACGGGCGCGTTCATCTGGGGCGACGAGTCGACCACCACCACCGCCACCAGCACCGCGGACAACCAGTTCATGGTGCGCGCCGCGGGAGGCGTCCGCCTGAGGACCCGCGCCGACCTGGGGACGGGGTGTGACCTTCCGGCGAACTCGGGTGTGTTCACCTGCACGTCGGACCGCAACATGAAGGAGGACTTCCGCCACGTCGATGGGGAGGCCCTCCTGGCGAAGGTGGCGAAGCTACCCGTGGAGTCCTGGCGCTACAAGGGCGAGGACCGGCAGGTGCGGCACCTGGGGCCCGTGGCGCAGGACTTCCGCGCCGCGTTTGGCCTGGGGACCGATGACACCAGCATCGGCATGCTCGACATCGACGGGGTGAACATGGCCGCCATCCAGGCGCTGGAGCGGCGGACGCGGGAGCTGAACGCGAAGAGCGCCGAGCTCGATGCGCTCAAGGCGGAGCTGGCGGAGCTGAAGGCGAGCGTGGCGCAGTTGAAGGCGTCGCTGCCGCGTCCGTGAGCCACTGACGCCAAAGACACGAAGGGCCGGGAAGACGTCCGTGGGACGCCGGCTCCCGGCCCTCGTGCTGACGGATGGCTACTGGTCGTCGCAGGGCGTGCCCAGGCGGGCGCCTTCGTACACACCGAGCTCGTTGTAGATGAGCGGCAGGTTCTCATCCACGGGCACCTGGCGCAGCTCCAGCCGGCGCTTGGTGTTTTCAATCCACATGGCGGGCTTCGCCTTGTCGAGCAGCAGGCGGAGGTCACCGCGCTTGGTGGAGAAGATCTCGCCTTCGGAGTCGGAGATGACGTTGGTCATCTTCTGGGCCTTCAGGCTGCCGCGCGGCCCGATGAAGACGCGGTAGTTCTTCTGCTCCGCCTCGTGGAAGCCACGGTCCACGAAGTAGTAGGCGCCCTTGGTGTCACGCAGCAGCGCGTAGGGCACGAACTTCTGCGGGTTGGGCTGGAAGGTGGCCTTGCGCAGCAGCTCCGCGGCCGGCTCACCGTCCAACATGGTGAGGTCAATCTTCTTCTCACCGCAGGTCAGGGAGCAGGTGCGCTCCTTGCGGTCAATCTCCACGCTCGACATCACCCGCCAGTCGATGCCGCGGAAGTTGGGGTTCGCGCCCTTGTTGAAGAAGCGCGGGTCCAGGAAGGACGTGGCCGACGTGTAGGGGCCGGGGCGGGGCACCTGGACGAACTGTTTCTCATCGCCGTAGTAGAGGACGGCGTTGGTGTCCTCGTCGTCGGGCGTGAGCGCCACGTAGTGGCCCTTGCCGTCGGTGCACACCGACGTGGCCTCCAACATCATCTTCTCGCCGAGGTTGGACTCCTTGCCCCAGGGGGGCTGGATGGGCTCGGCCGCCATGGCGGCGGTACACGCGAAAGACATCGCCGCGAAGGCGAAACGCTGGAATCGCATCGTGAAGGCTCCGACTACAGGTTCTGCTTGAAGTACTTCGTGGCGAACTTGTCCTGATTGGGGGCGTCGCGGGAGGTCGTCCAGATGACGCGGTCCGCTTCAAGCTTGGGTTCCAACGCGGAGCCGAAGCGGCAGCTGACCTGCTTCACCTTCTCCTGGATGGTCTGCTTCGCGATGGCGGACGCCGTACACAGCTCCTTGAGGCTGGTCAGCGGGGTGCCACAGAAGCTGGAGATGCTCAGCTCCTTGAGCTGGTCCTCGTTGATGCTGCTCCAGTCGATGCGGGCGGCCACGGACGTGCCACACGCGTTGTTCATCTCTTGGAGGGTGGCGGCAAATTCCTTGTTGTGGCCGGACTCCTCGCCCTTGCGGTCGAAGGCCATCAGCTTCGTCAGGGTGCCATCCTTCATCTGCTTCTGGTGCTGCGCGTAGACCTCCTCCGGCTTCAGCGCGGCGGTCTTCTTCTCGTCATAGGCCAGGCGGATGGGGCGCTGGCGGCCGGGCACGTAGAGCTCGTACTTCGTGTCCCGCACGTGCAGGGCCGTGTACTTACGGCCGTGCCACTGGGTGCTGTAGTTGAACTGCTCGGTGCTGCGGGTGCTCCAGTCGTTCTGCTCGTAGGGGAACACCAGTCCGTCGAACTCCGAGCCCGTGCCCTTCACGCGCAGGATGAACTTCTTGTCGGAACGGGGCGTGAGCGGCACCACGGCCACCTCTTCGCCCTCCGTACCGGAGTACACCTTGCCAGCTTCCACCGGCGCGGCGGCCAGGGCAGGCGACGCCCCCAGCGCGACTGCCGTGACAATCACTGCGACCATGTTTCTCAAGCGAATCACCTCGTGTTGCATGAGGGCCCCCCAACCCGGATGGCCCGCTGTTTCAGAGCTCGATGTCGTGCTTCTGGCAGAACTTCTTGACCTTGGCACGCTCCGCTGACGCGACCTTCGGCCACTCGCTGACCGCACCTCCCAGGTCCTTCTGCTGGCAGTAGGCGCGAGTGAGCAGCGAATACGCCGCCATGGAGCGCTTCGTGCGCTGGCTGCTGCGTGCCAGCGCGATGGCGCGGCTGGCGTCACCCGAGGCCAACGCGCTTTCTCCGTCCTTCAACAGCTTGCGGACCTGCTCGGGAAGTTCTTCCTTGGGCTCGGGACGCGTCACCGGGCGCGAGGTCGGCTTGTCGGGCGGGGTGACAGCGGCCACCACCTGCTGCGGGTTGTCTGCGTCCGGCGGAGTCTGCGTGCCGTTGGCCTGCTGCGTGCCGTTTGCCTGCTGCGTGCCGTTTGCCTGCTGAATGCCGTTTGCCTGCTGCGTGCCGTTTGCCTGCTGCGTACGATTGGCCTGCCGCGCGTCCTGGGGCGCGCGGGCGTCCGCCATGGGCGTCGTGGGCGAGCCCGTGGCGGAGGTGCCACCCTTCATCCACCAGACGAGTCCCACGCTGGAGGCCAGCAGGACCGCCGCGGTGGCGCCGATGAATGCACCGCGCCCCTTTGCCGCGGGGGGCGGTGAGACCGGCGTGGACGGGGCGGACAACAGCGCCGCGGCGGCATGGGCTTCGGCGGCGCCCGGGATGGGCACGGGAACGCTCACGGCCGTGTGGTGCTGAGCGGGGCGTTCCGGCACGGGAATGGCCGGAAGCTGCTTCGAGATGAGCGTGGGCTCCAGGCCAGGCGGGTCGATGAGCGACGCGGCGGACAACTGCGCCACGCCCATCTGCCCCGTGGCGGATGGACTGAAGCCCTGCTGGCCGGTGCCGGGCGCCATCGTGGAATCGAAGCCCTCGCGGCCCGTGTCCGGTGCCACCTTCAGGCTGCCGGGCGGGACGGTGGCGGATAGTGAGGCCGGGCCCGCGGAGGGCAGCGCGATTCCGGACGCCGGGGCCTGGGGACGCGGGGCGGGCTGGTTGCCCGCCGTGGTGGACAGCGAGTGCAGCGGCGTGCCCGTCAGGTCCGCGATGAAGGAGGAGACGTCCGGGTAGCGCTCGTCCACGCCCTTGGCGAGCGCGCGCATCACCGCGGAGATGGCCTCCGGCGTGGCCTCGGGACAGAGCGGGGCCAGGGGCTCGGGCGGCTCATAGACGACGCGGAAGATCATCTGTGCGAGGCTGCCTGAGCCGAACACGGGTTTGCCGGCCATCATCTCGTAGACGATGCACCCCAGCGCGAATACGTCCGTGCGTGCGTCGATGTCCCGGTTCTTCCCTTGGGCCTGCTCCGGAGACATGTACTGAGGCGTCCCGATGATGGTCGCCTCCTGCGTCTGCACCGTCGTGGAGCTGAGGACCTTGGAGATGCCGAAGTCGAGCAGCTTCACGCGCTCGCCCACCACGCCACCGGAGTCGGTGGGCACCAGGAACACGTTGGCCGGCTTGAGGTCGCGGTGGATGACGCCCGCGCCGTGCGCCGCCTGGAGCGCCGAGCCCATCTGCCGGGTGAAGGAGACCACGTCCTCCATGGGCAGGCGCCCGCGCTCCAGGCGCTCCTGGAGGCTCTCACCGCGCAGGTACTCCAGCACCAGGAACGGGTTGCCGTTCTCCAGGGTGTCGTAGTCGAGCACCTCGACGATGTTGGGGTGGCCCAGCCGCGAGGCAATCTCCGCTTCCCGGCGGAAGCGCGCGAAGATTTCGGGCGTCAGGTGGTCGCCGCCACGCAGCACCTTGACCGCCACCTGCTTGCCGGGAAGCCGCAGGTGTTGGGCCAGGTACACCGAGCCCATTCCTCCCCGTCCCAGTAGGGAGACAATCCTGTACGTATTCCGCAGGACCTCATCAATGCGGAGGTCACCATCAGCGGGTAGGGTCATGGGGCTGGGACTCTCAGGCAGGGCATTCCGGGGAAACTTCGCCCATTCCATCCTCCCACCCCCCCATGAGGCAACCCTCCTGATGTCGCAGCACACCCAGCCGGGTCGTAGCATGCGACGAGACTGGGCGTCCCACCGGCAGCCTGCTAAGGAGGCGGGCGTATGCCGAAGGCCAAGACTCCCAAACCCCCGGACTCACTCGAAGTTCGAGTGCGCCGCATCCACAGGCGGGACCTGAACCGGACCTGGGAGTTCCTCAAGCTCGTCTTCCGGGACGTGAACCGGGAGACGGTGGAGTACCAGCGGCCTCGCTCCAAGCGGCGATTCCTGGAGGTCTACACCTCGGAGTGGATCGAACAGCTCCTCTATGAGGTGGACGGTAGCATCGTCGGTTACTCGGAGTGCGCCTTCGAGGCCACCGGGGACGACAACTGGGTGAACCCCCGCTGGTTCGAGAAGCGGGGCATGCGGCCGCTCTTCGTGGAGGAACTGGCGGTGCACCCGGACTATCAGGGGCGGGGCGTGGGCAGCTTCATGTTGGATCAGCTCCAGCACCTGGCCCGGACGCGGGGCTGCACGCACCTGGTCCTGGAGGTGGCGGAGAACAACGAGTCCGCCCTGACGTGGTACCGGACGCGGAGCTTCTACAAGCTGGATGCCGCCATCTTCATGGCGCAGAAGGTGCCCGGCGAACCGGACCTGCTGCCGCCGCGCCGGTTGAAGCGCCGGCAGAAGCCCACCGTGGAGACGGGGACGCCCTCGACGGGCCCCATGCCGGAAACCGCGCCCACCCGGGCCCGGGCCGCGGCACGCAAGGGGCGCGCGCCCGCGGCGAAGAAGAAGAGCAGCTGAGGCTGCTCAGTCTTCGAACGAGGCCGCCGCCCGGGGCCCGAGCGGCGGCACGCGACACAGGACTTCGGTGTCGCTCAGGCTGGCTGAGGTAGGCGGGACGCGTCCGGCGCCGGCTCGGTGGCGACCGCCGTCGTCGCGGTGAGCGCGGGCTGTGGCACGGGCGCGATGATGGACTCGCCCACCGTCTCGCCGTGCTGGCTCAGGTCCAGGCCTTCATCCTCGTGCTCGCGGGTGACGCGCAGTGGGACGATGCGGTCCACCAACTTGTAGAGCAGGAACGAGCCGGCGAAGGAGAACACCGACACCAGCACCAGCGCCAGCATGTGCATCATGAAGGTGCGCGTCTCGCCGTAGATGAGGCCCACGTCCTTGGCCAGCACGCCCGTCAGCACCATGCCCACCACGCCGCCCAGGCCGTGGCAGGGGAAGACGTCCAGCGTGTCGTCAACGGAGGTGCGGTTCTTGAAGTGCACCGCCGCGTTGCTCACGAAGCTGGCGACCAGGCCCACGAAGATGCTCTGCCCCACGGTGATGAAGCCGGCCGCGGGCGTCACCGCCACCAGGCCCACCACCGCGCCGATGCACGCGCCCATGGCGCTGGGTTTGCGGCCGCGCAGCCAGTCGAAAGCAATCCATCCCAGCATCGCCGCCGCGGACGCCGTGTTGGTGGTGGCGAAGGCCAGCGTGGCCAGCGATGAGGCCGACATCGCCGAGCCCGCGTTGAAGCCGAACCAGCCGAACCACAGCATGCCCGTGCCCAGCATCACGAAGGGGATGTTGGCGGGCGCGTGCGTCGTGTTCTCCACGTGCACCTTGCGGCGGCCCAGCACCAGCGCGCCAGCCAGCGCCGCGAAACCCGCGGACATGTGCACCACCGTGCCGCCCGCGAAGTCGAGCACGCCCCACTGACGGAGGAATCCCTCCGGGTGCCACGTCCAGTGCGCCAGCGGCGCGTAGATGACGAGCGTGAAGAGCACCATGAAGAGCACGTACGCCTTGAAGCGCACGCGCTCCGCGAACGCGCCGGTGATGAGCGCCGGGGTGATGATGGCGAACTTGAGCTGGAACAGCGCGAACAGCATCAAGGGGATGGTGGGCGCCAGGTCCGGGTGCGTCTCACCGCCCACGCCGCTGAACATGAAGAAGGTTCGCGGGTCGCCGATGAGCCCATGGAAGCTGTCGCCGAAGCACAGGCTGAAGCCCACCACCACCCAGAGCAGGCTGATGACCGCCATGGCGATGAAGCTCTGCAGCAGCGTGGACACCACGTTCTTCAGCCGCACCATGCCGCCGTAGAAGAAGGACAGGCCCGGCGTCATCAGCAGCACCAGCGCGGTGGCTGTGAGGAGCCACGCCGTGTCCGCGGTGTTGATGGGCCCCCCTTGCTTCAACTGCGCCGCCGGTTCGACCAGCAACCCCGCCACACCCACACCCACCAGAAGGGCCATCGCCAACCACTTCTTCATTGCGCCTCCGTCTGGAAGAATGACGCAATGCATGATGTGGTGTGTTCGCGCTAGATTCAATCCAGGCTGGGCTTATTTTGCGCCCAGGCAGGTTAAAATGGTCCGGATTTAGTCTAAGTGGATGCTGGCTGGCGGGCGGGGGCTCACTTCACCTGGAGGCGCCCATCCTTGATTTCCAGGTCTTCACCGCCCTTGAGGACCACGGTTCCCGCGTCCGTCTTCACGGAGCAGGGCCCGGAGCCCTGGATGGTGACGGAGGCCGTCTGGCTCTTGCCGAACGTCACCGACGTCTTCACGCCGCTGCACACCACGGACCACGAGTGGTCGCGCGAATCGCGGTTGTAGTAGCGCACCGTCACCGCGGCCCACGCGGCGGAGGACGCGAGCAGGGATGCAACCAGTGTCACCGCGGCGAGCTTCGTCTTCATGCCTTCTTCCCTGAGTCAGGAGCGTTGGTGCCGCGCACACTGGAGCACGGAGTTGGTGCTTGTCCATGCCTCGCGCGTGACGGCAGGCCGAGTCATACGACGCATCCCTGACAGTCGCCCGGACAGACAGGTGCTTTGCCTACGTACAAACCACCACGCCTCAGTGGGTGGGCGTGGGCAGGTCGGAAACGTCGGTGGCGTCCACGTCGGGCGCGCCGCGCTCCAACTCCCCGGAAGATCGCCATCCGCCAACGATAGTGCGGCGCACGAAGGCAGCACCGGCAGGAGCCCACGAGGGCGGCTGCGGTCGACATGGCCGCCGGCGAGCGCAGCCTGTCGCGCTCACGTAGCACCGACCAGGGGGCAGGAACGCCCTCCGTGGCCACCGAAAATTCGGGTCCAGTGCCACGCGTGCGTTGGCAAACGCGTGATTGCGTGCACGGTACTGCGAATGGGGCCCCGAAGAGTGCAGGGGCCCCAGCCCGCGGTCGTCGCCGCGGAACAGACGGTCTATGAGCAGAGCAGCCGCGCGAACCACGGATCGCGCATGATGGAAATCCCATCCATGAGGTGCGTAAGCCTCAACGGAGTCGGTGAGGATGTATCATCGTCGACTCCGCCGAGAGCTGGCATCAGTGAATGGAGTTGGGGATGGTCAATGCACCGCTGACCGTGGTCGCGCTGGCTCTCGGAACATGGTCATACGCGGTCATTGGCTGTCCGGAGCGCGCATAGCCTTCCGAGCGAATCGCGTCGATGTGGAGAAAGGAGGTGCCGGGCGGAAGCAGGTCCGGAGGAATAACGACGGAGGTCGCGTCCCCGGCGAGATAGATGTGAGCGCCACCCACGCGAGAGGGCGCTCCGAGTGACACGACATAGCCGTCGGGCGCGCCGTCCGCAGGCGCCTGCCAGGAGATAACCTGAGGTCCGCTGGTGAGCGTTCTCGGGAGGTATCCGTCGGCCCCATCCACCATCAGGGCACGGGGCGGTTGTACAAGGGGACGAATGGGCCGGCCCGAGAGGTTCGCAACACGATCCACCCATGCAATTGAGCCGGTGGTGAAAAACTGATTCGCCCCGGGGGCGCGGGGAATGCGAAGGCTCACGAACGCACGAACCAGCACATCCCGGTTGGATGGATAGGGGTTTCCATAGACAAGGGTGGTCTGGACATCCTCCGCCATGGATGGTGGGCGCAACATCGCCGCGAGGATGGGCCCATTCGTGGGAATCCTCACATCCGCTTCCCCGGGGATGGTGGTGACGATGGAGAGCACGAGAGGACGCGCCTGGGCGCCTGGATGCGTTTGCTCGGCGAGGGCCTTGAAGTCGGAGACCTTCCAGTCCACGGAGAGTGAATGCGTGCTGGGCACAGCTTGGAGGCTTCCTTGGATGGGCATCAGATGGGTGCCGTCGAAGTCGAGCGGGGGAAGCTGAGCGGAACGCACCATGGAGCTGTATCCGAGTGGAGTGCCCTCGGGCAGCGTCTCGGCCTGTCGCGGGGCGTACTGGTGCACCCAAATCCTATCCCCGCGTTCTCGTTCGAAGACTGGGACAGTGTCCGTGGTGCCGATACTCCTACCCGAGTCGTTCCATGAGGTCTGGCCTTCGGCGAGTCCGTCAGACATCGCCAGAATCGCGGAGAAGGGAACTTCTTCGGACATGATTTCTAGCGAGTGGCCCGGCGCCTCGGGCGGCGTTGGGAATGGGCTGTACTGCCAGGGTTCCAGGTGAGTCAGCGAGATGTCCGCATAGACGAACGACCTGTCTTGCAGCCGAACATCGGGACGCCCCACGAGGTTGATACTCAGGTCCACGTCACGAGCGCGGGTGACGACGTAGTCCGTGCCCACCTTTACGTAATACGTTCCATCCGGCACGTTCGAGAAGATGACCTCTCCAGGGCCGCCGATTCTCCCCGGAACTTCATTCAGCGAGGTTCCGTCCGCGACGAAGAGGGAGATGGGCGTCCTCTCGAAGTCCTCGGGGCGCATCTCGATTCCCCCGGGCGAGTGGTAGCGTCGCACGCGTTGGATGCGCACCTGGAGGGCCGGGTCCTCGTGCGGCCCCGCATCCGGAGAAGGGCCCGCATCCGGAGAGGGGCCCGCGTCGGGTAATAGGCCCGCATCGGGTATTGGGCCCGCGTCGGGAGTCGGAGAAGGCGGCTCTGGGTCGGAGCATCCCAACGCGGTCATACAAAGCAATAGAGGTAATGCGAGTGAACGGCTCATCGACATGATTCGTCCAATGAGTGCCCAGAGGCCCGGCCGCCAGCGGGAGGTGTGCGCTGTCTTGCGGCCCCTCGCTTGGAGCGAGCAGCCGCCGACAGGCGCGGTTGTACATGGCGGTCTTGGAAATATTCCAATCAAAGAGACGAATGATGGGTGTGCAGCTTTATGCACACCCTCCCATCCGCTTCCGGTGCCCGGCCAGTTGACGATTCATGCCGTCTGGGCGGAGCTCAGCCCCCGGCAACGGCCATTCCGTCCTTCATCTCCTCCGACGCCTTCAACACGAGCACGTCTCCAGTCTCAATCGCGCCGAACACCTCGACCTTCTCGCCGGCACGCATGCCGCGCGATACAGGCACGCGCTTCGCCGCGCCATCCTGCACCCGCAGGACGTAGGTGCCCATTCCGCTCTCCACCAGCGCCGTCCGGGGAATCATGACGGTGGGTCCCTGCGAGGAGAGCGAAATGCTCGCGTCGGCGACCATCAAGGGCAAGAGCGCCCCGTCCGGGTTGTCGACGTCCGCCTCGATTCGCTCCGCGCGAAGTGCCGCGTCGAGCGCCCCCGCCCTCCGGGTGATGCGCGCGGAGAACTCGCGCCCCGGGAGCGAGCGTATGGTGAACTTCACTGTCTCACCCAGCCGGACATAGGGGCTGTACGCCTCTGGAATCGACACGTGGAGCCGAAGCTTCTGGACGGTCCGCACCACCAGCATCGGCTTGTGCGAGCCCCGGCCCGAGGGGCCCACGTAGGTCCCGAGCTCCACGTTCCGTTCCGTCACGACGCCGTCGAACGGTGCCCGCATCACCAGGTAGCTCCGCATGGCCAGCAGCTCGTCGTAGTGCGCCTTGGCGGCGACCACTTGCGCGGCATCCGCCTGCTCCTTCGCCCGCGCCTGGTCGATCGCGTCGCGGGCCACGGCACCCTCGGTCGCGCTGGTCCGCACGGTGCGCTCGTAGCTTGCCTTCGACGCGACATGGAGCGCCTCCATCGCGGCCCACCGCGCCCTGGCGGATGCGAGCTGCGCTTCAATCTCCGGCGCTTCGAGCGTCACCAGCACGTCGCCCTTCCTGACGACGTCGCCGATATCCACTCGGAGGTGCTTCACGTAGCTGTTGACCTTCGCGTACACGTCCACCGTCTGGTCCGCGACCAGCTCGGCCGGAAGTCGCATGTTCGACGCCAGCTGGGATGCCTCGACCCGGAAGGTCTCAGTGGCTGCGCGCGCGGTGGGCACGGTGGCCCCCACGGAGGGCTCTGCGGTCCGGCAGCCGCTCACACTCGCTAGCCCACCGAGGGTCAGCAGGATGCACCAGCGGTTCGCTCGTGTACGCATTTCAGGCAGCTTCCATGGCATGGTGTTCACTCTCCACATCGGTAGGGTCAAGAGACCGGGACGTCGTAGGGACCGCGTCCTGCGCCCAGGCGAACGCGAGCGGCAGGCCGAACAGCACCATCAGCGTCGACGCGCTCAGGCCACCGATCACTGCTCGCGCCAGGGGGGCCATCTGGTCGCCGCCCTCCCCATGCCCGATGGCCATGGGCAGCATTCCCGCGAGCATTGCCAGCGTCGTCATCAAGATGGGGCGCACGCGCAGCGATACGCCTTCGAGCGCGGCGAGGGGCGCGTTCGCGCCCGCCTTCCGGCGCTGCTCGGCGCTCGCCACCAGCAACACGCCGTTGGCGATGGAGACACCGACGGCCATGATGATGCCCATGTAGGACTGGAGGTTGAGCGTGGAGCCGGTGAGTCGCAGGGAAATGACTGCGCCCAGCACGACGGCCGGCACCGCCGTCAGGACCACGGTGGCCAACCGGAACGACTGGAAGCTGGCCGCGAGCAGCAAGAAGACGACCAGGACCGCGACTACCAGCCCGTTCGCGAGGCTGCGCATGGTGTCGTCGAGGACGACGGAGAGTCCCGCCATCTGCACGTTGACGCCCTTGGGCAGCTCGCCCATGGATGCAATCGCCGCCTGCACGTCGCGCCGGGCCTGCGCCAGGTCCTTGCCGTGAATATTCGCGGTAACCGAGGCGAACGCCATGGTCCCCAGGTTGTGCGTCTCCCCGTACGCGATGCCAGGGGTGATGGTCGCCACGTCTCCGAGGACGGGGCGGGTCGCGTTCTTCAACAGCGGCACCTGCGCCAGGTCCTGCTCGCTGTTCAGCTCGCTCGCGGGCGTCTGGACCTGCACGTCGTATGCGATGCCCATCATGCCCTCGACCCACATGTTCTTGGACGTGTAGCGCGAGGACGACGTGGACGCGGTCAGGGAGCGCGTGACGTCCTGCATGTCGATGCCCAGCTGGGCCGCGCGAATCCGGTCCACCTCCACGTTCAGGGCCGGGTAGCGCAGCGACTGCTGCACCTGCTGGTCTCGCAGATAGGAGATGCCCCGGAGCTTCTCGAGCAGCATCCCCGCGTATTTCTCGTTGACCTTCTTCTTCATCCCGGAGAACCGGACCTCGATGGGATACAGCGCGCCCTGACCGAGAATCTTCTCCGTGATTTCCACGGGCTCGAACGCGACCTGGACATCTGGCATCGCCTCGCGCACTCGCTGCCGGATGCGCTCCTTCAACGCGTCGATGTCGCCGACGCCACCCTCGAAGGCGACCTGCAGGAGCGCCTCGTGGGGGCCCGCGTTGTAGAGATAGATGGGGCTGATGGCGAACGATGAGGGGTGCTGGCCCACGTAGGCCGAAGAGATTCGGACCTTCCCGGCGCCCACGACTTCTTCGACGAGGCCCATTGCCTGGTGGACGACCTGCTCGGTCTTCTCGATTCGGGTTCCCTCCGCCGCGCGGAGCCGCAGCTGGAGTTGGCTGGAGTTGACTCTCGGCAGCACGTCCTTGCCAATGCGCTGGAGCGAGACCACCGCCAGGACGATGAGGCCTCCCACGCCTGCCAAGACGAGCAACTTCCTGTGCGGCAGCATGCGCTCGATCACGCGGCGCACGCGCCCAGGGGGGAGGCTGGCGCCCTCACCGCCCGGGGGCGGGCCGTGCTGCTTGAGCATCCAGTTCGCCAGCACCGGCACCAGTGACTGCGAGAGCAGGAAGGAGACGACCATCGAGCATCCGATGGCCAGCGCGAGCGGCCGGAAGAGCGCCCCGGGGATTCCGCCCATCGTGAGGGCGGGCGCAAAGACAGCGAGGATGCACAGCAGGATGAGCAGCTTCGAGAAGGCGATCTCCAGGCACGCGTCCCACACCGCCACCGCCACCGCCTTGCCGCGGTGGAGGTGCTGATGGATGTTCTCGATGGTCACCGTGCTCTCGTCCACCAGGATGCCAACTGCGAGCGCCAGGCCGGCCAAGGTCATGATGTTGATGGTCTGGCCAAACAGCTTGAGGAACAGCACGCCGGAGATGATGGCGATGGGAATCGTGATGATGACGATGATCGCGGAGCGCATGTCACGCAGGAACAGCAGGACCATCAGCCCCGTCAGCACCGCGCCGAGCACGCCCTCCGCAATCAGCCCCTTCAGGGCCCCCACCACGTAGACGGACTGGTCGAACTCGTAGGAGATGTGAACGTCGTCGGGCAGGTTGCTCTGGATTCGGGGGATGGACTCCTTGAGCTGCTGTACCACGTGCACCGTCGAGGCATTCCCCGCCTTGGCGACGTTGAGATAGACGGAGCGCTTGCCGTTCACCAGGGCGTAGCCGGTGGCGATGTCGGCACCGTCCTTCACGGTCGCGACATCCCGGACGTAGACGTTCGCCACCGAGCCCTTGAGGAGCGGGATGTTCCCGAAGTCCTCCACGGCGCGAAGGGTGCTGTTGGTCGGCGTGATGTAGGTCATGTCACCGACGTGGACGTTCCCGGAGGGCGCCGTCACGTTCTGGCGAGCGATGGCCTCCACGACCTGTTCGGGCGTGAGGTTGTGCACGCGCAGCTTCTCCGGCTCGATGTTGATTTCAATCGTGCGCGGGCTGCCGCCGAACGGGGGCGCCGTCGTGAGGCCGGGGATGGAGATGAGGAACGGCCGTGCGGTGAAGTTGGCGATGTCCTGGAGCTGGTTGTTGGTCTTGCTCTCGCTGCGGAACACCAGCTGTCCCACCGGCTGCGACGAGGCATCGAAGCGGATGATGAAGGGGGGAGGCGCGCCGGGGGGCAGGAACACCTGGGAGCGATTCGAGAGCGCGTTGATCTCCGCGACCGCTTGCCCCATGTCGGTGCCTTCGTAGAACGAGAGCTTCATCAGGGTCAGGCCCTGGGTGTTCTTCGTCTCGATGTTCTTGATGCCGTTCGTGAACAGCATCATGTTCACGTACATCTTCGTGAAGTACCCCTCCATCTGTGCTGGCGTATACCCGTTGAAGGTATGCGCGATGTAAACGACAGGGAGGTTCATCTCCGGCAGGACGTCGACCTTGATATCTTTGGCCGCACGCACACCAAAAAAGACCATGGCGACGACCAGCACGAGGACGGTGACGGGCCTTCGTAAGGAGACCTTCAGGATGCTCATTGCTTCTTCACTCCACGGACCTGCTGCAGGAATTCGTTGAGGTCACCGGCCGCGGCCGACTTGAGAAGAAGGGCTTGCCAGATGCCGTTCTGGGCGAGCTCGAGGTCGACATCGGCCCGGGTCGCGGAGAACGTCGCCTGGGTGAGTTCGACAATCGTCCCGAGCCCACTGTCGTAGCGGGCCTTGCTCTGCTGGAACCCCTCCGCGGCGGCGTCCCGTTGCAACACGGCGTGGTGGGTCACCTCTCGCGCCAGGGAGAACTTGTGCTCGGCGAAGCGCGCCTGGGCAACCAGCTCCTGGGTGGCCAGCTCCTGCTCCTGGTGGAGCGCGCGGGTACGTGCGTCCTGCGCTGCCTCGCTGGAGAAGCTGCGCAGCACGGAGGTCAGGTTCCAACTCAATCCCAACCCGACCATGGTGTTGCCCCGATCGATGCCGACCCCGCCGAGGTACCCGCTCGAGAACGCGCCCTGGTCCTGCGCGTAGTTGGAGCGAAAGCCCGAGCCGCGCCCCTGCAACATGCCGAAGGCGAAGAGCGTGGGCAGGCCCTCGGCCGCGGCCACCTTCCTTTCCTGCTCGCCGCGGCGGACCTTCCCTTCGTGCTCCGCGAGGACGGGATGCCCGGGCGCGACGTGCGCTGGCGCGCCGGGCTCGGGCGTCGACTGGTGGAACGTCGGCTCAAGCTGGAACTCGCGATACGGAACGCCCATCAGGACCGCAAGCTCCTTCGATGCCAGGAGCTCGGCGTCATAGGCCTTGAGCTGGAGGGACCTGGCGTTGGCGAGTTCGGCGCGCGCGAAGGAGACATCCACCCCGGGGACCAATCCGTTCTCGGCGTGGCTCTGGACGGACTCGAGCACGACCTCGAAGCGTGCCACGCTCTGCTTCTGGATGTGGGTGATGCGCTGAGCGGTCGATAGGTTGAGGTACGCGTGGGTGACGCGAACCTCATGCTGGAACCGCGCGAGCTCGAGTTCGCGCTGTTTCAGTTCGTGCGTCCTCTCCGACAGCTCAATCTGCCGGTCGAGACGGCCGAAGGTGGAGACGTTCCAGTGGACGAGCACCGAGTACAAGGCGCCGAACGCCGCGTTCCAGTTCTGCTCCGGCAACGGGAGACTGGTCGATGCATTGGAGGGGCCGCCAGGAGAATAGAGCGTCCCATGCAGGGCATTCACGGTGCCGAACGTCTGCTGCGCCGACAGCATGACGTCGGGGAGATAGCTCTTCCGGATATATGACACATCATGCTCGGCCGCGTCGCGACGAGACTGCTTCGCGCGGATGTCACCGTAGTTGTGAAGCGCGGTGTCCAATGACTCGCGCAGGGTCAGCGTTTGAGCCGGGGCTTCGGCCGGAGATAAGGCAACGGCGAGCACGGCGCCGAAGCCTGAAATGGCGGCGGCGCCACGCGAGAGCAATGCAAACCCGAACACGACATCTCCTTGGTGATTCACGCACAGCGACGAGGTGCGCCGAGTCTGCCGTCCGCGGATGCGTGCGAGCGAACTGGCTGACTCGACGTGTTCCTAGGCGCGTCAGGCGTGGAGCGTGACACCTTGAGAATTGTTGGGGTCCGACGGGGGCCGCGCTGCGGGGGCTCACCAAGCCGCCCGCGCCATTCGTGGGCGGCGTCCGGGACTTCCCAGCGGGGGCTGACCTACCGGGACGCCCCCGCAGCCTGACGCGAGTAGGCGGCGAAGGTCTGGTCGTTCTCGAAGTAGAGCGCGGAGTTGTCCTGGGTGATGCCGATGACGGCCGTCGCCTTGTCCACGGGCCGCTGACTCACCGGGTCAGTCGCGGTCCGGAACGTCGCGTTATTCGCGAGCCGGTCCTTGCACATCTCGCAACAGCCGTAATACGTGCGCCCGCTGACCTCGACCGGTATCTGTGGCCGGCCCATGTGCTGGTCGTTCACCATGCAGACAAGGCTGCGGTCCGTGACGAGGGTGAGGTGGCCTTGCTGCCCCGCACTCTGTTCAGGGACTGGAGGCGCTGGCGTCATCTTCATGGTGGGCGTGGCCTGCTGTGTACAGGCCCCCGCGAGCATCATCAGTCCTACTACAGCCCAGATATTGGCTCTCATCGTCATGTCTCCCTTTGAAGGGTCTCCGCCAAGCCGGAGTTCACGATTCTCGAGCGGCCGAACGCCTCATGACCTGGCGGAGGCCAGGGCTCCGAGGGAAATTCGGGGCGATGGTGCGAGTCCGCGCCTCGGCGGGCGTTCGAGAATCAATCGCGTTTGTTCAGGAGTCATTCTTTCCGAAAACGCGGCGCAAGAGGCCAGGAACAATCCCTGCTCCGAAGCCCATGCCAAGGCCGACGACGCCCGATGCGCCCATGCACGCGCAGCCCATGGCGCCGGTAAGTAGCGCGAGCCCGGAGGCGGAGACCCAGAACCAGGGGCCCGCGCGACGCTGGAGGCTGACCCCCGACACCGCCATTCCCGCGACCACACCGCCGAGCACACACGCAGGGATGCACAGGTAGGAGCAGTTGGCTGTGCCACAGGTGTGCAGGGCGCCGGTGCCGAGCGCGAGCGCGAGCGGGACGAGCCCCGCGATGACGCCAGGCAGGAACGCCTTCTGCGGATCGCGGCCGTGCCAGAGCATCATCGCTCCCATGAGCGCTGTCGCCAGGCCGAACGTGAGAGGTGGCGCGGGCCGGCTCGCGAGAAGGGCGGCAATCGCGGTGACGACGACAATCGGGAGCACGCCCACGAGCGCGCGTCGCAGCCTCGCGAGCTCGTAGGTCCGGCGCACCCGTCGTTGAAGCAGTTGGATGTCAGTCGAGCCCATAGAGCCTCCTGAAAGCCTTTCGGAGCCGGTCCAGTGCGCGCTCACGGCGCTTTCGCAGCGTGGCGCCAGAGACCGACGCGGCCTCGTCCCAGAACGTGGCGATGAGCACCTCGCGGTCCAACTCCGAGAGCTCTCCCAGGGCGGCCATCGCGGCGGCGGTCAGGTCCCGCTGGAGGAACTCCTCCTCCGCGTGAGGTCCGGCGCACGAGGGCATGGCGTCCGCGTGGGATTCGCGCCGGCGATCTCGGCGGCGCGCCAGGGTCCGGCACTCCCAGCCCGCGATGGCGAGGGCCCAGGGCATCGCCGGACGGGTCTTGTCGAAGTCGGAGGCGCGTTCGAGAATCTTGTGCATCGCTTCCTGACCCGCGTCAGCGGCGTCTGCCTCGTTCCTGAGCAGGCTCAGGCATAGCTTCTGGATGGGGCCCCAGAGCAACTCGAAGACACGCGTGAACGCGACCCGGTCGCCCTCGGCGAGCCGTGCCATCAGCGCATCGAGTTCAGAGACCGTGCGCACGCTCATGCTGAATGCTTCCGGTTCAGGCCCGCACCTCGAGGGAAGTCACCCTGCTCCCCTGTGAATCGGTCAACCCAGCGACATCGGGGCACGAGCAGGAGCCCTCCGGCCCGCGCAAGCTACCTGTTCCTGCTCCGTCGCGAAGTCAACAGCGGTATGCATCAAGAAGGTCCTCTGGGACGGGCCTCATGCCGTCCTCGCCCCTTCTAGGCGGCACGGGCGATGAGCGTGACAGGCCTTCGTTCGAATTCCCCGGACATGGCGCAAGGCGTCCCGTCACCCAGGCGCCATCCTGGCAGAGGCCCGGACCTTCCCTCCCAGGGCATCCAGGCCCAAGGGGGGGGGAGCGCCCCTGTGCCAGGGAGCTGGGGCACTGTCACGGAGGGGAGCGGTCGATTTCCTGCAATCCTTCCGCTAGCAACAACCCAAACGTGGGTGCCCACGACGGACAGCGCCGCGTCGAGCCCGAGAAGGGCACCACCTCCGCCGCGCCCACTTCCAACGCCACAGGCGCCCAGAAGGAAGTCCAGTCTGCGAAGGCCCGGCTCGACGACTACAACCGCTGCCACCCTCATCGCGGATTGAAGATGATGTCACCCCGCGAGTTCCGTACTGCCAATTTCCAAGCCTGAGCTGTCCGATTTGACGGGGGCAACTCCAGGGGGCCTGCCCCAAATTCGGTCGCTGCGTCATGGGGGCGCCAAGGCCACTTCATGCAGTGCGTCCTTCGGCGGGTGGGCCTACGACGCTCCGGTGTGAGGACGAAGACTCGGGATGGGGACCGGCATATGTCCGGTCCCCGACTGGCGAGGTGTCCTGCGGGAGGATGTCCCAGCGTCGCAACCAGGTGCACGGTGGCTGACCCACTCCTTCCGGATCGCCCCATGTTCAAAGCCCCCAATTCCGACGTGGTCGCCAGCGCGGCCGAGTCCGTCGACAGCCGCCCCCTCCTCACGTCGCTGTCCGACGTGGGGCTCCTTTCCAAGGAGCGAGGACGCGCGCTGACGGACAAGCTGAACCGCTTCTTCGAGGCGGTCCGTGCCCCATCAAAGAAGACCGACGAGGCGTTCTGGACGGCGTTCCAGCAGGAGTTCGGCTTCGCGACGGTCGCGCCCTCCGAGCGCGTCACGCCGATGAACGCCGCCAACCTCTGCCCGGAGCCCACGGCGCTCATCGAGTCGCTCAACGAGCTGCGCCTCGAATACAACCTCAACGTCTCGCAGCAGATGCGCACCGCGCAGGGCGAGCGGGTGCTCCAGTTGGAGCGGACGCGCAAGAGCCTGGCCGCCGGCCTGGGCCTGAGCGACCCGACCGACCTCGCCATCGTGCGCAACGCCACGGAGGCGAACAACGCCATCAATTGCGGCTTTCGGGGCTGGAGCGCGGACGGGAATGACACCGTGGTGATGTGGGCGGAGAACCACCCCACCAACCGCGAGGCCTGGAAGATGCGAGCCGAGTGGCCCGGCGGCCCGACGCCCTTCAAGGTGGAGGAGGTGTCCTTCCCGACGAACGCCCCGGAGGCGGACATCGCGGCGGCCTTCATCAATCGAATCACCGAGCGCACGCGCTTCGTGACATACACGGAGACGGCCAACAGCAATGGCTTCCGCATGCCCGAGTCGGTGATGCGCGCCATCTGGGAACACGTGAAGACGAACCGGCCGGACTGCCATGTCCACATCGATGGCACGATGGCGTGGGGCGCGCGCCCGCTCAACCTGGCGAACGCGTACTGCCACAGCCTCGTCTCCAGCGCTCACAAGTGGTTCCTGGGGCCCAAGGAGACGGGCATCCTCTTCATGCGCAATGAGAAGGCCCGGAACTTCATGCCAAGCATCTTCGGGTACGACTACCGCATCGTCATCGTGCCGTACCGGGAGCTGCCGGAGAACGCGCTGAGGTTCGAGCTCATCGGGCAGCGCGACGACGTGAACATCATCGCGCTCGACCTCACCCAGATGATGTGGACGGTCCTGCAACCGCGCAGACCCCACGAGCGCATCGCCCAACTCGGCCAGCACCTCATGTCACGGCTCCAGAAGTCGGGGAGCCGGTGGAAGCTCGTCACGCCAAGCGACTCGGCGCGCAGCTGGGGAGTGGTGCGCGTCGAGGCGCCGAAGGAGCACCGGGAGAAGACGCTGTACGACTGGCTATACGAGGACCCGCGCTACCGCATCGCGGGCTCCGGGGACCACATGACGTTCCGCCTGTGCCCGCACATCTACAACACGATTGCAGATGTGGATCGGGCCGTCGATGGGATGAATGCCTGGTACGAGGACAGGCATTTGTGATGGGCGCAGGATGCTCCCAACGTGGCTCAGACGGACGCCCCTGGCCGCTCGCCTGATTCTTCCGGACGCTGCTCCGGGGGCGCCATGAACTCGGGGCCTACGGGCTCGGGCACGGACTCGTTCACCACCGAGTCCGTGTACGTCAGGGCCTCGTCGTCGAGTCTCCAGCCAATCACGTCCCGCAGCGGCTCCAACTCGCCGGGGTGGCGGGCTCCCCACAGCGCCACTGTGACGCCGGGCTGGTCCAGCACCCAGCGGACCGCGAACGGGAGCACGCCCTTGTCGTAGCGCTCGCGCGCGAACTGCGCGAGCCGCTGGACGGCCTGCAGGTACTGTGCGTAGCGCGGAGGCAGGAACTTGGGGTCGGTCTGTCGCAGATCGTCTCCTTCGAACCGGGTGTTCTCGTTCATCGTCCCGGTCAGGAGTCCCCGGCAGAGTGCGCCGTAGGTGAGGGTAGCCACGCCATTCGTACGGCACCAGGGGATGATTTCCTCCAGGGCTTCCCGCTCGAAGAGGTTGAGCGGGGGCTGCGCCGAGGCGAGCGGCGCCACACGCCGGAATCGCTCCATCGCGTCGATGGAGTAGTTGGAGACGCCGATCGCGCGGATCTTTCCGGCGCGCTGGAGGTCGAGCAGCGCCTGGGCAGTCTCCTCATAGGGCGTGGAGAAGTCCGGCCAATGGACCTGGTAGAGGTCGATGTAGTCAGTGCGCAGGCGCCTCAGCGAGACCTCGAGCTCCTGGATGACCTGTTGTCGCGATGAGTTGCGGATGACTCCGTCCCCGCGCCGCTCCAGGCCCACCTTGGTTGCCACGACGACCTGCCCACGACCGCCACGTTCGGCGAGCGCCCTGCCCACGACCTCCTCCGAGTGCCCGAAGCCGTATGCCGGCGCGGTGTCGATGAGCGTGATGCCCAGGTCGAGCGCCGCGTGGATGGTCCGCACCGACTCGTCGTCGTCGGTGCCGCCCCACTGTGACCCGCCCATGGCCCAGGTGCCCAGGCCCACGCGGCTGGCAGGGGCCGAAATGCCGAGAATCGATGCGTACTCCATGGCTCTCCTCCGTGTGCGTATTGCTGCCCTCATCGGGGGGCGGCGCGGCCTCGGGGCTGGCGTTCAGGATGGATGGTGCATCGGCGGTGTCGCTCCGCCGCCCGTCGGCAGCGCCTTGATTCCCCGCTCGATCGTCGAATTGCAGCCGTGGGTCGTTGATGCGGGCGCCACGAGCGCGTCCGGGACCTCCGGCTTGACCAGGGGGCTCGCACGTGCGGATGCGTGCCCGGCCGGTTGGCGGGGGCCTCTTCGGGTTTGCATCGTTGTCCCACCATGCCTGGCTGCGAAACGCCCCTTTCGTGTCATTCGTCGCCCTGGCACATCGGTGTGCACCGCGCACCTGCGAATCAAGCTGTCGCCTGACAGGGGCAGGGAGCCGACTCGCACTGCCCGGCTGACGAGGGAGTGGCACTGCCGCACGGTGCGGCCGTCTGGCCCCTGCTTTCCGTCGCGAGGGCGTGCCTATTTGAAAGACATACCCGTCATTGAGCGAGGTGCGGCATGCATGCGGTGGCAGTGTTTCCAGGGACGCGCGAGGTTCGCCTCGTCGACCCGTCGGAGCCTCGGCCCGTGACGGGCTCTCAGGTGCTCCTGAAGGTCCTCGAAGTGGGCATCTGCGGCACGGACCGGGAGATCGGTGCCTTTGAATACGGGACGCCTCCTCCGGACTCCGACCACCTCATTCTCGGGCACGAGGCGCTCGCGGAGGTGGTGGAGACGGGCCCGGACGTCACCCTGGTCCGCGAGGGAGACCTCGTGGTCCCCACCGTTCGCCGTCCCTGTCCCCATGCGCGCTGCCGTCCCTGTCGCGCGGAGCGTCAGGACTTCTGTGTCACGGGGGATTTCCGGGAGCGGGGCATCAAGGCGGCGCACGGCTTCCTCCGGGAGTGGGTGGTGGAAGAGGAGGAGCACCTGGTCGTGGTGCCCCGCAAGCTCTCCGACGTGGCGGTGCTGGCCGAGCCGCTCTCCGTGGCCGCCAAGGCCGCGGAGCAAGTACAGGCCATCCAGCGGAGGCTGCCCTGGGAGCGCGCACGCGTGCGAGTCCTGGCACTTGGCGCCGGGCCGGTGGGGCTCCTGGGCGCCATGAGCATGGTGGTGAACCACTTTGACACCTTCGTCTACTCCCTGGAGCCCGCGGCCAGCGAGCGCGCGAACCTCATCCGCTCCTTCGGTGCCACCTACGTCTCCGGACAGGACGTGCTCCTCGGGGAACTCGGAAAGAAGATCGGGACGTTCGACATCATCTACGAGGCTGTGGGCGTGTCGAAGGTCGCGTTCGCGGCCCTCGATGCGCTGGGGCCCAATGGGCTCTTCATCTTCACCGGCATTCCCGCGCACGGCGGCCCGAACCCCGTGGATACGGACACCCTGATGCGCAACATCGTGCTGAGGAACCAACTGCTCCTCGGGACCGTGAACGCGAGCCGGAGCGCTTACGAGCTGGCGCTCCGCGAGCTGGAGCAAGCGATGTTTTTGTTCCCGCAGAGCGTGCGCGCCCTCATTACCCATCGGGTTCCCATCCAGGAGGCGCCCGCGCTCCTCACGGGACCCGGTGGCATCAAGCAGGTGGTTCAGCTGGCTTCATGAGTGAGGAGTCCTGGGGCTCCGACCCGGGGCCTGCTCCGCCGCCGGCCCGGAGCCTTGTGATGGCGGGCCGACGCGGCTGAGGCCCACTCCTCTGCCCGGGCGCGCTGGGGCGGAGCGTTGCGCGAGCCCGCCTCACATCCCAATGTCCAGGCATGTCATCCCCCCTCGAGCACTACGGCCTTATCGGCGACCTGACGACCATTGCACTGGTATCACGGAGCGGCTCCATCGACTGGATGTGCCTGCCGCGCATCGACTCCGATGCCTGCTTCGCCAAGTTGCTCGGCACAAACGAGCATGGCTACTGGGGCCTCCGGCCCACAGTGGAGGTCCGGACCGTCCAGCAACGCTACCGGCCGGAGACGTTGGTGTTGGAGACGGAGGTGACCTGTGACGGCGGCCGGGCGCGCATCATCGACTTCATGCCTCCGGGGGAGACTGAGCACGACATCATCCGCATTGTCGAGGGGCTCGAAGGTGAGGTCCCGATGCACTCCGACCTCAGGGTGCGCTTTGCCTATGGCAAGTTGACCCCCTGGATTCAGTGCAACAGCCACCGCGCTACCCTGACCTCGGGGCCAGACGCGCTCGCATACAGCAGCCCGGTTCCGCTCGTACCGGACTGGGACGCGTCCCGCCTGGAAGCGGACTTTGTCGTCCGCGCCGGTGAGCGGCTCCCCTGCTCGCTGACGTTCTATGCGTCGCACATGGCTGCGCCGGGGCACCCTGTCGATGCGGAGCGGGACCTGGCGCGGACTGAGCAGTACTGGCGTGAATGGGCGAGCCGGTGCCGATACGAGGGCTCTTTTCGCGACGCCGTGGTCCGCTCGCTCATCACCTTGAAGGCGCTCACCTATGAGCCGACCGGTGGCATCGTCGCGGCACCGACCACGTCGCTCCCCGAAGAACTCGGCGGAGTCCGAAACTGGGACTACCGCTACTGCTGGCTTCGAGACGCATCCCTCACGCTCGAAGCGCTGATGCGAGGAGGCTACCTCGATGAGGCGCGGGCCTGGCGCGACTGGCTGCTGCGTGCCGTCGCGGGCGCTCCGGCTGAGGCGCAGATCATGTACGGCGTCGCCGGCGAGCACCGTCTCCCCGAGGTCGAGCTGCCATGGCTTCCCGGCTACGAGGAGTCCCGGCCGGTGCGCATCGGAAATGGCGCGTATGGCCAGTTCCAGCTCGACGTCTATGGTGAAACGCTGAACGCCATGTACGAGGCGCGCGCGTACGGGGTACCGGAGGCCGGATCGCTCCCCTGGGACACGCTGAAGGTGCTCGTCGACTTCGTGGAGAAGAGCTGGCAGCGTCTGGACGAGGGCATCTGGGAGATCCGCAGCAAGCGCCAGCTCCACTTCACGCACTCGAAGCTCATGGCGTGGGTAGCGGTGGATCGAGGCGTCCGCTTCGTCGAGCAGTTCGGTGCCAACGCGCCGGAGAAACTGAAGAAGCGCCTGCCCCGCTGGCGCGCGCTGCGCGAGGAGATCCGCGCCGACATCCTGGCGCGTGCCTACAACTCGCGCGTGGGGGCCTTCACGCAGTCCTATGGCTCGGACGCCCTCGACGCGAGCGTGCTCCTGATTCCGCACATGGGCTTCCTGCCTGCGGATGACCCGCGGATGTTGGGCACTGTCGCCGCCATTGAGAAGGGCCTCACCAAGGCTGGGTTTGTGGAGCGCTACGTGTCCGAGACGGGCGTGGACGGACTGGCGGGGCATGAGGCCACGTTCCTCATCTGCAGCTTCTGGCTCGTCGACAACTACACCATGGTTGGCCGTCTCGACGAGGCGGGGGCGCTGTTCCAGCGCCTCGTCTCCATCCGGAACGACCTCGGGCTGCTGGCCGAGGAGTACCACCCCGGGCTGCACCGCCAGCTTGGCAACTTCCCACAGGCGTTCTCACATGTCGGGCTCATCAACAGCGCCGTGTTGCTGGAGGCCAAGCGGGCAGGGCGGGACGTGTCGTTCGCCGCCATGGCCGCCGCGAGCATGCACTAGGCGCTCGAGGCGCAACCACTCCCCAGCCCCACTTTAGCCAGGGCAGGTGTCGCCTGTGTCAGGAACGCAGTCGACTCGGCTGACGTGCCAAGCTGACCACCCGAAGGGGGCGAGCGCAACGCACCCGCTCCCCCCACCGCGCGGGCTGGCACACTTCCGCCTGGAGGTCGCTATTGGCCGGGCCTTTTCCATTGCTACGACGTACCCGGCCTGCCTCACACGGACAATGACTTGGAGCACCTGTTTGGCAGTTGCTGCTACCACGAGCGCCGGTCGTCATCTTGTGCCCCACGTGACATGCAGAGCGTGTCGATGTTGCGACCTCCAGTGGGGGCCCGCTCATGTGTTAGCGGCCGTGCGCAGCGCCGCGAGGAATTGCTGCACGACCGGCGAGTCCGCTTGGCCGTCGTACACGAATTCGACGTCGAAGCGGCCGTCGAGCTCGTCAATCGCGACCAGCCGCACCGTGCGCGGGCACGTAGGTGAAATGCTCTCCGGCACGAACGCGTAGCCCATTCCGGCTGCGACGAGTCCGATGAGCGTCGGGATGTCGCTGCCGACCTGCGCGATGCGCGGCGTGAAGCCGGCCCGTCGGCACTGCTCGAGCAAGAACCGGTGATGCGCTGCGGACCGTAGTGGGTCGAACCAGACGAACGGCGCGCCTGCGAGCTCGGCCAGTTGACGAGGCGCGCGGAAGCGCTGGCCCGGCGTGGATAGCATCGCGAGCACGAATCGGTCGCGTAACAGCCGCATGCCTGACAGATGCGGTGCCTCGCTCTGTCGCCACGCCATGATGCCGCCATCGAGATCGCCGCGTGATATCGCAGCCGCCTGCTCGGCTGATAGCATTGGCGTGATCGACAGCATGACGTCCGGACAGGCGCTCCGGAAGGCCTTGAGAACGTTCGACACCATCGGCAACGGGAAGTAATTCGGTAGCACGCCGAGACGCAGCTCGCCGAGCTGGCCGGCCGCGCTGCGCAGCGCACGTTCGCGGCTGCCCTGCAGCTCGGCGAGTAGGCGCGTAGCGTCCTGCAGGAAGCTCGCGCCGGCTGCTGTGAGTGCGATGCCCGTCGAGCGGCGGATGAGCAGCGGGGTGCCGACCGCTTCCTCAAGCTCGCGGATCTGCCGGGAAAGCGCGGGTTGCACAATCCCGACTGCGCGGGCACCGGCCATCATGCTGCCGGCCTCAGCGACCGCCACAAAGTAGCGCAGATGGCGCAATTCGACCTGTCGCACGCGATGCCTGTCCGTTCCGTCGATATACCTATGAGGCATGACGGGATGTACTGAAGAGTATTGGAAAGTATGAGGGGGCGCAGCTTAGGTTGTCCAGTGTCACGACAGCTGTCCACATGTTGCGGACGTTTGTCGCACTTCGTTATATGCCACTCCATATCCAGACCCCCTACATCCGTTCGCAAGCTGCATCCCGCCGGCTCGGCAAAGACGTCCTGTTCAAGCTCGAGGCGATGCAGCCGTCCGGCTCGTTCAAGCTGCGCGGCGTCGGTGCGGTATGTGACGCGCGGCGCGCGGCAGGCTCCCGTCGCTTCGTGTCGTCGTCGGGCGGCAATGCGGGCATTGCGGTCGCCTATGCTGGTCGCGAACTCGGCGTGCCGGTGCTCGTCGTTGTTCCGGAGAGCACGTCCGCGCGCGCACGCGACCTGATCCGTCTCGAAGGCGCGGAGTTGATCGTCCACGGCGCGTCTTGGGCAGAGGCGAACATGTTTGCGCAATCCGTGATTCGCCCTCATGACGCGTTCGTGCATCCATTCGACGAGCCAGAGCTGTGGCAGGGCCATTCGACGATGATCGACGAGATGGCGGCAGCCGGACCGAAGCCCGACGCGGTCGTGCTGGCAGTTGGCGGCGGTGGGTTGCTGTGCGGCGTTCTCGAAGGGCTGGCTCGCAACGGCTGGTGCGATGTGCCGGTTGTCGCGGTCGAAACCCAAGGCGCAGACTGCTATGCGCGTTCGATTGCGCAGGGTCGGCCAGTCGAATTGCCTGCGATTACGAGTGTCGCCACGTCGCTCGGCGCGAAGCGGCCTTGCGACGCGGCGCTTGAGTGGGCGACACGCCATGCGGTCGAGAACATCGTTGTGTCCGATGCGGCAGCAGTGGCCGCCTCACTGCGGTTTCTCGACGAGCACCGGATTCTGGTGGAGCCCGCGTGCGGGGCCGCACTGGCCGCGCTCGACGCGACATCGTCGGTGCTTGCCGCCGCGTCACACATCGCGGTGATTGTCTGCGGTGGCGCCACGGCTACGGTTGAGTATCTGCAGGCATTGAGCAGCCGGGAGCGATGACAGCGGGTCGAACGTAACGCCACGGAGGTTTCTCTCCGATACCAGCCAGTACAACTTGGGGGGCACGGCACCGGGCTCCTCTCAAAGCAGCGCTGGTTGATGGCACGACGGCGGGGACCGTCGCGGTCCGCTGGTGAGTGACGTCCTTCTTCGGCCTGGGGGCCGCCGGGTATGCCGAGCGCTACGACAGCGCGCCGCTGGAGGACCCGGGCCGACGCAATTCATGGCTCGCCCTGTTTCTTCGAGGGCGATTCCGCCACGGAGCAACCGGATTCAGGGGTGGAATAGCCACTCCGGCCATTCCTTCACTCGACAAGCCTCACATAGCCTTGCCGAAACAGGGACCACGTCCCTCCCTGTTGGGTGGGGGACTCGTACTGATTGAAGAGATCCGCGTAGGTGCGGTCCGCACCGTTGTTCTCGGCCGACATAGAGAGCCATGCCAGCCCCAGAGGGAGTCGGGTCACAGGCGTCAGCTCCGCGGGTAGCTCGAACGGCGTGAACGATGTCATGTAGCTGGGGGCCGTCAAGCAAGCCAGAGGGTGCATGGACTGTCGAGCCGTGGTTCGCTTCGCTCGTAATAGCAGCACTGGCGCCCAGCCTGCGTCGAACGGGTGTGGTCGATGCGCACCACCGCCGCGTGGTGTGATAGCCGTACGCCGCCGCCGATGGCACTCGTGCCACCTGCCATCCGCGCTGCCCGGGTGCCATCTGCGTCTACCTGGGGCATGACGAACCTGTGCGACCCTGCGCGCCTCGCTCACTCGCATTGACGCGCCTTCCAACGTGGCCTCGCCGCACGCATGACGCAGCGCTTAAATTAGGAAGGCACAGGGTAAGCGCTCTCCCGTTCTCGCGTGCGGTGCGTGGACGACTCTCTGGAGGAGGTTGACGAGTGCACGAGTACGATTCGATCGCGGACTGGTATGCATCCCACCGCGCAGGCCACATGGGCGTCCCGGAAGTGACAGCGCTCGCGGCCTCACTTCCGGCCGGTGCCTTGGTGCTGGACGTCGGCTGCGGCACTGGACTGCCGCTGACACGGGTGCTGCTGGAGCACGGCTGCCACGTGATGGGCGTGGATAGCTCCCGCGAGCTGCTGGCGCGATTTCGAGTGAACTTCCCCCACGTGCCGGTGATCTGTGCGCCCATCCAGTCGTGTGAGCTTCAGGCGCGGACCTTCGACGCCGCGATCGCGTGGGGGGGCCTGTTCCACCTGCGCCACGAAGAGCAGGAACAGGCGATCGCCAATATCGTCAGGGCATTGAAACCTGGCGCCATGTTCCTCTTCACCTCGGGCGACGCCCACGGCTCCATCGACGGCGAGCCGATGAATGGCGTGCCGTTCCGCTATCACTCGTACAGCGTCGACGGGTATCGCGACCTGCTGCGCGCGCATGGACTCACGCTGGAAGCGACGCACACGGACCCAGGCGGGAACGTCTACTTCCTGTCGCTCAAGACTGGATAAGGTGGCTTCTCGCCATCCGTGACACCCTGGCCCGAAGCGTTCCTGATTGCGGCGGCCTTGGCTTGTGAATCGAGTTCGAGGGCACGGCCCGAAAACTGGGCAGAAACCCATGCCTTTCGCCCACCTTGGTCAGCGCGAGGCTTCTCGGTGGAAGTCCTTTCTTCGGGCCTGTCCTGACACGCTTCCAACATTCGGGGGGTAGAGTCTGCGGCCCCATGGTGCCCACTCCCTCTGGACCTCCTGTTGCTCGCGCCTCCTCGCTCCGGTTGACCCGGGCGACCGCCACCGCCTTGTCGGCGATCCTCTTCGTCCTGGGCTGCGCCCAGCCCGCCCTCGTCCTGTACAACACCGGGACGCGGCAGGAAGACTCGATGTGGGGCGTGTCCCTCCTCCTCGTCGGCTGGTTGGGCGTGTTCGTGATGCAGTGGGGCTGGTTCGCAAATCCCCTGCTGCTGCTCACGCTCGCCCTGCTGTTGATGGGCAAGTACCGGGGAGCCTTCTGGGTAGGCGTCGTGACGGTGCTCGTCGGACTCTTCACTTTGTCCTGGTACCTGCACTCCATCCCCGCGGACGAGGCCGTTAGCCCGGACCGGCAACTCGAACTGCTCTATCCGACCCTCGGATACTTCTTCTGGATGGGCAGTCTGCTGGTGGGACCCGTCAGTGCGTCCATCCTCGCGAAGAAGGAGGCCGAAGCGAAAGCCGCCGCATCCCGTGCCCCCGTGGCCGTCTGACTGCCCCCTCGCGGACTTCCCCCCTGTGTCAGGGAGGTTGTCGCCCTGGCAGGGTGGCAGAGCCGATGACGTCCCCTCGGGGCCGGCGGGAGTTGAGCGAAGCAGATTCCAGACTCGTTGCCGCCACAGTAAGGCGGTGGCGGCAACGAGCGAGGGACGGAGACCATCATCCGGTCCCACGCCCCACCTCACGCATCAGGGCTCAAGGGCCGCACTGCGCGGGGCCTGAGTTATCAGAGAACACGTTCCCCAAGCTCGGCGCGGTGAAATCCGTGGTGAAGGTGTCATAGTTGGGGGTTTTCGCGCGAGTGATTCCGCACCCCATGGAGTGACGAAGCGTGGTCTGGGTAATGATGGGACCCTTGTCAACGATTACCCTGACGTTCGCGTTTGGGTTCCCATCGCTCGCGTGCGAGCCGCCGTACTCGACCACGGCCTGCGTCAGCTTGCTCGCAGCCGTCGCCATCTCGCCGAACACAAGGCCCTGCCAATGGCCAGACATGGGGAACTCCGCGTCGGCCGTCAGCGTGATGGGGACCTCGGCCGTTCCCTCGGCACGCAGATTTCCACCCTCTCCCGTGCCGATCTCGAAGTAGCTCAGGCGACCGAAGCGCAGCGTGACTCCCGGGCTCAACGTCAGCGTCGGAGTGGTTGCGCCATCGACATAGACGGAGTCCTCCATGGCGTAGGGGACGCCAACGTTGACCCAGGTCTGCGAGCGGTCCACCTGCCCGCCCGGCGACCGGATGACGTTGCGTCCGTTGGACATGAAAACACTGTCACCCGGGAGGCTTCCGAGTTGGTTGACTCCCATGTAGATGGGGGCATTCGCCACGTCCGTCACTGTCAGCCCCATTGAGTTCGAGCCGAAGGCACCTTCGTGCATGAACGTGATGCCCTGGGACGCGCTGTGCTGAATCGTCACGTCCTGAAAGTTGGGACGCACGGTGCTTCCACTCACGATGATGCAGGCATCGTTCGCGGCGCCGTAGCCCGAATTCGAACCACAGTACTCAACGACGGCGTGGGAGATGCTGCTGGAGGTGGCCCCTTCCAAGAAGTACACGCCCTGCCACTGGCCCGGAGCCGGCGAGTCGGCATTCGTGGTGAAAGTCACCGGCTTCTCCGCTGTCCCCTGGACCCGGAGCGCCCCGCCCTCGCTGCCGTAGCCAATCTCGATTGATGCGCCATGCTCAAAGCGGATGTTGCACCCCGCTTCGATGGTGAGCACCGGGGTGCCGGGACCCGCAACGACAATGTCATCAAGGACGATATGCGGGTTGTCCACCTCGCGCCACGTCTCGCTGGTCAAGATGCTTCCGTGTGGATGAATGGCCCCCCGAACCGTTAGCGTCAGGTTCCCGCTCTTGTTCCCCGATGCAGCGGTGACCGTCGCAGTCCCTGCCCCCATTCCCGTCACCGTCCCGTCCCGCTCCACACGCACGACGGAGGGTTCGCTCGAACTCCAGGTAACGTCGTCAAGCACCACCGGCTGGCCACGGCTGTCCCGCCCCGAGGCGGTCAACGCGAGCACTTCATTGACAGCGAGAGTACTCTTGCTCCCCGCGACGGTGATGGTGGAGTCCGTAGGCGTGGGCCTGGGAGGGGGAGGATCATCTCCCTTGCCAGGTTCGGTGCCACAGCCAGCAACGAAGAGGGACAAGAGCAAACAACACATACGAGAAGCGCGCATGGCACTTCCTCCAAAGGGTGAGTATTGCGCGCATCCGTATCGGTGCGGGCTACGTGGGAACTCAAGCCCTATTGGACCTTCCATGCGGGGCGTATCAAGGCGGCTAGTGGTTTTCCACGAGGTGCAAGTCTCTCAGCCCTGCGCCCCCCAGAACGCGGCGATCAACTGGGCTCGGCTCTGGTTGCCAGACTTCTTGAGGATGTCGGTGATGTGTACCTCCACCGTGCGCTCGGCGCACCGTAGGCGGTTCGCGATGTCCCGGTTCGAGATTCCCTGCGCGACCAGTTCCAGGACCTCGGCCTGGCGGGCCGTGAGCGTCCCGTGCCAGGCAAGGAGCCGTCTGCGAGCCCCCGTGGAGCTCCCGCCTCGTGGCGTTCTCAGGAGTGCGCTGACCTCCGCCTGGAGATGGGAGATTCGCTCCAGCATCAGCAGGTGGGCCTGACTGGCCACCTCGCTTCCGAGAGCGAAGGCCGTTCGGGAGGGCGGGAGCAGGAACCGATAGACGGCTCGACGCGGCGCGAGCTCCATCTCCACCTGAGCCCGGGGCAGGCCGATGAGCCGTGGCGAGTTCGCGAGCGAGGCGCTGCAGATGCGGAAGAACGCCGGCGAATCGCGCCAATCATCTGGCAGCGAAAGTTCGAGCTGGAGCCGATCCGGCCCGAGCAGCTTGCTCCGGACCATTATCCGAGGATGCGCCCAACTCCCGACGGAGATCACCAACCGGAGGAGCTGAAGAGGCGAAAGTACCCTTCGGGCCACCGCCAAAATCTCGGGGGTTTGCTCGTTCACCGCCAGTGCGAACTGCTCGAGGCCCCCCAGCGGACTCCATGCTTGTTCGATCCGGTCGTTGAATTCGCAGAAGGAATCCCAACTGACTCTACGAAGCGGTCCGGTCAGCTCGCGCTCCTCGACGGACGGCTTGCCCAGGAGCGTCGCGCGAGGGACTCCATGGCGTTCGGAGACGTACAGCCCAGCCTTGATGATAGAGATAGGGACGTGATTCAAGACGAAGAGCTGAGCGTCAGTCTCGGTTCAGAGAAATGGGGGCACCCTATTACTCCCCGAGGGACTCTACAAATTTGTGCGCCCCCCAGTGCCCGAGATAGGTAAGCGTTCAGGGGGGCTGGGCGGTTGAAGAAGGAGCAGGCGCGCAGTCGGCGGGAGGCTTGTCGCTCGCTGACGCGGCGTGGGACATGAGACACGGCCTGTCGAGGCCGAGGTCGACCCCAAGGATGCGCGCATCGCGGAGCTCGAGCGTCAGGTCATTGTTGGGTTCCCCTCTCACGCGATGGCGGCATGCGAGTGCGGCGCTACCAGTCCGTGGAATTGCCGCCGCTCAAGGCCCACGTCACGCAGAGGTGTTCCGCCCTCAGGAAACCTGTGATCGTTGTGCCTTGAAGTGGCCGATGACGTCCGCGTGGTCTCCCTGGATCAGGTAGCTGCGGGCCTCATCGGGCCAGACCTGCGAGACGCAATTGACGAAGCCATCGTTGTCGGCGGAACGAAGCCGCCGTTGTGCTTGGGGGCAAAAAGCTCGCTAATCGTATGCGTGCGGCATCGTCGTTGTGGAGGATTAAAGGCAGTCAGCGTGTGAAGTATGTTGAACAGGGTTGGTGTCCACGACTTGCTCGGTGGGGAGATGGTTACGATCGATCGGACTCGGATTTGATACTCTTCAATGAAAGCAGCCTCTTTCTCGAGCTCGTCACCCTCGGCATGGGCTGGACTCGGGAATGCAGGGGAGGAGGGCGCGGCCAAGGACCCCCAACCCCACGCCCCGCAATCCGCGCGCGCCCTCGTACATAAGGCGGAGAAACAGGCGGGAAGCGCTCACCTGTGGGACGGTGCTGCCTAGCCGGTGTGCGAGCGCGGTTCCCCGGTGAGGCGTTGAGATGAACTGCACAGTACGAAGCTACTTGAGCAGTGGGGAAGGTGGGTCCGCACTTCTTGCCTCCTCCTATCTCCGAAGGTTGATGAGAAGCTGGCGGAGGTCGAGGCCTCCCGTCGAATGGCCAATCATATGGATGTCGTCTTCAGGCGCTATCGCCCTACGAGCCTGCAGCTCAGACAGCCATAATTGGTTGGGGACGCTGTGGGGAGCGCGAGGCTTCTCGGTGCACGCTTCCAACCTTCGGGGGGGTAGAATCCGCGGCCCCATGGTGCCCACTCCCTCTGGACCTCCTGTTGCTCGCGCCTCCTCGCTCCGGTTGACCCGGGCGACCGCCACCGCCTTGTCGGCGATCCTCTTCGTCCTGGGCTGCGCCCTGCCCGCCGTCGTCCTCTACAACACCGGGTCGCGGCAGGAGGACTCGATGTGGGGCGTGTCCCTCCTCCTCGTCGGCTGGTTGGGCGTGTTCGTGATGCAGTGGGGCTGGTTCGCAAATCCCCTGCTGCTGCTCACGCTCGCCCTGCTGTTGATGGGCAAGTACCGGGGAGCCTTCTGGGTAGGCGTCGTGACGGTGCTCGTCGGACTCTCCACTTTGTCCTGGTACCTGCACTCCATCCCCGCGGACGAGGCCGTCAGCCCGGACCGGCAACTCGAGCTGCTCTATCCGACCCTCGGATACTTCTTCTGGATGGGCAGTCTGCTGGTGGGACCCGCCAGTGCGTTCATCCTCGCGAAGAAGGAGGCCGAAGCGAAAGCCGCCTGAGTGGCTGCGGACTTTGCCTGCTGCGTGCTCAGATGGCACCGCGAGAGTGAAAGCCGCACGCGGGCACGACGCCGCGACCGAACTCTGGATAGGCGCATGCCTCGGTTCAACTGGGCTTGCGCGTGATGGACACGAATCCAGTGGGGACTGGCTTACCGGGCACCCAGTTCTCCATGGCGCTTGAGAGCTTTGTCACCTGTTGCGCGAGTGGGAACACCTGTTCCGGAATCCGGGTCTTGTCAAACCATGCCGACTGCTCGCCCTCCGGAGTTTCTCGCTCGAATTCGACGCTGGCCGAGGACTCGGACGCGTCGAAGTCCAGGTCATCGGGGTCCAGGTCCGCGACGCGGTTCCAGGCGTCGAGTTCCGTCTGGGCGAGCCGCGCGTCGACAACGCCCCCTTGGGGAAGCTGGAGTTGAACAGCACCGCTCGAGTGCACTGTCAGGGTGCGGTTGCCGACGGTCCACCGCGTGAGCGCACCTTCGATGACGGGCGATTGAAGCGGGTCGTCCGCGAGGTCGTCTTGAGAGGGCAGTGCGCCGGGATAGAGGTCTTTGGCCGAAGTGAGAGGCTTGGCGGGGGTAAACTCGGTGCGTGCGCGCCACGAGCCAGTCCCCAAAAGCCAGGTGAGGAAGTCGCGCGCGCGTGCCATCGATTCGGGATGGCCTCGCTGGTCGATTCTCACACCGTCCGGGTGAACGGAGACCAGCACACCCTCGGTTGGGAACTCGGTGGGATTTTCGATGCGCCAGTCACGTGCATCACGGGCGGCCCGCACGCGTCCGGCGAGGAAGAACTGCTTTCCATTCACGGGATCTCGCCAGGCCCAGGGCAGGGCGCTGAGGTGCGCCTCAATCGCCGCGACGTCGACCGGGCCATTGGTGCGGGTGAGCCATGCGCTCTCGAACGTCACGACAGGTGCCTCCACGGGTAGAGCAGGTTTACGGCTTGGTCCTTGTCCTCATGTGCCCGGATTCGACGATCTGCTTCTCGAACTCCTTATACTGCGTCTGGTTGCTACCACTGTTGTACGGGTTCGTCACGGACTCGGGGCCCTTGGGCACAGGTTTGCCGTCCGGGCCGATCTTGAACGCTACACTGCTCTGGCCCACCGGGCTGTTGACCCCGAGGGACAGGACCTCGATGCTGTAGCTCGGCTGCGGGGTAAACATGTCTCCCTGCGGCTTGAACCGGACGACCGTGCCATCCGCATAGAGGTATGTCTCATGCGGCTTGCCGTTGGGGAGCGTGGTGTCGCCCAGCTTCTGTGCGCGGCCCGCTTTGACCTCCTGCCGCAAGAATGCCTGCATCTCCGTGGTGGAGAAGTCCTTCATTTGCGGCGCGAGCCGCTGCGCCTCCGCCCCGCGCGTCCCCCCGATGAACGCCGTCAGTGTGGCTTGGTCGTTGGCGTTGATGTTCCACGTGCTTGGGTTCTTTATGACTGAAGCGGCACGGCGCTGAGCTTCGGCAAAGGCAACCTCGTTGGCTTTCTTCTGTGCCGCACCCTTGGCCGCCGCGGTCGCCTTCTTCCCTGCCTGCTTCGGATCTGCCCCGTTGAGGCGTTCCGCCGTGTAGTGCTGCGAATACGTATCGCGCCAGACCTTGTCGACTTGCGAGAGGGCCGTGGGATCGCCCGTAAAGTCCATCTTTCCGGCGATGTCCCTGACGGCGTTGGGCGCCTGCTTGCTCAGGCGCTCATCTACCTCGGTCTTTATTGTCGCCCCGTCTTCGGCGGCGACGAAGCCGCGAGCCGGAGCCAGTGAGTCGAGCTGCTGCTCGTGCTTTGCCAACTGGGTGCGAAGGCTCTCCAACTCGCGCGCCATGTCCGCGCGCTGTGCCGCGGTCGGGGCCTGGTCACCGTTGTCCAGGCTGCGAAGGCGGGCGTCGAGCGTCTTCTGCACGGTCTCCAGGTCGCTGATGATGCTGCTGAGCTTCTTCACCTCAAGCTGAGATTCGAAGCCCTGTGTCCCATGGCCCGGCTTCTGGGTGAGGGCCTGGAGGGCGCGGTCGCGGAGCTGGCGCACCTCTCCAAGAGGCCCCTCGTACTTCTGAAGCGTTCGGGCCGTCTCAAGGTGCGCCTGGATCTGGGCAGGCGTGGCGGCGGGGCCGGCCTCGATATGGACCCGGCGACTGTCTCCATAGCGCACCCGGACGGAACTGCCCGCCAGCTCCGGATTGCGCACCACGGGAATCTCTCGAGGCTGGAGCCCCTTGGCCAACCCCGCGGACGTCAAGCCGCCGGTGGCTCCTCCGAGGACGGCCCCCGTGCCGGCCTGCACGGCCACCTGGCCCAGGCCATCCACAAGGCCGTTCTGCCACGTCTCGCTGCGCGTGGCGGCATCCACTGCGCCGCCGGCCGCGCCTCCGACCACGCCTTCCTTGATGCCCTGCTTCGTGGCCGCGAGGACCGTGTTCTCCACGGCCTCCTTTCCCGCCGTCGTGGTCACGCCCTTCGCGGCGGACGAGGCCGCCACGCTGGCGCCCTTGGTCACGGGAAGGATGACCGTTCCGCCCTCGACGGCGCCAATCAAGGCTTGCCGCCCGGCGTCCTCCCAGCCCGCGGCGCCGCCCTGCATCACCTCGTAGGTGAGGGCCCGGGTGGTCGCGCCCAGCGCTGCATAGCCCGCGATGGCCAGTGGGGTCGCCGCGCCGCCGGTGAGCACCACGGCCGTGGTGGTTGCCGCCACCACCGCGACTGTCGCGGCGCCCTCGGCGAGCGAGTCCTTGCTGCTCTGCAGCGACTTCACGTCATCCGTGGCGAACCCGACGGAGCGGTTGGCCGTCGCGGCGTCCCCGGTCTGGATGGCCTTCTCCGCGTCGCCCAGGGTCCGGTTGAGCCGGTCGTTGTCGGACTCGCCCTTGATGGCGCCCTGGACGTTGTCCAGGACCCAGGAGCCGAAGCCGGACTCGTTGGCCTGCTGCTCACGCAGGCGGCGCACCCGCTCCTGGGCCGCGTTGGGGGCCTTGTCGTCCACCGCGCCCAGGTCGAAGTCCTGCTTCAGCAGCTCCAGGTGGTCCCGGCCGCTGAGCTCCGAGTCCAGGCGGGAGCGCAGGTCCTCGCCATACTTCTGCTTGTAGGCGGCGGAGATGTCGTTGATCTCCGCCTTGGACTTGCCTTGCAGCACGTTGCGGATGGCATCCTCGTCGGTGCCCGCGCCATCCACGGCCAGCCGGAGCTTCTCCGCGTCGGCAGCCGCCTGGGCCTGCTTGTCGCCTTCCTTGGGCGGGTTGAGCAGGCGCAGCGTCACGTCCTTGTCCGCGCCGTCCCACTTGCGGATCTCGTCCTCCAGGGACTTGCCCGTCATCTTCTGGTACTCGGCCTTGATGCTGGCCAGCTCCTCGGGCTTCTTGCCCTCGAGGACGGCGCGCACGCCCGACTCGTCCGCGCCGAAGAAGCCATTCATGGCGCTGGTGAGGCGGGCCGCGTCCGCCTTGGCCGGGTTGTCCTGGAGCAACCCCATGGCCCGGTCGTAGTCCTCCGTACCCAGTTCGTCCTTCAGCCGGTTCTTGAGCGCCTCGTCCTGCGCGAGAATCTTGCGCTGCTCCGGAGTGGCCTTCTCCAGGCGCTCGAAGATGCGGTCCTCGTCCGTGCCCAGCCCATCCATGTCCTTCTTGAGGCCGTCCTTGATGGACTGGGCCTCCAACTGCTCCCGCTGCTCCGGTGTCTGGGATTGGCCCGCGGCGAGCATGTTGCGAGCCCGCCCCAACTGCTCCGGGTTGAGCGACTTGCCCAGCTTCTCCAGCATGAAGTCCTGGGCCGACTGCCCGGGCTTGAGGCCGCCGTTCATCTCCGCGAACTTCTGCGCGGTGGCCTGCCGCTGCTCGGGCGTCTGCTTTTCCAGCACCTTCAGCAGGTCCTCGTTCGAGCCGAACACGCCGTCCAGCTCCGCCTGGACCTGCACCGCGGCGCTCTTGGCCGCGTCGCCCTGGAGCAGCGCCACGGCGTGCTTCTCGTCCGCGCCGCTCAGTTCGTCGCGGATGACGGAGTCCAGGTCCTTGCCGTAGTGGTCCTTGTAGCCCTTGCGGATGAGGTCGATCTGCTCGGGGGACTTGCCCTCCAGCGTCTTGAATATCGTGTCCTCGTCCGTGCCCCAGCCCGTGACGCCGCCTTCCATGGCGTCATAGAGGGCCGCCGCGTCGCGGTCCGCCTGGGACTGGGTATAGGAGGGGGCCTGCGGGGTGGTCTGGGTTTGAGGCGCGGCTTGAGGAGCGTCCGCCACCATCATCCGCTGGAGCGAGTCCGGGACCTTGGCGTCCGTGATGGCTTTCTGGCGCTCCGCGGAGCCGGGGGGCGCGGCGAAAATCTTCGCGGCGGCGTTCGCGGAGAGGATGCCCGCGGGTTGGTAGTGGGGCTGCTCCTTCAGGTAGGCCTGGAGGTTCGCGTAATTCTTGCCCGTGGAGGGGTCCACGATGCTGTTGCCCTGGCGAATCATCACGTGCCCGGACTGGCCCTCGGCGCCGGGACGGGAGTCCTTGAGGAACACCATGTCCGCGCGCGAGCGTAGGTCGGGCGTGGCCTTCTCCACCCAGTCCGCGGCGACGTCCAGGCAGTTGGCCTTGCCGTCGCGCGAGTTCTCCGTGAGGAGCGAGGAGGACTCCGACAGCGAGGGCCCGCTCTTGGCGTTCTGCGGGGTGAAGCTGGAGTGGTCATTGCGCGCCGCGGGCGGCTTGGGCTCCGCGGGCTTGGGTGCGGGCGGACGTTCCGGCTCGGGAGGACGCCGCACGGGAACGTGATTCGTCAGCCGTCTGCCGTTCCCGGTTCCGTCGATTGCCATTGTGCGTCTCCTCGCCAGCCATCCAGCGGGCATTGCTGCGGCACGGAGCCCCCCATGCCCAAATCAGGTCGAGCGCGGAACTCCTCCTTGTCCTTGTCTGGCGGAGCAGTTCCGAAGTTGCGTCAGTCTTCAGAAGCCTATCATCAACGAATGTAGGTGGAGGGGCGCGGGAGGGGGGAGGTGAAAGACAGCTCCCGAATCCGCATGCGAAGGTGAGTGGTGGTCTCCAGGCGCCTGGGCGGGCCGTCGTCCTGGGATTGGACGTGGGCGTGGGTGTCCACTTCCAGCTCGTACCGGATGGGCCAGAGGCGATCCAAGCTCATCACGCACCCTCCCTGGCCACGGCTCTGCGTGCGGGGTTCGGTGGAGGAGGGGGGCGAGAACAGCTCCATCCTCAGGCCGACCTCCTTCTTCTCCAGTGTCTTGAATTCCACCGTGGTCGTGGACAAGGGCCCCTGGGTCTGGTGTTCCCAACGCGCACCCAGGCCCACCGCGGACGAAGGGAGGAACGTGCCCATCCCTCCGAGCGTCTTGAGCAGCTGTTGCAGGGGCCCGTCGAGGTGGGACGAGAGGTCCTTGGGGAGCGCGACCTGGAAGTGGTTCGAGCGCCCGTGCGGGCTCACGCGTCCCTCGCCACGCAGGCCCGGGAGCGGGGCCAGCTCGGCGCGGAGCGCCTCGGCGTCCTTCACGGGGGTGCCCGCCTTCACGCGCAGGTCCATCTGCTCCAGCACGAAGCGGTAATGGACGTCTCCGTCGTCCCGGGAGATGCGAGTCACTTCCACCGAGAGCGCCATCTGGATGCCGGGTGGGGAAGGCAGCTCTCGGGTCCGGCCAGAGTGGCGCACGGACACATGGCTCTCCGCGCGCACGCCGATGCGCTGGATGCTGCCCGCGAGCGGGCGGAGCTGGAGCAATGTTTGCGGAGCCTGGCCCTGGTGAAGAACCTTCACGAGTGCATTCCTCCCTTCCAATGCCAAAGAGGGGCCGCGAAGCAGTGCCGTGTCCGCGGTGGCGACATGGATGCTAGATGAGGGGGGTGTCGAGTGCCAGCAACCGCTCGGCATCCGCGCGCAGACCCCCTGTGTCAGGGAGGATGTCGCCTGGGCGGACTCGCCGAGCTGTTGATGTCCTCTGCGCGCGCCTCACTCACTCGCCTTGACGCACCCCATGATACAGCGACCGGATTTTGGGTAGGCACACCCCGCTCGTTCACTTGTTCGCAGTTGTGATTGCATCGCTATGACTCCCGGTCGGACAGGCTCACTCAGCCTGTGGGTTGCGTGAACGCTTGTGGCGTCGTCCAGCTTTGCCGCGAAAGCTTGTTGATCTGAATGAAATTGAATGGGCGGCTACTTATGGTGCAGGTGTAGCTTTCTCAAAGCGTCGATCCGGCACCAGCCACATCAGCGCACCCAGTACATAGGCCGCATCGGAAAGATATCCATTGAAGAAGGCGGTGATGATGCCGGACAGGTAGAGAATGGGTGAAATCTTGCCCTTGAGGTCGCGTCCGACGGCCAGCGCCAGCGTCGACTTCCGGCCTGCATCGCCACCATGCAGGCTTGCAGCAGCCACCAGGCGAAGGCGCACATCAGGAGTACGAAGCCATAGAGCGCCAAGGCTAGGGGAGCGAAATGGTTTTCGCCCATCCAGCCGGTGGTGAAGGGGATCAACGACAGCCAGAACAGCAGGTGCAGGTTGGCCCACAGCAGGCCGCCGGTGACATGGCTGATGGTGTGCAAGAGATGATGGTGGTTGTTCCAGTAGGTGCCGATGTAGATGAAGCTGAGCACATAGCTGAGGAAGACGGGGAGCAGCGGCTGCAGATCGGCCAGTTCGCTGCCGTGCGGGACCTTGAGCTCCAGCACCATGATCGTGATGATGATGGCGATGACACCGTCGCTGAATGCTTCCAGCCGGTTCTTGTCCATGCTGCCCTCCGTGCACGATTCGAATCGCCTGGCGGACGACCCGAGTAAGGTATGCTGCGCTGCCCTCCAGTACCAATCCTCGCGAACACAACGGGAGCATCGTGAAGAGACACGTCACGATTGCCGCGGTGAGCCTGGCCTTGCTGCGCTCATGTGCGCCAGGGCATGCACCTCGGCGGCCGATGCTGCCAGCAACGGCGCGCTCCTCGCAAATGGTGGCAATGAAGTCTGGGTGCACCGCATCCGCGTCCGTTTAACGTGATGGAGAAAAGCGGAGCAGAATCAGGGACCTGAGTAAAGCCGAGCAGACAGGTCCGCCGAAACGGCGTGGCCAGGAACATTCTTCCGGCATGAGGACGAGTGTTGATGGTCACCAGGAAGTGCAGATTTCTGGTCGTGGACGGCCAGGAGTTGGGAGCTTCGTGGCCAGGGGCAATGCTGGGTGCCGCCGAAAAGCTGAGGAGAGGGGCGCGCGCAGGTGGAGTCTGGGGCTGCGCGCGCCCTGAAAAGTCAGAAGGCCCACTGGTACGCGCCCCTCTCGCCTTGACGCACTGCTTGGTGGACGTGGCGCGCTCGTGACGCGGCGACCAGGCCCGCGTGCCCGTAGGCGATGACGAACCGTACCCCATTCAGTCCTCGCTCAAGGAGCTGGCGCAGCAGTTCCAGCCAGGAGTCCATCAACTCGCTGCGCCCAGCGTCACGTCCAACAGGTTCCGGTGCCCATCCTCTCCCACACCGCAGGCCATCCGGGTTGAGACGTTCTGCACCGTGCACACTGCGCTCGCTCTCATTGCCGCGCTGGCGAATGTGGATTTGACGCGTCAATGTCGCAGCCCCTCTCCGCCAACATGAGTGAGACCGTCCGTACCTCGCAGTTTGTGTGCGGGGCGAACCAGGCGGGGACGATGAATCCAGCCGCTCTGCCGAGGCGACGTCTTCCCTGACACAGGGGCAACCTCCTCTATGCCCATCCCTTCACCTGCCTTTGGACTCGGGCCAAGATGCACGACTGGTTCGAGCGACACCGCCGCTGACTATGTTGGATTACTTCGCGGACACTCCACAATCTCCCCAGGGGCCGGAGCTTCTTCCTGGATGATGTCACCTTTGTGCACGCCATTGTCGCGGTGCTGGAAGTGACGACCGCGCGAAGTGTGTGAAGACGGGCCGTTCGAGTCGCGCCTCTCGCTGACTCTCCCCGAGGAGTTCTTCATGCACCGTGTCATGAGCTGGATGCTCATCCTGGCCACTGTCTGCCTCGCAGCCCCCGTCCAGGCACGCGACTGGTTCGTCCGCGCGGGCGCCACGGGAGGCGATGGCTCGCGGGAAAGGCCGTTCGCCGACCCCTGGATGGCGCTGGAGCGCCTGGAGGCGAACGACGCGGTCCACGTCGCCGCGGGGCGGTACTACGGCAAGCTGGAGCGTGGCAACTGGGAGCTCGTCTTCCCTGGAGTCCGGTTGATCGGCGGCTATGACGCGGCCTTCCAGGAGCGCAATCCCTGGAAGCACCTCACCGAGCTCACCTGGCGCAAGGGCTCGCCAAACCGTCCGGATGTCTCACTCGCCCGTGTCAGCACCAGCACGCAGCGAGACACGGCAGGCGCGACCATCGATGGCTTCTTCATCGACATGCAGGACACCTATGACTACGTCGGCGAGGGCGGCAACTTCGACGCGGGTGCCCTCCAACGCAACGGCGCCGTGGACCTGGCCAAGGGCGGAGTCCTGCGCAACTGCATGATTGTCAATTCCCTCCACGCCGTGCGCACGTCGCCCGGAGTCGTGGTGGAGAACAACGTCATCGTCAACTCCATCTCCGCCGCCATCGTCTCCAAGGGCGGCGGCGACCAGGACCCGCCCGTCACCATCCGGAACAACACCATCGCGTTCATCTGGGCCACCAAGGCCATCGCCGAGGGCGGGACCGATGGCGCCGGCATCGACGTGGCGAACAAGGCGCTCCTGGAGAACAACCTCGTCGTCCACTCCGACAATCACGGCGCCCAGGTGACGGTGCCCTCCAAGGTGACGCTCCAGGGCAACGCGTTCTGGAGGAACCTCTTCTCGAATGCCGCCTTCTATTTCGAGGGCAAGAAGTCCTCGCTCGATGACTCCGACATCGCGGACGCCGAGGACGTGGGCTTCGCGCGGGCGGGCGGCAACGTGGCCGTGGATCCGCGGCTCCCCTTTGAGTCGGCCTGGTACGAGCGGTTCACCCGCCGAGAGGGACGCGGGCGGAAGTTCGACGCGAAGGCCTGGGAGGAGACGCGCACCAGCGCGGGCCTCCCCGCTACGGGCGAGCCCCTCTCCCTCTTCGCGCCTGCCTATCCGCCGGGGGCCGTCCCCCAGCTCGTCACCCCAGGCAATGCCTCAGTCGGGCAGGGCGCTCGCGCGACGGGACTCAAGCTGGCCTTCTCCACGGCCTCCGCGGCGGCACCAGCCAAGGTCTACGCGCGGGTGAGTCTCGCCAGCATCCAGGCGAACCCGAAGAGCCACGACGGTAGGGACGTGGAGGTCATCGTCGGGAGCCAGGGAGTGGCGAACCCGGACAATGGCCCGGTGGGTACCTCGCGAGAGACCCACAAGGCCGTCTTCCTGGTCGACGAGAAGAACGAGGCGCGCGCCACGGGACTCTTCAGGAAGGGGACCGCCGCCGAGCGCGTTATCGACGCCATCCCCAACTACGGCTCGGGCCCGCCCAGGGACCTCTTCGTCGTGCGCGGCACCGCGAGAGCCCGCGAGGGCCATCCTCGGTACGCCCTCGTCATCGACTCGGTCGAGCCCTTCGAAAAGGAACTCGCCATGGCCCCCCGTCCGAAGGGACGGGACTGGTTCGTACGTGCCGGCGCGACCGAGGGCGATGGCTCACGCGAGCGGCCCTTCAAGGACCCCTTCCAGGCGTTGGAGCAGGCCCAGCGCGGAGACCGCATCCTGGTTTCGCAGGGCGAATACGGCGGCAAGCTGAAGAGCGGCAAGTGGGTGGTGGATGGCAAGCAATACCTCACGCTGCTCGGGGGATGGGACCGGGACTTCCAGCGCAGGGACCCCTGGAATACTCCCACCCTCCTCCACTGGCCGCCCGACTCGAAGACGTCTCCGCAGGGGTACCTGCTCGAGGGCAATGGCGACCACACCGGGCTCATCGTGGATGGCTTCGTCTTGGATCGCCGCACGCTCAACCGGTATGACCCGGACGGCTTCCTCGACCTCAACGTCTCTCCCGACAGCGAGCATGTCTGGGTGTCCTCGCCGGAGACGGCGATTCGCAACTGCACCTTCGTCAACGGCGCGGGCGCCGCGGTCCGGATGAGCAACGCGGTGACGTTCGAGAACAACATCGTGGTGAACATGGTCTCCGACGGCATCCGCGTCACCGGAGGCTTCGGCACGCGGCCCGCGAGGATTCGCGACAACACCTTCCTATTCGTCTGGAACCGCAACCGGCCCCATGACGGCTCCAGCTCCACGGGCACCGGGGTCGCGCTGGGAGGCAACGCGCCCGCGGTGCTGGAGGGGAATGTGTTCCAGTACATCGACAACTTCGCGGTGCGCTCCAGCGCCAATCCGGGCGAGGTGGTCCTGACGGGCAATGCGTTCTTCCGCAACTGGGCCACGTTTCGCGCCACGCAGGGGACACCACCGCCCACGGTGGACGAGAAGTCCATGCACCTGCTGGCAGACCTTCCTTTCAAGAAGCAGGAAGGCAACATCGTCGCCGACGGAGGATTCGACCTGGACCCCGCGCTCTACGCGAGCTGGTTCGCGCGAACCTCGAAGCAGACCAGCCGCTTCACCGTCGAGGAGTGGGAGCAGGTCGCGCCGCCGTCCACGGGCGCGGAGCCGGCGAAGGCCGGGTTGGGCAAGGCGTTTGACTGGAGGGCGGCCGCGAAGCTGTTTCCAAAGAACGCCCAGGTGAAGGGCGCGCGGCCGAGAAAGCTGGAGAACGGGGGATGACCATGAAGAAGACGCTGACCGCAGGGATGCTCGCGCTGCTTGTCGCCCTGCCCGCGGGGGCAGATGAAATCGACGACAAGGTGCGCGCCATTGAAGACAACCTCAGTCGCATCAAGGACCGGCTCGACGGCATCGTCTCGGACTCGAGTTCCAGCGACATCGACTCCGCGCTCGACACCCTGGGCAACGTCAGGAATGACGTGGAGCGACTCAAGTCGCTGAACCCGCCGAATGACCCGGGCAGGACGATGGCGAACTCCTACCTGGACTACATTCAGAAGTTCCGGGAGTCGGCGCAGTACCTGAAGCGGATGAAGGACGCCCAGGTGAAGGCGGACGAGTCCCGCCTCGCCGAGCGCTGCACCGAGGCCGACCGGAACCTGAAGTCCTTCATGCAGACGTTCGTCGACAAGAAAGACCCGACGGGGGTCTTCAAGATTCCAGATGAGGCCGAGAAGATTGGCCGCACCTACAGCGACGAATACCGGAAGCACCAGGAGGTCCACAGCGAGCTGGACCGCTGGCTGAGTTATGCACGGAGCTTCTCCGAGTCACACAACCGCTGGTCGGACGTGAAGTCCGAACTCCACGATGGCGTCAGCGATATCTGGGACCGTTGGACGCGGCGGATGAACGAGACGAAGTCGACGTGCGTCGAGGTCGCGAAGGGCAAGGACTCCGAGGTGGTGAAAGAAGCGATGTCGAAGCTCAGCAACTTCGGGCAGATCCGCACGGTGATACGCAAGAAGCTCGATGAGCGGCTGCTGACCATCGCCTCGAAGGTCAAGGACCTCGACTCGCGCAGCGGCGATGCGTCCTCGGAAATCATCGAGGCACTTCGCGCCGTGGATGACGTGCTCGGCTTCCTGGGCGACCTGAAGGACATCCAGGGCGAGGATTCGGAGGCCCGCCAGCTCGTGGAGCGCTGGCCGTCGCACACGCGGGCGCTGAAGGAAGCCATCGAGTCGATTCGCAGGCTGAAGTCCGAGCAGTACTTCCTCGAAGGAGACGTCCGAGCCTGCCGCGCGGACGAGGTCCGGCTCCAGGAGGCGATTCGTCAGCACGTCGGCAACAAGGACGACCACGCGCAAGGGGTCGTGAAGCTCAAGGAGATGTCCGACTCGCTCGAACGGACGTGGACGGGCAAGAAGGCGGAGACCGACCGCCAGAAAGAGGCGATGGAGCGGCGCGCAGCGGCCGCCAAGTCCTTCTCCTTCACCGAGGGAAACTGGTCGAGCATCAAGAGCAACCTCGATGCCTCCGCCGACAAGATACTCGCCTACTGGAACACCCGGCGCTCGGAGATCTACGAGAAGGACCCCTGCAAGAACCTTGTCCTCGGAGAGAAGAACCCCGACGTCGCGCGCGCGGGGCAGGAGCTCAGCCGCTACGCGGTGGGCATCGCGGAGAACTACCGCTCACTCCGGAAGGACTTTCGGGAATGGGAACGCGATGTCCTCGCGTTCCGGAAGACCGCGCAGCAGGACGCCGATGCAATCCGCGAAGCCTTCTGCAAGGAGTACGACTGGGAGCAGAAGGTGAAGGAGATTTCGGACGGCTACGCGTCGACGCTCAATAGCCAGTGGGGTTCGCTCACCGGGCGATATGACCGCATGTTGAAGGCCGTCGAGGTCCTCGTCACGGCGAACAAGGTCAAGTCCGCACCGGCGCTCCAGCGTGCGCTCGTCGCGAGGATGAAGAGCATCGAGAATATCAAGGAGGGCCAGATGCTCGGCTCGAACAGCCCGAAGATCCAGGCGCACATCCGATACGGAAAGGAAGAGCACCGGCGCCGCCAGTCGTCGAGCTGTCCGCAGGGAGCCGAGCTCTACATCGAGGGCGATCACTGCGACAATCCGAACCCGCGTTACAAGGGCCGCGGCTGTCTGATCGACTGCATCCGGGACTGCCAGGTACTGGAGATCAAGCCCGACAACATCGCCGAGATGAAGAAGGGTGAAAAACAGGGGGAAGCGTACACGAAAGCGTTGCACAAGAAGTACAAGGCGCTCGGTGATGCCATGTTCAAGGAGCCCGGCTACGAGGAACTCGCGGACTGCGAGGACAAGAGCAACAAGCGGCTCAATCTCAAGGAACACTCCGTGCAGCCGTATCCGTTCTGTGCGGACCGGGACGGGAGCTTCTTCCCGCTGCTGTCCGACATGCCCACCGACCAGCCGCCAGAGAATCCGGAAGGGGGCTGAGAGCCCACCCGCTCGAGACGTGAGGTTGCTACAGTCCTGAGACACAGCGCATGACGAAGCATCCTCACGAACTTGACCTGACGAAGCTTCCCCACCTCCGCTCGGAGGAGGTGAAGCGCATCGGTTGAACCCTTTCACGCGACATCTACCTTGACGCTCACCGTCTCCCGCCTCCCGGCAGTTGCTGCCGCGAGTGGTGGAAACCTTTGGTGAGCACTTTGGGGGGGGGACGGCCGACGCGGGGCTGACGGCCGCGCGGAATGAGTCTTGGTGCGAGAGTGGGGTAATCACTACTGCTTCGGGCTGAAGGCCAACCAGCCCACCCTGCACGAGTACGCCATGCGAGTTATTGCCTCCAAGCAGTGCCCGGCCCGCTCTCGCACCAAGGAACGGGCGGTGGTGCGCGAGCTGTGGACGCACGCGCTGGCGCCCGACGAGGTGGACTTCCCCGGAGCGCGACTGTTGCTGCTGGTGCGTCAGCAGCACTGGGACGATGAGAACAAGCTCGTGGTGGAGGACTACCGCTACTTCGTCACCTCCCTGGACACCACCGTCTTCAACTTCAACCAACTGTTGCGGTTGGTGCGGGTGCACTGGGGTATCGAAAACCGACACAACTGGACGCTCGACGTCGTCCTGGTCGAGGACGCGCGCCAACCCTGCCGCCCGATGCGCACGGCCCTGGAGGTGGTGGCCTGGCTGTGGGCGATGGCCTTCAATCTGCTCTACTGCTTCAGCGCGCGTCTGCCTCTGGACGGCCGGCCGTCACCTCGTGGAGTGGACACGCGGCCTTCTCACGAAATCGCAGACACCCGAGAACGCATCAGGCCAGCCCCCAGCCCCGCGTCCGGCGGGAGGGCGCCGTCAGGGCTCGGTGTCGAGGGCCAATAACTGCTCGGCCTCCGCGCGCAGAGGCCCCGAGGGGACGGCGGCTATGACTTGGCGTGCCAGGTCCCTGCCAGCCTCGACCTCACCTCGTGACAGCAGGACGCGTGCGAGATTGAGGGCGGGCTCCACTCGCCCATTGCTGCGCTCCAGGGCGAGCGACAGGAACTCACGCGCCTCGTCCAGGGCCTCGGCCTCTCCCGCGGACTCGCGCAGCGGCAGCAGCCCGGCCGCATTCGCGGCGAGCCAGTCTCCTGGGTCCGACTCCATCAACTGGCGATAGAGTTCCAGTGCCTGCTCGGGCCGCTCATGCTCCAGGGCTTCGGCCCAGGCCAGCCGCGTGGCAGAGGAGGCTTCCCCAGACTGCTCCAGGGCCTCGCAGAAGCTCACGAGCTCCTCGATGCGTCCCAGGCTCAGCAGGACCTGCGCCTTGTCGGCGTTGAACCCCGCGTGCTCCGGATGTGCGCTCAGCGCACGCTCCAGGAGCATCAGGCCCGCCTCGAGCGCGCCGTCGCCCGCCAGCAGCGAGCCTAGCAGCCCCTCTACCCAGGCTGGCTCGTTCACCACGGGCAACGCGGCCTCCAACAGTTGCCGCGCCTCATGGCGCTGTCCCTGGAGCAGGAGGATGCGGGCAAGTGCCGTGTAGCTGGCCGAGTGACTGGGATTGAGGTGCAAGGCATTCTGGAGGGACGCGATGGCCTCCTTCGTCTGGCCCAGCTCCAATTGCACCGTGGCGAGCGTGAAGGCATACATCCACTGTGCTGGCTCGAGCGCGGCGACCCGCTTCAGCGGCGCCAGCGCGTCCAGTGGTCGTCCCTGTCCCGCGAGGAAGTCCCCCAGCGCATGGGCGACCTCCGCGCGCTCGGGTTCGTCCGCCTGGCACTGGCGCAGTAGCGCCTCCGCGGCGGCGGGCTCGCCCGTCGCGACTTCAACCAGGGTGCCCACCCAGCGCAGTGGCCACTGCGCGCTTGCCTCTGGCGGCGCGCGAGCGAGCGTATCTCGCGCGGTTGAATCCCCCCCGCAACGCCACGCAGCGCCCCTGCGGTTCGCGCGTGGCGACCTCCTTCCGCGGTGTTCCGAAGAGCGCCAAGGTCGCCTGCGCTCCTGCCTCACCCGCTGGGGCGACACGTCACGACTTCCCCGTGACGTGTCTCACGGCCGTGTGACATGCCAAGGGCCTGGCGGCCTGCTCGGCGCCTCGTGCCGCTGACACCTGGCCAGGCAGGGCGTGACGCGGCGCGTGGGACGTGACGTCACCGTGACACTCGACTCCGCTCGCCACCTTCGGGCCCGACTCCCCGTCGCTGGTGCTCCTTCTGGCTGACATAGGAATCTCTTTGGGTCGTTTCACGTTCGTTTCTTCGGCGGCTCGTTTCCCGTGAGGCAAGGCTGTCTCGACTTGGACGAATTCACCGGAAGGGTTGCCCTGGTGCGCGCGTGAGTTCGTCGCGGAGGTTCTCCTTGCGCACGGCTCCCGGATGGCTGGGAGTCCTCTTGTTCCTCCTGTTGTGCCCTGCCGTCGCGCCGGGTGCTCAGGAGCTCGGGTTGATGCAGGTGGGCGGCGCGCGCCCCTTCCAGGCCGAGTACATCACCGAGGTCCTCTACGACCGGGTGGGGCTGCTCTGGATAGGAACTCGCGAGGGCCTCTACCTCCACGACGGCCAGGGCTTCCGCAAGTTCCAGTACGAGCTGGGCAACCCTGCTTCCCTGGCAAGCAACGCGGTGCGCACCCTGCACGAGGACGCCCAGGGACGGCTGTGGGTCGGCACGATGACGGGTGGCTTGAGCCTCGTGGACCGGGCTCGCTGGTCCTTCCGGCACTTCCGTCACGACTCCAGCAACCCCGCCAGCATCCCCCATGACGGTGTGTTCACCCTGGCCGACGCCGACGATGGGCGCCTGTGGGTGGGCACCCACGCGGGACTCGCGCTGCTGGACCCGGAGACGGGAGTGGCGGAGCGGATTCCGCTCCAACCAGGCGGGGGCCAGGAGTTCGTGATGGCCCTGAAGCACGACCGCACGGGTGCGCTCTGGGTGGGCACGCTCTCGCGAGGACTGTTCCGACGCGGGCCCGGCGCCACGACGTTCGAGCTCATCTCTTCCGAAGAGCGAGGCCCTGGCTCCAGGGACATCTTCAGCCTCGCGGCGGACCCGGACGGCGGGATGTGGGTGGGCACCCGTGACGGGCTCTACCGGGTAGAGCGCGACGAGGCCTACCTGCGCCGCGCCCGGCTGTCTCCACCGGAGATCGCCCAGAAGGTGAAGATCGTCACGGAGCTCGAGCCCGATGGACACGGGACGCTGTGGATCGGCTCCTTCGGCGGTGGACTCCTCCGCGTGGACACGGCGACGGGCGAAGTGCGTGAGGAGCGTCTCCCGTCCGCGGGGCCTGGCTACGAGCACCGCATCGACGAAGGCGCGCTCACGTTCGACGCCGCTGGCAACCTGTTCATTGGCACGTTCGGGATGGGCTTGTTCTACGCGCCCTTCCGGCAGGAGACCTTCAGGACACTGCGAGGAAAGGCCGGGAACTCGGCCTCCGGGCTGACGTACGAGGACGTGTGGGCGGTGATTCCGGATGGCGACAGCCACCTGCTCGTGGGCAGCTTCGGCGGAGGCGTGGACCGGGTGGATGTGCGCTCGGGGCAGGTCGTCCCACTGCCTGGGCCCGTGTTGGATGGCGTCGACACTCGAGGCGTCCTCAGCCTCCTGCGCACCCACGACAGGGAGCTGTGGGTCGGCATCTCGATGGGCGCCTATCGCCTGGACCCGACGACAGGCCAGTTGCTCAAGTTCTACCGTCGCACGGAGCGCGGGGCGAGCGACCATCCTGGCTTCGTCAACACGCTGCTGCAGGACGCTCGTGGCCACGTCTGGCTGGGCAGCGGGGGACAGGGGCTGCAGCGCTACCGGCCGGAGACCGATGACTTCGTGGCCTTCCGTCACGAGCCCTCGAATCCTCGCTCCCTTTCCGATGACTTCGTGACGGTGCTGCTGGAGGACCGGCGCGGGCGCTTCTGGGTGGGAACGCGCTCGGGCGGACTCAACGTCTGCTCGGCCAGCGAGGACACGGTGGAGTGCATGCGCCTGGGCTCTGACTCGACGCTGCACTTGAGCCACTACTACGTGAGCACGCTCATGGAGGACCCTTCGGGCGCCATCTGGGTGGGGACCGTGGGCGGAGGCCTCCAGCGGGTGTCTCTCGACGACTCCGGGCTGCCGGTGTCCGTGGACCTCTGGACGAGCACCGACGGGCTCATCGACAACAACGTGATGGCCACGGCGCGTGCCCCCGACGGGGGTATCTGGGTGGGGACTCGCGCGGGCCTGTCACGGCTGGACGTGGCCACGGGGGCATTCGAGAACTACGCCGCCTCGGATGGTCTGCCCACTGACTCGTTCAACCCGGCGGCGGTGACGCTCCTGGGCGGCCGGCTCTACTGGGGGAGCTCCAAGGGACTCGTGGACCTGGACCCCTCGGTGCGCCCGCCCCGCGAGCCCTCGCCGCCGCTCATCCTCACCTCCATCGAGGGGCTGGAGTCGGACTCTCTCCCGAACCAGCCGGTGTGGGACCTCCCTGGCCTGGATGTCCCCTGGCGCCAGCCTTTCTCGCTCGAGTTCTCGCTGCTCGACTATGCGCGCAACGGCGTGGAGTACGCCTATCGTTTCACGGCGGAGGAGCCCTGGCTCTCGCTGGGGACGCGCAATCAGCTCACGTTCCACTCGCTCCCTCCGGGGGAGCACTCGCTGCGGCTGCGCGCGCGCAGCCCGGGCCGAGACTGGGTCGAGATGCGTCCGTTCACCCTCCGCGTGGCGCCGCCCCTCTGGCAGCGGACCGATGTGCGCTTCGGCGCGCTGGCGGTGGTCCTGCTCGCGGTGGTGGTGGGGCTGGTGTGGCGGACTCGGCTGCTCGTCGGGCGCAACCTCGCGCTGCGCACGTTGCAGGCGGAGCGCGAGCAGGCGCTCGAGGAGGCGGAAGCCGGGCGTGAGCGCCTGCTCCGCCTCACCATGCGGCTGGAGGCCGCGAAGGAAGAGGAGCGCAAGCACCTCGCCCGCGAGCTGCACGACGAGTTCGGCCAGGCGCTCACGGCGGTCAAGCTCAACCTCGGGTTGATGAACACCTCCGCGAGTCCCTCGGTGACGCGCCTGCCCGAGGTCGTCGCGCTCATCGACCGGCTCATCGGGCAGGTGCGGGCGCTCTCCGTGGACCTGCGCCCGCCGCAGCTTGATGAGCTCGGGCTGGCCGCCGCGCTCGAGTGGTATCTGCGCGAGGTGGCCCGGCGCAGTGGCGTCGAGCTCGTGTTCACCGCGTCGTCGGCGCCTCCCTCGCTGGGCAAGGGGCGGGACATCGCCGTCTTCCGAATCATCCAGGAGGCGGTCACCAACGCCCTCCGACATGCCTCCGCGCGCCGCATCGACGTGCGGCTGGAGACCGTGGGGCGCGTCATCCGGCTCGAGGTGCGAGATGACGGCAAGGGGTTCGACGTCAACCAGGTCCTCACGGGCCGGGGGCCGGGCAGCTTCGGCGTGTTCGGGATGCAGGAGCGGGTGCGCGACCTGGGGGGACACTTCGAGGTGACCTCGCGTCCGGGGGAGGGGACGCGGGTGGTGGCCGAAGTGAGGGCGGACGTGCGGGAAGACTATTCCGGAGGACCACATGCGCGTGTTGCTGACGGATGACCACCAGTTGGTGCGAGCAGGCCTGCGTGCACTGCTGGAGTCGCTGGGTGGGGTGACGGTGCTCGCCGAGTGCGGCGATGGGCATGAGGCCCTGACGCTCACGGACAAGCTGCAGCCGGATGTGTTGCTCCTGGACCTCTCGCTGCCGGGGCTCAATGGCATCGAGGTCGCCCGGCGCGTGCCGAAGCTGAGCCCCTCCACGCGGATCCTCATCCTCTCCATGCACACGTCGGCCGAGTACGTGGCCCAGGCCTTGCGCGCGGGTGTGGCGGGCTATCTCGTCAAGGACTCGGCGGTGGAGGAGCTCAAGGTTGCACTGGAGTCCGTGTGGCAGGGCCGCACCTACCTGAGTCCCGCCATCTCACAGACCGTGGTGGAGGGCTTCCTGCGCATCACCGACGATGAGAGGCCCGCGGCGAATCCGCTGGACCGGCTTACCTCGCGGCAGCGGGAAATCCTCCAGCTCATCTCCGAGGGAAACGGCACGCGCGCCATCGCCGAGCGGCTGCAGGTGAGCGTGAAGACGGTGGAGGCGCACCGGACGCAGCTGATGGAGCGGCTGGCCATCTATGACGTGCCCTCGCTCGTGCGCCTGGCGGTCCGGTATGGGCTCGTCCCGGGAGAGTCGTCGTGACGTAGGGGATTCCTGAGGGGAGGTTAGGGGGCTCCCCGATGGTGGGGCTCTCCGACGGGGCCGTAGGGTCGTCGTGCGTCCCAAACCGTCATGGAGACCCCCCCGCCCATGAGACTGATTTCACGCCCCTCCTTCTCCAGCGCCGCGCTGGTGGGCCTGCTGAGCGTCGTGCTCACCGCCTGCGGCTCGGACCCGAAGCCCCCCGGTGAGCCCGATGCCGGAGGCGGAGGAGTCCCGTCCTACGCCGTGGGCGGCACGATGTCGGGCCTGCGTGACGACGCCCAGGTGGTGCTGCGCAACGGCGAAGAGTCCCTGCGCGTCACCACCAATGGTTCTTTTGCCTTCAGCCAGAAGGTCGAGCGAGGTGCGGCCTACGCCGTCACCGTCCAGTCGCCGCCTGAGGGCGCCTCCTGCACCGTGGAGAGCGGCAGCGGCACGATGGGCAACGCGGACGTCACCAGCGTCGCCGTCACCTGCGGCGCGAACACCTATCCAGTGGGCGGTGTCGTCTCTGGCCTTCCCGAGGGTGCCTCGCTCGAACTGCGGAACAACGACGGGCCCGTGCTCACCGTCTCCGCGAATGGGCCGTTCCGGTTTCCCGCGGAGGTCGTCGACCTCGCCGGCTACTCGGTGACGGTGCAGTCGTCTCCGGCGGGCCATGCCTGCACCGTGGAGCGCGGCGCCGGCACGGTGAAGGGCTCGGCCGTCACCGATGTGGCCATCACGTGCGCGGCGAACACCTTCGGCGTGCGCGGCTCGCTGTTTGGCCTGACGCAGGGGCAGTCGGTGGTGGTGAAGAACAACGGGGGCGATGCCATCACCATCACCGCCAGCGGGCAGTTCGCCTTCGCGACGCCGGTGGCCTTCGGCGCGAGCTACGACGTCACCGTCGAGGCGGTGTATCCGGTGGCCTGCACCGTGAGCCGGGGGACCGGAACCATGGGCAACCAACCGGTGACGAACGTGAGCGTCAGCTGCAAGACGACACGGTTCTCGCTGGGTGGCACCGTGACGGGTCTCCTTCACGCAAGCTCGGTGGAGCTCACGAACGGCACGGAATCGCTCCGCGTCAACACGGACGGCTCCTTCGCCTTCGTCGGGCCGGTGGATGACCTGAGTGGCTACTCGGTGACGGTGAGCTCGCCGCCCAGGGGCCAGGCCTGCGACGTGCGCAATGGGACGGGCACCGTGAGCGGGGCGAATGTGAACAGCGTGGCCGTGACCTGCTGGGCGTTGGAGTACTCGCTGGGCGGAAGCGTGGCGGGACTCTCGGGGGGACAGTCGGTGGTGCTGAAGAACAACGGAGAGGATGCGCTCACCGTTGCGTCAAATGGCTCCTTCACTTTCTCGAAGCCGGTGTCCTACTGGAGCACGTATGCCGTCACCGCCGAGGCTCGCTACCCGCTGATCTGCAGCGTGCCGAATGGCACGGGCCGAATCGAGGTAGGGGGCATCGCGGACGTGGTGGTCTCCTGCACCACGCGGTCCTTCACCGTCGGAGGTGAGGTGGCGGGGCTCGTCGAGGGAACCACGTTGGAGCTGTGGAACAACGAGCAGGAGCGTCTCACCGTTTCCGCGAATGGGCCCTTCGCCTTCCTCCAGCCGGTGGCGGACCTGAGCGCCTACTCCGTCTCGGTGAGGACCCAGCCGGAGGGACAGTCCTGTGAGGTGCGGCAGGGCACGGGCACGCTGGGGGGCGCGACCGTCACGAGCGTGTCGGTCGTCTGCTCGCCGATGTCCTATCTCGTGCGCGGCACCGTGGCAGGGCTGGGGGAGGGGCAGTCGGCGGTGCTGAGGAACAACGGAGGGGATGACCTCACGGTCTCCGCCGATGGAGCCTTCGCCTTCCCGACGCCGGTGGCCTTCGGCGCGACCTATTCCGTCACGGCCCAGGCGACCGCGCCGCTGGTGTGCACCGTGTCGAACGGTACGGGCACGATGGGCGAGGGTGACGTCACCCGCATCGAGGTGCTCTGCGGCACGGCGTCGTATCCCGTGGGTGGCAGCGTGAGCGGCCTGGCCGAGGGCGCCATGCTCGAGCTCCAGAACAACGGCGACGAGGTGCTGCCGGTTTCGGCCAATGGTGCCTTCACCTTCGCCCAGCAGGTCGCGGAGCAGGGCAGCTACTCGGTGACGGTGAAGACTCAGCCGGAGAACCAATGCTGCGCCGTGAACTCCGGCGGGGGGACCGTGAGCGGTGCGCCCGTCACGAACATCGTCGTCACGTGTGAGAACGTCTACCGGCTGCGCGTCAGTGTTTCGGGGCTGACCGGCACGCTGGGGCTGAAGTCCGGCGCGGACGCCCTCACGGTCGCCACCGACGGGGAGTCTTCGTTCCCGCTGCCGCTGCGTCCTGGCGAGGCGTATGCGGTCGAGGTGAGCCGTCACCCGATGGGACAGACCTGCGAGGTCTCGGGCGGAACGGGCACCATGGGCGAGGCCCACGTCACCGTCATGGTGGCCTGTGAGGCGAACGCGATGGTGGTCCGGGTGGGCGCGGGCGCCGCGGCCCTCAACTCGAATGCCACGGAGGTCTTCATCGATGAGTACCGCCCCATGGGTGGTGCTCCCGTGCGCACCTTCGCCATTCCCGCCTCGAGCGCGGCGGGGGCGGCCCGCCTCACGGTGTCCGGCAGTGATGTCCAACAGGGTTTCCTCTCGCGCTCGGGCAATGGTCGCCTGCTCACCTTCACGGGCTTCGATGCGGACGTGGGCCTGGCGAACGTCTCGGGCACGACCGCATCGGCGACACCTCGGGTCATCGGGCAGCTGGACCTCGCGGGGACCTTCACCCTCCCTGTGCGTCTGAGCGATGCCTATGACCGAGACCAGGTGCGCGGGGCCTCGACGGTGGACGGTACCGGCTACTGGCTGTCGGGTCGAGGCGGCGGCATCCGCCATGCGCTGCCTGCCGAGAACACCACGGTGTCGACAGCCATCTCCACGGGCGTGATGGACACCCGCTTCGTGAGCCTGTTCGACGGCCGCGTCTACTTCTCGCTCGGAACCCCTCCGATCCCGAATCCCCAGGGCTACAACCAGGGCGTCCTGACGTTCCCCACCGAGCAGCCCACCGCGGCGGTCGCGCCGAACCAGCTCCCCTCGCTCTCGATGGTGCTCAACTCGTCCGGCTTCGCGCTGCTCGATGAACGTCCCGAGGTGGCCGGTGTGGACACCGCTTACGTGTCCATCAACGTCAACCAGAATGCGAACCAGGGCGGGACTCCGGACACGTTGCGCCTGGAGAAGTGGACCTTCGACGGGGTGAGCTGGAGCAAGGTGTCCAGCTTCGTGCCCACCTTCGCCGTCGCGGGGACCACCACCGTGCGTATCGCCACCCATGGCGTCTCGGCGGTGCGGACTCCCCGAGGAGTTCGCGTCTACGTCACCACGTACCTGTCGAGTGGTGGTGGCGCGGGCAACCTCCTGGTGTCCTTCCTGGATGATGGAAGCTCGTTCACGCCGTCCGTGCGTGTCGTGGCCACGGCGCCGGCCAACACCAGCTTCCGAGGCGTGAGCGCCAGCCCGCTGCCCTGAGTCGTGAAGCGCGCGGCATCAGCGCCCCTAGGGGATTCCTGAGGGACTTCCAGGGGCGCCCCCGATGGTGCGCGCCGCCCGAATCCGTACCGTTTCGTTTCCAACTCCATGGTTGCTGTTCGTCGCACGCGCGGCGGTTTGCTGCAGAGAGGTCCATCCATGTCAGTGCGTTCCCGTTGTCGTCTGCTTCACCCCGCGTTGCTGGGGCTGGTCGCGGCGGCAGTCCTTGTCGGCTGCAGTAGCGAGAAGTCCTCCCCCACCGTGAAGTCCCTGCGGATTACGCCCGAGAGCTTCTCTCTCTCCGTGGGCATCGGCGCGGACGTCACCGCGACCGCCACCTTCTCCGATGGCAGCACGCGGGACGTCACGCGCGAGGCTTCGTGGTCCTCGACGGATGCCGCCATCGGTACGGTGTCCTCCGAGGCGGGCGCCGCGCCCCAGGTGCGCGCGCTGGCCAAGGGGCAGACGACGCTGCGCGCGACCTACTCCGACGTCTCCGCGCAGGCGCGGCTCGACGTGACGGATGCCACGGCTGTCTCTCTCTCCATCGAGCCGAAGGACTTGTCGCTCGCCGTGGGTCTCACGCGGCAGCTCGCCGCCACGGCTGTGTTCTCGGATGGCACCTCACACGGGCTCACCAGCGACATCACCTGGTCCTCCTCCAACGAGGCGATTGCCGCGGTCTCCGCGAGCGGCCTGGTTCGCGCCGGTTCGCCCGGAGAGGCCACCCTCAAGGCCCGGTTCGGAACGCTGGAGGCCACCGTCAAGGCGACCGTCACCGCGGCCGTCGTGACGTCGGTGGCGGTGACTCCGGCTGACGCCTCGATGGCTCGGGACAGCACGCTGATGCTGACCGCCATGGCGACGCGCTCGGATGGCACGACGGTGGACGTCTCCAATGAGGCCACCTGGAGCTCCAGTGACGCGAGCATCGTGTCGCTGAACAAGCGCGTCGCGAGCGGCGTCGCGCTGGGCCGTGCCCAAATCACCGCGACCTTCGCGGGCATGAGCGGCGGCACCGAGGTGACGGTTTCCGAGGCCGTCGCGCTCGCCGTCACGCCGGCGGCGAGCATGCTGATTGAAGGCCACCCGAGCCAGCTCCACGCCGAGGCCACGCTGTCCAACGGTCGTACCCAGGATGTCACCGCGAGCGCCGCCTGGACGAGCAACACGACGGACGTGGCCGTGGTCTCCATGACCGCGTCCACGCGTGGGCAGGTGACGCCGGTGGGGCAGGGCTCCGCCACCATCACCGCGACCTTCAACGGACTTCGCGGTACCGGCCAGGTGAGCGTGTCGAAGCTGAACATCACCAGCGTCGTCCCGACGTTCCAGACGATGGAGGATGGGGTGGTCTCCTTCACGGCGCGGCTCACCAAGGCCCTGCCGCCCTCGACGCGGCTGCGGTGGCGCGTGTCGGTGATTCGTCACAACCCTCCGGCCGATCTCCACCTGCCTCCCACCGACAGCCCCGTGGTGGGCCAGCCGGTGCGCTACTTCTCGGGCGCCGCGGGTGAGGTGGCCGACCGGCCGGAGACGTGGACGGGCGGCTCGGAGACCGACGCGAGCGGCGCGGCGTACATGAGCCAGGAGTCGGGCTTCGAGTTGGGTGCGACTGAGCTTCAGGGAGCGGAGGGCCACACGTACTCCTTCCGCACGCGGTTCGCCATCAAGGGCGACTACACGTTCAACGTCGAGCTGTTCGAGGTCGGAGCCGCGGGCGAGCTGGCTCGAATCGGGGATGCCGCGGAGCTGCGCGCCACCGTGGGCACGATGCGCGCGACGGATACCTCCGAGCTGCTGCTCTTCACCGCTTCTCCCTCGGCGGGGGCCCAGACGGATGAGGAGTCCTTCCCGCAGGCGTTCGCCGTGCGCCCGGATGGCTCCCAGTTCCGTCAAATCACCCAGGCGCCCACGCCGTTCTTCTCTCCGCGAGACGTCCACTCGGAGGTGATTCGTTCGCCGGACCGCAAGTCGGTGGTCTGGGTGGACGGGCGAGACAAGTTCGGGGGCGTCTACTTCCAGGGGCTCCTCTACATCGCGGACGCGGACGGCAGCCGGGTGCGGCGCCTCACCCAGGCGAGCTCGTTGCTGTGCGGAGAGCGCATGCCGGAGTTCTCGCCGGATGGGCAGTGGATTTCGTTCTTTAGGTCGTGCATGCGCGACCCGTACCCGGGACGTGATGGCCTCGAATTCACCTTCATCATCCGCGCTGACGGGACGGACGAGCGCCGCGTCCTCATCAATGGCATCAACGACATGCCGCCGCCCGTTCCCATCTCGCCGCTGGTCTTCTCCTCCTTCTCGCGCGACAGCAAGACGCTCTACACGGTGGAGTACGCGCTGAACGGCACCCAGCTCTGGGCCTTCTCGCTGGAGGATGGGAGCGCGCGCTCCATCATCAACTTCTCCGTCCAGGGGCAGGAGATGGCCTCCATCATTCGGTTCCCGATGGAGCTGCCCAACGGCGATCTGCTGTACCACTACGGGAACGAGGACGTGTGGTCGGACACGTGGCTGGAGCGCATCCGGCCCGACGGCACGGGCCGCGAAATCGTGCGGCCCGTCATGCTCGGCAGCAGGAGCGAGTTCCTCCAGTCCCTCTTCACGCTCTCTCCCGATGGCACGAAGGTCGCCTACACCGAGCGGGACCCGGTGACGGGGAGCAACACCATCATGGTGTCCAACCTCGACGGCTCGGAAGCCGTCTCCATGGGGACCCCTCCGACCTACTTCGTGCGGCGCATCTTCTGGGCTCGCTAGCGCGCATGCCGAGCACATCCATCCCTCTTTCGAGGTCCATCTCGTGAAATCGCTCCTCAAGAACCTCGCCGGTGTCGCGCTGGCGTTCGCGGGCACGCAGGCGGGTGCCGACTCCCTTCCCAACTACGATGCACTGCTTGAGCGCTCGCCCGCTCCCGGAGCCCGCTCGCTCCTGGAGGACAGTGAGAGTCTGGGCGGACAGGTGCTGCACCGCGAGCACCGGCTCGGCGTGCCGACCTTCGTCTGGGCCTCGCGGCCCGCGCAAGGTTCGGCGTTCCCCCCGTCGCTTCGCGCGGCCAGCGACTACGCGCGGATGTCTCCGGCGACCGCGGCCCGGCTCCAGCTCGATGCGCTGGCTCCGTTCCATGGCGGCCGGTCGCTCTCGCAGGTGGGGACTTCGGTCGCCAGCGTTCGCCGGAGCCCGCTGGGCTCCTCAGTGGTGACGCTGCGGCAGGAGGTGGGTGGTGTCGAGGTGTTCCGTGGCACCGTCAACCTGCTCCTCGACAAGGAGAACGTGCTGGTGGCCGTCTCAGGTCACCTCTCGCCGGACGTGGGGCAGGGCAACAAGAGCCCCGCGCGCTCCTTCCGGATGGGGGCTCCCCAGGCCGTGGCCGCGGCGTTCGCGGACCTGACGGGGCAGTCGCTCGATGCCAGCCTGTTGCGGCTCACGGGCGGGGCCTCGGGCCGCTACTCGCATCATGAGCTGGTCCCCTATTCCCGGCCGCTCCCGGTCGGGTTGCGCATCCCTGCTCGAAGCAAGCAGGTGCTCTTCCAGCTTCCCGAGGGACTGCTCCCCGCCTACTACGTGGAGCTGAACACGAGCGCCGCGGGCTCCTCGGCTTCGGATTACTACTCGTACGTCATCGCCGCGGAGGACGGCCGGGTGCTGTTCCGCAAGAACCTCACGGCGGACGCGGCGCACAGCTACCGCGTCTGGGCGGATGCCACGTCTCCGTTCACTCCGTTCGCTGGACCGTCGGGCAACTCGCACATCCCGCACCCGACGGGGACGCCGGATGGCGACGTGCCGCTCTTCGTCGAGCGCAACCTGGTGACGCTCGACAACGCGCCCTTCAGCCGCAATGACCCGTGGCTGCCCGTGGACGCCCAGGAGTCGGTGGGCAACAACGTGGACGCGTACGCGGACCTGGCCTCGCCGGACGGGTTCGGCGCGGGGGACCTGCGCGCGGCCATCACGGGGCCCGCGACGTTTGACTATCCGCACAGCTTCAACCTGCTGCCGTACGAGACACCCCAGCAGATTCAGTCCGCCGTCACGCATCTGTTCTATGTGAACAACTGGCTGCACGACGCGTACTACGACGCGGGCTTCAACGAAGCGGCGGGCAACGCCCAGCATGACAACTACGGGCGGGGTGGGCTCGGGGGTGACAGCATCAAGGCGGAGGCGCAGGACTTCGGTGGCGTGAACAACGCCAACATGTCCACCCCGGCCGACGGTGCCCGGCCGCGGATGCAGATGTTCATCTTTCCCGGAGGCACCGCACGGAGCTCCGTCGAAGTGACGGCCCCCGCGAGCATCGCGGGACCGTATACGTTCGTCTCCTCGCAGTTCGCCCCCCGCGTGTTCTCGGTGTCCGGCCGCGTGGTCGAAGGGTTCGATGCGGAGAACGTCGACGGGCCTTCCACGACGGATGGCTGCACGGCGCTCACCAACGCCGCGGAGGTGGAGGGGAACATCGCCCTCTTCGACCGAGGCACCTGCGGCTTCCATCGGAAGGCACTCACGGCCCAGGCCGCTGGGGCCATCGGGGTCGTCATTGCCAATATCGATGGCATGTCCATGCCCGAGGGGATGGGCATCGAGAACGGGCTCTCGCCGTCGCGCATTGGCGCGGTGCTGATTCCGAAGGGGGACGCGGACCGCATCCGGGGGAAGCTCACGGAGGGGGTGCAGCTCTCGATGATTCAGCGCCCCGAGGGTGACCTGGACGGCACCATCGACACGAGCATCGTGGCGCACGAGTGGGGGCACTACATCAGCAACCGGCTCGTCCATGACGGAGCGGGCCTGGGCACCAACCAGGCGCGCAGCATGGGAGAGGGGTGGGCGGACTTCCACGCCCTGCTGCTCTCGGTGCGCGAGGAGGATGCGCAGGTCGCCTCGAATCCGAACTGGACGGGCGTCTTCCCGGTGGGCGACTTCGCGACGCGGCACATGAGCGCGGACGCCGCCTACTTCGGGATTCGCCGCCTGCCCTACTCGGTGGACTTCCGCAAGAACCCGCTGACCTTCAAGCACGTCTCCAACGGAGTCCGTCTTCCCAGCGGCGTGCCCTATGCCTTCGGAGCGGATGGGAGCAACAACGCCGAGTACCACAATGCCGGCGAAGTCTGGGCGACCATGCTGTGGGAGTGCTACGTCGGGCTGCTGCGTGACTCCTCGCGGCTCTCGTTCAACGAAGCCCAGCGGCGGATGAAGAGCTACCTCGTCACCGCGTACACGCTGACCCCGGCCTCGCCGACGTTCCTGGAGGCTCGCGACGCGCTGCTCGCGGCGGCCTATGCGGGAGACCCGGCGGACTACCAAATCTTCGCGGAGGCGTTCGCTCGGCGTGGCGCGGGAATCGGCGCGGTGGCGCCGGACCGGGCCTCCACGAACCATGCGGGCGTGGTGGAGAGCTTCCGCACGGGCGCGGACGTGGTGTTCGTCTCGGCGGAGCTCACCGAGGACGGCAGCGAGAACACCTGCGACGCGGACGGGTATCTGGACAACGGCGAGAGCGGCGTGCTGCGCGTCACGCTGCGCTCCACGGGCACCGCCCCGCTGCAGGCGACGAGCATCACCGTCTCGTCGAACAGCCAGGCCGTGCAGTTGGCCAATGGTGGGGCGGCGAGCTTCCCCACCATGGGGCTGTACGAGACGGCCACGGTGGAGGTGCCGGTGCGGCTCTCGGGCGCGGCGCCTCGCTCGGTGGTCCACTTCAACATCTCCTACCGCGATGCCAACGGGGTGACTGCGAGTGACAAGAAGGCGACGCTGAGCGCCAAGGTGGAGCAGGACGAGCTCCCTGGGGCCTCGACGACCGAGAATGTGGATGCGCGGCTGCTGCCATGGACGATGACGTCCGCGGTGGGCGGCGTCTCCTTCACCGTGAACGAGGATGCCGGGTCTGAGCGCTCCTTCCATGGAGAGGACGTGGGGCGCGCCGCGGACTTCGCGCTCGTCTCGCCGCCGCTCCATGTGGGCAAGGCGGGCTTGTCGTTCACCTTCCGCCACCGCTACGCCTTCGAGGCGTCAAGTGGAGAGTTCTTCGACGGCGGTGTCCTCGAGCTGTCGGAGGATGACGGCCAGACGTGGACCGATATCGGAAACCGCATCACCTCCAACGGGTACAACGTCACGCTCACGAACTACGAAGGGAACGTCAATCCGCTCACCGGGCGCCGAGCCTTCGGCGGTGCGAGCTTCGCGTTCACGCAGAAGCAGATGGTGACGTCGAGCGTGAACCTGGGCACCGCCTCCGCGGAGAAGGTGATTCGCATCCGCTTCCGCATTGGCACGGATGAGGCGGCCGGTGGGGTTGGCTGGTTCATCGATGACATCGCCTTCACGGGGTTGGCGAACACGCCCTTCACGGCGCTGGTGGACGAGCAGGGGGTCTGCACGACGGGCCAGGTCGATGCGCAGGCGGGCGAGGACCTGGCGGTCGATGAGCTGTCCGTGGTGCAGCTGCAGGGCAGCGGCAGCAGCCTGGCGGGTGGTGCGCTCACGTACCGCTGGGAGCAGGTGGCGGGTCCCTTCGCCGCGATGAGTGGCGCGGACACCGCCACGCCCAGCTTCACCGCGCCGGAGGTGCTGGCCGATACCATGCTGACCTTCCGCTTGACGGTGCTGGACGGGGGTCTGCGGGACAGGGACATGGTCCAGGTGCTCGTGCGCCAGGTGAACAAGGCGCCGGCGGCGTCCGCGGGCACCGCGCAGACGGTGGACGAGGGGAGCACGGTGACGCTCCAGGGAAGCGCGGAGGACCCGGACGGCGACGCGGTGGTCAGCCAGCAGTGGACGCAGGTCTCCGGTCTGCCCGTCACGCTGACAGGCGCTGATACGCTGACCCCGAGCTTCACCGCGCCCGCGGTCGCCAAGGGGAGCGCGGAGCTCGTCTTCCAGCTCGTGGTGAGTGACGGGCAGCTGAGTGGCGAGGCCGCGAAGGTGAGTGTGACGGTGCGCCACGTGCCGCTCGCGCCCACTGTGAGCGCGGGGGACGATGTGTCCACCTTCTCGGCGAAGTCCGTCACGCTGACGGCCACGGCCACGGACCCGGAGCAGGGGACGCTGACCTACGCGTGGAGCCAGAGCGAGGGCCCCGCCGTGACGCTCCAGGATGCGACGCAGGCGCGTGTCCAGTTCACCGCGCCTGAGGTCTCGGCCGCCACGGAGCTCGTCTTCGTGGTGAAGGTCTCCTCGGAGAGTGGCCTGTCCGCCGAGGACCGGGTCACGGTGACGGTGAGCCCGACGCCCCCGGCGCCGAAGGAGTCCAGCGGTTGCTCGTCCACCGGGACGACTGCCGCGCTCCCGCTGGCGATGGCGTTGCTCTCGCTCCTCGTGTGGAGGCGGCGCGAGGACTGACTCCGTCCTGACGTTGCCTTGAGGCAGTGAAGAGGGGCGGTGGCACATGCGCCATCGCCCCTCTTGTTGTGTCTCTCATGAGCGGTGTGCGACCCTTCGGCCCTGCTCGGGAGTCGACTGGGGCTGGCCCAATCACATTGACAGGACGGCCGTCGAGAGTGCCCTGGCGCTGGACTTCACTGCTGGACCTGCAACTGCTGGCGCCCGACATCCAGGAGGAGGTGCTGTTTCTCGAAGCCGTCGACGGGAAGGAGCCCCTCCGCGAGCGGGCCCTCCCTCTGACGCTGGCCGCGCCGAAGAAGTCGAACATGCGGAGAATGGCCACGCATTCGAGGCCTTCCAGACGAGCAGTCAAGGTGCCACTAACGGCACTGTGGCGAGGCTTCTCAGCGTGGCCTGCTTGCTCACGCGCTGCCAGTATTGGAGGCTTTGCTCCAGCGCAGGATAGCGACGCCCCGGTTTCACGACAAAGAATCTGGCGAAGGTCCTGATTAGCGTCTCCTGCCCCTCCCCGTCTCCATCGGAGAAGGCGACGGAGAGATAGGGGCGTCGAGAGCTGAGGTGAGTATAGATGTTGTCAGAAGCCGTAGGCGTCTGAGGAAGCCAGCTCAGTGGTAGGTCCACCTCCACCTGCGCGGGGGACGTCCAGCGTACCGAAGGCAGTGACGTGTCCTTTCGTGCGGGAGGGCGGAGCCACATGGCCACGGGAGTACCTGCCTCGGTGCGCGCGACAGCCAACTGCACCTGTGCATCCGAGGGGGCGGTAGACTTTCGTTCGGCCCACCACAGTTCAAGGTGATCCGCCGCGAGGACGGCCTTGGGGGTGGCGTCCTTGGAAGGCACTGTCCTGTCATCCTCCAACTGAGCGATGACCCTGAGCATGTCGCCGCGACGCCGGAGGCGCACCTTCAGGCCCGTATCCCCATTTCCCGTCCATTGCTTCTGGCTCGAGGAAACGTGTCCCGGGGGGAGGGGGGATGAATCCACGTTGGATACAAGCAGAACCGTTGTTTCAGTCACGAAGTCTTCTTTTTCACTCACGGAGTCTTCGTCGTCGAAATCAGGGTCCAGATTGGTGCACCTCATCGTGGCGCGCTGCGTCTGTAGATTCACCGTCTCCGTGCATTGGTAGCCGCTTTCAACGAACTGCATGAGCATGGGGCCATGCTGGTCGAAGCGGAGGCTGAGCTCCGCAGAGTTCGTCAGGTTCCGATACTTGAGGACGAGGGCCTTGCTCGAGTCTGGGGTATTGGAGGGCGGAGAAGGGATGTCGAACGCGTCCGTGGTCTCTATTCCACCCAGAGCGAAGCGCTCACCGCGAGCCAGCCCCACCAAGACGACCGAGTGCCCAATAAAGCCGTCCGCTCCCTTGAAGGCGTAACAGACCACCTCGTCATCCCGACCATCTCCGTCGAGATCCACCTGGTACCGAGTGAAAACCTCGGGCTTCTCCTCCTTGACGCGAGCATCGAACCAAGTCGCGAAGGGGCTGGGTCGAGGTGCGAGCGGCGCAGATGAGGGCGGCGCGGCCAGCAGGGTGAGCAAGGGAAGCCAGTGCGAAAAGACCATGGATGAAACTCAACCCCAGGCACTTCTCGCAAACAAGGTCGTCCTCCTCGCGCAGTATCACTGCGCATCTCGCCTCCACTCTGCCGCCGAGGTGGCAGTGCCCGCAGCCGAGTAAGAGCTCGCCGTCCCCCGTCGTGACCAGCGCAACCGAGTCGTGAGACATCCTGTCACTTGGAGATTCCGACTTGCTTCGCAGCTGCAGGAACGCGCCGGCTCCGTGCGCGCCGCGCTACGAGAAGCGCGCCGCCAACTACCTGGCGATGGTTCTCATCGCCTCCAGTCGTCTCTGGCTCGAGTTTGCGGACACGGTCTAGACTGAAGCGATGTGGCGCCGTTATCCCCAGTGGCTCGATGCGGGCGAACCCGACGGAGATCCGCTCGGGGCGCCAATGCTGTGGCCCGATGGGCGTCACATCGCCGCGAACGGGCGCGGGCGCATCTTCCTCTGGAGTCTGGCGACTGGTGAGTGCACGCGGGTCCTGAAGACGGGGGCCATCTGTCGGAATGGAGAGCCCTCGTTCCGGCTGGCGGGTGAAGCCGAGCTGGGCCGCGTGCTCGAGGCGCACAAGATCCGCGGCCTGGCCGTCTGGGACTCCAAGGACTGGCGGCGCGTGCAGACCTTCGAGGGCCACGGAGAGGAGGTCCAGGCCGCCGCGGTCGTCAGCGAGGACCGCGTCGTCTCCATCAGCGGTGACAGCAGCGCGCAGCTGTGGGACGCATGGACGGGCGAGAACCTGCGCAGGCTGGAGACCGGACCGCTCTACGCGCTCGCGCATGCGCCCGCCCAGGGCCTCGTCGCCGTGGGCGGAAGCAACGGCGCCGTGCACTTGCTCGAAGGCCTCACGCTCAACGTCCGCGCCCACTTCCACCTGCGCATGGCCACCGCGCGCCATGAGCCCCTCGGCGCCGAGCGCAAGAATCAGCTCGGCATCGTGTGGAACCGCCCGTCGAACACCCTCCGGGCGCTGGCCTGGCACCCCGACGGAGAGCACCTCCTCTGCGGGTCCTGGGACTTCGTGGCCCGCATGTTCCACAGCCGCACCGGCCGCGTCGTGCGGCAATGGCAGGGCCATGCGCACTGGGTGGACTTCGTCGCGGTGGAGCCCTCGCGCGGGCTGCTGTGCACCGGGAGTTCCGATGGCACCGTGCGCGTCTGGTCGCTCGACTCCACCGAGTGCCTCGCCGTGCACGACGTCGGCCACGCCGACCTGGGCGGCCTGCTGGTGCACGACCGGACGCTCTACGTGACGTGTCGGCGGGAGCTGTTGTCGATGCCTCTGGACTAGCACAGCGCCTTCCCATTGGCGGTCGAAGAGGAGTGGTTCTCGGGGCGCATCCTGAGAGAGAGGGCCCATCACTCGGTGGGCTCTGCCTCATTTCAGGAGCCTGCCTCGCGAGTCGCCGGGCAGACTGCGCGACGACCGCGCGCCTCGCTCACTGGCCTTGACGCACTGTCGAACGTCGCGGCGGCGCCCCGATGATGCAGCGACCGAGTTTGGCTGACTGGGGCGAAGGTGGGCACGACTGCAGCGGTTGCTGGGGGGACCGAGCGCTACCGCCGCAGTCATCGTGTTACGACGGTGCTCACGGACGTTGTTCGACGGAAGCACCGCGAAGCGATGCGAGAGGCACTGGCAACCGTGCGGCCACAGGACTCAGCGGCATGGTACGCCTGCGATGGCTACTGGCCTCAACCGCCGTGAGCACCTTGTGGCTCATTCGATGCAATGTCATATGCGAAATGTCTGGCGTTGAGCGCCTCGATGTCCTTGGGGGTGGGGCGCTCGCGGGCGGCACCGAGGTCGCGGGAGCGCTCGACTCTCTGCCAACCGAGGGGCGACGGCCCATTCGCAGTGGCGGGTTCCCGCCACCCTCACCCGCCACGGAGCAACACCGGCATGGAGGCGGCCGCCAGCACGGCCGCCTCCTCAACTCCAACTGGACTGTCGTCTTCACTTCGGAGCCTGCCCATATTCACCCGCGTTCTTTACACCCAAGGGGGGGAGGCGCGATGGCCAGGAAGATGAAAGCGGTGCAGGTGATGCAGGCGAAGGGCCCGCTCGAAGTCGTGGAGCGGGACGTCCCCGAGCCCGGCTCCGGACAGGTGCTCATCGCCGTGGATGCGTGTGGCGTCTGCCACAGCGATGCGATTACCAAGGAGGGGTGGATGCCCGTGCAGTACCCGCGGGTGCCCGGCCATGAAGTGGTGGGCCGCATCGACAAGGTGGGGCCCGGGGTGACGGCGTGGAAGGCGGGCCAGCACGTGGGCGTGGGCTGGCACGGGGGCCACTGCGGCCAGTGCCCCGCGTGCCGCGTGGGCGACTTCGTCACCTGCGACTTCCAGCAGATCTGCGGCATCACCTACGATGGCGGCTACGCCGAATACATGCTCGCGCCCCAGGATGCCCTGGCCCGCGTCCCGGACGGCATGAAGTCCGAGGACGCCGCGCCGCTCTTGTGCGCGGGCGTGACGACGTTCAACTCCCTGCGGAACATGGGCGCGAAGCCGGGCTCCCTGGTGGCGGTGCAAGGCATTGGCGGCCTGGGGCACCTGGCCATCCAGTTCGCGCGCAAGCTGGGCTACCGCGCTGTGGCCATCTCGCGCGGGGCGGACAAGCGGAAGCTGGCGACGGAGCTGGGCGCCCATGAATACATCGACACGGAGAAGGGCGACGTGGGCAAGGCGCTCCAGGCCCTGGGCGGCGCGCGCGTCATCATGATGACCGCGTCGAGCAGCAGCCTGGCGGCGGACATGATTGGCGGCCTGGGCCGCGATGGCGTCCTGCTCTTGCTGGGCGCGGGCGCGGAGCCCATTCCCGTTACCAGCCTGCAACTCATCATGAAGCGCCAGCGCGTCCAGGGCTGGCCCAGCGGCATTCCCCAGGACTCGCAGGACACCATGGACTTCAGCGCGCTCACAGGCGTGCGCTCCCGGAACGAGGTGTTTCCCCTGGAGCGCGCTGGCGAGGCCTTCGAGCGAATGATGAGCAACCACGCCCGCTTTCGCGTGGTGCTCAAGATGCGATGAGCAGTGCACCGACTCCTCATGCTGGCCGTCAACATTGAAAGCTCGGGATTGTCAGAATCGGCTGCCCTGGGTGGTTAACAAAATTGTTAACCATTCTCGGTCTCTCTCCCCAAAACGAGCGAAAGAGCGTTCCAGAGAGCCCGTTTGGCGGCGGCGAAGGGCGGGCATCTCGCTCTGGGGGCAGAGGGCAGAGAGCGCCCTCTTCATCACCGCGAGGCAAAATCCCTTGTGATTCAGGGGCTTATGCACGAAGGCCAACAACCGGCCTTGCTGAATTCATCAGACAGAGCCTGGCGCGTCATTCCGCGGGCGCAGAGCCCTCGCGGTCATTCACCGGGGAAAACTGACTGGCGCTCCGTTCTTGCTCTTGCTGGGCCTCGACCCAGGGTTTGATACAGGAGGCCGGGGCGGCGTGCTCCACGCAGCCTTTCGGAGGCGCTTGCCCATAGAAGCCTCCACACTGCGTGAGATTGAAGACAATGGCCTTCGCTGTCTCTGGGGCCCACTGCTCACGGAATACCACCTCTGCGGCCTTGCGGCAGCGGGGCGTGTTTCGCAGGTAGAGCACCCGGTCCGACCACGCCCATTGAGTGTCCAGGTCCAATCCCCCGTCCTTCGGCTCCGGGAAGAACTCATCCACCAGGTCCGCCGCGCTCAGAGGTGCCTGTTGCGCTCGATACACCGTCTCCGCGATGAACTTTCGGCGAGCCGTATGCTTCAGCTTCGTCACACGTGCACGTACGGTGGCGAGTTCCCGCGGTGAAAGCCGCCTCACCCAGTCATCCCGCTGGTCTTCGAACAGTCCCTCGCCGCGGCGTGCAGCCTCCAGCCAGGGCCTCCATTCCGGAGGTGCCGTCAGCCAGACGCCCACCCGCTCCATCCGATTCGACGAGCGCATTCCTTCCGGATGGAACGTCTGGATGGCCAGCAGGACTTTGTCCTCGTCATCCCAGTTCAGGATGGAGAATGCCTCCGGCTCCAGCGTGAGCCACTTCGGATGTGCACAGCCCGCCGTGAGGAGTTGCTCTCGGCCCTTCGTGAAGGAGGGCTGCTCCTTCACCATCGAGGGGGAAGGACAGCGCTCCTTCGATGGAACATCCGGCATCTTGAGTATCGCTGCGAGGACCCGGCCTCCCTGTCTTGTTTCCTCCAGGTATTCACCCAGCGAAAAGCGATATTTCCCGCGATATTCCACCCGCATGGACTCGGTGATGTATCCGCCCGAGTCGCCCATCCACGTCTGCATGAACCGGGTTGTCACCATCGGTCCGATGACACTCAGAATGTCGATGCGTGTATCCGGCTCTTTGCTCGGCAGGACAGGCCCATCGTCCTGCAACACCGTCATCCGCTGCGGGACACCGTCGACGTTCCAGGTCAGCACGCGCTGGGCAGGCTTCGGCCGGGCTGAACTCGCTGGACCCTGGGCCACGATGACGAGCAGGCAGCCCAGACACCACCCTGTGAGATTCATGGTGACGAGTCTACTTCGAATGATTCCCGAGCGTGGTGAGTGGTGAGGCCCGGTACACGGAACTCATGGCGATGTGTGGGCAGATGCCACCGCCCCGGCGCCGATCTGCCTGACGCCTTCCGTAACGAGCTGAAGCGCCACCGTAAGGCGATGGGTCACTTCGGACAGGGGCTTTAGGCGGAGGAGGCAGCGGCTCGCCGCTTCCTGCCGTGAGCGTATCTCTCAAGAGTGCGTTCATTGCCCATAGCGAGCCCGTGGACTGGAACGCCGCTTTTCAGACCGGGGAACGACGCGCCGTGCTCAGCGTTGTTGCTGACGGGGCGAGGCCGGTTGGCCCTGCTGCGGGGCGCCGCTTCCGCTCATGCAGCGCTGCATCCGTTCCGCCATGTGCCGGACGTCCTCGACCTGACTGGGGTTCTTTGCGGTGAGGTGCAGAGTGGCCCCTTCTTGCGTCTGCTCCATCTGCACGTCCGCCATTCCGCGCATGGGGCAGTTCATTCCCGCGCCGCCCATTCCCTGACCCATCATGCCGCTGCCCATCATCCCACAGGCGCAGCCTGGCTGTTGCCGTGTCGACTCATCCGCCTGGCGTCCCGCGGACGGTGGCTGGGAAGCCCCTTGGGCTTCAGCAAGTGTGCCGATAAGAAGCCCCGTGGTGACGAGTAGTCCATATCCAAGCTTCCTCATGCTAATTCCTCCCGGAAATTGGAATTGTCCACCTATGAAAACTCATGCCGGGGTCGGGAAATGGCCTGCTGCCCCTCCCGCCATGAAGCGGAGGCTGCCGGGGCATGGCTGTTCGCTTTCTCTCCGCGCTGCACTACGCTGCGCGGACTGGCGCGATGCCGTGCATTCCCGAGCGGCCGTACCACCGGGCCCCTATGTCAGGGAAGTTGTCGCCTCGGCGGATACACTGAGCTGCCGATGCCCTCTCGCGCGCCTCGCTCACTCGCATTGACGCGCTGCCGAATGTGGCCTTGACGCACCCATGACGCAGCGAGCGAATTTCGGGTAGGCACAGGGACGACCACGCCGTCCTGGACCTGTTCTTCTTCGCCGCCGGGGAGCCCCCCCACGGCCGCCCGTGATTGGCCTAGGCTGGTCAACCTCGGCATCGCCCGCTGACCGGTCAGCACGTCGGGGCCCCACCGTACGGTGAGGCCCCGACAGCTGTCCGTAGCGACCTGGCGCGCGGGTCAGTGGAGCCGACCCGGATGAACCCACGTCTCAGGTCATCGGCGGGGATCCAGAGAGTGGAGACGCCCTGCGGCCGTGTCGCTACTGCGCCTGGTAGTCCCCCATCGGGATGTCGACGTAGGATGAGCCGTTGGCCGGCTGGAGCACTGTCACGGTACCGGCCGTGGACGCGTCGGCCAGGAACTTGTCCTGGGTGTCCACGACCAGCAGCAGGCTGTGACCCGGCGGCAGGTCGTAGTCGGTCAGCTGGAACCCGAAGTCCACCGCGGTCGGCTGGTCGGCCTGCTCGTTGTGGATGGTGTAGGCGGCGCTGGTGACGATCCGGTCATTCTTGCCGTCATTCACGTCGAACAGGTACGCCACCAGCGTCACCGACTTGTTGGCGGGCTTGACGGTCAGGTGCAGCCGCACCTCACCACTGATCCGCTGGCGCTGGGGGAACAGGTCGCTGCGCCAATACACCGCGTGCTCCGACGCGATGTCGGCGGTCTGGTACCGCATCGGGAGGGTCAGACGCTCCCGCTGGCCCGTCTTGAGCAACTCCGCAGCCACTTCCGCTGCCGTGTTGGCCCCGGCGGTGAAGGCGTACTCCCAGGGCCTGGTGTCCGGCTCCCTGGTCATGCTGCCCGGTTCCCGGCCGGGCGCCCTCAGGTGGAACCGCTGGGGGGAGCGCACGAACGCCTCCCAGTCCGGGAACTTGTCGGCCGCCCGGAGCGGGTGATGCATCGGTTCGACCACCACGGTGTTGCCGTCGAGTTCGCCGAGGCCCTTGAGGTGGTAGTCGAGCCACCACCGCATCGCGTCCGTGGGACGGCTGCCCAATCCGGCCAGCCCGGTCAACTCGCCCGCGCCGTGGTCGCCGACCTGCACGATCAGTCGCTTCGCCGGAGCGCTGAGCTTGTTGAAGAACTCGACCACCGCGTTGTTGGAGAACAGGGTCTCGTGCCAGTAGGTGCAGAGCAGGATCGCGAGGTCCGGCCGGTCGAGACGTTCGAAGATGTCGGGTGCGAGCGGCGACCGTTGGGCTGCGAAATCCAGCAGTTCGGGCATGTGGGCCCGATAGTCGGCGGACATGTAGCGCTCGAAGAGCCGCGCCGTCTCCGGATTCAGGTATGTCGGGTGCGGCAACGTGGGCTCGCCGGGCTTCGGCGGGAACGGTTCCCGTTCGAACAGCGCACGCAGCGCGAGGAACGCCTGCATGTGCCGGGTGCCGTTCTCGAACAACCCTGCCGCCAGGTCCGCCCAGGCGCTCATCGCGGCGACGGCCTTGACCCGAGGGTCTTGGGCGGCAATCAGCAGGCTCTGTCCCGCGCCGTAGGAGGCGCCGACGAAAGCGATCCGGCTCGGATCAGCCGCGGGTAGGTTGGCGAGGACAAAGTCGATCACCGCGCTGCCGTCCCTCTGATCCTGCGGCCCGGCCACGTCGATCAGCCCGGTGGAGTCGGCCAGTCCTCGCTCGCTGTAGGCGAGCGCGATGTACCCGGCCCGCGCCAGCACGGGCAGCAGTCCGGCGCCGTCCTCGATGATGGGCACCTCGACACTCATCGTCTCAGACTGCTCCACCCCGGGCATCGGGCCCGGCGGATAGGTCAGGCCCATCCAGTATGAGCGCCACCCCATCGGAGCCAGCGGTGACGGCAGGATGACCACGGGGAAGGGGCCGGCCCCTCTGGGCATGGCGCAGTACGCATCGAGGTCCACGCTCTTACCCGGTTCGGAGTGTTCCGGGTCGACCGGCACGCGGACGGAGAAGTGCTCGATATCGCTGATGACCCCGGACTTGACGCTGCGGGGGGGGATCGACGGCCCATAGACGGAGTCGAAAGCGCTGGACGGATATGACGAAGCAGACACGGGGAGTTTCCTCGCGGTTGAGTTGGGGACTTCAACAACATATCAAGAGTGTGTCGAGCTTGGTGTTGAGCTGTCGGTGGGATTTTGTGATTGACGGATATGTCAGATGAACTTCGGCGGGACGCCGGAGCCCGGTCGGGCACGCCGAGCGGCCGACTGTTCTTCTCTCGCTCCGACATCGAAGAACACCCTGCCATCACATCGGGCATGTCCACGGAAGCGGGTGACGCTCACATGTGGGCTCACCCTAGTGATGGACAATCCTTCCACCATTGAGATCTTTGTTGAATTGACAGAGGAATGGGAGTGTGTCTGGACCACCCCACCTGCCTCGACTTCAGGGCTGGGAGTCCAGCCGCTCCAACAGTCGGACCAGCTCTGCGAGTGAGTTCACCGCCAGCTTCTCCATGACGCGCGAGCGCTGCAGGCGCACCGTCTGCTCGGCCGTGCCCAGCTCAGCTGCGATCTGTTTGTTGAGAAGCCCCAAGGTCACCATCCGACACACCTGCCACTCCCGAGGGGTGAGCGTGGAGAAGCGGGAGCGCAGTGCCTGATGCTCCTGTTCGACAATGCTTGCCGCCCGGTCCTGGGCCAGCGCCCGCTCCACGGCTGCCAGCAACTCCTCGGTGCTGAAGGGCTTGGAGAGAAAGTCCACCGCTCCGGCCTTCATTGCCTTCACCGCCGCCGGCACATCCCCATGTCCGCTGATGAAGACGAAGGGGTGCAGCCAGCCTGTCCGGCGCAACTCCTCCTGCAACTCCAGGCCGTTGAGCTCCGGCATGCGGAGGTCCATCACCACGCACCCCGGGCGCGGTCCGGGGCCCCTCTCTAGCAACCGCCTCGGGTGGGAGAATTCCTCCACCGCGTATCCTTCCACCTGGAACATGCGCGTGAGGCTGCGCAGTACGGACGGGTCGTCATCCATCACGAACACCGTGCTCCGTGTGAGTGGTGGAGACAGCTTCACGGCGAAACCCCCTAGGCGCCTGTCGCCTCTTCTTGGCGAAGCGCTCCCAGATTACTCGTTCGGACTCCGAGAACGCACTCTGGGAATTTCTACCTGGGGTCGTCGCCGCGCATGCAGGCCTGGACTACATTCCTGGAGACTGAATGCGCCCCCTGGCCTTGCTGCTGTTGTGGCTGATGACGCTCCCCGCCGAAGCCTCCACTCGCGCGAAGACGGTGCTGCTCTTTGTGCCGGAGGATGCCACGATGCCGGCCATCGCGGACCTTACTCAGGGCTTCCGGCGAGCGATGACGAGCCAGGACGGCGAGCAGCGCATCATCAACATCGAATCCCTGGACATGGGCTGGTTCGGGGGCCCGGAGTACGAGCGGGCGCTGCACGACTTCTACCTCGTCAAGTACCGTGAGCAGCGACCTGATGTCATCGTCGTCTACGCAGACGCAACTCCCTTCGTGCTCAGACTGCAGCATGAGCTGTGGCCACGGGTGCCGCTCTTCTCCGTCTACAACGATGCCTTCCTGGTGGACACGCTGCCCCAGAGCCCCTACGTCAAAGGGAACTGGGCAGACCTGGACGTGCCTGGCACCGTTCGGACGGCCCTGCGGCTGCTGCCGGATACGCGCCATGTCGCCCTCGTCCTCGGCTCCAGCCAGCGGGAGGTGGACGCCTGGGATTACGTGGAGCAGGAAGTGCGCGCCGCTGCGCCAGGTCGTGAATTTATCGGCCTCAAAGGACTGACGTTGGAGAAATTGCGGCAGCGAGCGCGCGCGCTCCCCGCGGATACCGTCATCATCGTGGTGGCCTTCATGCAGGACACGACGGGGCAGAGCTTCATCACCCGCGACGTGACGAGCCTACTGCGCGCCGATGGGAGCCCACCCCTCTTCAGTGTCCACGGGACGATGCTGGGGAGTGGCATCGTCGGAGGGGTGCTGATGGATTACGAGATGCTGGGCCGGGACATGGCGCGGCGAACCCTCCAGGTGCTCCATGGCGAGCCCCTTGCTTCCCTGCCGTCCGGGGCCCTGGAGTCCAACCAAACCGTCTTCGACGGCCGCGAGCTGGTGCGATTGCACATTCCTACCAGCCGGTTGCCGCCCGGCAGCGTAGTGCGTTTTCATGAGCCCGGCCTCTGGGCACGCTATCGCTGGCAGGTGTCAGTCATTCTGTGCGCGGGCCTGTTGCAGGCGGCGCTCATTGTCGTGCTGCTACTGGAGCGACGACGGCGTCTGGGGGCACAGCGGTTGAACTTGGTGGTGCTGGACTCATTGCCGGGCTCCGTGGCCATCCTCGACCGGAGCGGGATGGTGCTGCGCGCCAACCCGCCCCCGAGCCTGCTTGAGGGCCTGAGTGGCCAGTCTGGCGGGATGGCTTGGGCGCCGGGAACCTCCTGGCTAGAGCCCTTCCGGGAGGTGGTGCGCACGGGCCATTGCGAACTGGAGGCGGTGGTGGCGCTTGTCCAGGACGTGCTCGCCGGGTACTCACAGGAAGGCGTGGTGGAGTTTGGCGGACTGACGCCGGGTGCCTGGTTCGAACTGCGCGCCCGAAGGCTCGAGCGATCCGAGGGCGGGGCTGTTGTCTCCGTGGTGGACGTCACCCCGCGAAAGCGCGCTGAACTGGAGGTGCGCCAGGCCCGGGATGAGCGAGCTCACTTGGAGCGCGTGGCCGCCGTAGGAGAACTGGGCGTCTCCATCGCCCACGAACTCAATCAGCCCCTGGCTGCAATCCGCACCAACGCAGAGACGGCCCAACGACTCCTGGAGCGCACGCCCATGGATACGGCCCTGCTGCGCGAGGTGCTCCAGGACATCATCTCCGACGACCAGCGGGCCGGCGAGGTCATCCGACACATGCGAACGCTGCTCAAAAAGGGCGAGTCGCAGCATGCCCCCCATGATTTCAACGCATTGGTGCGTGGGATGGCGCACTTGGTGGACATGGACGCTCAGCTCCGCGGGGCTACGCTCACGCTTGAGCTGGCCGACGCACCCCTCCTCGTATGGGGAGACAACGTGCAGCTTCAGCAGGTCGTTCTCAATCTGCTCGTCAACGCCCTGGATGCGGTGAGCCCGTGTGCCCCCGGGGAGCGGCAAGTGTGGGTGCGCACCAGGGCAGAGGTCGGTCGGGTGGAGCTGGTGGTGGAGGACACGGGGGTGGGGCTGAGTGAGGAAGCCTTGGACCACCTCTTCCAGCCATTCTTCACCACCAAACAGGAAGGGCTGGGCATGGGCTTGTCTATCAGCCGCTCAATCCTCGAGGTGCACCAAGGTCGGCTCCAGGCCGAGTGCCGCCGCGCAGGTCGCGGCGCCCTCTTTCGTTGCTCCCTGCCATCTGCCTGATACTAATTACTCATATCCTCGACGGCTTCCGAAGAAGAGTGGGTGGTCTGCTCCCCAGTTTTCGGACCAGTTGAAGAGTGAGGGAGGCCATGCGCATGAAGCGGCATGTAGGAGCGGAGTCTCCGCCGGGTCAAAGGCCTGCAGGCATCAAACCGTGCTGCGCCACGACCTCGCGAATTAGGGCCTCATCCTTCAAGACGATGCGGTAGAGCGCCCGGTAATGGTCGTTCGCCCAGAAGTCGAACACGCTCCTCGCTGTTTCCTTCCCGGCGGTGTTCTGTAGGGCGGCGTACTCCAGGTAATTGACGAGAAGGTGGAGATAGGACGACTCCACGTCCACTGCTCCCTCGGGGAATCCTGTCGGTAGGGTCGGATACAGCCCGTGCAGGGCCGCCATCGCGCGCTCGGTTTTCGTTCTGTTCGCGTCGAGGAACCAGTGCATTTGCTCATGTATAAAGGTCGAGAGCAGGTGCATGTCGTTGTCGAGATGCCGCGTGTGGAGCGTCAGCACGGGATGGCTGTGAGGAATGGACCTCTCATTGACTCGGACCGTGTTCGTATAAATCCACGGGTCGACCTCGAACTTCTCCAGTAGACGGCGGAGTTGCTCGCGTGTCTTCTGCTCAGGCACTGAGTCGTTTGCCAGGGTGATTTCAAGTGGAGGGGAAGCCGTGCGCCTTTCAGAAGGCGCAACAGGGGGCGAAGTCTGACAGGCAAGGGTGAGGCCCACTGACAGCATCAGAATCACGCGCATGAGTGCGCTCTAGCACACGCCTTCATGGAGCATAGTGGTAGCCGCGCACATGAGTGCCTGACCGCAGAGGCTTGCGTGGATTCAGGATGAGTCGGGTGCGGAGGCGGAGGACGGGCGCCAGCGGTGCGGCAGCAGTTCGTCCAAACGGGCCGCGGGGTGGGTCCCACGCCGCATCAGCCGCTCCTGGATGTCCACGACGAGCAGCGCGGCCTGGTCCTGCTTGAGGCGGAACGTGGGCATGGGGCTTCTCCTTGAGAGGCCCCATGGAGACGCGAACGCCGCGCGCCCGTCGAGCACGGGACGCGCGGCGCGCCGCACGGGTGGACGTTCCGGCCCGGGCGAGCGTCATCCTCCCGCCCTGGGCCGCGCCGCGCTCAGGGCGCCACGTATACGCGCGCTACCACCTCGGTCGTGTTGCCCGCGGCGTCCGTGGCCTGGACGTGGACGAGCGACCAGTCGCGATGCACCAGGTTCACCGTGTGCCGCAGCACGTTGCTGCCCGCGGGCACGTCCTCCATCACGATCCCCTGGGTCACCACCGTGGCGGGGCTGGCGTCCTGCTGCTGGATGACCATCGAGACGACCGGGTCGGGGTTGGTCTCCTGCTCGGTGGGCGACAGGATGACGAGCACCGGCGGCGTGAAGTCCGCGGACACCGTCTGCTCGCGCCACGTCGCGTGCCCCAGCGCGTCCACGACGGTCAGCCGGACCGCGTGCGTCCCCTCCGTGAGGTGAAGCTGGGTGGAGACGTAGCCGCCGCCCGCGTCGGGCATGACGGGGACGGGCGCGCCGCCATCCACGGTGAAGTACGCGGAGACGATGCCCGTGCTGCTGCGGCCCGCGGTGGCCCAGCCGCACGCCTTGATCGAGGTCCCGTTCGTGTAGCGGGGCAGGCCGCACATCGTGAGCTCCGACGCCCAGCCGAGCACCACCTGAGCGCTGTCCGTGGCGGTCGCGGTGCCGTCATTGGCGGTCAGCGACACGGTGACGGTGCCGGCCCCGTCACACTGGATGCTCGAGACCGGGGCTGACGGCGACCCGAAGGTGCAGTGCACGCCCGGGGGCGCCACATAGCTCCAGGCATAGGTGAGCGGGTCACCATCCGGGTCCGAGGCCGAGCCCCGCAGCGTCAACTGCTGGGAGGCCATGCCCTCCAGGTCGGGCCCGGCGTCCACGATGGGCGGGGCGTTGGGCTTCGTCCAGGTCACCAGCACCTGGTCGGTCACCGAGCCGATGCTCGCGGTCACCGCATCCTCGCCGGGTGTGGTGCCCTCAAAGCAGAACTCGGCCTGCCCGTCGGCGGTGGTGTTCACGGAGGCCAAGGCGGAGTTCACTCCGGACGAAGCGAAGTCCACTCGCACGCCCGCGAGCGGCCGGTCCGCGGCGTCCCGGACCGTGGCCGTCACGCAGTAGAGGTCCCCCACGACGGCGACGCCCTCTCTGGGCGACAGCGTGAGCTTGCTCACCTCTGCCACGGGCGCCAGGGCCATTCCTCCCGGGTAGCCATAGGAGTCGTAGGCATCGAACCCATAGAGCATGACGCCGAAGGGCTGCGGCGCGGACAGGCGGTGCGCCCCCAGCGCGACGGGGAGCTGGGCCCCGGAGAAGCCGCTGGTCCCGATGGCCTGGAACTGGCTCGCCGGGATGAGCGCCCCGTCCAGCATCACCTCGGCCACGACGTCGTTGGGGACCACGATGTTGGCGAAGTTGCTGCGGAACCCCGAGCTCGGAGTGGTGACGGTGTACTGGGCGGCGAACTGCTCGAAGGGCGGCACCAACATCATGAACGGGTCGGACGGGATGCCATCGAAGCCCGAGCCATTGGAGTACTGCGTCACGAGGATGGGCTCGTTGGCGGTGATGCTCGCCGAGCCCTGGATGTTCGTCTGGAACACCTGGCCGCGCTGGAGCTGCGCCACCACCGCGCCGTTGAGACTCACCTGCGTGCCATCCCTGGCGGCCGCGAAGCGGAAGGTGTCCCCGCCGAGGCGTGTGGCCAGCGGCACGGTCACGAAGCGCCGCCCCCACGTCGAGGTCGGGGGGAGCTGCTCCACCAGGTAGTCACAGGCGATCGTGGTGCCATCCGGGATGTTGGCGCACTGATGCCCGCCGAAGACCGCCACCGGGCGCGTGGCATGAACGAGGGTTCCGGAGACGTCCGAGGGCGCGGCCCCCGTGCTGCGAAGCTGGTACGTCTGCCCCTTGTTCAGCGCCACGTGGAAGGGCACTCCCGCGGCGTGGTTGCCCACCACACTCGCTGGGGTGATGGTCACCTCCGTCGCGTCCTCCGTGGCCACGACGGAGAACTGCGAGCCGTTGACGACGTTGACGTTCGGATAGGCCTGCACCACGTAATCCGTGCCCAGGCTCGCGGTGGGCAGGCCCAGGAACGCATCCGTCGTTTGCAGGAGCCGGTTGAGCCCATACACGGAGATGTCCGCGCCCGCGGTGACGTGGATGCCCTTGGGCTCCACGCCATCCACGGCCACCTGTGCCACCGAGGAGGGCAGCGCCACCGCCGTCACCTGCCCCGGCGTCACCGAGAAGTCGAAGGACAGCCCCTGCCCCGGAACGCGAACCTGCCCCGTCGTCGTCGTGTCACCGGCGATGAACAACGTGAGTACCGCAGTGGCCTGGTAGTTCCCCGGGAAGGCCAGCCAGAACTCGCGGCCCCGACTGGTCGCCTTGCTCAGTCCGTGCACGCGCGCATCGTCCTTGCTCGCGAGCCCTTCTGGAGCCCAGTCCTGAGAGGACTCCTCCACACACCCCATCATCAAACTGCTGACCGCAGCCGCCAGGGCCAGACCGGCCTTCATCCGCATGAGCACGCAACCCCCTCTGTTTTCCTTGGTTGAACGACTGTTCACTTCTGTTTAGGTGTGCCGAAATGAATACAAAACAGACAAAACGCCCGGGCGCTCCCTGGGACACGCGGTCTGGGAGGCCAGGGGAAAGTCGTCAGCGCGACATCTCGATCGGCGGAACGGCGCAGCACCCGCGGATCTCCCCCCAAGGGGCCATGGCGCCCAGCTCGGCCTGGCGCTCACCTCCGCCGCCTGCCAGCGGCCCCGGGAGCTCGCGCGGGACAGCAGAGGTGGATGTGTCCGAACCTCAATGTTGCGTAGTGCCCTGGGTGCTTCCGACTCCGCCTCGCCGGCCCAGGCAGAACGATGACTGCGCGCCTCACTCCCTCGCATTGACGCACTGCCGAACGCAGCCTTGGCGCGCGCATGACGCAGCGACCGAAATTTGGGTAGGTACAGGGAGGGTCCACAGCTCCAAGTGGACGGCTTTCTGGAGACGCTCGAGGAGGGCTGCGTCGGTCCAGGTTTTGTTTTGCACAGGGAACTCTGAGGTTGATGCGAGGTGCCGTGGATGGATGCGCCGGCGACGAGAGCAATGTTCGCGCCAGGGCTTGCGGAAGAACGGCTCCAGTCATTTCAACTCCTTGCGGTGATGCCAGTCTCCGGGTGCCAGGGGAATCCCGTGTCACTGACACGTCAGTGACGGAGGCTGACGTGTCCGCCAACTTTGCGCTGGGCGTGGTGAGAAGCCTGCGGGCGGCCAGGCCGTGCTCGCCCGCCGCGCTCAAAACCAGGCGGAAGTGCTCGTCCCTCTGGTCTGCTCCCCAATTTTCGGACCCGTTGAAGCGTGAGAGAGAGTCCTCGCGGCCGGGACGCCTACGTCGAAGTGACGGAGGCGGACGGCACTCTCCGCGCCACCATCCTCGGAGTGGATGAGGAGGTGCCGCGCACGACGGGGCCTACGCTCCAGGCACTGGAAGAGCGCTTTGGCAGCACATCCGCCCGGGTCGCACGCGCAGCCCAGCAGCGTGACGCTGCTGACGCGCTCGCGGACTGCGTCTACGTCGCCCTGCAGCACGTGGTCCTCACGGTGGAGGGGCTGGAGGCGCCGTCGGCTGGGTACAGAGCCACCTGCGTGCGGAGACGGAAAGCCGCTACTGGCTCGACGGAAAGGCACGTGCGCTCCCGGAGATCGGCGTGCTGGGTGAGGCCTTCCGCGCGGCACGTACACCATTCGCGCCGGTTGCTTCGGTGGCCACGTCCTGCAGCGGCACGGTCGCGTACAGCGACTGAGTCCGTCCGCCGTCGCGTTGCCGGGCCGCCGCCTCGAAAGGGGGCGGTGGTCTTCGGCTTCCGGGCTGCTCCAGCGTCCCATGCCGGGGCATCGCCAATCTGCCCGTGCATGAGGTGTGCGCCTTCGCGGAGTTCTGTCTCCAGGCCTTCGAGCGATTGCGCGGAGGAGCAGGGAACGAGGTCTCACGCATGCCGGGACTCCCTCCGATGCGTGGCCCGAGCGCACCTTGACTTGTCAGAAGCGCTCGGGCACTGCCCCTCCATTCGATGCGCACTCTTCTCTTCGTCCGGCGCGACACCGCACCCCCGCAGTCCCACCATGAAGCCCTGTCACGGGGCACCCGTTTCCTTCATGCCGCGCTGACCTCCTCCGGCTCCGGCGAGGGCGCGTACTTCCGCTCCCAGGTGCGCAGCCGGCTGCTGGAAACGGCGCTCACGCTGCACCTGCTGCGGCGCGAGGGGCGTGAGCCGGAGTGGCAGGCGCGCCTGCGCGACCATCTGCTGCGCCATCGCGAAGACGCTGACGCCTTCGTGGGACTCCTGGCGGCTCAGGCGGTGGGGCACGCGCCGGGAACGCACGCGTTCGCCGCCCTGGAGCGGATCCTCCAGGACCTGGAGTACACCCACGGCCGCAAGCGGCGGCTGCTGTTGCTGCTCCTCATGGAACTGGACCTGGTGCCGTTCGATGCGACCCCCCTCACGCCCGACGCGGCGGAGCCCACGCTCCACCTGTTCAATCGCATCTATGCCGCGGCCACCCGGCTGCTCATCGCGAGGCGGCAGGGCGAACGAATCGACACCCGGCCCGAAGCCACGTTCCTCCGAGAGACCCAGGGCGCCCGGGGTGGCTGGGAGCAGCAGGTGTTGACGACCCTGGTGGTGTTGATGGCCATCGGTCGCGACCTGCCCGACGTCTTCGAGCGGGGCCTGGGATTCCTCGCACGCCATGAGCGCGAGGACGGGGGGATGCCTTTCTGCGACAACATGAACCTGTGGACGAGCGCGCTCGCGGGACTCGCCCTGTGCGAGGTTGCGCCCGATGACCTCTCCGCGCTGCATCCCGTGGGGGAATACGTCGTCGCCCAACAGAAGAGGCACGTGGAGGGCTGGAGCTTCACCGAAGCGATGCTCCAGACAGACGTGGACACGAGCACGCAATGCGCGCAGCTGCTCCTCCAACTCGATGCGCGGCGCTACCGGGAGGCCATCGCCGGGGCCCAGCGCTACCTGCTGGGCATGCAGCGCGAGGACGGGGGCTACCCGACCTATACGCGCGAGGACAGCTCCGAGGTGACGATGACGGCCAACGCCGTCCTCGTGCAGGCGCTGGGGCTGGGCCAGGACGCGTCCCTGCGGGAGCCGCTCGAAAGGGGGCTGTGCTTCCTCATGGCCCGGCAGCACCCGGATGGCTCCTTCGAGCGCAGCTGGAGCCTGTGCGAGACCTACAGCCTCTTCCGTGTCCTGTGGGCCCTGTCGGCCTGTGAGGACGCGGGTGTCCGGCACCCGGACCTGGGAACCCTCCGGGAGCGGGCCGTGCGCTTCCTGGCCTCACGTCAGCGCGGGGATGGGTCCTGGGGTCAGACGGCTGGCGAGCCCGGTGACGTGCTCAGCACGGCCTATGCGCTCGCGTCCCTGTCGCTGCTGGGAGGCTCCGACCGCATGGACTCCGCGGTGGACTACCTGTTGTCCCAGCAGGACGCGCGAGGCGCCTTCCCCAGCCGGCCGGATGTCGTGGGTCCACGCCCGCTGGTGTTCGATGAGCCGCTCCTCGGAACCGTCTTCGCCGTGATGGCGTTGGGCATGGCCCTGCGCGGCGCTTCGGGAGGGACGTCATGAGCCGGGGAGAGCTCATCCTCGTGCGCCATGGTCAGTCCTCCAGCAATGCCATGAACCGCGCGACCGGAGAAGCCGATGCCGCGCTCACGCCGCTGGGACAGCGTCAGGCGGAGGCCGCCGCCCAGGCCATCGCCGTCCGCCCCGTGGCCGCACTCTACACCAGCGACCTGCGGCGGGCCGTGGAGAGCGCCTGTGCCCTCGAGCAACGGACGGGGCTGACGGCGGTGCGGACGGATGCGCTGCGTGAGCGCTCCCTGGGACAGCTTTCGGAGCTGCCCTTTCCGGAGCTGGCGGCGCGCCATCCGGAGGACTGGGCTGCCATCGAGTCCGCGAACCTGGAGGCCCGTCCGCCCGGGGGCGAGTCGCTGCGGGACTGCTCGCGACGGTTGCTCCCCTTCCTGACGCAACTGTTGACACGGCACGAGGGAGAGCGCGTCGTCCTGGTGTCCCATCGCATGCTGCTCGACCACGTCCTTCGCCTCGTGCTGGGCGTGGAGGAGACGCAGCCGCGCTGCACCTTCGACACCGACAACGGTGGCATCCATCGCTTGCAGCACTGGGATGGCTGCGTGCGCTTGCTCGAACTCAACGGCACGAGCCATCTGCGCTGAATCACGCGCTTCAGCGCCGACGTGATAGAGAGAATGGCCTGGAACCTCATGGGCTCCGGGCTCTCGTCTCATCAGGTCTCACGCGGAAAGCGTGCATCAGCGTCTCCCTGTGCCAGGGAAGTTGTCGCCTCGTCTGGGGCGCCTCGCTCACTCACATTGACGCACTGCTGAATGTGGCCTGGACGCACCCATGACGCAGCGGCCGGATTTTGGGTAGGCACAGCCACCACCCCACCTCGCACGGAGCCGGCTGGCAGGCGACTGGCGATCAGCTTGCCGAAATGAGGGGAATGCTCAGGCCCAAGGCTTCACTCGCTCTTCCGTATTTTGTGGTTCCAATGGGCATGTAGGTGGTTCTGGATTGAGCAGTGTGCCCTGCTGACAAGTGAAGATATGTCGTTTGCTTGTGTGAGGGATGAGGGGCGTGCTGTGAATTGATTTCACCTTGCGCGGAGAGGTCATTTCTTCCGCGACCGCCTTGTGAAGACGTTCTGTGCAGCCTTGATTTGCAGATCAGGCTCTGTCTGAAGCTCCACGTCGGATGCGACCGGATTGGAACCTCGTCCCGCGATACAGGCCAGAGAAGGAGTCCGTTTGTTCCGGCGCCGCTAGTGCGCCTGTCTGTCATCCATATCCCAGCCCCCAAAGGAATTAGTCGATGGTACATTTTCCCAGAAGCACCATTCAACTCTGTGTGACGCTTCTCATCGCCTGCGGAAGCGCACCCGCTCCAGATGATTCGATCGACACAGTCGTGGCTCATGAGTCTGCCATAAATAAGTCGGAACGCCTCTACTGTGGTCTCATTGTCCACCGGGTGATGATTGCTGGGAGTCCACCCGTCTACTCCATCATGGTTGAGGCGGTGAATTGTGGCGACCCCCGCAAGTACATTGAGATAGGTAGATCCATCGGCCATGATCCCGTGCTCGCTTTGGTAGAAAGTGAGCTGGGTGTCGTCGCGACCTACACCCAAAAGCAAAGCATCAGTGGCAGTTCACCCATTACCCTCGGACTGGTCCACGTCGAACCGACGTCGCTGACAATCGTCAGACGAACAAATCTGGCTGTGCCCTTTGGCGCAGGCAACGTCTACTCGGGCACGCCGCTGGTGGACGAAGATGGGACAACCCTCTTGGTCTCGGGCACCAAGAGCGGTGTTTTCCAGGGAGAGGTGGGCAACAGCAATAACTATGCCGCCATCTATGCGGATTTCTTCACGAGTACAAAGGCGCCTACCATCTACACGTATTGAGCGGCAGCCCTCGTCAAGAACAGCGACTGAGCTTCTCTGCGAGCCAGAGGGGGCGCGTCAGCCAGCCCTCTCTGTATTCGAGCAATACAACCCTGGGGTTTCTCCAGTCGCAGTGAGGGAAGCCGCGCACCCGCACGCCGCTCCCGTGTCAAGGCGCCTCGAGTTCCGCGCGGGCCTTCTCGATGGCCACCACGCCTCCAGAAGCTCCTTCTTCTCCTTCGCAGCCCCCTGTGTCAGGGAAGATGTCGCCTCGGCTGACGTGCCGAGCTGACCATCCGAAGGGGGCGAGTGCAGGCGGTTGCGGTGCCGTACACAGACGCATTCAAGACGCAGATGGATGAGACATCCTCGGGTACGCCCGCCTTGCGCATCCGCTCCGGAGTGGATGTCCATTCCGCCGGCAAGTACAGCCGCATCCCGATGCAGCCGCTGCTCTTCTCTCCCGCCAGATGCAGACTGACGGCCACGTGGCAGTTGTCCGTCCGGCCCAACGTGCCCGAATACTGCCGCGCGACGCCTGCCGAATGCTTGCCCTTCTTGGGGACGCCCGTGTCGTCCAGCACCAGCGCCTCGATGTCCGGCAGCTCCGCCTCCAGCTTCAGTGCCAGTCGGCGCATGACCTCCTCGTCCGCCCACGCGCTGCCGCTGACGCACTGCTGGAGGCGCTGGCGCATAGCCTCTTGCTCGCCAGCATCCTCCACCAGTCGCCCCGCCATCGGGGCAATGCTCTTGCGCTCGCCTTCGAGCAGCAGGCCCTTGACGTACCAGTTCATTGCCCGTCGCCGCTCCACGCGGCCCAGGCCTGAAACATCGACTCAAGGAAGCTCTCCAGCGCTCCCTCCAGCCGCTTCAGTTGCCTCGGCGTCATGCATGGGGAACAGTCCTCTCCCCCTCACGCATTCTTGAAGTGACCAAGTCGTATTAGGGTTGAGGCGCCGGTGAGCGAGCCTCGGGAGCCTGGAGAACCAGGTCTCCTGGTCGGGGCCCCTTGTTGGCGCGCCAGCCGGGGGCCAGCTCCAACACCCAGCCCTCGCCTTCCCAGCGTGCATCTCGGGGGCCCGACGGGGGGGCGTTCACCGTGGCCGTCTTCCAGTCCGAGGAGAGGAGCACGTCGGAGGTCGTAGTGAGCGAGCCCCACGCATCGACGATGCGGGCGCCGGGATACACCGTGCCGTGCTCGGCGAGCGGGATGAGCTCACCGGGGTTGAATTGGATACGCATGCGCACCAGGGGGAGGTGTAGCACGGGGCCCTCCACCAACTTGTTGCGCAGCGCCTCGGCCCGGGCCTGGGCGAGGCGGGCCCGCTCGCGTTCGGTCTCTCGCAGAGCGGCGCCTCCGTAGCGCGCTTCGCGCTCGGGTGAGGGCTCGGGCGTGCCCAGCCGCAGTGCGTCCTGGAGCAGCGTTCCCAGGTCCGCCCCAGCGAGCGCTCGGGTACGCCACCCCTGGGCGCGGGGGCCCGCCTCGTCCAGCAGGAGGCCATAGGCGGGTCCTGATGCATATGCGAAGGAGCGCACGAAGGAGCTTCGCTTGACGGCATCGTCGAGGTTCTCCAGCGCCAGGGCCCGCCTGCCACGTGCGTCGGCCACCGCCAGCGCCACACCCGTGTATTCGGCGAGGCCTTCGTGCTCCTCGAGGAGCCCTTCCGCGACCGCCGCTTCAGGGAAGCGCGTTCGGCGCTCGCGACGGAACACGAGTGCGTCCTCGACGGCGCGGGTGCGGACCGAGGGGGTCGTCGCGCGCAGGGCGGCCGCGAGGGCACGCCACTCGAGTTGCAGCAGCGTGCGGCCCTCGATGCCATCGAGGTGGGCATTGTCCTTCTCCCGCCCTGGGTGGCCCAAGGTGGTGCGGAGCCGATGAAAGGCCTCGTGGGCAAGCAGGGCACGGCGACGCGCGGGGGCATCGGGCAACGGACCTTGGAGCTGGACCCAGGTGGTTCCCGCCCAAGTCAGCGCCGTGTTGGCGATGGTGAGTTCCGAGGGGAACACTCCCACCCAGGGCCCTGTTTCCGATCCGCTCGGCCAGGTGCTCGCGACGAAGACGCGCGTGACGGGATGGACGACGAGGAGAGGGGCACACAGCGACTGTCCCCACAGTCGCCGTCCCGCGGCGTCACACGTTCGTTGGAATTCCGCGAACGTCGAGGTGAGTGCCCCTACCTCCAGAACGTCGGGCACTGTCTTCACCTCGGGTTCGGCCGCGGCCGAACCGAAGCTGGAGAAGCAAATCGCCGCCACAGCCACCTGCGCGAGCCTCACCCGTCGAAGGAATCTCATCGAGCCATTGTATCGCGCCGGATTGTTGAGACACCAGGTTGGTTGTATTCAGGCTGCCTGCTTCGACTGCATCAGCTCCCGCCGGGCCTGACTCGGCGAGAGGAAGTGGTGGCGCTCCAACAGCCAGTGCTCGTTGTCGCGCTGTGCCCACTCCAGCAGAGCCCGCCGCAGTTCCTCCACGGTGGAGAAGGTGCGCACCCAGAGCAGTTGCTCCTTGAGGGTGCGAATGAAGTGCTCGGCACAGCCGTTGCCCTCGGGTCGGTTCACGCAACGTCCAGCCAGAGCGCGGCACCTGCACGGTCTGACGAGACGCTTACCGCGCCCGGGCCAACCTCCAGGCCTTCCCCGATCGCGAGTTCGAGGGTAGGCTCACTTCCAACCGCAGCGATCCGCAGTCGTGACGTCATCGCGAGCAGATAGCCTTGGCGCGCCCGGTCGACGATAAGAGTCTCCTCGCTCCCCGGAACGAGATCCACCCACCACAATCGCGCATCGGCTCGGAGCGGCATCTCGGGATCACCCGCCAGCAACTGGCGACCTTGGCCCGCGAGCTCGCGAGTGAAGTACGCGGGCGCCCCGCCGAACGTGTTCGGCTGAAACCAAATCTGCAGCATTCGCGTCGGCTGGTCGGTGTCGTTGCCTTCGGCGTGGACGATTCCGCTGCGTGCAGAGATCAACTGAGCGGACCTTGGTCCGAGGGTCACGCCGTGCGCCTGGTCACCGTGATGCGACAATGAACCGTCGACTACGACGCTGAGAATATCCATCTCGCGATGTGGGTGGATTGGGAAGCGCGAGTGCGGCGCGAACGTCGCGTCAGCGAGCACGAGAACGGGTCCCATGCGTCGCCCTTCTCCTGCCCTTGGGCCCACCGTCGCGACGAAGTGATCTCGAAGCGAGAGCCACGTCAGCGTGGTGGTGGGAAGGGATTCGATGGTGCGATGAACGAGGTGGGGCATCGATTGTCTCCTAGGCCGAAAGCATCCGGACAGCGCGAGGGCGCTGCCCCCGATCAGGACGGTGCGCTTGGACAACGTCACGCCTTGATTCCGAAGGGGGCGTCGATCACGTAGCACCATCCCTCGTCTGCCCCGCGCCGCATGACGTCCGACTTCATCGTCGTTCTCCTGGGTCCGTCGTCGAATGACGGTACCCACGATGAATAGTTGGTCTCGGCGCGATTGATGACTCCGCGTCTTTGCACATATCGTGTGCGTTCATGCACATGTCGTGGGACGAGATCCAGACCATCGAGGCACTGGTACGAACGGGCAGCGTCGAGGCAGCCGGGCGCGAGCTCTTGCTGCGGCACTCGTCGGTGTCCCGCCGCATCGCGGGACTCGAAGCGCGGTACGGGGCGGTGCTGTTCGTGCGCGGCTCGCGGCTTGTGCCGACCCCGCTGGCGGCGGAAATCGCGCTCCGCGCCGGAACGATGCGAACCCAAGCAACCGAGGTGGCGGGTCTATTGACCGCGGAGCAGCGGGGACGGCAGCAGCGAGTGGTGATTACGACGAGCGACGTCCTGGCTCCGCTCTTGTTTCTGGCGCTGTCCACCATCTCACCGACGCAATCCGTGGAAGTCCTGGTGAGCGACCAGGAGATGGCTCTGGTGCCGGGACGCGTCGACCTCGCGCTTCGTCCGAAGCACGAACCGGGTGGCGCGCTCCGTGGACGTCGGCTTGGACGGTTGCGGATCGGGGTCTATCGAAGGTCCAGCGGGACGGCGAACTGGATACTTCCGAGCTCGGCCCTCCGCGCCAAGACCTCGATGCAGTGGTGGCGCTTTGTTCCGAAGGATGCACCCGAAGCCGTTCTGTGTGACTCGCTGCTCGGGATTCGAGATGCCTGCTGTGCCGGACTCGGACTCGCGGCATTTCCGAGCTTTCTCGCTCATGGAGACCCTCGGCTCCGATTGGAGAGAGAGCTCGAAGGAGGACCTCCGCTCTGGCTCCTCGCGCCGGCTGCTCGCGAGGCGGCAAGGGGCCTCAAGGGGACGCAGGACGCCCTCTTCCGGGCCCTGCGCGCGACCGAAGGGGCCTTCGCGAAGTAGGGTCAGCAGGCCACCGCACGTCGGTACCAACGCTCGGCGAAGATGAAGTCCCGCATTCGGCATGGCCTCCATCCTTCCATCGGCCGGACGGCGTGGCCCGTGCTCGGTGATGGGCTCAGGCGCTGCGCAGCTTTCGTCCTGACGGGTTGCCGTCGTTCGCGGGCGCAATGGACTGGAACGTCGCTCCCGGCTTGCACCCCTTGGGGACCAGGGACTTCGGAAGGATGAGCACGTAGCGGACCTCGCCGGGGACCGTGCCCCTGCGCAGGGTCCGCTCGGGCTCTTGCGCGACGCTCCCCGGGGCGATGCTCTCCGCCAGGTCGAACCCGCGCGTGCGACAGAACCGGAGGTGATCCACGTTGACGTGGCGATGCAGGGCCTGGGCGCCCGGCGCGTCGAGCAGGAGTTGGAGCCCGTGCAGGGGAGCGGTCACCCGATGGGTGGAGTGGTACGCCGCACCCAGGCGGGTGGCGTGAAGCCTCACGGCCCACCACTGGCGTCGCCGCCTGGGAGCAGTTCGACGCAGGCGAGTGGAGCATCTTCCTCTCCGAGTTCGACGGGACCTCCTGGCTCGAACCCGTGCGCGTCGCGCGCAATGTGGCCAAGCCCCGGGCGGCGCGAAGTGCCCAGAGGAGTGTCGTCGCCTACCAGCAGGTGGGCGCCACCGGGAAGGTGGACATGTACGTCGTGAGCCACGAGGCTGGCACGCTGGGCACGCCCACTCTGGTGGAGCGCATGACGGCGACCAATCCCGACCTGGCCCTCGTCCACGGGGCTGGTGGATTCCTGCTCGCCTGGGGAGATTGGGAGATTCGCTCCAGTCTGAGCATGGACGGGCTGACCTGGGCTGCCCCGGTGAATGCCATTCCCCGGGTGTTCGACGAGCGGTGGCAGGGCACGCGGCTGGACGCAGTGGGGGCCTGGTTCGTGGTGACGGCCCGCAGGAGCATCGTCATGGAGGCGCGCATCCACACCGGAGGGGCCTGGGCACAGAACACCCAGGAGTTCAATGACCCCCGGACCTTCATTTCGTCAGTGATGGGACGTCCCTGCTGATAACGAAGGGGTATGCCAACGAGATCCGGTGGATTGTCTCGGATGGCGCGGGATGGCGCCAGGCCCACACGATGACCCCGGGGCTGGGGGGCTACGCCCTCGTGGCAAACTCTCCCCAGGGCCTGCGCCTGCATACGGGCAAGGCGTGGTGGAGGTGGGGGGGCTCGGACTGGGTGCAGGTCGCCGCGAGCAGCCGTCCTGACTGGGCCAACACGGGGGCGATGCGGTGCGACGCGAAGGGCTGTGGCGCGGTGTCGGCAGTGCTGTCTTCATCAGCCGACTCCACCCGTGAACTGGTCCTCTCCTACGCTGCGGGCACGGGCGCGTTCCTCACCGGCACTTCACCCGGTGCGGCGCCTGCATCCGTCCTCGATGTCGTGAGCTGGGACTACGAGGCGGAGACCTATCGGGCCACGTGGCGGCAGACCGTGGAGCCCCAGGTCTACGCGCTCCACGCCAGCACCCGCCTGTGACGTCTCGTGCGGCACGGTGACGCGGGCGCCGGAGTCAGCACCAGGAGGTCCGTGTTCATCCTGGAGAAGATGCGCGCGGCCATTTCCATGCCGATGCCCTCCACCGCGGTCGGTGCTGGAATGCGCGGGTGAAAGCCTCCCTGCGAGAGCAGGGAGAAGGCCAGGTTGGGTCGTGTCCTGGGGCCGCCGCTCGGCTCAGTGGGCTGCATGGGGGGCATTGCCCCTCACGGGACGTGGGCGTCGACGATTTCGACGTTGCGGAAGTCCTCGCAGGGCTTCTTGAGGCCTATCAGGTACGTCATCGAGCGCAGCTCCAGCGCAAGCGGCCACCGCGCTCGCGCTCAGAGGCCGAAGCCTCACCGAAGTTGCGCACGCCGCGGGCTTCTACGATTCGGCCCATTTCTCCCGTGTGCCTGCCCAAAATCCGGTCGCTGCGTAAATTCCGACCTCTATCAATCAGGCGATAGGGCCCGGCGGCTCGTCGCGCGCCTCGCTCACTCGCATTGACGCAATGCCTGAAGTGGCCTTGGTGCGCCCATGACGCAGCGACTGAGCTTTAGGTAGGCACAGGTGCCTCGGGGATTCCGACCCGCGTCGCCGCTACGGGAACTCGCTGGCCCCGTGCTCACCGCGTTCACTCGCCTTGATCCGCTCATGACGCAGCGACCGGACTTCGGGAGGCACAGGGGGGCGGTCCGTTCTCCTCGTCCCATGTCCGGGCAACACCGGACGGCCCCGACCTATTTGTAGACACGACCTGGGCGTTGTTTGCCTCAAGGGACTTCCCCCCGTCCAGAATGTCGTAGGCTCGGGCGAAGTTGACCGCCTTGGCGCTGCGGATCGCCCAAATCGTTTCTCAATCCTTGTCCGCTGGGGCCTTCGCCGCGACCGGCCGGATGCTGAACGGCACGTCGACGTAGGAGTCGATGGTGTTCAGCGCCCGGGCCATGATCGTCGGCCGCTCTCCTCGAGCCATGGCCAGCCGCATCTGGGCCTGATGCCAGGCCGTGACGTAGCGGAGCTTTGGCGGGGTGAGGTGGATTCCCCGACGCATCGAGCCCTTCAGGAGCTTCCACGTGAGCCGCTGTCCCAGCCCCCAAGGCAGCCTGTACGCCTCGCGCCAGCGCTCCGGCAGGAGACCGGCGGTGAGCACCTCATCGAACTGTCCCCGGGTGAACGGCGAATTGAAGAGCATGTCCGCCAGCTCAAGCGCCGTGTCTCCCACGCCCAGCCGCTCCCCCGCCAGCTCTCCGTTGTACCACTCGTAGAAGGACTCGAGCGTGGGCGGCACCTGCTCCGGCAGGAGCCCGAAGTACGCCGCGGCGCGCAGCGTCTCCTGATAGTAGCGGCGCTTCTCCTCGATGCTGAGCGGCCGCACGAATGTGTCGAAGATCAGCATGGCGGTGTCGATGAGGGTGGCGTGCACCCAACGCAGCAGCGAAGGTTCGTTCGCGCGATAGGGGCCGGAGCCCTGCGGGCCGACGCCGTCCGGAACCGCGCCGTAGACGCGGCTGTGCACGCTGTGGATCCGCTTCGCGGCGCCCGTCGCTTCCGAGAGGCCACCAAACTTGAGCTGGTACATCGCCGTATAGGTGCGTCGCGCACGGCCGAGCAGGTCATTCCGGAAGTTGCTGTTCTGGGAGATACCGTAGGCCACTGCCGGATGGGCGAGTTGCAGCAGGATGGCGCGCAGTCCGCCGAGGAGGATCACCGGCTCGCGATAGAGCACCCAGGTCACGCTGTCGGGGCCGTAAACGCCCTCGACCTCACCTGCCGCGTGTTCTCGCATGTAGTCGAGACACTTGCGGAAACGCTCGCGGTCCTGGTTGATCTGCTGCTCCACTTCCGGAGGGGGCGGCCACCGCCTCGGGTTCGTCTGTGTATTCATGAATTTATCCCCATCATGCTTGTCACAGCAATCGCTTCTCTAGCAGGTCGGCCCCTATCACGTCCGCGCCCGCGCGCTATCTCCCCGGCGACACCGGAGTATAGCCATTGGGCCTCCAGCGCGCGCGAGTGCAACCCGAAGCCGTGGCCCTCCATGCGCGGAGTGGAGCCGTGAGCGAAGAGCATGGGGCGTGCCAGCGCCTCATTCCGCGACTCCAAGGGGGGCGCACGTGCATTGGTGCATCGCGCCAGGTGCTTGACGCGTCAGCGGGGGGGCTTGACGCGTCAGTGGCCACGTCCATTTGTGACACCTTGTACCGTGTACCGCACCGGATTGATGAGACACCATGTTGGTGGTATTCAGGCCGCCTGCCGCGACAGCATCAGCTCTGGTCAGGCCTGACTTGACGAGAAGAATCCATGACGCTCCATCAACCAGTGCTCGTTGTAGCGATGGCCGACTCCGGCAGGCACCTCCGGAGCTCCTCCACAGTGGAGAAGGTGCGCACCCAGAGCAGTTGCTCTTTGGTGATACGGGTTCGGCGCTCGGCGTAGCCGCTGCCCTCCGGACTGCGAATGGAGGATGGCCTGGAGACGGCTCCCAGGAAGCGCAGTGCGTCCTGGAGGCCCTCGGAAGTGAACCGTCTGCCGCGGTGGTAGCGGAGGCCAACCCCGTGGCTACGCCTCGCCCGTACGCCCCGAAGCAGGTCTTGATGCCCTGACGAAGGGGCTTGGGGGCTTCGAAGCGATTTCCCACGCTGGCCGCGTGGATACGGACGCATTCGGAGGTCGCGTGGTCGACGGCGATGAAGACGATGGTTTGGCCCTCCAACATCGTCATGGTGCAGGCCGCGCCAGTGTTCCACATGACGTCCGGAGCCTCGGTGGTACTGGTGCCCTACTGATGGCGTGGGCCCAGCACTCATCGGGCGTGGACTGGTTGCTGCCGAGTGCTCGTCTCGCGCATCTCTCGTCCAGATAGAACGACGACCGCGCGCGCCTCGCTCGCTCGCATTGACGCACTGCCTGTCGCAGCCTTGACGCACCCAGGACGCAACGACCGGATTGGGGGAGGCACAGCTCCAGAAGCCCATGGGACCTCCTGGACTCCTCCTCGCGGTGACACTTCGATGCGGACCGAAGCGAGCGCGTGCTACCACTGGCCCGTGGACCCAAACACTTCGGGCGCCGGGACGCTGACCCCGGCGGACGTGCGTTACATCACCGAGCACTTTGTCCCGCTCAACACGGTGGCAGCGGGCCGGCCGGAAGCCCCGGACGAGCTCCAGGCCCTCATCGACTCAGGACACCTGCCCCAACCCACGTACACGCTCGCCGATGGCACGGGCATGTACCCGCGCGACCTGTTGGGCCTCCTGGACGCGGCCGTGAGCCCGGACGCGGTGCGCGCCCATTTCGACGGGCGCCTGCTGCGCATGGCGGTTCGCTTCGGGACGGCCCTCACCCAGGAACGGCTCGACGCCGAGTGGCGCGGATACCTGAAGGGCCATTACGGCGCGTGCCTGCGCGTCGTCACTCCGGAGCACATCTTCTGCAAGGAGTGGCTGGTTCGCCGACTGACAAAGGCCCTCGCCGCTCCCGCTCCGGAAGAAGAGGCATGGTGCGCGCGGTTGCGCACCGACGTGGAGGCATTGGACGCCCTGGAGCGCGAGTTCGCGCCGTGGGACCGGATCCGTTTCGGTGGTCCGGTGTCACGCGACCGGCTCATCGCCGCCCCCCGGCTGCGCTACCCACACCTCTTCGCTCGTGCGGGGACGCCTTCGGGAGCCAGCCCGGCGTGTTGACGGATCCGGACATCGCATCGGTCGCGACGGCGGTGGGCGAGCCGTCGCGGGCCGCCATGCTGGTGGCGTTGCTTGAGGGCCCTCCGCTCGCGGCGCGGGAGCTGGCGCGACGCGCGGGCGTGTCCGCGCAGACCGCAAGCAGCCATCTGGCGCGGCTGGTGGAAGCGCGCCTCCTGACGTCCCGGGCGCAGGGCCGGCAACGGCTGTTCCAACTCGCGGGGCCGGAGGTCGTCACGTTGCTGGAGGCCCTCGCGGTGCTGGCGCCACGGACACCCGCCCACCTCGTGACGGACGGGCGCGGGGCCACGGCGCTTCGCGAGGCGCGGACCTGCTACGACCACCTCGCGGGCCGGCTCGGGATCCGCGTGACGGACTTCCTCCTTGAGCGCGCGTTCCTCCAGCGCCATGGGGACGCGTTCCAGGTGACGCGGACCGGGGACACGTGGCTGCGCGACTTCGGCATCTCAATGGAGGTACTGCGCGCTGGCCGCCGGCCCCTCACGCGCGCCTGCCTGGACTGGAGCGAGCGCCGCCCCCACCTCGCGGGCGCACTGGGCGCGGCGCTGACCGAACGATTCTTCGAACGCGGGTGGCTCACGCGGTTGCGCGGCACGCGCGCGGTGCGGCTCTCAGAGCGAGGGCGGGCCGCGCTGAGTGGCGAATGGGGAATGGCCATGGATGGGAGCAACCCGGTTTCGTGGACACCCGCGCTGTGATGGAAGGAGCACGGGATGTCCGCGACTGACGAGCAGCCGAGGCAGCCCCGCCAGTCGTGCCGTGAGTTCTCGTGTGAGCTGGCGGGGCCCGGGGGGCGGGCTGTCAACTGGGAGAAATTGAAGGTTGCTGATGGCAAGGGGCTCAAGGATGGATTTGGCCCGGGCGGACAGCAGGGGCTCACAGGAGCCTTCGTAAGCAGGGAAGGGCGCCTTCGGCAGCGCCCCTGGGCTGATTCGCAGCTTGATGGGGGCTGCCACGAACACAGGGCGCTGTTGCCACGAAACTCCCCTGAGTCGCTTCTCGGGTGGCGGCCCTTCGTGGACATGGCAATCTGCTGGGGCCGTTCGGGGTACAGGGTGGATTATGCGTCAATTCACCCATATTCCAGCGCACCCCGCCGACCGACGGGCAGACTGGCTACTTCACGGGCGTCAGGATCGGCGCGCCCTGCTTCTTGATCAGGAACACGAGGAACCTTGCCGGCTTTGTCTTGCTGGCATTGCGCCCGACCGTGTGAATATCGTCAGGGCCTTCGTGGAAGGTCTCTCCCTCCCTGAGCGTGACCTCCTTGCCGCCCTTCACGCCCATCACGATGCTGCCTTCGAGCACATAGATGAAGCCGTGTGCATCATGGCGATGGATCGGGTCGGCACCGCCCGGACCATATTCCACAACGATCATCTCCACTTCCTTGCCCGGATACTCGGGCAACGGCTCCGTGAGCAGCGGCTTGACGCTGACATCGGCCGCGGCTACGGCGGGGCTTGCCCTCATCAGGCACGACATCGCCAGGGTTGCCACAATGAAAAGAACGCGTTTCATGGCATCACTCCAGACCGGGGATTTCTGAAAGTCGTCAAGATGTTGCGTCATGGGTATCTCCTGCAGGGCTAAGGGTTCGGGCTCGCGGCGCCTGCGTGGCCTCAGTCGACCACGCTTACGACGCTGTGCATCCATTCGCGTGTCATTGCCCGTGAAAGCAGGCTGCATAGCCTGCCGCAAACAGCTGCTCCGGATTGGTGTCGCTGCCCGGACCGCCCAGTGTCGCGGGCAGACGCAGATCGAGGATCAGATTGTCGTCATCGGATCTCGCGATGCCCGATGCGCGGCCATGCGCGGCCTCGCCGCCCGACACCGTGACGGTCGTCGTGTAGCGCGCGGTAAATCCCTGGCCCCGATACTTGTCGAGCAGCGTAAGTGGCGGAGGCCGCAACCTCTTGTTAGCCATCGGGTGTCTCTAGACTACTTCGCTTGTGATGGCAGCCAGTCTTCGAAGCGGATGCGGCCAAGGCGAGCCTCGCCTTCCGGCACGAGCGTGTCTTCCTTGAGTTCGGCGCCGAAATACCGCGCGGCGGGATCCGCCACAACGCGGCGCGTATCGCCAATCCCCTTGAGATAGCGTTGCGCCAGATCACTCATCCTGAAGCGTTCCGGCCCCGCGATATAGGCAATACCGTTGAGCGGCGCGGCAAGCGCGGCATCGGCCACGGCGTGCGCCACGTCGTCCGACGCGATCGGCTGGAGCAGTGCGGGGGGCAGCGCAATCGTGTCGTCCTGTCCGGCCGACTGCACGATGCCACCCAGAAACTCCAGGAACTGCGTCGAGCGAACAATCGTGTAGGGAATATCGGCCTTGCGGATCAAGTTCTCCTGCGCGATCTTGGCGCGGAAGTATCCGCTCTGTTCGAGCTTGTCGGTGCCCACGACCGACAGCGCAACATGGTGCGCCACGCCCGCTGCCTTTTCGGCCGCCGCCAGGTTGCGGCCCGATGTCTCGAAGAATTCGAGTACGGCCCGATCCTCGAACGAAGGCGAGTTCGCGACATCCACTACGACCTGCGCGCCGGACAACGCCTGCGCCAGACCCTCGCCCGTCAACGCATTGACGCCGGTTCCCGGCGAAGCGGCAACCACCTCATGGCCCTGTGCAACCAGTCGCGCCACGACCTTCTTGCCGATCAGGCCGGTACCGCCGATCACAACAATCTTCATGACGCTTCCCCAGGCTGAAGGTGGAATGAACCTACGTGCATGCTAAGTAATGCCGCGCGCCGCCACCAGACCGCCTGGGGACGCACGGTGTTTCCTGTTTTGCATCAATCGGACGCGGCAGCGCACCAAAGCCTCGCGCGCGGGCGCCCGAGAGGGCTAGGGGCTGTCCCCGATTAGCGCAGCCAAAGAAGCATGGATGCGACGTGCAGGACGGCGAGGTAGCTCGTCGCGGTCTTGTCATAGCGGGTGGCGACGGCCCGAAAGCGCTTGAGATCGTGGAAGAAGCACTCCACCCGGTAGCGCAGCCGGTACAGGGTGCGGTCTAACGGCGTCGCCCGCTTACGGCTCGGGTTTGAATGGATGACAGGGTTCATCCCGAGCTTTCGAACGTTGGCGCGGATGCGGTCGGCGTCATAGCCGGTATCCGCAATGAAAGCGGCGCCCTCGGCGTGCACCATAAGTTCTTCGGCCATTGTGGACTCGTGCTACTGGCCGGGCGTCAGCGCGACGTGGAGCGGCTTACCTCCCGTCGTAGTGACGGCGTGAACTTTCGTTGAAAAAACCCCTCGAGAACGCCCCAGAGCATTGCTTCGGAACCCCCTTTTCCGCCCGCGGCGTCCTGATGCGCCCGGACGACCGATGCGTCAGCATGGGAGCCAAGCTCATCCACATCGAGCCGCAGCGCCTTGAAGATGGCTTCCCAGCGCCCAGTCTTCGTCCAGCGATGGAACCGATTGTAGACCGTCTTCCAGTGACCGAACCGCTCGGGCAAGTCCCGCCACTGCACCCCGGTCTTCACGCGCCACACCACTGCGTTGATGAAGTCACGGCCCCCTCGCTTCGAGCGAGGGCCGCTCCTGGAGCCCAGCAGGGGCTCGATGCGGCTCCACTCGGCATCGCTCAGTTCATGTCGGCGCACAGCCCGCGTTGATCATGCCTAGCGCCAGGCAGCAACTCAGATTGAGGCCCTGCCCCAACGTGCCAGAAAGGCCGGCACGCCGGGTCGACTCTCGAACACGAGATCAGGGACAGCCCCTAGCCCCCTCGCTTCAGCCAAGCCGCATGGACAGCTCGACGTCCTCCGCGAACGGCGTCGAGAGATAGCCACTCCTCGGGTCCCGAACCCGAGCGAGGTAGTCAGGGCTGTCGTCGGCGTTGTCGGCGACAACGAGAGCCCCCGGGCGGAGCCGGCCCTCGAGCATTCGCAGGATGTCCGGGTAGAGTGCCTTCGCCCCGTCGAGCAGGAGCAGGTCGATCCGCGGGGGGAGCTCGAGCGCGAGAGTCTTCAGCGCATCTCCTTCGCGGATCTCCACCAGGTCCGCGAGGCCTCCCGCTTCGAGGTTCCTTCGAGCACGAGCCACCTTCGACGGCTCGAACTCACTCGTGATGACGCGGCCCCCACCATTGTCTCGGAGCGCGGCGGCCAGATGCAGCGTCGAGATGCCGAACGACGTCCCGAACTCGACGACCGTCCGCGCGCCCGAGCTGCGCGCCAGCATGTAGAGCAGGAGGCCCGTCTCGCGCGATACGGCCAGCGCGGCGTCCTTGAGCCGCCCGTAGAAGTCGAGGTAGTCCGTCTTGCTTCGCATCATGCGCTCCCGCTCCTCGCGCGAGAGCGCCGCCACCTCCGGGATGGCGAGAGGCGACACCGCCTCGGCCTCTTGGAATAAGCGTTCGAGCAGCGGTGCGAGTGGGCTTTGTGTCAGCGTGGTCATCGCGTTCTCCGTTCCGTGCGGCATCAAGTCGTGACGCTGGACAAAATGCGATGAATCATTCAGGTTCACAATTCGCATTGACTGGAGCGCGCGTGAGCCCTCGACGAAGTCCCCGGATCTCCACGAGAAAAGAGCCTCAACAGGCGCGCTCGAATGAGCTCGTCGAGGCGGTCCTCCGCGCGGCTATTCAGGTTCTGGCGAAGGAGGGAGCACCGCGCTTCACGATGGCACGAGTGGCCGAGAAGGCCGGCGTCAGCGTTGGGTCGCTGTACCAGTACTTCCCGAACAAAGCGGCGGTCCTCTTCCGACTCCAGACAGACGAGTGGCGACAGACGACAGCTCTCACTCGCGAGCTGCTCGAGGACACGACTCGGCCGCCGCTCGCACGGCTCCGCGCACTGGTTCACACCTTCGTCCAATCCGAGTGCGACGAGGCAGCGGTACGTGTCGCGCTGAGTGACGCCGCGCCCCTCTATCGCGATGCGCCCGAAGCACGCGCGGTGCGGGCATCGAGCAAGGCCACGTTCGAGGCCTTCATGCGCGAGGTCCTACCTGCAACTCCCAAACCGGCGCGCATGCTCGCGGGAGACCTCATCATGACGACGCTCAGTTCGGTGGGTAAGTCATTCTCGGAGAGCCCTCGAACACCCGCCGAGATCGCCACATACTCCGATGCGTTGGCCGACATGCTTTGCGCGTACCTGAAGACACTCTCGGCGGCCCCCTCGGGAAAGGACGTCGCTACCTCGACCGCGGTCGACGCGGAGCATGCACAGCCCCCTCCTCCCCGACGCCGCTCGATGAAGCGGCGGTGATGCCTCCCCGCTCCCTCTCCGAACCAACTACACACGATTCGGGATTTGACCGAGGCAAGTACAAGACCATCTCGAGCGGCGCTCACCGCACGCCCCTGATTCCTCGGAGCCCGGCTGCACCAAGAAGCTGTCACCCCGGGCTTCGTCCTCGCGGAGCGTGGCGCAGGCCCGCGCCCATGTCCACCTCCGGCCGGACCGCGACTTCGACACGGTGCTGCCCACGCTGAAGGAGCGCAGTTCTGCATTCATTCCCGTCGAACCGCACTTCCACCTTGACGTGGCGCCGCTACTGTCTCGGCTGCCGAACGAGTTCGCCATCAGCGAGCGGCAACGGAAGATTGCCGAGCTCAACGCCTTCCGGCCGCCGGTGCCAGAGGAGTGGCTCCCAGTCGCCCATCCCTCGGACGTGGAGAATCCGGAGCGCGTCCTCGAATACTACGGAGATCTGTCCGAAGGTCTCGTGGCTGTGCTTCACTCGGATGTGCCCTCCATCATGAAGGAGACGCCTGAGTCTCTGACGGACCTCGACTTCCACTTCTGGAAGACCCACTTTCCCGAGCGTTACACGCGCGACGTCCTCGACGGACACACGATACCGGCGTTAGGCGCCTATCTGGGGGACGTGCTGGTGCGGCGGTTGGGAGGGACGTGGGTGCTGCGGCAGAAGATGGAAGAGTCCCAGGTGCGGGTGGGTAAGCGCGTCTGGCTGCCGTTCCTCCGGGCCCGCCGGTACATGCAGTCCCGCCAGTCGCTGTTGGAGTATTCGCTCACTCAGTTCTTCCATGAGGCGGAGCGATACCGGCCCTGAGCTGGAGTTCATGCTCCTCGCGCGCCAGGCGGTATCGGCTGGCGTGCAGTCCAAGGCGAGGCGAGCCGTGCCAGGGGCATGACCACAAGCGCCAGTCGGCCAGTGTCTGCCGAATTGTGCTCATGCCTCCTGAGGATGTCGGTTTTTTTCGTCGTGGTGATAGCCGTACCAGTGCATCGCTCGCCCGTCATGACGCGCGTTTTGACGCAGCCTTGACGCACCCATGACGCGGCGACCGAATTTTGGATAGGCACAGCCTCCTCTGCATTGTGCGTGAACATCCACGCGCGTTCCTTGTGTTCCCAGGAGGAGCTCTTCTGCCCTGCGCCATGCCGTGCGTCCGCCCGACGGCCGCCGTCATCGGCGCGCTAACGGGGGCCGTCTGCGCGATTGCCGCAGCCTAGCTGCTGCGCGCGTGTGTATGTGTGCGCGGTTGCGGCGAGTGGAGCGCGACGCGTCGACACGTGCCAGCGCGTCGCGCTCGTGTCACGGCCAGAGCCGTTCGATGCGCCAGCCGTCAACCGTTCGCACGTAACGCAAACGCGTGTGGCGGCGTTCCTCGCTGCCTTGCCAGAATTCGACCGCATGGGGTTCGACCGCGTAGACGGCCCAGTGCGGCGCGACCAGATCCGGCTGGGCCTCGAGGCGCGCGAGCTGGGCCGTCAGCGCATCGTCGAGTTCGTGCTCGGCGTCGAGCACGTCGCTTTGCCGCGCGACAAGGCCGCCGACGCGCGAGCCGAGCGGACGCGCGAGGAAGTCGGCGGCCTGCGCGTCGGGGCCCATGTCGCGCACGGGGCCGCGGATGCGGACCTGGCGGCCGAGCAGCGGCCAGTAGAACGTCAGCGACGCATGCGGATGCGCGGCGAGCTGGCGGCCCTTCGGGCTCGTGCGCGTGATCGCGAAATGCCAGCCGTGCGCATCGACGTTCTTCAGGATCAGCACGCGGGCATCGGGATGGCCGTGCGCGTCCACGGTCGACAGCGTCATCGCGTGCGGCTCGCGCGTGCCGACGTCGATGGCTATCTGCAGCCACTCGGCAAACAGCGCGGCGGGGTCGGCGGGGGCGTGCGCAGTATCGAACGGCGGGTACGGCCCGGGCAAGGATTTGAGTCCGCGCAGCATCTGTCGCATGTCAGGCATCGGGGAGCCTCGTGAAGTCGCAGACGGCGATTCTGGCATGGCTCACGTCTGCGTGCAGCGCGCTTCGTTCCGGAGCATGGCGGGCGTGCGGCAGGGCGGCAGGCGCCGCCGCCGCGCGGCCACACCTTGCCAGTCGGCCGCAGGTCAGCGCAGGAGAGGGCGAACGCGGGCGCATCCTCGGCACGTCTTCCCTGCCCAGAAGTCTCCTTTGGGGGCACGTGGCCCGTGTGGACAAGAGCAGAGAGGCGGGGACAGAGGGTTGTGTCGGCCGAGGACGCGACCAAGACAGTCTGAGAGCGGTCTCGGAGAGTCTGCGCCGCGCGACGAAATCGTGAGTACCCAGTAAAGGCTGGTCGCGTATCGCGCTCTTGGTTAACAGGTCGCCCAATTCGTCATTTTGAATGAGGGAAATGACGTAACCCTGGAAGGTACGACATCGAAAGCCCGGGATTGTCAGAATCGGCTGTCCTTGGTGGTTAACAAAACTGTTAACCACTCTCGGCCGCTCTCTCCCCGAATCGGGCGAAAGAGCGCTCCAGAGAGCCCAATCCGCGGCGGAGAAGACGGGACACCTCGCACTGCAGGGGGAGATGCCGAGAGCGTCCTCGCCAGTACCACGAGGCAAAATCCTTTGTGATTCAGGGGCTTAAGCACGAAGGCCCCGCGATATTCATCGCGAGGCCCGTGTAAAACAAAAGGGCCCTACCGGTTGGTAGGGCCCTTCGTTCAGCGCCCCGAATGAAGCCCTGCGCGAACTCGTTCTCTGCGCTCTCTCTAGAGACTGCGACGGAAAACACGAGAAACATCATGGGGTTAGGTGAAATCGGGAAAATTCGGGGTCCGATTGAGTGGCTGCGAACTTCGCAGTCGTCCCTCCGGCCTAGTGTGAGGTGATGGTATGTGTGCTTGCCTTGCAGGAGTAGGGAAACGGGGGCTACACGAGGATGCCCGCCGTCGGCGCCGCAGCAGCCCCTCGATACCTCAGGCTTCGTTCCCTCCCCTCCACTTCTTCACACGGGCCATGTACCCGCTACGGGGGAGGGCGCTGACCACGTCTTAGACGCGCGCATGACGCAACGACGACGCGCGCATGACGCAACGACCGAATTTTGGGTAGGCACACCCCCATGACGCAGCGACCGAGGCTTGGTTAGGCACAGGTCGATTTCCTGCAACGGTGGCGTCCGGCCTGTCTCTTCCTGTCAGACGGGGGAGGGTATTCCCCCTCCGTGACTCTTCGGGAGGACGAAATGAAGGCGGCGACACGGTACCTGGTACTTCTCTCCATGTTGGTGGTGGGCTGTGGTGACTCGAACGAAGGCGAGGTGGACGGCGATGGAGACAGTTCGGGCTCCGCCCTCAAGTGCGACGCGATAGGGTGGTGTACCTCCTGGGATTCGGACAGCACTCCGGTGACGGACGCCCCGGCGCTGAAGGGAGGCTCGGTGCCGGAGGGGCTGTACCGCCTGGAGCGCGGCTCGGAGGACGCTCGTGCCCTGCTCTTCAAGGGCAAGTCCGTCCTCAAGGTAGGCGGTCTCTGGGGGAACATCCTGGGGACCTGGAAGGTGGATGGGAACCACATGGTCATCACCACGACGAGTTCCTGCTATGGGACCGACGAGGAGCCCTTCAACGAGACCTTTCGTTATGCGTTCGCCGTCAAGGGGGATACGCTGTACCTGCACGAGGATGAGTTCGAGGACATGCCCATCGAGGCTTGGCGCAAAGTGGACTCGCTTTGTGAGGAGAACGCATCGTTTAACTGCAAGGTGAGTAACTGCACCTGCAAGTACGTGGCGAACTCGTCCTTCGATACCTCGGAAAGGTGCTTCTGAGCCAGGACGTCACGGGCCTCCGGCAAAGCCGGGGCACGCGGGTCAGTCGAGAAGCTGCATCAGGTCCGCGCGGGTGATGATGGCGCCGCCTGAGGCGCCTCCCAGCGCGGACTCGAAGCGGGCGCGCTTCTTGTCCTGGGTCATGGGCATCTTCTCCTTTACCGTGCCCTGGGACACCAGCCGGTACGTCATGACCGGGCGCTGCTGTCCGATGCGGTGCGCGTGGTCCGGGGCCTGACTCTCCACGGAGGGTTCCACCACGGGTCCATCAGGAACACGTGGTCCGCCGCCGTGAATATCAACCCCGTGGCGCACGCCCTGGTGAGGTGGGCATCACCGGCGGGCCTTTGGGGCCAGGAACAACGCTGCCATGATACCGCGGTTGGACGTGCCGCTGGCCAAGCGGATGAAGCCCGATGTCCGTCTCGCGCAACTGGGAGGGGCAGGCACGATGATGACCTCGCGCGCCTCGCTCACTCGCATTGACGCAATGCTGAATGTGGCCTTGGCCCACGAGTGACGCAGCGACCGAATTTTGGGTAGGTACAGCCGGGCATGAAGGTCTGCGGCATGGCCCCGCAGCACGGCGAGCTGGGCATTGCGGGGGCCCTGCTCATCGCGCCGGGAGTCCCCTCGAAATCGGTGCTGTCGCAGCGCATTCACTCGCTCTCGACGCCACGCATGCCGCCGCTCGCCACCGCCATCGTCGACACGGAGGGCACGACACTGGTGGATGGTTGGATTACCTCCATGCCAGCGTGCCCCGCGGGGCCCTGAGCCGGGAGGGGGCTTGTGCCGGGCCTCGGGGTGGGCCCAGGCACCTCATGCGGGTTGCTGGACGGTTTCCGACGTGGCCCTGCCGTCATAACGGCCTCATGCGCGCCTCACTCACTCGCATTGACGCGCGTCCTGGTGCAGTCTCGACGCACCGATGACGCCGCGACCGAACTTGGAGTAGGCACAGCGGTAGGCCTGGAGTTGTGGGCGTGGACCGAGTCTGTGCCCCCGCGGGCCTGTCGATGCGTGCTGAGGGACGCGGTCACCCGCCCGTAGCGCTTCGTTTCGGAGCGGGGACATTCTTGCTGGGCGCAGGTGTAGGGGACGGTGGCGTGCCGCCAGCGAGGCGAAAGACCCGGTGGAGAGAGAGCAGGTATCCGGCTTTCGTCCCCTGCCCACTTAGGGTCCACACGGTGCGCCGACCGGCACTGTTGAGCACCCGTGCCAGGACGGTGCGCGCGGGCTCCTGGGTGACAGCATCCACGGTAATGGGGGTCTCCAACTGGAGTCCGGGCGTGCTCCCCAGTTCGACTCGTGTCCCGCTCTGCCGGGTGACCTCGGCGCAGAGGGCTCGGAGGACCTCTCCCAGGGAACGCTCCTGACGAGACATCGTGATGGGAGTGTCCAGGGGAGAGCCCTGCACGGGCGTGATGTGCCAGAGCCCCCCGGCACGCACCAGGCGGAAGCGTGGGGCATCCTTTCCCGCCTGTTGGGCAAGGAGCCGCGTTAGCACCTCCTCCTGAAGCTTCACGTCCGCTCGGGTCGCCTCCGTCACGGTGTAGGTCAGGTCGAGGGGGCTCGCTGCCGGACGAGCCCCCAGTGGTTCTTCGTAGGTGATGCCCCAACCCTCTCGCGTCTCCAGCCGCTTCGCGGCGGTGGCGAGCGGCTGGGGCGAGTCCTTGATGGTGAGTCGGACGTCCTCGCTCCAGGCAGCCCCCCCGGAAAGAAAGACAGTCAACAGAGTGGCGGCACGAATCCCAGATTGCCTCATTGACATGGCATGGCTCCTTTGGCGTGAAAGTACATAGCAAATGCCGTGCCGTGGGGAAGCCCGTAGAATTCCTAGCAGGCGCGGTGCCTTTCCAGTGGCAGCCGCGACAGTTTGTCGTGGGAAGGGGAGCGGGGCTTGTCAGAGCGCGCTCGCAGAGGCCTGGAAGATTTCAATGGGCGCCATTTTATGCCGGGGCTGGAGTGTGTCTTTGGTGTGGCGGGTGTGGGATTTTATTGAAATTGATTGTGTTTGTTTGGTAGGGAATTCCAGTCACTGGCAATCGGAGGGTTTGCCAATGAGGCGACTGCTGGCTGTTGCTGCCTCGATGTGTATGGTGTTGGGTTCCTCGACGGCCCTCGCTGGAGGCGTTGGGGCGGTTTCCCGGAGTGAGGTGTCCGTGAGAGAGGAGGGGCTTGCATCCCGGGCCAATGCCCTGCTTGCCCGGATTCATGAGGAGGGGCTTGTTGCCGTCACCTTGAAGGCTCAGGACCCCGTGGACGTGGGGTTGCTGCGCCTGGTGTCCCAGTTCGACGGGACCCTCGCGGGCACGGCGGAGGCCCGGGCCTTGCTGGCGCTTCGTCCTGAGGCGACCCGTCATCTATCCATCCTGGCGGGAGGTACACCCCCATCCTCGCCCGGGTCGATGTTGGAGGACATCTATACGGTGACGGTGCGTAATCTTACGTTGGCAGACTGGTTCGACATCGTCATCTTCTACAAGCGAGTTGGTTTGTCGGGGGTCGTTTATTTGGAGGCCTTCGACGTCCAGCCGAACGCCGCGCCCGTCTTCCAGATGGGGCTCTGCTCGCAGATGGAGAGCTACGTGGTGGGCTTCTTCATTGGTGATGATCTGGTGGCGCAGATCCCATCCTCGGGCAACATGACGCCAGCGTTGGCGAGCATCTACAACCCGTCGGACATCTGGCCGTGCGCGGACTCGTGGTCCATCGCCGACTGAGCTTGTCGGTAATAGTCACGGGGCAGCATCCTTGGAATGTGCTGCCTGGGTCTCGTGAAGAGCCCCTGTCTCGCACTGGATTGTTGAGACGCTGGGTTGGTTGTAGTTAGGCCGCCTGCCTCTGTATCAACGCTCGCCGGGCTTGTCTCGGCGAGCGGAAGTCGTGATTCTCCAGCAGCCAGTGCTCGTTGTGCCGGGGGGGGGGGCCACTCCAGCAGGGCCCGCCGGAGTTCCTCCGCGGTGGCGAAGGCGCGCCCAGCGCAGTAGTTGCTTGGTGACAATCGTGCGGTCGTGGTGTCAGGGGGCCAGCACTTGGCAGGCTCGACTTGGTGTCGATAGTCAGCCTCACGCATCGACAGCCAAGGCTGGCCGATAGCCGCGCGCCTCGCTCGCATTGACGCAATGCCGAAAGTGGCCTTGGCGCACCCATGACGCAGCGGCCGAATATGGGGTAGGTACAGCTGTTCTCCGAGCCGACCTGCGTTGACGCATGCCTGGGCGCGCTGAATGGAGGAGAGCTTGAAGTCCGCTTCCCCTGAGGTCTCGACATGCGCAAAGTCTCGACGCCCCTCCTGCTTCTCTCGATCTGCGCCGTCGGCATCATCATGGCCGTGGGAGCGACGTGGTGGATGGGCATGACGAGCATTCTCGTCGTCAATGCGTCGGAACGAGAGCTGCGGAGTCTGGAGGTGAAGTTCCCGGGACGCACATGCCGTTACGAAAATGTCGCCCCTCAAGCCGAGGTCCGGTGTGAGGGGCGGGCGGACGGGGATGGCTACGTCGAGGTCTCATACCGCTTCGATGAAGGGGCCGAACTCGGTGTGTTTTCGACGAAGTACGTCAATCCCACGCTGGGATGGCGGGGCTCCATGTTGCTGCGGCCCGATGGCACCATCGACGCCACCAGGGCTCGGTAGCCCCCTGCGTCAGGAAAGATGTCGCCTCAGCGTGCGCGCCTCGCTCGCTCGCATTGACGCAATGCCGAAAGTGGCGTTGACGCACTCATGACGCAACGACCGAGTTTCGGGTAGGCACAGGGGCTCGCTCAGCCTCCCAGCTGGACTTCTCCTCCAGCAAGTACTTGCACCGGCCCGCGTAGTCCGATCCCACCAACGGATTCTGCATGCGTGGGAAGTTCTCCTTGGGCTTATCGCCAAGCAGCAAGTGTGCGCTGTCCCTGTCCTGGACCTTGTCCGGATGAACGTGCAACGGATGGACGAGGCCTTCAGTATCCACCAAGCTCACCTTCGCAGCCGCCCGATTGCGTGTGCGCATGCTTCGCACACTGCTCGCATCTGCGTCCATTGCAAGACCCCTGAATGCGGTGCTATGGCTTGATTGTCATGCAAACATCGGCGGCGCATAGGGAGTCTCTATCGAGACTGCAACGCGTGCCGCCGAATGCATGAATCCACAACGCGGTATCGAGGGCGGGAACATGCTTGAACGATTGCTCGCCGTACTAGGTCCAGTGGCTCTCGTTGCGGTGCCAGCACTGGCCATCAGCTGTGCGCCCGGGGACGGGAGCGACCAAATCGCAGATGAGGTCACGGCTACCGAAGAGGGCACCGTGGAGCAGCGACTGGCCAGTCCCGTATCGCGAAAAAACAACACACCGTGTGTCTATTCCGGAGCGAATGGAACCGGCACGGAGCTCTGCTTCAACGGACTCGGATATTCAGACCGTTTGCCGTTCACCGTGTTGAGCGTACGCCCGAACAACTCGCGCATATGGGTGACCAACGAGCAGGGCGTCGGGGTCCCTGGCGCAACCTGGTACCTCGTTCCAGACCACGGGACGATCAACCTGCCGACAAACTCGGGCGCGACGCGCGTGTGGATCGGATGGCAAGGCGCCAACCATGCATTCGTCCCCGGCAACATCATCCTGGAATCCACAAATGTTCCAGGGGCGGTCCCGTACTGTCTCGATGCGCTGGGAGGGAGTCCGCACAACGGACTCCAGGTCGGCATCTATCCGTGTCATCCATTTGGTGCCGCGAAGTGGCAGATCACTAGCATGCCCTTGGGCGGTGGCGGCGGCTATAAAATCAGCCTGTCTGAATTCTGGAATTACTGCTTGGACTTTTCCTCGCCGCCAGCGAATGCGGGCGCAAAGATCCAGACGTGGGATTGCTATTCCCCCACGCCTCCACAGCAGAAGTGGTTTCGCTCGAACGTCTCAAGCGGGAATGGGCCCCAAGCAGAGCTCCTGTTCACGCGCACGGCGCAGGGAGCCGACTTCTTCCTCGACGTCATGAACGGCACGATCCAGGCATGGCAGCCGGTCTGGGGCTGGCCGTTCAATGGTGGGCATGCGCAGCGCTGGGTGGTCTGGGATGCCAGCCGCAACCACCCGCCGCTCATCAAATAAGTCGGACCACGAGTGGCGGTGTCCCACTCCGCGGCCACCACCGTCGAGCGCCGTCCCGCCCGCCGTTCGCTGGCCGGCAGTCCCTTCAAGCAGACACCAACCGGTGAACGGTTACCTGGCGGGATGTGGGGGCCGCGGGCGAAGATGGAGGAGGCCCAGATGCGCGTTGGGAAGCGCGCTTGGCTGCCCTTCCTTCGTACGCGCCGATATGCATTCCCGCCAGTCGCTCTCGGAATGCTCGCTCACCCAGTTCTTCAATGAGGCGGAGCGGTACCGGCTCTGATTTGGAGCTGGAACTCTTCGTGCGCCAGACCGTGTCGGCTGGCGCGCAGCCCAACGTGAGGAAGCGCCACTCTGTGGGAGGGGCCACAGGCGTCAAGCAGTCCGCGTCGGCCGAGGTGTATCCAATCATCTTGGGTATGGCTGTGTCGGCGCCTCGCTCACTCGCCTTGACGCACTCTCCAGGGGGGCCTTGATGCGCTCATGATGCAGCGACTTGGGGCAGGCACAGGCGTCCAAACAGAGCTACATCGAGATGTGAAGTCATTGGGCACGGACGCCACCGAACATGCGCGAGGTGGAACGCCTGCTGGCGGAGGCCTCGGAGGTGTGCCCGAAGACGGTGGCCGGTATGGCCAGGCAAATCCTCAAGCTCAAGGACGCCCTCTGGACGTTTGTCTATACCGAGGGGGCGAGCCCACCAACAACGTCGCGGAGAGGGACTTGCGCCATGCGGTCATCTTGCGAAAGCCGAGCTTCGGCACCCAGAGCGAGGACGGCAGCCGCTTCGTCGAGCGCATCCTCACCGCCGTGATGAGCCTCAGAAAGCAGCAACGCAACGTGCTCGACTATCTCAAGGCTGCCCTCGAAGCTCATCTCCACGGCACTCCCGCGCCCTCGCTGCTGTCCGGCACGTAACCTCAGTTCACGCTCCAGGTTACATACCCCGTGAACGCTTACGCCGCGTCTGCCTAATCCCTCAAGGGGAACCACACGAAGTGCGGGAGTGTCACGGAGCTCGGGCAAGCTCACATCCCACTCATGTCGATCAGCGGACTTGCCACCGCACCCGCATACGCTCGCCCAATTCCGCAATTACTTCTAGGGGCTGTCCCCGTCGAGAAGTGCCGCCGAGACAGTCTCAGAGCCGCCTCGGAGAGTCTGCGCCGTGCGACGAAATCACGAGTACCCAGTAAAGGCTGGGCGCGTTTCGCTCTCTCGGTTAACAACAACGAGGAGCCCAATTGGCGTCAAAAGGCTCCGAGCCGTCCTGGAGACAGGGAAGCGAAGCAACCCTGGAAGGTGCGACATCGAAAGCCCTGGATTATCAGAATCGGTGGCCCGAAGTGGTTAACAAAACTGTTAACCACTCTCGGCCTCTCTCTCCCCGAATCGGGCGAAAGAGCGCTCCAGAGAGCCCAATCCGCGGCGGAGAAGACGGGACACCTCGCACTGCAGGGGGAGATGCCGAGAGCGTCCTCGCCAGTACCACGAGGCAAAATCCTTTGTGATTCAGGGGCTTAAGCACGAAGGCCCCGCGATATTCATCGCGAGGCCCGTGTAAAACAAAAGGGCCCTACCGGTTGGTAGGGCCCTTCGTTCAGCGCCTCGGGGTGCATGCGGAACCAGCGGGCGATGAGCATCACCTCCTGCGCTTCGTGTGCACGGAAGCCCAGCGTCTCCGGCTCGGGCCGCTCGAGGATTTCACGGGCCTTCGCCTCCAGCGTCTGCTGCTGCTCGAGCGTGACGGGCGCGGGCAGCTCCGCGCGCACGCTGCCCCGGCGCACCACGTAGACGCGGTCATCGCCGCCATGGCCGGGCACCGTGTAGACGAAAGAGAGGCGCTTGAGCATCCGGCTCAGCTCCACCACCCAGCCGCGCATCAGCTCCAGCCGCTCCGCCCTGTCCCGCAGCTCCGCGGCGTATTCGAACTGGAGCCGGCGGGCCGCCAGCGCCATGCGCTCACGCAGCAGCGTCAGCGGCGTGTCGGACGTCCCTTCGAGGAAGGCGCGGGCCTGGGCGACGCGCGCGTCGTACTCCGCGCGAGTACAGCCGCCGGCGCAGGGCGCCAGGCAGCGCGAGAGCTGCCCGCGCATGCACAACGGCACCTGCTTCAGCGGGAAGAGCTGGCCCTGGTCCGCCAGTCGCATGGGCGTGTCCGCCGCGCAGTCGCGCAGCTCCAGCAAGTCACTCACCGCGCGCACCACGTCGGACGTGGCGCTCCGTCCGTGGAAGGGCCCGTAGTAGTCGCCGCTCTCGCTGCTGGCGCGGCTCACCACGCGCAGCCGGGGGACGGGCTCGCGCGTCAGGTGGATGAAGCAGTGGCCCCGGTCCCGCTTGTGCTCCACGTTGTAGAGGGGGCGCTGTGACTTGATGAGGCGGAACTCGTGCAACAGCGCGGCGAACTCGCTGGGCGTGTACTCCCAGACGATGCGGTGCGCGTGGGCGATGATTTCCGCCGCCTTCTCGTGCGCTTCCGCGCGGAAGTACGACAAGAGCCGCGTGCGCACCCTCACGGACTTGCCCACGTAGAGCACTTCGTCCGAAGGCCCCAGCATTCGGTAGATGCCTGGGCGATTCTCGGCGTGCTCGCGCACGTGGGCGAAGAGGGCGGCGACGCGGGATTCCATGAGACGGGAGCGGAGGCCCGCACCGTAACTGGCGAGGGCCGTCGCTGCCATGCCCCGGACCTGTCCGGCTCCCCTGTGAGCCGAAGCCGCTCGGGGAGGTGCCTGCCGGACGTCGCCTCTGGAGGGAAAGCGGTTCGACGAGCGGTGGCGCTGGGTCGCAGGGCGGCGGCCTCGGGTGAAGGCCGCGCGCCCTGGCCCGCGGTGAAGCGCGGCTACGCCGGCTCGATGAAGTTCAGCCGGTAGCCGTCCGGGTCGGTGACGATGAGCTCCCGGGTGTACCAGGGCTGAACCGTGGGGCCGTCCACGGCGGCGCCCTGGGCCTGGGCCCGCAGGAGCACCTCGTCCAGGCTGTGGGGCGCCTCGGCGCGGAGGCCGACGAGCACCCCCGTGCCGCGCCGGCCTTCCAGCTTCAGCTGCGGCGGCGGGGTGACCAGGTACACGTCCAGGGCCTCCGCCCACCGGAGGTGGACGAAGGGGGGCTCGGCGCTCACGCGCGTGAAGCCCAGCGCCTCATAGAAGGCCACCGAGCGCTCGCTGTCCGTGACGAGCAGCTTGACGAAGGCCGCCGTCACTTCGCGAGGCCTTCCGCCTTCAGGGCCTCCTGGACGGAGGGCCGGTCCGCCACGCGGGCGTGATATGCGCGCAGCGCGGGGAAGGGCTCCAGGTCCACCTTGGTGTGCCCGGCCCAGTTGAGCGTCGTGAAGAGGTACGCGTCCGCCACGGTGAACTGGTCGCCCAGCAGGAACGCCTGCTTCGCCACCACCGCCTCCAGCACGCCCAGGCGCTGCGCGAGCCGCTCACGCGCCAAGCGCTTGCCTTCATCCGGGAACGCCGGGTTGAACAGGGGGCTGAAGCCCTTGTGAATCTCGGTGGAGATGAAGTTGAGCATCTCCTGGAGGCGGTAGCGCTCCAGCGTGCCGTTGGCCGGGGCCAGCTTCTTGTCGGGGACCTGGTCGGCGAGGAACTGGACGATGGCGGGGCCCTCGGTCAGCAGGCTGCCGTCATCCAACTGGAGCGCCGGGACATAGCCCTTGGGGTTGATGGCGTGGAAGTCCTCGCCCGCCGCCGTCTTCTTGGCGCGGATGTCCACCTTCTCGGTGGTGAAGGAGAAGCCGCCCTCACGCAGGATGATGTGGGGCGACAGCGAACAGGCGCCAGGGGAGTAGAAGAGTTTCATGGCGCGGATTCCTGCACGACTCCGGCGTCGTTCGCCATGAATTCGGATGCAGGTCGGGCTGCCCCCTGGGTCGGCCCAGCCCAGGTGACCCGCAGGCACTGCGAGTGATAGGGATTCGTGACGGTCGGCACCGGTCCGGGGAGCCCACCGACCGCGTCCCCTCAGCACATGCCCGGCCCCGCGGGCCTGTCCGGATACCTGAACCTATGCGTCTCAAGCAGTCTTTCCTGCTCCCCCTCGCGGTCCTGTCCCTGGGCGTGCTGCCGGCGTGCTCGGACGATGGTGACGACAACCCTCCTGGCAATGACGCCGGCACCGATGCGGGCACCCACGCGGGAACGGATTCCGGCACGGACGCGGGCGACGACAATCCGGGGCCCAGCACCGAGCCCGGCACCTGTCCTTCCAACGCGCTGCTCTGCGAGTTGTTCGACAGCGGCAACGACACCAACGGATGGACGGCCAGCGCGGAGAACGCCTCCGTCCAGGTGGACAGCACGCGGACGCGCAACGGCCCGGGCGCGCTGCACGTCCTCACCGAGGATGGACACGACGAGCGGCAGCGGGCTGGCAAGGCCATCGCGCAGTGGCAAAAGAGCATCCCGGCTTTCGAGACCCGGCTCTTCGTGCGCGCGCACGTCTACATGCGCTCGCTGCCAGGGGTGTTCGGGCAGATGGGCACCTTCTTCGTGCTGTCCAACTTCGGCGCGGACTTTGGTGGCTTCGAGCTCCAGGTCATGCAGGACAGCGGCTTCGCGCTGGATGACTGGTCCTTCCGCGAAGGGCAGGGATGGAACCGCCAGCCCGAGCCCGTCCGGCTGGGCATGTCGGCGGGGCGTTGGGTGTGCCTGGAGTGGGAGGTCCGCCGCGACAGCACGTCGAGCACGCACGGCAACACCCGCGTCTACGTGGACGGCACGCTGGCGCACGACTTCACCAACATCGGCATGCGCGCCTTCAACAACTTCTCCGTGGGCTACGGCTTCGTCCACCCGCTGGGGGCGTCCGGCTCCGAGACGTGGATTGATAACGTCGTGGTGAGCACGCAGCGCGTCGGCTGCGACTGAGCCACGTCGGAGCACGGTTCCTGTCAGGTTGCCCGAGGTTTGTTCGTGTTTTCGTGACACTAAGGCTCGCGCACCTTCGCGTGAGCGCGGACAGACAGGACGCAGCACATGTCGTTGAAGGGCATTGGACAGGAGACGGTGGACATCATCGAGCGGGGCCAGTACCTGGCTCCCTCGGGGCAGTGTGTCCAACTGGGCGAGGCCGTGGAGCGCGCGGTCTCCGGCACGGAGCTGTACCGGCCGGGTGACTTCTCGTGCCTGTCATTCCCCACGGCGGCGAACCCGTCGGCGCCTCGAATCGAAGTCACCGCCGAGAAGACGGGCGCCGCCGCGCGCCGGCTGGTTGAGGCGGGCGCGTCCCATGTGGCCGCGCTCAACTTCGCGTCGGCGAAGAATCCCGGGGGTGGTTTCCTGGGCGGCGCGAAGGCGCAGGAGGAGGACCTGGCACGCTGCTCGGCGCTGTACACGTGCTTGCTCACGCAGCGCGAGTACTACGACGTCAACCGCGCGGAGCCGTCGCCGCTCTACACGGACCATCTCATCTATTCGCCGGACGTGCCGTTCTTCCGGGATGAGGGCCTGACGTTGCTGGAGCAGCCCTTCCAGGTGTCCATCCTCACGGCGCCCGCGCCCAACGCGGGTGTGGCGCAGTCACGCGACCGGGGCATGGGGGGACGTATCCGCAAGGTGCTGGATGCGCGGGCCCTGAAGGTGCTCCGCGTCGCCGCGCACCATGGGCACCGCACCTTGGTGCTCGGCGCCTGGGGATGCGGCGTGTTCCGCAACAACCCCGTGGAAGTCGCGGAGGCCTTCGCGCTGGGGTTGGCCTCGCTCCCGGGCGCCTTTGACCAGGTCGTCTTCGCCGTCTACGAGCGCGGTGGGGATGGACCCAATCTGGGCGCGTTCCAGGCGCGCTTCGGCTGAGCTGTCCTCGCGGACGTGGCAGGAGCGCTGGAAAGCAACGAGGACACATGGCGACGGGGACATTGCGCCGGCCCGACCTCCAGCGAGTGGCTCGGGCGGGGCAGGACGCGAGCCGGAGCGGCGTGGAGTGGGCGGCCCGCGTGGGCTACGCCGCGCGCGGCGGTCTCCGCGGTGATTGGGGTGCTGGCGTTGATGCTGGCCGCGGGCGAGGGGGGCCAGGCGACGGACACCCATGGCGCGGTGGTGGAGGTGGCGCGCCAGCCCTTCGGCTCGGTGTTGCTGGAGATGCTGGGGGGACTGGTGGCCTATGTCGTCTATCAGCTCTGCGCGGCGCGCTACCGGCGCATCCCCACGCCGTGGTGCGGCCCTACACGCGGCGCTGCAGGTGTGACACCGCCGAGGTGAGCAGGGCCTCGGGAGCCACCTGGCCCTGCGCGCCGACCAGCGCGGGGTAGACGTCGATGGGCGCCGCGCAGCCCACCACGAAGTCCGCGGCTTCGCGCAGCTTCGCCAGCGCGAAGTCCGTGCAGTGGATGGTGATGACGGGCAGGAGGCCGGGCTCGCTGAGCCACCTCACGCCGTCCGACAAGTCGTGGGCGCTCACGAAGCGTTGCACCCTGTCGCGCAGCTTGCGGCTCTCCTCCAACGCCGCCGCGAGCCCGCTGCGCCGGTCCCGCTGTGGCGCCGGGACGTAGGGCTCCGAGTCGTCCTCGCGCGGCATGATGATGCTCTCAATCCACATCGGAGCGCCTCCTGACGGAACGACCGGCGCGGCCATGACGAGCAACGAACCCTCGCCCGCTTGGACGCCGAACCGGGACGGCATGATGCACATGTTCGGCGAACCCCGATTCACTGATGGCGCCAAGTCCTTCCCGAAAGGCGTCAGTGTGTAAGAAATCGGAGGAAGGGCCGGGTGTCACCCCGTGGGCTGCGCCCCGCATGTGTCCATGAGTGGATGTTGTACCCGCCCCGCGGAACGGGGTGGCACCTGCCCTACCGTGGCAAATCCACTACGAAGGCGGCGCCGCCTCCGGGCGTTTCTTCCACGTGGACGCGTCCGCCGTGCGCGTCGATGATTTGCCGGACGATGTGGAGCCCCAGCCCCAGGCCGCCGCGCCGCTGGGCGTTGTCGCCCTGGGTGAAGCGCTCGAAGACGCGATCCCGGTCCGCGGCGGGAATGCCCGGCCCGCTGTCCTGCACCACCAGCCGGGTCCTGTCGGGTGCGTGCGTCAGCGACACCTTCACCGGCTTGCCCGTGCCGTAGCGGAAGGCGTTGGTGAGCAGGTTGCTCACCACCTGCTCCATGCGCAGCCGGTCGAAGCGGCACAGGGCCGGCGCGTCCACGTGCGAGTCCAGGCGCACGCCCGCCAGGCGGGCCTCTTCGGCGAAGCGGGAGACGACGTCCGACACCACGCCTGCCAGGTCTCCGTCGGCGAACTGGAAGTCCAGCTTCCCCGTCTGGATGCGGCTGACGTCCAGCAGGTTGTCCACCAGCGCGCCCAGCCTGCGCAACTGGCGCTCCGTGTTGTCCAGCTTCCCGGCGACCTTGTCCGAGCCGAGCGTCGCGCCAGGTGTGGAGGCGCCCAGGCGCCGCAGCAACTGCAACTGGAGGCGCAGGGACGTCAGCGGCGTGCGCAGTTCGTGGCTGGCCATGGAGAGGAAGTCGTCCCGCGTGCGCACCGCCTGTTGCAGCGCGGCCTCCGTCTCCTTCAGCGCGGTGATGTCCAGGATGGCCCCGCGCACCACCGCGACGTTGCCCGTGGCATCGCGAATCACCGACGCCCGGCTGGTGAGCCAGTGCCAGCTTCCGTCCGGCCAGCGGGTGCGGAAGGTGGACGTGTAGGCGTCCACGTGCCGGGTGAAGAGCGCGGCGACCTGGGCCTCCACCTCCGCGCGGTCCTCCGGGTGGATGGAGGCGAGGAACTTCTCGTGCGTCCACTCCGCCTGTGGCTGTGCGTAGCCGTAGAGCCGGTCATGCGCCTCGGAGCGGAACACCTGGCCGGTGACGAGGTTCGTCTCCCAGACGGCCATCTGCGCGGAGTCGAGCGCCACCTGGAAGCGCTCGCCCAACTGGCGGAAGCGCTCCTCGGTGCGCGCCACTTCGTTCTCCGCGTGCTGGCGCTGGGTGATGTCCGTGGCCAGCACCCACGTCTCGTCACCCACCACGCGGACCGTCACCTCCAGCCAGGTCCGCGACGGCAGCTCCGCCAGGAAGCGGCCGCCCTCGCGCGTGGTCAGCGCCGTCATCAGCCGTTCGTGCAGCACCGTGCCCGAAAGCTCGGGCTGCGCAAGCCAGGGCTCCTGGCCGCGCACCTGCTCAGCCGACACACCCAGCAGGGCGGCGGCGTGCGTGTTCAACTCGCGGACGCGGCCGTGGGCGTCGAGCGTGAAGAAGGCCTCGCCCATCATCTCCTGCAGCACACACAACCGGGCCTCGGTGGACAGGCTGACTTCGTCGGCGGCGTGAGCAGGCAGCTCGGTGGTGGTGACTGCGGGGGGCGGCTCCGAGGGACGACCGGGCTCGGAAGACGGAGCGAGTCTCATGGGGGCCGGGAAGGTCTCCCGGCCATCCGGAGGCGTCAAGCCGTCGGGCGTGGCGCTCGCGGGGTCTCCTGGTGTGTCAGGAGGCTCATGGCGCCGGTCCCTGCGCCCCCGTTTCCGGCCCCCCCCAGGC
>NZ_JAAEAH010000129.1 GCF_010998615.1 Myxococcus sp. CA023 | reverse complement strand
CGCCCGGAGCGCTCCCTCCCAATCATTCTCCAGGAAGACGGGCCCTGCCTTCGCGGGAAGAGTGCGCTGCGTGGCGGCGGGAGGCGTCGCGCACCCCCAGAGCAACAGCAGGGCGCCGACGGCGAGTCTCATCGTCATGGATTCTCCGGGGTTGTGGGCTCGACGCGGGCCCCAGACACCCCGGGGGCTGGGGCGGTTCCGAAAGGCGGGCGGATTGGACGGAGAGGGGCTGTGTTGTGAGAGGGGGAGGGCTGGAGCCGCATCTCCGCGCCCCCCGAGGACCGAGTCGCTCGGGGAGCGTGGAGCATGCCGGGGCCGGCGGTGACTTCAGCGCGGCGTGACCTTGAGCAGCTTTCCGTTGGTGGCGTCGGTGAGCAGGTAGAGGGCTCCGTCGGGGCCCTGCACCACCTCGCGGATGCGCGCGCCCAGGTCCTTGAGGAGATGCTCCTCGCCCACCACGCGGTCATTCCGCATCATGAGCCGTATCAGCGCCTGGCTGGACAGGCCTCCGATGAAGACGTTGTTCCGCCACTCGGGGAACAGGTTCCCCGAGTAGATGGTCATTCCCGAGGGCGAAATGACCGGGTCCCAGTAGTACACGGGCTGCTCCATGCCTGGGCCCCGGGGGCTGTCGTGGATGGGCGCGCCGGAGTACTCCTCGCCATACCCGATGGTGGGCCAGCCGTAGTCCTTGCCGGCCTCGGGGCGGTTGAGCTCGTCACCCCCGCGCGGTCCCATTTCGACCGTCCACAGCCGGTGCTGGCTGTCGAGCGCCGCCGACAGGACGTTGCGGTGGCCCACCGACCAGATTTCCGGCTTCGCCCCCTCGGTGTTCACGTAGGGGTTGTCCTGGGGCACGGAGCCGTCGGGATTGATGCGGACCACCTTGCCGAAGTGGCTGTTCACGTCCCGAGCCTGCACCCGGCCCGCGAGGATGGAGCGCTCCCCGAGCGTGACGAACAGCTTGCCGTCGGGGGTGAACACCAGCCGTCCCCCCGAGTGCAGCGTCGACTCGAGCGTGGGCATCATGCGGAAGATGACCTGGACGTCCTCCACGCGAGGCTGCGCACCGTCCACGAGCTTCGCACGCGCCACCGCGAGCCCGTTGCCGCCCTGGCGTGGCTCGGAATAGGTCCAGTAGATGAGCTGGCTCTGCGCGTAGTCGGGGCCGACCTCCACGTCGAGCAGGCCCCCCTGTCCACGGCCATCCACGTTGGGCAGCCCCACGACGGCGGGAGACTTCGCGCCCTGCGGCGTGACGATGTAGAGCGAGCCGGTGGGCTTCTCCGTCACCAGCATGCGCTGGTCGGGCAGGAAGGCGATGGCCCAGGGGTTCCTGAAGCCCGAGGCAATCTCGGTGACCTGGATGGGCGTCTGCGTCTGGATGGCTGGGACACGTGTTTGCCCGGGGAAGGCCGGATCGAACTCGGGCACGTTGGGCGGGCCCTGCGGGACCGGGGGGCCGGTGGGAAGCGGATCTTCTGGCGGAACACCCGCGTCGTCCGGCGGAACACCCGCGTCATCTGACGGGACGCCCGCGTCATCTGGCGGGACGCCTGAGTCTTCCGGTGGGAGGCCCGAGTCCAGCTGCGGGACGCCCGAGTCTTGGGGCGTTGGCGTGGGGTCAGGGGTCTGGCTGCAGCCAGATAGGAGGGCGGCGACGATGAGGGGCATTGACAGGGTTCGCATGCGACTCGCTCCTGGGGGGATAGAACGGAAATGAACATCGCGTGCCTTGAGTCGAGTGGAAAGTCCGCGCTTCAACCGGTGGCCGGACCGTGCCGGACATCGGACAGAGGCTCGCCTCTCGGGCGGAACTCAGCACGGCATCGCAAATCGCTGTGCAGCAAGGCACCAATTGTATGGAGTGGCCGTAGTACAATGCACGGCGCTCAACGGCTCACCCCGAGTTTCGGCCCCCCTGTTGGGGCTTCTTTGGACTCCCTGAGTTTGTTCCCAGCTCGCCAGACGATGCGAGCCCAGGGTCCGCTCTTCTTTCGGAACCCTGCACAGCCTGGCTCCTGGCGAGAAGAGCGGGCTACGGTTCCGCGCCAGGGCGGCCTGAAGACTTTGGCGACGTGGCCCGGCTCGGCAGGACGGCGCGGAGCCGCGCATCGCGCAGCCAGAGCCCCAGCCAGAGCAGCGTCGCGATGTAGACGGGGAAGAGGATGTGGGAGAAGAGCGGATTGCCGACCCGGACGTGGGTGGCGACCGCGCCTCCGAGATAGCCCGTCCACAGGATGGCCCCCAGCACCGAGAGCCGGGGAGTGAGGTACACCGCCAGGCACGCCAGCTGAACGATTCCCAAGCCGAAGAGCACGCTCACGGGGTAGCCGAGCTCCACCGTGCCCTGCTGGGCCTCGGGAATCTGGAGCAATTTCCCGGTGGCATCGAACAGCAAGAAGAGGACGGCGATGCCGCTCAGGACGCGTCCTGTCCACAGGGCCTTCTTCGAGGAGGACTGCGTGCCCGACTGCAGGCGAGTGGCTGGGGCGGCGTGCTGGAGTTCGGTGTGGGGCGTCGTGGTCATAGGGGCCTCCGTGAAGCGGTTTTGAGGGTTGGACCGCCATGGCCACCGAAAATCATCGGTCGGTCGGAAAAAAGATCGCGGGCCCTCCGCGCCTGACTGACCGCCGCTCGGTTTGGCGGGCAGGGTGCGCGCCATCATCCATCGCTGTGCAGTGAGGCACCCAGCGGGTGCAGGCGCGAACGTCATGCGCAGCCGTCAACCCGACGAATCCGGCGGTGTGGTTTCCGCCGGACGTGGCGTCGCCAATGGACGTCTCACGTGAGGTTGAAGCTCGTCACGACGCGGCACTCCTACCCATCAATAGACAATCTCAAGCCGGGGGTAATGCTCCCCTCGTACCTCGAGACGAAGGGGGACATCGCCCTCGGGCATCAGGAGTTGAAGGCGGAGGTCGGTCTCGACCACTTCGAAGGACGCACGTGGCGTGGCTTCCACCACCACGTCACCCTCTGTGCCGTCGCCCACGGATTCCTCGCGCTCCGTCGGGCGCTTTTCCCCCCGGAGCCGAGTGCACTGGACGCTACCGATGGTGCGGCGCGCGCTTCAGCCGCTCTTGCTACGCCAGATTGGCACCTGCCCCCTCTGCAACAGGACCATCAGCCCTAGAGCTCCGCCTGAAATCACCTGGAGCGAGCTGCGAACGCGCGTCCACGGCATGATGAACGTGCTCGCCGCGTGTGAGCGCATCCGCTTCACGCCCCTGCCCTTCACGTACACGGTGCTGCTGCACCGCACCGCCTACCTGTTCTGCCTGCTGCTGCCCTTTGGTCTCGCGGAGGCGCTGGGTGAACCGCAGCTCGAGCCCTTGAAGCCGCGCGACTTCATCCTCCCCTGACCGGCCCGCGTCACGCTTCCATCACGCCGTCTCCGTAGGGTGGCTTTCGCAGTCCCCACCCCATCCTTGGAGAAGATCCGTGCGCGTTCTCTCTTCCCTGGCAGCGATTCCTCGCGTGCTCGCCATGATGTTCTGCCTCTTTGGCGCCCAGGCCCTGGCGAGCTACGCCACGGTGCTGGACGGCACTGTGCTCCTCAGCGCCGACAACACCAGCCGCTACCTGGTGGCGGGCGGCGCGAGGTTCTTCATCCCCTCCACGCAGTGGAGCCTGTATTCCAGCGCCAACCTGGTGGTGATGTCCCAGTCCTCCATTGATGCCATCACCCAGATTCCCCGGGACGGCACGCTGGCTCGCGAGAAGGGGCAGATCGCAATCTACGTCTTCGTGGGAGGCATGCCCTGGTGGATTCCCAACCCCACGGAGCTGGACTTCTGGGATGACTGGAAGACCATCAACGAAATCCCGAGCCACTGGGAGGCGCCCTTCCAGGACTACAGCATCCAGCAGGTGCTGTTGCGCGAGCGCACGGGGACCCAAATCTACATCTGGACCACGGGGCTGAAGATTCCCATCACCAACGCGTCGGACCTCGCCTACTACGGTGGTGAGTCCAACGTGAAGACGGTTCCGCTGGGCACACTGGCCAGCCACAGCCAAAGCGAGCCGTACTGCGGAGCGATTCTGCGCGAGCGTTCGAGCAGCACCTCGTATTACCTCGGGTATTCCGCCGGCCTCATGAGGAGGTACGCCACCACGTCAGCCCCTCACGCCGTGGTTCCGGATGGCGCGCTCTCCTCCTTCCCGGTGACCACAAGCGCGCCGTACTGCATCCAGTAACACGATGCTTCCGCAAGGAGGGGGCTCTTGCGCCCTCCTTGCCTGCAGGTGATGTGTCTCGCCGTCTACTTCACCTGGAGCACGGACAGCACGTTGCCCGAAGGGTCCTTGAACCAGGCGATGGGCGGCCCCATGTCGCGGCGTGGGGCGGTTTCGACAGCCGCATGCGGACGATGGTCGTGTCCAACCTCATCATGGGCGCGTGCACCGTGGCCCTCGGCGTGGTGCCCCACTTGGGGGTGTACCTGGCGGCCATGGGGATCTTCGGCGTGGCACTGCCGCTCTACAACACGCCCGCCACGGTGATGCTCCAGGAGCGCGTGGAGCCGGCTTACCTGGGCCGAGTCTTCAGCGTGATGACCATGCTCTCCACCGCGCTGATGCCGCTATCCATGCTGCTCTTCGGCCCCCTGGCAGAAGTGGTCTCCATCGAGCCGCTCCTGCAGATCACCGGCGTGCTGGTGATCTTCCTCGGGCTGCTCGCGCCGCTCCACCGTCGGCTGATGTCCTTCGGCGAGCCCAAGCGTCCCCCAGTCGAGTCCCAGGACCTGGCCAGTTGAGGGCCTGATTCATGGCTCGGAGAAAGAGACCAGTCGGGCCCCGTTTCCGCGACCAGACACGCGGGCCCTCACTGACGAGGTGGCCCGCGTGCCTGGGGTCCGGTGCGGTTCGCTACGGCGCGCAGTAGATGGCGCGCTCGAACTTGCCCGTCACTTCGACGATGGAGTCAGCGCGAACCACGTACTCACTGGCACCCACACGCGTGTCGGCGTTGCACCAATCATACGTGTAGCCCAACCCGGTCCAGGGGTAGTGCGTGCTCTGCCAGAACCCATAGCTGGAGGCGTAGTAGGCGTTGATCCAATTCCAGTGCTCGGAGGTGGCGGAGGCAGGGAACTGAAGACCGCACGAGGCGTCGTCAATCTCCGCGTCCGGGCAGGGCCGGAACAGGTTCTCGGGCCGGACCCACAGCTCGACGACGTAGCGATCGTTGTCCTTCTCCGTGGCCGGGGGCAATCCCAGGTACTGGTTGAGGCGACCCACGAGCTTCTCTTCGGGTACCGTCTTGCAGAACGTCTGGAGCTGAGGCGCGGGTGTGACCCAGACCTCACGGGAGAGCGTGTTCTCGCCCAGCGTGTAGCCAGCGAACGTGGTCCAGATGGCCATGCGCACGGCCGTCCGGGACTCGTTCCAGATGAGCCGCGGATTCGACGGGCTGATGGCCCACAGCTCCGTGGAGATGTCCGCCACCGTGGGTTCGGCCGCGTTGCGGACGGCCTCCGCATAGGTCTGTGAATCGCAGGCGAGTTCCTCGGGAGGACCCGGAAGCGGGTCCTGCGTATCTTCACCGCAGCCAGTGAGGGCCAGGAGCGCGGTGGTTGCAGTGAACGTTCGCAGGGTGCGCGAGAAGGCGCTGAACATCGTGACATCTCCGTGAAAGGATGGATTCGCGGCGAGTGTAGACGAATCGTGAAGGAACGAGAGCCTTGTCTCTCCGTGAATCGCACAGCGCCTGAGCCCGGCTCCCAGGTAGGCTCGCTCTCGAGGAGAACCGCATGTCGAAGCAGCACGAGCCCCATCCCATGAACGTGCCTGGCGACTTCTATGTCGTGGACCAGTGCTGCGCCGCGTGCGGCGTTCCCACACACATTGCGCCAGAGACGTTCGCGTTCGCGACCGAACGACTTGGCGGCGACTGCTACGTCCAGAGACAGCCCATCACCACCGAAGAGGTCGACCGCGCGCTCATGGTCGTTCGCTGCCAGGAGTTCGGATGCGTTCGGTACGGGGGACCCACCCCGTCATCCTGCGCCGACTCGCTGAAGCGGGGGAAGGCGACCAGTGCGATGCGCCTCTGCCCGCAGGGAGCCGCCCTGTCTGGCGGAACCACGTCTCCGTCGAAGCACAGCGTTTCGATACTCGCGCTTGGGAGTCAGCGGCTGTGCTTGAGCGCTTCCGTCTTTGGCTGACGGGCCAACAACCCAACTATCGAACCACTCACATCAAGAGGAGCGCCTCCAGCGCCTCCTTTTCGTTCTCCTGGACCGAGAATGGGTTCCACGAAGTGACGGCCAACCCCATCGGCGACGTACCAGGCCGGTGGCTCCTCCAACATGCAGGGAATATCACGGTGTCTGAGATCATCGCGGAGTGGCTGAAGGGCGCAGGTGAACTGGGCGCGGTGCAGTGGTACTCGCAGGAGGAGTGGGAGCGTGGCCTTCCGGGCCAGGCCCGCCCCTGGTAAGGCGACGCACAGCCCGCGGGCGCCAGCTCCCCGGCGCACACCGGTCAGCAGCGCGGTGCGACCTCCACGAAAGGATAGGACGGATAGGAGCCCTGCTGAGGCCGGCGGGCTGGTGAAGAGGGGCCAAGAAGGGCCGCTGGAGGGTGACACGCGGGCTGTGCGCCGTGCCGGAGCAGAGGCTGTGCCGCCCCTCGGGGCACATGCCGGCCCAAGCGGCCCATCCAGGCGGCAGGCCGCAGGGGCGTGGGCTTCCAGGTCACTGTGGGAGCTTGGGCTCAACACCACGCGCTCTGGGGTGGACCCTGTGCCGGGGCCAGCTTCGCAGGCCGCGAGGGCAATGCCAGGCGCTCCAGAATGGCGCGCCCCCCACTGGGGGCCGTCAGGTATGCCAGCACCCTCCTGCGGCCTCCACACCGAGAGCAGGCGAAGACATCCAGCGCGAACGTCCGGCGCAGCAGTCCCGCCCAATCCAATCGCGGCGTGCGCTCCATCGTCGACTCCACCGTCGCAGCCTGGGCCGGGCTCTCCTCCTCCAGCCCCGGCTCCGCCCCCGCTTGAGGGAGCCTGGCGTTCGGCGGACGAGGCCCGCTTTTACGAGGAGCAGACGAAGATCGCGTGGAACATCATCGAGACGGCCTTCTCCAACCAGGTCATCACCCCGGGCGTCACCACCACCCGTGACGCGGAGTGGTGGATGCGGCAGCGCCTGGCGGACCTGGGCCTGGAGACATGGTTCCAGCCGTCGGTGGACGTGCAGCGGCAGGGCGCCGACGACAAGGGGCTGGGCGAGAACCCGGTCATCCAGCGCGGCGACGTGCTGCACTGCGACTACGGCGTCACCGCGCTGGGGCTCAACACCGACACCCAGCACATGGGCTATGTGCTGCCCGAGGGTGAGACGGACGTGCCCGAACGGCTGAAGGCCGCACTGAAGGCGTCCAACCGGCTGCAGGACATCGTGTTCGAGGAGCTGCGTCCGGGGCGCTCGGGCAATGACATCCTGCGCGTCTCGCGGGAGCGGATGCGCGCAGAGGGCATCAACGGCACCGTGTACTCGCACCCCATTGGTCTGCACGGCCACGGCGCCGGCCCCATGGTGGGCCTGTGGGACCCGCAGGAGGGTGTGCCCGGCAATGGCGACCACCAGGTGATCGCGAACCAGTGGTACTCCGTCGAGCTCCAGGCCACGTCCCCAGTGCCGGAGTGGAACGGCCAGCTGCTGCGCTCCGCGCAGGAAGAGGACGTCACCATCGACGCCGAGGGCCGCGTGCACTGGGCCTGGAAGCGTCAGACGGACTTCCACCTGGTTCGCTGAGAGCGGGGCCCGTAAGGCGTGGCGAGCGGCACCGTGAAGGCGCCGCTCGTGGCCTCACTGTGGGCGCAGCACGGCGTCGCCCGACAAAGCCCAGGGCGTTCCGTCTTCGTCGAGATGGAACCCATGCAAGAACTCCCACCCAATGACTTGCTTGGGCTCCCAGCCCGTGGGCCGGCGCCTGCTGAAGTAGGCCTGGGTGTAGTAGCCGTATGGGCCGTGCTCGTTCCAGACAAGCCAGGGCTCGAGGTCGTTGCCGACCACGAGCCGGAGCGACGCATACCTGCCGATGCTGTGCCCGAGGTTGATGTCTTCGGGCGGGACCCAGTTGGGTTGCGCTGAGTCCAGTGCCGCGGATGAGAAGCGGAGGGCCTCGGCGCTGTAGATGTTGCCGTACTCGGAGTGCCAGATGGCGCCGTTCTCCATCCATGCGATGAGGGCGCGGTGGTCTGGCTGAATCGCAAGGGCGATGCTGTCCACGGAGGTGTTCGTCCTGACGGGAATGGGCACGCCTGCGGGACCCTGGATTCCGTTCTCGAACGTCCTGACGTGGATGTAGCTGTGGGGAGGGTCGAAGTTGTGGGTCGCCTCCTCCCAGGCTACGACCACGCGCGTGTCATCCGCGGCGAGGGCCACTCGCATCGCGGGAGTCTGCGGCGCTGGATTCGCGTCGAGGGGCGCACCGAGTGGCTTCCACTCCGTCCCCGTCCAGCGGATGACGCGAACCTCGGTTTCGAGCCCGCCGAGCTCCCGTCGTACGGCGACGACAGGTCTTCCCTGCGGCGCCAACGTCATCGTGACGAATTGGTACTCGGATGGGCCGATATGGAGGACCGGAAGGCGTTCCCAGGCCGTCCCGGTGTAGCGCGCAAACTGGAGCAACGTCGCCCCGGTTGCGGCATTCCGCTCTTGCCATTGGAAGACAAGCACGCCGTCCCGGGCCTCCAATTGATACGCAAGGATGTTCGCGGAGCGCTCATTCTCCGCTCGAAATGGGGGGAGCCGTTGCCATGCATGTCCATCCCACCGGGCGATATGGGGTTCTTGTTCAAGATGCAGGCCGAAATCGTTGAAGGCGATGACTGGCACTGGGCCAGTCGCGTCACTGGCAAGTGCGAATGACATGACGAATGGACCGCCGTACTCCGGGAACAAGGGCTCCGCGACGCGGCGAAAAGGCAGGTAGTGGGCGGAGTACATCAGTTCGCTGTCCGTCAGCCTCGGGTCGAGCAGGTTGCCGGCCAGGTCGGTCAGGTTCCGCTGGAGCAGCGTCGCGCCCAGTCTGACGGGCACCTGGAGTGGCGACGCTGGCACCAATTCGAGGACGGTTCCGCCTTCACGGAGAACCGCTCGATGTGCGAGCGGGACCGGGCTGTTGTTCCAGTTTTGCAGCTCGGTCGGCGCGGACGAGAGGGATTCCGGTAGCAGCGGCTCCGAGAAGACGAACGCAATCGGTGACGCCACGGACGGATAGCTGTGGCCAGGTCTCACGGAGACGATGGTGGGCGGCGTGCGGTCCACCGTGACGGCCACCGCTTCGGCGCCGACGTGCTTACCGTCAACCCAAACACGAGCCTTGAACGCGAAGCGTCCCTCGGCATGCGTGGCGCAGTCGACGACGTGCTGGTATGGAGCCTCCAGCCGCGTGGGGACCTCGTCGTTCGTGATGAGTTGGACTCGCTCCGGAGTGCCGCCTTCGACGGAGACCGAGAGCGTCCACGTCCCCTCCCGGCAGTACGCCGGGCCTTCCGTCCGCGCAGTGACGCGCACCGCGGGTGGCTGCTCGTCGGGGTGATGTGGGGGCATCGGCTCGGACCGGGAGCTGTCGCAAGCGGTGGTTCCCAGTGTCGCGCAGAGCAGTGGGAGGGCCCAGCGGGCGTGGGGATGTCTGGGGTTCATGAGAGACCTTTGGGAGGACACGCCAAACCGTTGCGGCGGGACTCGGCGCGTGCAGCTTGGTCCGAGTCCGTGCCTGGCGACAATGCCGGGCCCGGTGGGTGTCCCGGCGCACAGAGACCCGCCGGAGGCGCCGTCCCTGACCACGTCGCCGCGCGCCTCCGGACAGGCACCCCGTGATGGCGCGTGTCCATCGTGACCCGGTGGACGAACACCCTCCGCCGGGCCTGCCGCCAGCGGGCGGACGCGGAGGCGGGCCGGTGCCACCGCGCCCCGGGCCGCTGCCTCAAGCCGCGTTCAGTGGTGCGTCGCGCCCGTCATGGACTGGAGCAGCGTCACCAGCGCGCGCTTCTACTCGTTCGTGAGGTCCAGCGGCACCATGGTCTCCGTCTTCTTGCCCACGAAGGTGCCGGGCGCGCCGCCACCCTGGTTGTAGAAGTCGATGACCTCTTCCAGCGTGGCCTGCGCGCCGGTGTGCATGTATGGCGCCGTCAGCGTCAGGTTGCGCAGCGACGGCGTGCGGAACGCACCCTCCAGGGTCTCCCGGTTCGCCTGTAAGTATAGGACGGATAGGAGCCCTGTTGAGGGCGGCGAGCAGGTGAAGAGGGGCCAAGAAGGGCCGCTGGAGGGTGACACGCGGGCTGTGCGCCGTGCCGGAGCAGAGGCTGTGCCGCCCCTCGGGGCACATGCCGGCCCAAGCGGCCCATCCAGGCGGCAGGCAAGGGGCTGCTCTCGGACGTCCTCACCCTTTTCCTGCGAGCGGTGTTTGCCCTGCAACGTCGCAGGGCACGGCGGCAGGGCGTGCGCGGTGAACAGACCGGGGCCGTCTCTTTTCTTCAATTTTTCGGCTCGGCCTTGCAAGTAACCCCTCACTATCATGCGCTGGTGCCGGAAGGCGTCTTCGTGCCGGGGGAGGGCGGCGTGCGCTTCGAGGCGTTGCCGCCGCCCACGCAAGGTGAGGTGGAGCGGCTGCTGAGGGTGGTGCGTCACCGGGTGCTGCACTTGCTGGAGAAAAGAGGGGCCCTGCCCGCGCAAGGGCCTGAGGACGCGCTGCAGGCGTACCAGGCGCACTCCCTCCAGCAACGGCTGCGCTGGACGGAGGTGGACGTCCGGCCCCCTCCCAACAAGCAGCCGCGGTGCGCCTTGCTGGAGGGTTTCTCCCTGCACGCCAACACGCACCTGCATGCCAACGACAGGCAGGGACTGGAACGGCTATGCCGCTACGGGGCGCGCGGTGCGCTGGCGCTGGAGCGGCTGTCACGAGCGGAGGACGGCCGCATCGCCTATCGGATGAAGCGCCCGCAGCCGGACGGCACCACGCACCTGCTCTTCACCGGGTTGGAGTTGCTGCGTCGCTGGCGGGTCGTGTCCCTATAAGTGTGTAAACAGCGAGGAGGGACGAGCGGGAAAGAGGGAAGCTCCTCGGTGAAACCAACCGAGACGGTCCTCCTTTGGCGAGGAGGCCGAGGAGTTCCCCGACGTGGAAGATACAGACTTTGTTCCTCCCTCGCACGAGGAGGTGCGCACCGACGTGCGCGCGCTCTTCCTGGGAGCCATCCGCATGACGCTCGAGATGCTGCTGGAGGAGGAGATACGGGGCCTGGTGGGAGCCGGGCGCTGGCAGCAGGTGGCGGGGCGCAAGGACCAGCGCAATGGGAGCTACCTGCGAGGCCTGCTGACATCCATGGGGCACCTGGAGGTGGCGGTGCCCCGGACGAGGGCGAGCGGCTCCGCGGAGGCCGTGCTGGGCCGCTACAAGCGGCGCAGCGAAGAGCTCGACGAGGCGATTACCAGCGCGTACGTGCAGGGCGTCTCCACGAGGAAGATGGGCCGGGTGACCAGGGCCCTCATGGGCGAGGAGGTTTCGCGCTCGACGGTGAGCCGGGTGACGAAGTCCCTCGAGGAGAAGGTGGAGGGCCTGCGCACCCAGCCCCTCACCCAGGCCTTTCCCTACCTGTACCTGGATGCCACCTTCCTGGACGCCGGTGGGCGCGCACGGTGCAGAACGTCTCGGCCCTGGTGGCCTACGGCGTGGGCGAGGATGGGCACCGGCACCTGTTGGCGGTGACTCTGGGGGGCAGCGAGTCGGTGGATTCCTGGCTGGAGCTGCTTCGCCAACTGCTCGAGCGAGGGTTGAGGGGCGTGCGGCTCGTCATCGCCGACGGACACGCGGGACTGGCCGCCGCGGCCCGGCAGTCGCTGCCCGAGGCCCAGCTCCAGCGTTGCACGGTGCACCTCACCCGGAACGTCCTCGCCAAGGCCCCCTGGCGGCTACGTGGACGGCTCGGCAAGGACACGTCGGCCATCTTCGAGGCGCCCTCGCTCCAGGACGCCAGGAAGCGCCTGGAGGCGCTCCAGGCCGGACTGGGCCGCCAGGTCCCCGAGGCCATGGAGTGCCTGCGCGACGGCTTTGCCGCAGCCACCTGCTTCTTCTCTTTCCCAAAGGCCCACTGGAAGCGGCTTCGCAGCACCAACGGCCTCGAACGCCTCCATGGCGAAGTGAAGCGCCGCATCCGCTCCGTGGGGGCCTTCCCTGACCGCGCCAGCGCCCTGCGCCTCATCACCGCCGTCGCCCTTGATGTCACTGGCATCTGGGATGACCGCCGCTACCTCGACATGGCCCTGCTGACTTCAAACCCAGACATCGTTGAATGATGCCTCCAAGGAGCCTTCCTCCCCCGCACCCCCTTCGAACCAACTACACACGAGTCGGGACTTGACCGAGACGTAGAGCAGCGGATTGACCACCTCCCGGCGCGAGTGCACCACCGGTTGCGGACCGACGGGGTTGCCGCGCACGAAGGGCTCGACCAATTCCCACTGCGGATCGGTCAACTCCGACGGGTAGCGTGTTCGAGGAGGACTCTTGGGGAGAGGGCTCATGGCCCGCCCGTAGAATGGGGCAGTTCACTCCGAACAACCCAGGGGATAGTCCTCTCCGTGTCCCATCCGACAGAGCAGCAGGAGAGTCAGACGCCAGGACGGATGCGTGCAGCCTTCTCGACCTGCGTAGAGTGCTGAGGGAGCGCTACATCTTGCGCTCCCTCACCGAGACGTGGCGGCGCGACGATAACGAGAAGCGTCCGCATGGGGTACGCGCCGACCCTCACTACGCTCCCATGAGGTGACAACGAGGAACTACCTGAATCCCCGATTTTAGCTATCGTCCGATGCTCGAATGATTCGGTACGATCGCGAGATTCTGAAGCTGGCCTCCGATGCGCTCGAGCTCTTCGTCTACGACTGGGTGGACGCCAAAGCCAAGCTGGGTGGCTATCACGAGGTCGAGCGATTCTCAGGACCGGGGGACCGCGGCCGAGATGTCGTAGGCTTTTGTGCGCCCAATCGTCATGAAGGTCTTTGGGACAACTACCAGTGCAAGCAGTACGCAGGGCCGGTCGACCTAGGCACAGGGCTGCTAGAGCTCAGCAAGCTGCTCTATTACGCATACCTGGGCGAGTTTACCCCGCCGCGTAGGTACATGTTCGTTGCACCGCGGGGGGTCACCCGGCCACTCCAGCTTCTCATCAACAAGCCCAGCGAGCTTCAAAAGACTCTGCTGGACCGGTGGGACAAACACTGCAGGACTAGCATTGCAGATGGTGAGGACATTCCTCTCAACGCGGCCCTGAAGGCGTTCATCGAAAAGTACGACTTCAGCAACGTGAGCAGCGTCTCCGTTGAAAAGATGCTCGCAGACGCGTGCATCAAGCCAGTTTTGGTGAAGCACTTTGGCGCAGACCCTGGACCCGCTCCCAAGGGGACTGCACCAACGGCAGTCCTAGCTGCGGAAGTCCCCTACATCCGACAACTCGTCAATGCGTATGGCGAATGCGACGGGTGCACCTATCCTGGGCATGAAGCGGTGAGCAACCACCCGAAGCATGGAGTGCATCTGAAACTTCAGCGGGAGCGCTTTTTTGACGCCGATGCCTTCCAACGCTTCTACCGGGACAACTCGACGCCCGAAAGCTTGGAGCAGTTGGAAGAGGACATTTTCCATGGGGTCGTTGAGGTACATGCGGGCCCTCATTCGAGCACGCTCGCGCAAGTCAGCGCGGTGATGATTCAAGCGGCGAACGTGAAGCCCTCAGGGCTGCTTTCACCGCATGCGCGCATTCCGGTCAAGCAGGGCATCTGCCACCATTTTGCCAATGCAGAGAGACTCAAGTGGGGCAAGTAAAGGACAGGCCTCGTTCGAGGGGACCACGACTCTTCAACAGCGCCCTGGAGACAGGGGTCCGCACAGTATTCGTCCTCGATGCCTCGCATCCTCGGCCCCTGGACCTCCTCCAACTGACTTGGCTCGACTACCTCGTGGTGCATACCGGGGACATTGGCGGACCACCCAGCCTGCACCCCGATGTCCCGGCACGAATGGGGGAGCTGCTGGTGCGAAGGCACCTCGTTCAGGACGGGCTGAACCTCGTGCAGCGGCTGCATCTCGTGGACGCCATCTTCGACCCCAGCGGCATTCGCTATTGCGCCAGTGATGCAGCGCCCGCCTTCATTGAACTGATGCGCGCTCCCTACTCCCAAAATCTGAAGACGCGTGCAAAGTGGCTCATGGGCCATTTCGCAGAGAAGGATGACAGCGCGATGGAGCGGTACATCTCCGAGAAGATTGGCCGCTGGGCCGTTGAGTTCCAAGGCGAGTCGGATTCCGACGAGGCAGGCCTATGACAGCGCCACTGATGCTCCGTCATCTCGTCTACACCGGGCCAGGAGTGTCCGCCGCCACGCTCCGATTCGGTCCTGGGCTCAACCTGCTGCTGGGCGCGTCCAACACCGGCAAGTCGTTTGCCGTGAAGACCATCGACTTCATGTTGGGCGCGGGTGGACGCCTGCCCGATATCGAGGAACGCAGGGCGTATGACCGAGCCTGGTTGGGCCTCTCCACGCAGGCTTCGGGTGACCTGACGCTTGTCCGGGGCTTGAAGGGGGGAGCCCTCCAAGTCAGCAGCGGCCTTTCCGAAGGTGGAGAGGTGCCCAGGGGGGCGCGACGCCTCGCCGCCGCAAACGACGCCGAGAGCTCGAACAATGTCTCCCAGTTCCTGCTCGAGCTCATCGGGCTCCAGCGCAAGCTGGTCGTCACGGACGCCAATGGTGCGAAGAAGCCGCTGAGCTTCCGCGACATAGCGCGCTACTGCATCGTCGACGAAGCCTCGATGTGGAACGAGGTGTCACCCGTCCACAGCGGGCAACACATCAGGAAGACAGTGGAGCGCAGCACCTTCAGGCTTCTCCTCACCGGTGCCGACGACAGCGCCGTCACGCAGGTTCCGGCCCCCAAGCTGAGGGCAGCCTCCACGGCCGCCAAGGTTGAGGTCTTCGACGAGATGATCGCGGCACTGGATGCAGAGCTTGCCTCGCACTTCCCCGACGCAGAGGAACTGGCGGCTCAGGGCGAGAAGTTAACTGCGCCCTTCGAGTCCCTGCAAGCAGAGTTGCAAGTAGCCCAGGACTCAGTTCGGGCACTCATGGCCCAAAAGCGTAGCCTGGTGCAGGAACTCTCATCCCACGAGCAGCGACTCGCAGACATCCAGACGCGCTTGGCGCGTTTTCAGCAACTCGATGCCATCTACGTGTCCGACGTCCAGCGCTTGGAGTCACTGGAGGAAGCAGGGTTCGTCCTTGCGCTCGACGGAGAGAAGGACTGCCCGCTGTGCGGCGCGCAGTCTCCTGCGCAGCGCCATGGGCACCCGCTGAGGGAAATCGAGGACGTCCGCGCAGCAGCCTTGGCAGAGGCAGACAAGGTTAGAAGGCAGCAGGTTGACCTCGGGAAGACCGTAGTAGCGCTGCAGGAGGAGCGCGATGCGGTCGCCTCCGGCCCCTTCCCCGCCGCAAGAAATCGACTCGCGCAATTGGAGCAAGAGCTGTCGCGGCTCACGCCTCAAGTCTCGGCGACGCAGAATCGCTTCACGGACCTTCTCAAAGCGCGTGAGCGGTTGAGGTGGGGCTTGGCACTGCTTGAACAGCGGCGCGTGCTCGTACGGAAGAGAGAAGAAGTCGCAAGTGAGAAGCCGGCATCCAGGGCAGAGCGACTAAACCGCCTCGACGAGTCCGCTAAACATGGAGCCCAGCGTGCTCGAAGAAGGAGCGGAGGACGTCGGGACGATGCTGTAGGGCACGGAATTCCTTTCGTGCCAGGCGCATGAGGTCCGAAATGGC
>NZ_JAAEAH010000128.1 GCF_010998615.1 Myxococcus sp. CA023 | reverse complement strand
GGGCTGAGCGGCGCGCAGTTCGCGGTGGGCGCCAACCTGGCCCGGGGGCCGGTGACGGGCGCCCAGTTCTCCGTGGGCGCCAACGTGGCCGGCGCGGACCTGCTGGGCCTCCAGTCCACGGTGGGCGTCAACGTGGTGCGCGGGAACGCGGAAGGCGCGCAGCTCGCGGTGGGTGGCAACATCGCGTCGGGCGAGGTGAATGGCACGCAGATGGCCGTGGCCGTCAACGTCGCGGGGAAGAGCTTGCTGGGCGCGCAGCTCGGCGTGGGCGCCAACGTGTCGGGCGGCCCGGTGCGCGGGCTCCAGGCTGCGGTGGGCGCCAACATCGCGACAGGGCGGGTCCACGGGCTCCAGGCCTCCGCGGGCCTCAACGTGGCGGGGCAGATGACGGGGCTCCAGATGTCCTCGGGTGTCAGCTACGTGCGGAATCTCTCCGGCGCCCAGCTCTCCATCATCAACGTGGGCGGCGAGGTGGATGGCGCGCAGGTCGGCATCGTCAACATCGCCAACAACGTGACGGGCGCGCAGGTGGGCATCCTCAACGTGGCCAGCGAGCTGGACGGCGAGGCGGTGGGCATCCTCAGCTTCGTCGGCGGCGGCCAGGCGCATGTGCAGGCCTGGGCCAGCGATGTGGCGCTCACCAACGTGGGCGTGAAGCTGGGCGGCCGTCACATCTACTCGCTGTTCACGGTGGGCTACAGCCCCTCCATCGACGAGGACCGCCGCCGCTTTGTCATGGGCGCGGGCCTGGGCGGCCACATCCCCATGGGCCGCTTCTTCTTCGACATCGACGCGGTGAGCAGCACCGTCCACACGAAGCGGCTCTTCGAGGACACGAACCATGTCCTGGGGCAGCTCCGGCTGACGGCGGGCTGGCAGGTGGCGCGGCACTTCGCGGTGTTCGGTGGCGTCAGCGCCAACACGCTCGTCACCTGGGATGACAGCGACCCGTGGAAGGAGCTGGGCATCGGGCCGCAGTGGCGCCACGTCGCGGACGAGGGCCGCACCACCGTGCGCATGTGGCCGGGCCTGCTCGCGGGTGTGCAGATTTGAGGAGCCCCTCCCATCTTCCTCCCGGGTGCGCTGCTCTGGAGTGCGCGGCGCCAGGGGGTGAAGCATGGAAGGAAGCATGCGCGCGATGGTGCTGCGCGAGGTCGGGCAGCCCCTGCAGGAGACGCGGCTGCCCATTCCTCGCCCTGGCCCGGAGGAGCTGTTGCTCCGCGTGCGCGCCTGTGCGGTCTGCCGCACCGACCTGCACGTCGTGGACGGTGAGCTACCGAAGCCCAAGCTGCCGCTGGTCCCAGGCCATGAAATCGTGGCCACGGTGGAGGCGGCGGGCGAGCGGGCGACGGCCATTCCCGTGGGCACGCGAGTGGGCGTCCCCTGGCTCGGCTGGAGCTGTGGCCACTGCCGCTTCTGTCTGGCCGGCCAGGAGAACCTCTGCGAGCAGGCACGCTTCACGGGGTACCAACTGGATGGTGGCTACGCGGAGTTCACGGTGGCCCACCAGCGCTTCTGCTTCCCCCTGCCGCCCGAGTACACCGACGTCCACGCCGCGCCGTTGATGTGCGCGGGCCTCATCGGCTTTCGCAGTCTCCGCATGGTGGGGATGGAGCGCCGTCTGCTGGGTTTCTACGGCTTCGGCGCTGCGGCGCACCTGCTCATCCAGGTCGCGCGCCACCAAGGCCGGCGCGTCTTCGCCTTCACCCGGCCGGGGGACGTGGAGGGACAGCGGTTCGCGCGGGAGTTGGGCGCGGAGTGGGCCGGGGATTCGGACACCGTGCCTCCGGAGCGGCTGGACGCGGCCATCCTCTTCGCGCCCGTGGGCGCGCTGGTGCCCGCCGCGCTCCGGGCGGTGGACAAGGCCGGCGTGGTGGTGTGCGGCGGCATCCACATGAGCGACATCCCCGCGTTCCCCTACGCGCTGCTGTGGGAGGAGCGGGTGGTGCGCTCGGTGGCGAACCTCACCCGGGCGGATGCGCTGGACTTCCTCGCGCTCGCGCCCAAGGTGCCGGTGCGCACATGGGTGCAAACCTTCCCACTGTCCGCCGCCAACGATGCCCTCACCGCGCTGAGGCGAGGCCAGGTGCACGGCGCGGCGGTGCTGGAGGTGGCGGCCCTGGGTTGAGCGTGGAGCCAGGCGGACCCACGTCCGCCTCTCAGGGTGGGTGGGGCAAATCGCCCCGCAGAGACTGCGGCGGTGTCCCATTTCGCCGCAAACGCAGCGTGTGGCTTGCGTGGCGATTGATGGAATTTCGCGGACCTGGCGCGCTGGCCGCGCAAATGCATCCGGAAGGGAAGGCAACCCGATGCCCCCTTCCCGGGGGCACCACCACGCGAGGCGGACGATGAACCGAGCGCTGCAAATCACCTATCGGGGCATGGAGACGAGCGAGGCCCTGAGCGAGCACATTCGCGACCACGCCGGCAAGCTGGAGCAGTTCTACGACGGCATCGTGGGGTGCCACGTGGTGGTGGAGGAGCCGCACCGGCACAAGCAGCACGGCAGGCATTTCCACGTGCGCGTGGATGTGAGTGTGCCAGGACGGAACATCGTCGCCAGCCGGGATCCGCAGGCGCGCACCGGGCACGAGGATGCCTATCAAGCGGTGACGGACGCGTTCGACGCCGCCAGGCGCCAGCTCCAACACTACGCGGACGCGCTTAACACGCACCACGGGTGACGGTGTCGCTCGCGCGGCGCTTCATTCCCATTACAGACATCCAGCTGGGCGGTCGCGCGACGCACATTCCGAACATTTGCCATTCAAACCCATGACAGACCTGGGGGGCTGGGCGCTATCGTGTGGCTTGTCACGCCATGAAAGCCCAGCGCCTCCAGGTGCTGCGGGTCGACGCCGAGGCTCCCCACCTCGTCACCACCGCCGCCGTCCACTCGACAGCCTCACTCGCCAAGTCCGCCACGGTTCCGTGCGCGGGGCGCCTGCATGGGTCGCTGGCGAACCCGGGGGGGGAGCGATGAGGCCCCCCGTGGGCAAGCGTGGGTGGTGGGTGGTGACCGGCGTCGTCTGGCTCGGCGGCGTCGTGGCGGGTTCGCTCGCCCTGGCTCGCTATTCCCTCACGCCCGGCGAGTCCCTGGCCGCACCCGCGCGCTGGCCCGGGGACTCCACGGTGCCACGCGTGGAGGGCCGTCCCACGCTGGTGATGCTGGCGCACCCGCTCTGTCCCTGCACGCGCGCGAGCATGGGAGAACTCTCGTTGGTGATGGCGAAGGCACAGGGGCGGCTCGACGCCTTCGTGCTCTTCCTCAAGCCCGAGGGCACCGGCAAGGATTGGGAGCAGGGCGAGCTGTGGCGCTCCGCGGCGGCGATTCCGGGCGTCATCGCCCTGCGCGACGAGGGCGGCGTCCAGGCGGAGCGCTTCGGCGCCGTCACCTCCGGTCAGGTGCTCTTCTACGACGCGGGTGGGGCGCTGCGCTTCAGCGGCGGCATCACCACGGCCCGGGGCCACGTGGGCGACAACGCCGGGCGCGCCGCGGTGGAGGCGCTGCTGGGTGGCGCGCCACCGAAAGCGCCGGCCGGGCACGCCGTCTACGGCTGTGAGCTGGAAGACCCCCGCGGGAGCGTGCCATGAGCCCGGCGCGCGCCGAGACGTCCAGCCCGCCCATGGCGCTCAAGGAGCGCGCCGCGCGGCTGTTCCGCGAGCACCTGTCCGCGGTGCGGGTCCGCACGGACCGGCTCTTCGCGGGGCTGATGCTGGGGCAGTGGGCGGTGGGCATCGTCATCGCCCTGTTCGGTCCGCGGGGCAGCGGCGCGCAGCTCCAGGCGGCCGTGCTGGTGGGGACGCTGCTCAGCGCCTTCCCGATGGTGATGGCCCGCTGGCGCCCGGGCTCCACGCCCACCCGTCACGTGGTGGCCGTATGCCAGGCGCTCTGGTCCTCGCTGCTCATCTTCCTGACGGACGGCCGGGTGGAGACGCACTTCCACATCTTCGGCTCGCTGGCCTTCCTGGCGCTGTACCGCGACCCATGGGTGCTGCTCACCGCGAGCATCACCACCGTCGTGGACCACGTGATGCGCGGCACCATGTGGTCACACTCGCTCTACGGCGGGCTTCCGCCGGAGCTGTGGCGGTTCGTGGAGCACGCCTTCTGGGTGGCCTTCATCGACGTGGTGCTGGTGTATTCGTGCCGGGGCATGTTGCGCGAGCTGCGCGAGGTGGCGGTGCGCCGGGCAGAGCTGGAGCTGGCCCGCGAACGGGAGCACGCGAAGGCGCGCGAGCTGGACCGCGCCCTGCGCGAGCTCAGCGGCTTCCAGGAGCACCTCATCCGCGTGGAGAAGCTGGCCGCGGTGGGACAGCTGGCCGCCAGCGTGGGGCACGAGCTGCGAAACCCGCTGGCCGCCGTGCGCAACTCCCACGCCTATCTCTCCCGGAAGCTCACGAGGGACCCAGCAGGGGCCGCGGATGACCCACGGGTCCCCCAGTTCCTGGGGCTGATGGAGCGCGAGCTGAACGCCTGCGCGAAAATCATCTCCGACCTGCTCGACTTCGCCCGCGAGCGTCCGCCCGCGCTCCAGCCGTGTCCGCTGCGTCCGTTGGTGGACGAGGCCATTGGCGTGGTGCCGCAGCGGGAAGGGGTGCGAATCGTCAATGACGTGCCGGAGTCGTTGCCGGTGCCGCACCTGGACAAGGAGCAGTTCCGTCAGGTCCTGGTGAACCTGGTGCAGAACGCGGTGGAGGCCATGCCCGTGGGGCGCAATGGAGTGGTTTCAGTCGTAGCGGAAGGTGGAGACGCGAGTCCCTGGCGCATCCGGGTCGTGGATGACGGCGCGGGGATTCCTCCGGAGGTGCTGCCCAAGATTTTCGAACCGCTCTTCACCACGAAGACGCGTGGCACCGGCTTGGGACTGGCCATTGTCGCCAACATGGTGCAACGTCATGGCGGCACAATCTCTGTGCGCAGCGAAGCGGAGCGGGGTAGTGAGTTCCTCATCGAGCTCCCCGCGGCAGCGGCGGCCCAGGCCGCATGATGGAGGACGTCGCAGTGGCCCCCGCGCGCATCCTGCTGGTCGACGACGAGGAGTCGCTTCGCATCACCTTGGCCGCGAACCTGGAGCTGGAGGGCCACACGGTCCTCGAGGCGGCCAATGGTGAGGAGGCCTTGCGCCTCCTGGAGAAGCAATCCGTGGACGTGGTGCTCACGGATATCCGCATGCCCGGCCTGCACGGCGTGGAGCTCTTGCGCCGCATCAAGCAGGAGCGCCCCGACATGCCGGTGGTGCTGATGACGGCCTTCACGGCGGAGGAGCTGGTGGATGACGCGCTCGCCGAGGGCGCCTTCACCGTGCTGCCCAAGCCCTTCGATGTGACGCACGCGCTGGACACGGTGCTGCGCGCGGCGGCGGCGCCGCAGGTCCTGGTGGTGGACGACACCGAACAGGTGGCGCGCGGCATGGTGCGCGCCCTGAGCACGGTGGGGCTGCGCGCGCGCGCCGTGTACAGCGGCGAGGAGGCGTTGTCCTCGTTGCGTTCGGGGGAATACGACGTCTGCGTGCTGGACCTGGTGATGCCGGAGATGAGTGGGCCGGAGCTGGTGTCCAAGGTGCGCGCGGCGAACCTGTCCGTCGCCATCATCGCCGTGTCCGGCCACGTGGTGCCGGAGATGCTCCGCAGGGTGGCGGCGCAGGGCGCGGTGGTGTGCATGACCAAGCCGGTACCGTTGCGCGAGCTGGTACAGGCGATTGCAAGGGTGCGAGGCCGGCCTCAACAAGGGCTGCAAGGCGCGAGGATTTGACCCATGGCAGGCAGAGACCTCCAGGCGCGTGAGCGGGCGGCGGTGGCGGACGTGGTGGCCTCCACCCTGCGGCACGACCTGCGCAACAAGCTGGCCAGCATCCGCAACGCCTCGTTCTACTTGATGCGGCAGGTGAAGAAGACGGACCTCTGGAGCGCGGACCCGCGCGTGGAGACCTTCTTCCAGCTCATCGAAAAAGAGCTGACGTCCGCCGAGGACGTGCTCTCCAAGCGCGCGCCGCCGCTCACCGGTGGCACGCGTCCCCGGTGCAGCGCCCGCGATGGCGTGGAGCACGCGCTCGCCGAGGCCCAGGTGCCGCCGTCGGTGGAGGTGGTGCGCGACCTGAGGGAGCAGGGCGGCGTCCCGCTGGAGGTGGAGGACCTGGCGCTGCTGGTGCGCTGCCTCGTGGACAACGCGCTGGAGGCCATGCCGCGCGGCGGGACGCTCACGGTGCGCACGCGCGACACCGAAAGCGGCGTGTGCCTGCGTGTGGAGGACACCGGAGAGGGCCTGGCGGCGGAGGCGTACTCGCGCGCCCTGGAGCCCTTCTTCACCACGCGGTCCCACCACGCCGGGCTGGGGCTGAGCATCGTCCACCGGACGGCCGTGCGGCATGGCTGGCAACTGGACCTGGGCGCGGGCCCCTCCGGGGGCACCTACGTGGAAATCCAATTCACGGGCCCGGAGGCCGGGGCCCATGACCGGAATGACGTGACTCGGGGGAGCAAGTGATGGAGACGAACTGGACGTTCGGGCGTTGCCTGCTGCTCGTGGAAGACGACCCTTCCAACCGGATGACGCTGTCCGCGCTTTTGGAGGATGCGGGCTTCGCGGTCGTCACCGCCGGTTCCTATTCGGAGGCCGCGGGATTATTGAACCGGCCTCGCGCGTATGACGCCGTGCTGTTGGACCAGAGCCTGGGTGACGGCTTTGGGACGGGGCTGATTCCGCTGGTGCGCCACCACATGCCGAAGACCAAGGTCGTCTTCGTCACCGGTCATGACGGGAAAATCGACATGCCGGTGGACGCCGTCTTCCGCAAGGGCGGCCACTTCGACGACCTGCTGGCCTTCCTTTTCAAGCTGTTGCCCCAGCGCCCGCTGGGTGCCTGAACGCGAGGCTCCAGAATGCTGCTCCCTTCCGTTTCCGAGCGCTCCGCTCTCACCCGACGGCGGGAGCAGCTGGCGAAAGCCCTGGGGAGCGCAGCCGCGCTGCTGGCGTCGAGCCGCCCCCGCCCGCGCAACTACGCCGCCGACCAGTTCCCCTTTCGGGCGTCGAGCCACTTCCTCTACCTCTTCGGGCTCGCGGCGCCGGACGGCGTGGGCCTGTATGACGGCCATGGCTGGACGCTGTACCTGCCCGAGCCCGGTCCCGACGACGCGCTGTGGGACGGCGCGGTGCCCGGCTTCGCTGAAATCGCGGAGCGGACGGGCTGCACCGTGCGCTCGCGCGCCGAGCTGCCCGCGGCGTTGAAGGGCCGCGACGTGGCGACGCTGCCCACGCCGGACCTGGAGACGTGTCTGGACGTGGCCGCGCTGCTGGGCCGCGAGGTGCGTCCCGGCCACCTGGCGGCGGTGGACGTGCCGCTGGCGGACGCGATGATTGCGCTGCGGCTTCGCCATGACGACGCCGCGCAGGCGCAGCTGCGTCAGGCCGCGGAAGTCACGGTGCTGGCCCACATGGCGGGCATGCGCGCCACGCGGCCGGGCATCCTGGAGGCCGCGGTGCGCGCCGCGATGGAGGCGGAGTTCGTCTCGCGCGACGTGCGACCGGCGTATCAGCCCATCGTCACCGTGCACGGCGAGGTGCTGCACAACCTGCGCTATGACCACACGCTGCGCGAGGGAGACCTGCTGCTGGCGGACGTGGGTGGTGAAAGTCCCGCCGGCTTCGCCTGTGACGTGACGCGCACGTGGCCGGTGACGGGGCGCTTCAGCACGACGCAGCGCGAGCTGTACGACGTCGTGCTGCGCATGCAGAAGGCCAGCATCGACGCGGTCCAGCCCGGGACGCGCTACCGCGACGTGCACCTGGCCGCGCACCGGGAGATGGCGCGAGGCCTGGTGGCGCTGGGCATCCTCCGTGGGGACCCGGAGGAGTTGGTGGTGGACGGCGTCACCGCGCTCTTCTTCCCGCACGGCGTGGGCCACCTGCTGGGGCTGGACGTGCATGACATGGAGGACCTGGGGGACCGGGCGGGCTATGCGCCGGGCCGCACGCGCTCGCCGGAGTTCGGTCACCGCTCGCTGCGGTTGGACCGGGATTTGGAGCCCGGCATGGCGGTGACGATTGAGCCGGGCATGTACCAGGTGCCCGCCATCCTGTCGGACGCGCGGCTCATGGCGCGCGCGAAGGACAGGCTCCAGCGCGACGTGCTGGCGCGCTACGCGGACGTGCGCGGCATCCGCATCGAGGACGACGTGCTTGTCACGCCGGGCGGAAACGAGGTGCTCACCGCCGCCATCCCCAAGGAGGCCTCGGACATCGAGGCCGTCATGACCAGCTCTGCCCGTCCAGCTCCGGGAAGGTGACCTGGCACTGGCCGGGATTCACGCCGTCCACGCGCGCGTAGCCATTCTTGTTGAGGGTGCCTTCGCGCGTGCTCCCATCCGGGAGCGTCACCAGGTAGCGCGCGTGGGGGATGGGGTTGCCCTCCTCGTCCTTCAGCTCGATGGCCAGCCACGTCTGTTCCTCGACGGGGGCTTCCTCGGACGTCAGCGGCGGTGGTTCCGGCCAGGGCGTGGGCAGCAGCACCGGACGCGCCATGGGGAGCGCCACCAGCTCGCCATGCACAAAGGCCTCGGTGAGCCGCTGCTGAAGGCGCTGCTCGTACCGGCCGCGCTCCAGGCCGGACAGCCCCAGCGGGCGGTTGCCTCCGAGCGCTTCGTACATCGCATACAGCGTGTGCGCGGCGGGGGTGGCCAGCCAGCGCTTCAAGGCGGCGCTGACGAAGACGTCGGGGACGGGCGCGTGCGGATGTTTCAGCCGCTCCAGGTCGACGGAAGGTACGACGAGCCAGTCTTCCCCCTGGGCCGGCAGTCGCCACCGGCGCTCACCGTGCAAGAGCTGCATCATGACGGCCTCCCTGTCTGGGAGTGTATCAGGATGCGCGCTCTGCGTAGGAGGCGCTGCAATGTGGGGTGCGCGGCGCCTGACGCTGCGCATCGGGGTGTGGAGTGTGGAACGTCCCGGTGGGACGCAGGGGCAGGGTTACTGCTGCTGCGGTGCGCCTTCGGGCGCCTGCTGAGCCTCGGTGGGCGCGGCCGGGCTGCTGTGCGCGAACACCATGAGCCACTTTCCGTCGCGGCGCTGCCACACGTCGGTGAAGTACACGGCGTCGGTGACCTCACTGCCGTCCATCATGCGCACCTGCGAGCGCTGGACGCCGGCCAGCACGCCCGTGTCACCGAAGACGTGGGTCTTCATTTTTTCGGCTTCGACGGACGTGATGTCACCGGGGATTTCGGCGATGCCCACGATGAACGCGTCACGGTTCATCTCCGCGCCGTCCGCGCCGCGATAGATGAAGTCCTCGGTCGTGAGCGACTTGATGGTCTCCAGGTCCTTCGTCTGGATGGCGCGCATGACGCGGCCTGCGAGCTCCGTCAGCGTGCGTATGTCATCGGTGGAAGTCGTGCTCATGGGTGACTGACTCCGGGTGGAAACATGGCCGCACGCAGAGGCGGCCAGCAGGGTGAATGCAGGAGAGCTTGTTACATGAGGTGTCGTGAGTACAACGCGCCTGCACGCGTGCGGAATGAATCTCCAGAGCGCGAAGTTGCGGGGCCGCGTGCGCCATCCGCCGTGAGTTGACCCGGTGAAGCTGTGGACAGGCGCGGTGCCTCCAGGGGGCACAGCGTTCAAGGACGAACAGTGGGGGGTGGCGCGACGAGGGCCGGTTCCTACGTTGCACGCCCTGTCGAAGTCAGGGCCGGTGAGTGCAGCGCGGGCGAGGGAGGGCGTGTGGACGAGCTTCTTTCCGGAGCTGAAGGGCAGTTCCGTACTCAGGGCAAAGGCACTCCAGGTGCGTTGGAGCCGCGCGGCACGGTGAGCGTGAGCGAGGCGCTCGAGGGAGACCTCGACGCGTATCTCGACCGCGAGCTTCTCGAGACGTGTGAAGACGACGCTGTCGTGGAAGACACTGCACCCGTGACGGATGTTTCCGCGAGCATGCGCGCGCTGCTCGCACTCGCGGAGGAGGAGACGGAGTGGCTGGAACGCCTGCCGCCGTCCACCTCGCACGCGCTGGACGTGTTGCCCGAGCCCACGGTGGAGATTCCCGAGTGGATGCGCACTTCGCCTGGTGCGAAGAAGGTGACGTCCCTGGGCGCCTTGTTGCCGCCGCGTGCGGAGGATGTGCTGGCGCGTGCGCCGGATGCGCCCATGTGGGGTGATGCGCCGCCGCATGCGCACCTGGAATCCACGCGGTGGCGCGGTGCGAGTGCGACCGAGACAGGCCGTGTCCTGGGACTTCGCGCCGGGGCGTTGATGGGCGCGGCGGCCGTGGGCGCGCTGACGGCGGGCCTGCTGCTGGTCGCGGGACTCTACGTGCGCGGAGATTTCACTGGGACGCAGGCGCGCGTCGATGATGCCATCCGGCGCACGGCGCACGGCGCTGTCCTTGGCGCGAGCGGTGATGCCCAGGCGGGCCTGTCCTCGGCTGGCGCCGGCGCCGCGATGCGCACCGCCGCTCCGTCTGGGCACGCCATTGGAGCGAGCACGTTCACGCAGGCCGCCGTGAGCGGTTCATCTCCGGACGCGGCGCTCGCTGCCTCGTCGCACGTCTCCGTGCCTGCCTCGGCGCCGGCGCGAAACCCGGGCACGCCCATGGCGGAGTCGCTCGCGGTGGTGAGCCCCGCGCCCATCAAGCGCATGGCCCCCGCGAAGACGGACGGGGCGTCGGCCCTGCCGCCTGCTCCCGTCGAACTCGACCTGGGAGACACGGGTGCGGAAGGCACTGCTTCCCAGGACGCCATCGCGACTTCACCGGGTGATGTCGTCGCGGAGGCCGTGGAGGAGGACACGTTGGAGAAGGGGCCGTACGCGGACCTCGATGAGGCCTTCGCGCGCGAGCTGGGCTTCACGGAAGACGCGGACGCGGAGGTCTCGAAGGCGGAGGCGCCCGCGCGCACCGTCTACGTGCCGCCCGCGGTGGACGTGAAGGAGCACCTCACGCCGGAGGACGTGAAGCAGGTGGTGCTGAACAACCAGCCCGCCATCACTGCCTGCCTGCGCTCACACGCGCAGGGCACGCCGATGGAGGCCGGTGGTCGCTTCATGGTGCAGTGGTCGGTGCTCCCCAGCGGTGAGACGCTCAACGTGTCCATGGACACCGCCGCGCTGCGCGCCACGCCGCTGTCGCGCTGCATCGAGGACGTGGTGCGCCGCTGGAAGTTCCCGGTGCATCAGGTGCGGATGCAGGAGCCCATCCGCTTCCCCTTCATCTTCTGAGGCGCGGGCGGACTACTGGCTTCTATGCTTCCACCTGGAATGCCAGCGCCCAGTCCGCCGGAGCCCACGGAGTTGCACGTCTGCCACCGCTGCCTCGTGCGGCTGGAGGCCAGCGCCGGTGGCGTGGACCTGCCACGCCGGCTGCGGGAGGCCCTGGCAGGACGGGGCCTCGCCGAGCGGACACGGGTGATTGCGTCAGGCTGCCTGGGTGAGTGTCCCCGGGGCCTCGTGAGCGTGCTGGTGCTCCCGGACAGTGGCTCCGGGGCGCACGTTCAGCTCATCGACCCGGCGAAGGACGGAGCGGACCTGGCCGAGCACGTCGACCGGTTGCCTGGTGTGCAAGACGGGCTCCCGCGAGTTGGGCGGCCTTGAGCAGCGCTTCCACCATGGGCACGCAGCTCGCCTCACCCTTGCCAGCGATGGCGTAGGCCGTGCCGTGGTCGGGAGACGTGCGCGGCACGGGCAGGCCCAGCGTCACGTTCACCGTGCGCTCGAAGTCCAGCGCCTTGGCCGGGATGAGCCCCTGGTCGTGGTACATGGCCAGCACCGCGTCGTAGCGCGCGCCCACCTGGTCCGGCTTCGCGAAGAGCCCGTCCGCGGGGATGGGCCCATGCGCGTCCACCCGGGCCGCGCGGGCCTTGCGGATGGCGGGGCCAATTACCTCCACCTCTTCGCGTCCCAGCAGCCCACCTTCGCCCGCGTGCGGGTTGAGCCCCAGCACAGCGATGCGCGGCTTGTGGCCCACCACTGGCTCCAGGCTGCGCGACAGCAGCTTGAGCTGCGCCGTCAGGCCGTCCACGGTGAGCAGGCGCGGCAGGTCCGCCAGGGGCACGTGGTTGGTGGCCAGGGCCACACGCACGCGAGGCCCATCCATCAGCATCATCACGTCCACGCCGAAGGCCTCCGCCAGCACTTCGGTGTGGCCCATGAAGGGGATGCCCGCGCGGGAAATCTGCTCCTTCGACACGGGCGCGGTGCACAGCGCGTCCACGTGTCCGGCCCGCATCGCGTCGATGGCCGCCGTCACGAAGGCGTACTGCGCGCGGCCGCCCTCGCGCGAGGGCTTTCCGGGCACGCGGTTCTTCTCCGCGAGCCGCGTCACCTCCACCACGGTGGGGCCCTCCACGCGGCCCAGGGCGGAGGGCTCCACGCGGGCATAGCGCCGGAAGGCGGGGAAGCGCGCCAGCGTGGGCCCGTCTCCGAAGATGACGGGGACGAGCACCTTGCGCACGGAGGGCTTCGTCAGGGCCGCGGCCGTCACTTCCGGCCCGATGCCCGACACGTCTCCCAGGGAGATTCCGACGAGCGGAAGGCCCACGGCGGCTACATCTTCACGTCGATGTTGGCCTTCTGCCGCAGTTCCTGCACGTACTGGTCGAGGAACTTCTCCGTCTTCTCCTGGAGCAGCTTGCCCTCCAGCTTGGAGCGCATCTCCTCGTAGGACTCGGCGGCCACCGAGCGGCGCTCCTCCACCTTCAGCACGTGCCAGCCGAAGTTGGTGCGCACCGGCTCACTGACGCCGCCCTCGGGGAGGCCGAACGCGGCCTTCTCGAAGGCCGCGACCATGACGCCACGCTTGAACCAGCCCAGGTCACCGCCGTCCGCGGCGCTGGGGCCTTCGCTGCGGGCGCGGGCCAGCGAGGCGAAGTCCATGCCCGGCCGGCGCGCTTCCGTGGCGATGGCCTCCGCCCGCTTCTTGGCGGCTTCCACCTGCTCCGCCGTGGCCTTGGCGTCCACCTGCACCAGGATGTGGCGCGCGTGGACCTCCGAGTCACCGCTCTCCATGCGCGTGTACTGCGTGTACGCGGCCTTGAGGTCCTCCTCGGTGATTTTCACCTGGGGGCCCACCTTCATTCGCAGCAGGCGGTCACGCAGGATGCGCTTGCGCATCATGTCCCGGTAGGTGGCCATGGTGAGGCCTTCACCCAGCAGGAGCTGCTCGAACTGCGCGGGGTCGGTGATGTTGTTCTGCTGGCGCACGTCCGCCACCAGCTCATCCACCTCCGCCTCGCTGGCGGTGATGCCCAGCTGCGCGATTTCGGACTCCATCAGCTTCTCGCCGATGAGGGTGTCCAGGGCCGTCTTCATCAGCTGCAGCCGCTGCTCGCCGCGCTTGCGCGGATCCGGGTCGTTGACGCGGGCCATCTCCGGCGCCGCGCGCTGCTGCACCTCGGACAGCGCGATGATGTCGCGGTTCACCACCGCGGCCACCTTGTCCACCAGCTCCGCGTGCGCCGCCCCGCTGCTCCCCAGGAGCGCCACCGCCGCGATTGCCGCCACCAGCTTCTTCATTCCCGCCATCCTTCCGTACCACCCCGGGCGCGTCCAACCGCCGCCCCGGTCTTCGATTTCGTCGTCACTCCGCCGTCGCCTGCTGAGGCGCCGGACGCCCGCGGATGGCCTGCAACGTGGCCTCGTTCACCTGGACCTGCGCCTTCTGCCGCAGCTCCTGTTCGAACGTCTCCTGCGCCTGCGACCGCTTCTGCTCCAGCAGCTTGCCCTCCACCAGCGAACGGACTTCCACGAACTCCCGCTTGCGCGCCGGCTTGCGCTCCAGCACGCGGAACAGGTGGAAGCCGTACTCGGTAGACACCACGTCCGAAACCTGCCCCACCCCCAGCTTGAATACCACCTCGTCGAAGGCGGGCGGCATCTGCCCCCGGGGGAAGAACCCCAGGTCGCCTCCCACCTTGGCGTCCGCGCTGAGCGAATACCTGCGCGCCAGGTCCGCGAACTTCTTGCCGGACTTGAGCTGGGTTTGCAGCCGCCGTGCCTCGTCCAGGCCCTTCACCACGATTTGCGCGGCGTGGACCTGCTCGGGCTCGTGGAAGTCCTTCTCGTGCGCGCCGTACCAGGCCCGCAGTTCTTCTTCAGTCACCGCCACGCGCGAATAGACGTGGCTGGCGAACAGCTTTTCGATGGTCAGCCGGCTTGCTTCCCGCGAGCGCAGCTCCGCCATGGACAGCTGCCCCTGGGCCAGGACCTCGTTGAAGTTGCCCGCCGGATAGTCTCCCGACAGCCGCAGGACCCCCCGGTCCACCTCCTCCGGGGTGACGGTGATGTTGTGCTTGCGAGCCTCCTGCAGCAGCAGCATCCGGTGGATGTACGTGTCGAGGAGCGCGCGCTTGAAGGGTTCCACGTCCTCCAAGGTGCGCTGGGACACGTCTGTCAGCGCCAGCTCGCGCCACAGTTCCTGTTCGAAGTCCGCCCGGCTGAGCACCTCGCCGTTGACGCTGGCGACCACCAGGGCCTCCGGCGTCTCCATCACGGGCTTGGTGCAGGCGGGCATGCCCACCCCTGCGGCCAGGGCGATGGCGAGTGGGACCAGGAAGGCGCGGGTGGGAGAAAAGCGCATGCGCGGGGCCTCGTGAGGGGGAGGGCTCCAGATTGGCAAGCCGTCAGTCATGGCGCGAGGCCCGTTCCGGTAGCACGCCGGGCAGGGCCGGACAACCTCACCGGGCCTACGGCTGCGTCGCGTGTGCGGAGAGGAACGCCTCCACCAGGGGGAAGATTTCGTCCGGGGCCCGGCGGCCCAGGACCAGGTCCGCGTGCCCGTAGTCCGCCCCGAAGCCGTGGGCCTTGCCGGCGACGAGGACTTTCACCGGCCCGCCCAGGTACTCCTTGGCGCGCGCCACCGCCATGGGTGGGGCCAGCAGGTCCTTGCTGCCCGCCAGCAGCAGGAAGGGGATGGTCACCCGGGACAGGGACTCGCGGTAGTCGAACTCGCCGTTGTAGGACGTGAAGCGGTTGGTGGTGATCCACCGCGCGAACTGGCGCCCCACGCCGCCGGCGATGTCGGCGGGCACGTTGGCCAGCGCGCGCCGCACCACCTCCGTCTCCATGTTCTCCGCCAGCATCATGTAGCGGCTCATGGGCCCCGGCGGCGCGCCGAACAGGGCGATGCTGGTGACGCGGCTGGTGGGGATGACCCGCAGCTTCAGCACCGGCTCCACCTTCTGGATGAAGGTCCGCAGGCCCGGCTGCACCGCGAAGGTGAAGGGACTGCCCAGGGTGACGGCCGCCCGCACGGGCGCCTGCGGCGTCTTCGCCAGGTGGGCATAGAGCATCAGCCCGCCCTTGGAATGACCAACCCAGAGCACTTCCTTCGCACCTGTGGACAAGACGGTACGCACCGCCGTGCGCACGTCGTGCTCGGCCTGGTCGTCGAAGTTGAAATCCGGGCAGTCGCCCGCCAGCCCCCGGCCCCGCAGCTCCAGCACCCACGTTTCGAAGCCAGACCGGGCCAGGTAGCGGGCCAGGCTGTACTGCTCGTCGAAGTCCATGTGGAAGCGGTTGGCTCCCAACCCGTGGCAGAGGATGACGGGCTGGGCGAAGCGCTTCTCGCCTCGGGCGTGGTAGCGGCCCAGGGCAATGGAGGCCCCGTCGTCCGTGGGCACCCGGTACAGCTCGTCCGGGCGGAAGGTGAGCGTCAGCAGCCCCTCCTTCCCGCGCACCATCGTTCGCGAAAAGAGGTCCGCCATCCGACCCAACCGTGCCACCTGTCGACGAGTCACGTCGCCAGTCTAAGCCGGACCGCGGGGCCATGCCGTGTTCATTGGTGAGCAAGCACCCGCCCGGCAGGACTGTTGCAGGGAGATGTAGGCAACGACTCGGAGGAGGTGGCAATGCGGCGGAAACAGGCTTGGAAGGAAATGTGGTCCTCCCTTTTCGCCACCGTTTTTCCCACGGATACCCTTCTGGCGGCCCTTCGGAAGATGGAGCGGCACCAGGTGCGGTTGTTGGGCGTGGTGGGGGA
>NZ_JAAEAH010000127.1 GCF_010998615.1 Myxococcus sp. CA023 | reverse complement strand
CTCCGGAACTACTTGGGCTCTTCGGTGGGCGCCCCCGCCCAGCCGGTGACGGCCGTGGCGGCGGCGCCCACCGAAGAGCCCAAGTAGTTCCGGAGGGCCGGCTCCACGCCCGGCTCCCCACCCTCACCTGCCCGCGGGCCTCGCGGGCAGGGCGCAGTTCTGGAAGACGACACGCGACTCCTCGCGCAGCGCTTGCACGGGCGTTGGGTGCTTTGCCTTCATGTACGCCGAAGCGAGGTTGGCTTCGGTACCGCCCAGCTTGCGAGCCTGCACCGGGTTGCGGTCCGGGTTCTGTCCCGCGTTGCCCAGCGCCGCGCCGTAGCCGTCTCCTCCCTCCAAGATGTACGCGTTCATGGCCACGCGGTAGCGGATGGACGCGTCTTCGCGCGCCGGCAGCGCCACATTCACCCCGCCCACCGTCAGTTCGCGCACGCGCGAGCCTTTCGGCTGGGCGCAGTCCACGCGCAGCGAGCTGCCCTCGGACACGTGAAGGAAGGCGCCGGAAGGCGATGCGATGCTCTGCCCTTCCAGGTACAGCGCGCCCACGGACAGCTCCAGCATGTCCACGAGCTCCTTCTCCGTGAGGTCCACCGTCACGACGAGGTTCTCGAAGAGGATGAGCTCGTGGAGCACGCCATCCGTGAGCGGGCCCTGGCGCAGCTCGGTCCGCGTGACGCACAGACCTTCCTGGCGCAACGAGCCGCCGTTGACGACGCCCAGCACCGCGGGGCGTGAGGAGTCATCCTCCGCGTGCAGGAGGGCATCCGCGACGAGTTGGCCCAGCGCATTGTTGTCGTGCCGCGTGTAGACCTTGTCGAGGAGCACATCGTCGGCCAGGTAGCCCACGACGGCGTCGGGGTCCTCCACCAGGGGCTGGCACGAGTCGTTGTAGGCGATGCAGCCGCCGTGGAAGGCGCCCAGCCCGAAGGTGAGCGCGGCGAAGAGCGAGCGGGAGCGCGGCATCAGTAGTGGGCCCTCACGGTGAGGAATCCGGACATGCCCTCGCGCGGGAGCAGCCCGGGGACACGGTCCGGACGGGGCACGTCGTCGCGAAGGTCATTGTCGAACAGGTTGTGTGCCACCAGGGCCACCTCGAAGTGCTCCAGGATGGGCTCGGTGCGCAGCTGCGCGGTGATGAGGCTGTAGGACGGAATCTTGTAGCGGCGGATGAGCTCCAGCACGGAGCGGCTGTTGTTGCGCCGCTCCGCGCCCGTGCGCACCACCACGTCGAAATTCACATAGGCGCCGATGGGCATCGTCACGCCGGCGTTGAAGCGCGCCTGCGGTGTGTCGGTGAGCAGGCGGGACTGGGCGGGCAGCTCCAGGTCCTCCGCGCGGGAGATGCTGGCGTTGAGCCACGCATACGCGCGCTTGGAGGCCTCCAGCCTGGCCTCCCCCTCCACGCCGTACACACGCACGCCCAGCTCGCGGTTGCGCAGCGGGACGATGTTGCCCGACGTGTCCACGGGGACGATGGGCGAGCCGAAGAGGGCCACGTACGCGTTGGCGCGCAGCCGCACGCGCGCGTCCCCCGCCGCCTGGATGAGGTCCGCGCCCAGCTCGAAGGTGTCCACCGTGGAGGGCTGGAGGCGCGGGTTCCCCTCGAAGCGGCCCTGGTTGTACTCCGTGTCCGGAATGCGCTCGACCAACTCCTGCAGCGTGGGCGCGCGGAAGGCACGCCCGTAGAGGGCCTTGAGCACCAGCGCGTCGGTGGCCGCGAACACCAGCCCCACGCGCGGATTGAGGGTGGGCACGAAGCGGGTGCCGTTGATGGCGCCGGACGCGTCCACGGTAGGCAGCTGGGTGGCGTCCATGCGCACGCCGAACGTGAGGGTGAGCGCGTTGACGACGGTCCACTGGTCCTGCGCGAACAGGCCCACGTTGAGGCGGCGGGACGCGGCGCCGCTCGTCAGGTCCACCATGCCCTCCGGCCGCGCCAGGCCGTCCGGACGCACCTGGGCGTCCAGGGTGTAGTTCGTCACGTAGTCGTATTCACCCAGCGACTGCTGCTCCACCACCGCGCCCAGGGAGAGGCGGTTGTAGGCGCCCAGGGCCACGTCCGCGTCCACGGAGCCGGTGAGCGAGCGCACGGAGACACGGGTCTGCTCCTGCATCCCCTCTTCGAACAGGCGGTTCGTGCCCGTGCCGGCGCTGAAGTCGTGAGGGGTGATCTGGAAGAAGCGGTCGGTGGACTGCTGGTCATACGCAGCCCGCGCGCGGAGCGTCACGTCCGGTCCGAAGGAGCGCTCCCAGGTCAGGTCCGCGAGGAAGACATTCCAGCCCAGCTTGGAGTCCTCGCCCACCGTGTCGAAGAGGCCCACCAGGGCGCTGCGGCGCTCGGTGAGGAAGCGCGCGGAGGCTCCCAGGCGGCCCGCGTCGCCCATGGCGTAGGTGGCGCCCGCGCCCGCGTTGAAGAGGAAGCGATCGTCGCGGGTGCGCCCCGCGGGGTCCGTCACGTCGCGGAGCCCCTGCGAGCGCGTCTCGTCGTCCAGGCCGTCGTTCTCGATGACGGTGGAGTCACCGGCCTGGCTCCACACGTCAATGTCCGCGAAGACGCGCAGGTTCCCGGCGGTGTGCCCCGCGGAGAGGTGTCCGTTCCCCGTGACGGCGAGCCGGTCGTCCTGTCCCGGGTAACCGCCGACGGACACGGTCGTCCGAACGCCGTCCGACGTGTCCGTGACGATGTTGACCACGCCCAGGAAGGCACCGGCGCCATAGAGAGCGGAGCCAGGGCCGCGGATGACCTCCACCCGCTCCAGGTTCTCCACCGGCAGGTTCATCAGCGCCTTGCCATCGAAGAAGCTGTTGAGGCGGTGGCCGTTGAGGAGGAAGAGCACCTCCGCGTCATTGCGCAGGCCACGAATGGCGGTGCGGTGGAAGCCCTGCACATCCCTGCTGACCGACAGGCCGGGCACCACGTCCAGGACGTCCGCCACGGTGCGCGCGCCCAGGGAACGCAGTTGCTGCTGACTGAACGAGGCGCCAATGGCGGGCACCGTCCGCACCGCCGCCTCGTGGCGCGTGGCCAGGGCCAGCGTGTCCTCGGCGCTGTAGAGGGCCAGGTCCTCCTCCAGTTCGGAACGTGGGGTCGCCGGCTCACGCGACGCAGGTGCGCTGCCTGCCGCCGCGGAGGGCCGGGACGGCCGTGCCGGCGACGAAGCCTCCGTGGGCGCATCCTCGGGCACGTCCGCCGTGAGCGCGGCCATGGAGTCGTCCTGCGGCGTCGACGGGGGCGCATCCTTTCGCGGCGCGGATGCCTGCGCGCGGGAGCGCTCAGGCGGAGGCGTGCGCTCGGGAGGCGGCGTACGCTCGGGTGGAGCGGCACGCGGTGGCGTCCGGCTCGGCGGGGGCCGGCGCTCGGGCGGCGGCGTGGGCCGGACGATGGACGCACTGGCCGGCGTCTCGCCGCCCACGAGCACGCGTGCGGGGCGCGAGGCGGACTGGAAGAGCGGTACGCGCTGGCCATCCGCGGTGAGGCCCTCGACGTAGTACTCGATGCCAGGCGGGACGACGTGCTCCGCGGGAATCACGGCCCGGTACAGGTCGCCGTACTCCCGCTCCATGGGGCGGCGGGCGTAGGGCTCGCCCGGGCCTCGGTAGCGCACGTACAGCTCGAGGACGCGGCGGCCTTCCACCAGCGTGCCGTCGACTTGCAGCGCGACGCGCGGCTCGGCGCGTTCCGGTGGGGAATGCAAGAGCCCCGGTTCCTCGGCACGGCCGGGCACCGCCATGACGAGGACCAGGCTGAGGAGGGTCGCGCGAGCGTGTGCGGTCTTCAAGGCTGAGGACCATGGTCCATTGGCCTTCCGCCCCAGTCAAGGAACGCTCCCGACACACGGACGCGCCGTTTTTTTGCCGGGCCTGCGGTGGCGTGCGAGGGATTGCGGCACTCCATGCGCGCTTCGCTCGCCTTGCACCTCGCCCTGTTCCGACGCCAGCGCGCGCAGATTGCCCGAGTGGTTGACGGACAGACGGCATCCTTCCGAACCTACGAGGCCCGCTTCCGGCGGCGCACCTCGGGTTACCGGAGCGTCACGACGCTGCCCGCCGTGTACCAGCAGGTCCAGGCGGCGGACATCGTCTACGTCGGCGACTACCACACGCTCCCGCTCGCGCAGGAGACGTACCTCGCACTGGTGGAGCGGGCGCAGGCCTCGGGCCGCCGCGTCATCATGGCGCTGGAGTGTGTAGAGGGCCGTCACCAGGCCACCGTGGACGCCTGGCGCGCTGGCCGCGTCACCGAGCGCTCCCTGCTGGCGAAGCTGGGACACGGCTCGGGGGTGTGGTCCAATACGCGCGCCCTGTTCTCCTTCGCGCGCAAGCAGAAGCTGGAAGTGGTGGGCATCGACCGCCGGGCGCAGGGTGAGCGCTCGCTGGAACTTCGCGACGCCTACGCCGCCGAACGCATCGCCCGCGCCGCCCGCGCGCCGGACCGGCCGCTGGTCATGGTGCTGGTGGGCCAGTACCACGTGGCGCCCTGCCACCTGCCCGCGCAGGTGGAGCGCGCGCTCGGCACGGAGACGCGCAAGGGGCTGGTCGTGTACCAGAACGCGGAAGGCGTCTGGTGGCGGCTGGCGCGCGAAGGCCGCGTTGGCGCCGCGGAGGCCGTGGAGCTGGCTGACGGCACCCTGTGCCTGATGAACGCCTCGCCCGTGGTGTGCCAGCAGAGCTTCCTGGACTACCTGGAGGCGGAGGGCGGAGACGCCCCGCTGTTGGATCGCGGCGCCGCCGAGCGCTTCCGTGAAATGTCCGCACTGATCGGCCGGCTCGCCGGCGTGCCCGTGGGCCGCTCCCTGGACACGGTGGACGTGGCCACCGCCGCGGACGGCGACGTCCTGGCGCGAATCCAGCGGCGCGGACGCTTCACCCAGGCCGAGCTGACCCAGCTTCGCCGCCACATCCTCTCCCGCGAGAGCAGCTACATCCCCCGCGCGCGGGTGGCCTACCTGGCGTCGCTGTCGCTGAACCACGCGGCGGAGGAAGCGGCGCACTTCGTCCGGCACTGCGCCGTGGGTGACGCCATGGACGCGCCGCGCGGCGCTTCGGAGGCCTTCTACGCGCGCTGCCTGGAAGAGGCGCTGGGCTTCTTCGGCTCGAAGCTGGTGAACCCCCGGCGCACCTGTCTGGGCGTGGCCGAGTGGGCCAAGCGCTTCGGCGAGAGCCGCGGCGTGGAGCGGCAGATCGCCGCCTTCGTGCTGGCCCACAAGGCCACGGAGGCGGAAGCGCCGGAAGAAGCCGTGAAGCTCCTCCCCCTACGCAAGGACCGCCTGTTCCACGGCGTCAGCCACGCCCTGGGCTATCTGCTCGGAGACCGGCTGTACCAGGCCTTCGACAGTGGCCAGGTGGCCAAGGCGGAGGTGCAGGCCCTGTTCCGCGACCCCTTCGTGGACCCGCGCGCGGCCTACTTCGCCTGGGCCGAACGCCTGGGCATCTGAGCCCGGCTACAAATCAACCTGTCCCGAGGGAGGCGGAGGCGCGGCTTCCTCCTCCATGTCGAGCGGGCCGAACGTCCCATCCGGCTTCAGCATCCGCTGCCGCTCCGGCGCTTCGCTCAGCACCCGGATGGCTCCGTCCGGGGTCAAGAAGTAGGCGATGCGGGACGCGGCGTGGATGACCGTGAGCGCGCCCAGCTCCGGGTAGAGCATCAGCGTCGCCAGCTCCGTCTCCAACGGCCCTCCGAAGAGGACGTGGGAGTGGGCCGAGCCCTGGTACAGCTCGCCCTCCGGCCCCGGCTCCAGACTGATGGCGAAGACGCTCTGGTGGAGCCGCACCGCCTCTCGCTGCGTGCGCCCGTCGGGGCTGTAGCGGAAGCGGATGTCCCCGCCGAGATAGAAGCGCATGGAGTCGCGAGTCCCCTGGAGGACATAGACGGTGAGGTCCCCATCCTCCTCCACGAAGACCACCGGATTGATGGCCCCCCGCTCGAAGGCCTCCACCGTGGCCAGCATCGACGTCTTCACCGCACGGGCGACGGGGCTGAAGTCTCCGGGCAGTTCGTTGAGCGGCAACGAAGCCATCTGCTCCGCATCGTCACGCGGAGCCTTGAAGGCATAGGCCGGGGTGAAGGTCCCCGCGTCGTCCACGGTGCCGAAGAGGGAGTACCACCCATCTTCGCGCGGCACCGTGAAGAACCACTCCATGCGCGAGCGGTCCAGCGCGTCCTGGATGAGGAGCCGGTCCGTGGCGAAGATGGCGGCGCGCTCCGCATCGAAGAGGTACTTCGCCCGCGTCTGCACCCGGCGCAGCTCCGCGTCATCCGGAACGGCCACCGTGGACTCCGGGCCCTCGGGCTTCACGCGGCCCGAGCGCGCGCCGCAACCGAAGAAGAGAATGGCGACGGCCAGCAAGGGGAACACGCGCATGAGGACCTCGTCCGCGAAGGCAGGTCCACGCATTCTGCGCCAGCCGCCCACGAGGCGTCACGCCGCGTGCGCCAGCACGGTGCCCGCCACCGCCGGAGGGGTGGCGGCACATCCGCCGCCCGCTTCCCCTGGCGTGCGGCACGGGACTACGTCTTCTGCGGCGCGTTCGCCTGCATGGCCGACTTCACCTTCTCGCGGAAGGCGCGCTTCTTCGACCGCAGCTCCTCCTTCTGCGCGTCGGAGAGCTTGCCGCCCGAGGCTTCACGCTGGGCATGCATCTCCTCGCGCAACTGACGGCCCTCGGCCTTGAACTGATCGGCCTGGGCCTGGGAGAGCCTTCCTTCGGCCACGGCCTTGTCCATCCGGTGCTCCAGGCGGGCCATCTTGTTTCCGTGCTTCTTTCCCTTGTGCCGGTGGTGCCCACCGCACTCCTTACCGTCCGCGGCAGGCGGATTGGCGGACTCGGGCGCGGCCGTCTGGGCCAGCACGGGCGCGGCGATGAACAGCGAGGCGACAGCAACGGAACGCAGGGCGGTCATGAGCTTCATCGTGATTTGCTCCTCAGGGTGACTGAGGCTTCGGGAGCCGGCCTTCCCGTCGCCTCTTGCCCTGAAAAACCCCGCGCGGCGCGAAAGGTTAAATCCGCCCGAGCGGACGCCTTTCGCGCCTGCGTCCCTGCCCCACGCCCTACCGCGCCGGGAGCTTCATCGCGCGGGTGGCGATGAAGCCGTTGTAGTACTGCGACAGGGCATCTTCCGGACCGAACGAGTCCTCGAAGAGGCCGATGATGGCGAGCCCCGCATCCGCCTGACCGCCAAGCTGGTCCTCCAAGGAGTGCCCCACGCAGAGCGGCTCGCCCACGTCCGTGAAGCGGCGACGCTCCTCGTCGGACAGGCTGGTGAAATCCGAATAAGGCATCCGGTACTTCAACGTGAAGATGCCCTGCTTCTCCAACGCCAGGTCGAACAGGTAGTTCACGGGATTGGTGAAGCCGGTCAGCAGCACGCCGCCGGGGCGCAGCACCCGCGCCGCCTCACGCCACACGGGGCGCACCGCGTCCACGAAGGAGTTGGAGCACGGGTGGAAGATGAGGTCGAAGCTCGCGTCCTCGAAGGCGGAGAGGTCGCGCATGTCGCCCTCCACCAGCCGCAGCTCCAAGCCCTCGCGCTCCGCCACCATGCGGTCCTGGCCGAGCTGCGCGGGCGAGTTGTCCAGCACCGACACCCGGGCGCCCGCCGCCGCCAGCACCGGGGCCTGCTGTCCACCCGAGCCCGCGAGGCACAGGATGTCCTTGCCCCTCACGTCACCGAACCACTCGCGCGGCACCGGCTTCGTGGGGGTGAGGACGATGCTCCACTCGCCCTTGCGTGCCGCGGCGATGACTTCCGGGCTGACGGGAAGCGTCCACTTGTTGCCCGTGGCCACCTGACGGTTCCACGCCTCGCGGTTGTACGCCCGCACGTCCAATTCAGTCGTCATGTAGCACCCTTCCTTCCATGCCTCCGGCGACAGTGACGACTTCACCCGTCACATGTCCGGAGATTCGGTCCGACGCGAGCGACACCACCGCCCGCGCCACGTCCACCGGCTGCGCCACCTTGCGCAGCGGCATCGTCCGCGTGACGCGTTCAACGAAGCCCGGCTGGGCCAGTTTGTCGCGGCTGCGGTCCACCGCCGTCCATCCCGGGCACACGACGTTGACGCGGCCCAGGGGTGCGATGCGACCCAATTCGTTCTTGAGGCTCTTGAGGAAGCCACTCGCCAGCGCGCCCTTGGCGGCGGCGTAGTCAGCGTGTCCTGCTTCACCGAACAGCCCCGCCGTGGAGCTGATGATGACGATGTTGCCCGTCTTCGTGGTGGCCACGTGCCGGAGGAAGGCGCGGCAGCACAGGAAGACGCTGTCCAGGTTCTCCGCCAGCGTGCGGCGCCAACGCGCCAGGGACATCTCCCAGACGGGTTCATCCGGGGCGGGCCAGACGCCCGCGTTGCACACCAGCACGTCCAACCGCCCCAGCGCGGCCACCGCCGCGGGAACCAGCGCGTCCACGTCGGCCTCCACCGTCAGGTCCGCGCGCAGCGCAGCGCCGCCGACGTCGCGTGCCAGCGCATGGGCCTTCTCGGTACTGGAGTGGTGGTGCACCGCCACCTTCGCGCCTTCTTCCGCGAAGGTATGGACCAGGGCGGTGCCGATTCCTCCGGCACCGCCCGTGACCAGGACGCCTCTGCCCTGCAGCTCCGTGTCCATCCGGGTGTTCTCCTCGGGTCGTGCCTTCACGGGGCCGCTTCGCGGCGGAGTCCCGGGCACACCGGTGGCGTCCGGCGGCTCATGACGAGAAAAGGCCCCGACGCCTGACAAGAGCCCGTCCATGGACATGAAGGCCAGCGGAAAAATCCGCCCTGCCCCCCCCCCGCACCGGGACCGGCTTCCTCCCCGCGCCATATTCATGTTTATCTAATCATAACCTTTTCAGGTCTATATCAAGGAGTCGCCATTGGCCTCGCACCGCCTCACGACCACCCCCCAGGACGAACCTTCCATCTTCACGTTCGAACGGCGGCACGTTCTCTTCTCGGTGGAGCACACGCGGTTCGAGTTCGTCCGCATGCTGGAGCGCCGGGCCAACGGCGAGGAGTTGCTCCTGGCCGAGCGCTACCAGCGACACGGGCTCGCCGGCCCCGTCGTCATCAAGCGCGTGCGCAGCCCCGCGAGCTCCGCGCGCCGGCACCGGCTGGTGGAGGAAGTGCAGCTCGCCTACCGCCTCCACCACCCCACGATCGCGCAGGTGCACTACTTCAAGATTCACCGGGGCAAGCCGTACATCATCATGGAGCACGTGGACGGGCCGTCGCTGGAGACCGTGCTGGACCTCATGGCCATGCGGGGGAAGCCCGTGTCCCTGGCCTTCGCGCTCCACGTCGCCGCGGAGCTGGCGGACGCCCTGCACCACGCCCACTCGCTCAAGGACGCGCAGGGCCGGTTCCTGGGACTGATTCATCGCGACGTCAGTCCCCGCAACGTGCGGGTGGCGCGCACGGGCGAGGTGAAGCTGACGCACTTTGGCGTGGCCTATTCGCACCTGGTCGGCCGGGAGGAGACGGCGGAGGCGCTGCTCAAGGGCGACGTGGCCTATGCGTCTCCGGAGTACCTCGCGGGCAAGACACTGACCGCCGCCTCGGACCTCTTCTCACTGGGGCTGGTGCTGTTGGAGCTGGCCACGGGGCGGCACCTGTTCGCGGCCGCGGCGGATGCGTTGGAGCCACCGCGTGCGAAGTCGCGTGAGCTGCGCCTGGAGGAGCCCCCTTCCCTGCCGCTCACACAGATGCTGATGCTGCTGGAGGACCATGGTCCACAGGACGTGGAGCGAGCCGCCGCGAGCCTGCCGCCCAAGGTGCGCGCCGTCCTTCAAGGGATGCTGCACAAGGATGCGACGAAGCGCTTCGGCTCGGCGGAGGCGCTGTGCGAGGCACTTCGGGAATGCCTCGTCCAGGAAGTCCGTCGCACCGGCCGCCCCTTCGGCAGGGCCGACATGGCCGCGGAGCTGACGCGGCTCATCAGCGACGCCAGCGCGGTACGCGACGAGGTCGAGCTGCTCGACGAGAGTCTCTTCCCATCGGGCCTCGAGTCCCATGAACTGTCGGGGCGGGGCCCCAAGGACGCCTGAAGCCGGGCCCTGGTGCTAGCGGGACAGGGCGCTCGCCATCACGACGAGCGCCTTGAGCTTCTCTTCGTCCAGCGTCTCCGAAAGCGTCATCAGCCGCCGTTGCAGCGAGGACTGCTTCTGCGTGCCCGCGCGGCCCTCCCGGGCGAGGCCCAGCAGTTCATCCGTGGAGGTCCGCAGCACCATGGCCACCTTCCGGAGCGTGGACACACGCGGCAACATCTTCCCCCGCTCCATCCGGCTGTAGACCATGGGGTGCATGTCCAACAGCGCCGCCACTTCCACCTGCGTCAACCCCAGCCGCGCTCGCGCCTCGCGCACGGCCTTTCCAAAAGTCGCTCCCAGTTCTTCGTCCATGGCTCGTCCGGAAGCCTAACCCAAACCCCGGGGGCCGCCGAGTGGATGGCGCGGCCCTAAACCCTTCAGGGCCATGTAAGGCCAAGCACTTTCATCTTCCCTGGCAGTAGCGAGAACGGCATCCTCCCGGCGGGGTCCTGCTGGCGTCTGGTGACACTTCAGGTGGGGCCCGCCGGGTGGGAAGCCCCTGGGAGACGGCATGGCGGAAGCGCAGAGGCGAGAAGATTCGCCGGGGACACGCATCGCGGGCTTCACCCTTGGCAAGCGGCTGGGCAGCGGCGCGTGCGGCGACGTGTACCTCGCGATGCGCGACGGCGAGGAGGTCGCGCTCAAGCTCCAGTACCTCCACCGGATGGCGGGGTGGCCCGAGCGCGAGTGCGCCATCCTCCTGCGCCTGCGCCACCCCAACGTGGTGGCCTTTCGCGCCTGCGGCAAGTTCCCAGGCGTGGAGCCCCGGTTGTTCTACCTGGCGATGGAGTGCGTGCGAGGACGGACCCTGCACCAGTGGGTGGAAGAGGAGAACCCCAGCGCTCGACAGGTGGCACGGCTGCTGCGCGGCATGGCCCTGGGGTTGGAGGCCACGCACGCGGCGGGGGTCGTGCACCGCGACCTCAAGGAATCCAACGTCATGGTGCGGGAGCCGGACGGTGAGCCCGTCCTGGTGGACTTCGGCGTGGGCGACTTCGCCGGAGCCCCCCGCCTCACCCAGGGCGTCCTGCCGCCGGGAACCATGCGCTATCGCAGCCCGGAGGCGCTGGCGTTTCGCAGGGCCAGCAGCGCGGCCACGGACACCCGATACCGGTGCGGGCCAGCGGATGACGTCTACGCGCTCGGCGTCATCTTCTATTGGATGCTCACTGGCCGCCCTCCCTTCCTGGAGGTGGTGACCCCCACGGAAATCGAGGCCATCATTTCCGAGGCGCCTCGCGCTCCCCACACGGTGAATCCGCGCGTGCCACCGGCGCTGAGCGAACTGTGTCTGCGGCTGCTGGCCAAGGCCCCCGAAGCCCGAGGGAGCGCGGAGGCTCTGAGCGCAGACGTCGAGCGGGCACTCGCAGCCGCCGACGCGGCGTGGGACGCGCCTCTGTGCGAATGGCGGCAGGCTGCGGAAACACCCGGCCCCGACGCCGGGTCCGAGGACGACAATGACGCCGCGCTGGCGATGTGGGTCGAGGCAGGTGACGCCCGCTGGGCCTCGCCCAGGCGCGGGCCCCTGCCACACAAGCCGCCGCTGGAAATACGTGCCCCCGAAGCCTCGGCGCCACGAACGCCTGCGCGCGAACGTGCGGCTCGCTGGGCCGTGATGCTCGCCGGGCTGGCGTGTGCGGTGGGTGCATGGCTCTGGGTAGCGACACCCACGATTGGTGGCGTGGGCAATCCCATCCGGGAAGTGGCTTTGCCCGGTAGCCCGCCGGAAAGTGAGCAGGCCGCGCCCCTGCCCAGTCCCGGGCCCACCCTCGCGGCCGTCACCGCCGAGGTGACGCACCCGAAGAAGGAAGTGCTCCTCGTGAAGCAAATGCCCGACAGCGTGACGACTCCCCAGCAGCCCGCCTCCAGCGCGCGGGCCCTCAAGGCAGCGGCCCGGACGATGGTGGCCGTCGCCGCCTGCTCGGGCCTGGGCTGCCCCAGCGGCCCGCAGGTGCGTCCGGCGCCTCCCGGCGAACCTTGTCCCCCCGGCGCGGTGGAAGCCATGAAGCGGGCCGGTATTCGCATCGGCGACGCCACCAGCCTCGCCTTCGTCGACGACAAGCGTTTTGGAGAGCCCGTTCCCGTTCGCGAAGGCCGCGTCCAGGTCGAACTCGGTACAAACTTCGGCCCCCTGACCTCGGGAAAAGCAGTGGGCGAACTCATCTTCGCCGACCGCGTCTATGGCCGCTTCACCCAGGCCTACACCCGTGGAGGTGACTTCATCCCCGTGTGCCTGGAGATGGTCGAACAGTACGGAGTACGCGGCATCCGGCGGAAGGGCGGCGACCCAGGCCCAGGCATCGCCACGGTCAGCAACACCGCCGTGCTCTACGCCGTGAATCGCTTCGAATAGTGACCTCCGCCAACGGCTTGTTCCGCCCACCAGGGAAGTGATTGTCCGTGCCCACGCCACTGCCCATTCCTCTTGCTCTCGCTTTCCTGCTGGCGGAGGCGCCCACGCGCGCCCAGCCCGCCTCCTGTCGGGAGCCGACGGAACGCCCCGTTGAGCTGGGCGCGGAGCGGTGCGGCCGGCCACCCGAAATCCGGGTCGGAGAAGGTGTCGCCACGGTGCTCCGCTTCGACACCCCCCTGATGCGCGCGGAGGCGTCCGGACCGGGACGATTCCGTCAGGTGGTGGACCGGGAACTCCTCATCATGGTGCCCGAGGAGCCAGTAGCCGACGAGTCCCGCGCCACGCTGACCGTCTACTTCGCAGATGGAGCGGTCCCCACCCAGGCCACGCTTCAACTCGTCATGGAGACGCCCGCACGGGCAGAACGGCAGGTGGAGATCTTCCGTCGAGCGCGCACGGCAGCCTCCTTCCAGCGAGAGCTGCTGGAGACGCGGCGGGTGCTTCAGGAAGTGCGCGAGGAGAATGCGCAGCTGCGAACAGCGCAGGCACGCCCCGGTGGCTTGATGGGGCTGCGGCTGAGTGGAGACATGGGCCGCACCGGCGTCGCCGCAAGAGAGTTCCTGGACGTCCGAGAGCACGCGAAGAACAGCCTGGTGCTCCGTTCCGGCCTGACCTTCCGGGCCAAGAGCATTCTGGTGGTGGTGGGCCTGAAGAACCCGCTGGGCGCGAAGCCCTGGCAGGCCGCCGGCGCGGCACTGGTGGGGCCGGATGGCGCGGAGTTGAAAGTCGCGCGGGTGTGGGCACCCGACATCCTCAACCCCGGCGACGAAATGGACGTCCTGGTGGAGACCGACCCCGTGGAAGGCGCGCCCCGAGGCCCCTTCACCCTGACGCTGTGGGCAGAGGATGGCAAGCGCCCCATCATCCTCGGCAACATCGAGTTCCCGTGAGCTGACGGGGCGGCCAGGTGTTGCGTAACAGCTCGCCGCGCCCCGTCTGGACGGGGCGAGGATGAGCCCGCCGGGCATTGAAGCACGGCGCGGTGGCGTCAGTCGGAGCTGGCCGGGAGCGTGACGGTACCGGGATTCTCGATGGCGGCAAGGGCGGCGCGCAGCAGGTAGCATCCCGGGTCTTCACCGCGCAGGCGAGCCGTTTCCCCCAAGCAGGGGCGAGGCCGGAGCCGGAGGAAGAGAGCCCGTCCTTTGCCGCGACGAGGGAGGAGCCGAAGAAGGAGCGCACACCACGATTGGACTCTCGCCAGGCTGCTACGCAGGACGGAAAGAGCTGGACGTGTTCGCTTGCTCGAAGTGTCGAAACAGGAGATGCGCTCATCCAGCGCGCCTTCGCCGCCCTTTCAAAATGTCTCGAGGAAGGTCTTCATCTCGCGCAGCACCTCGTCATGGTTGGTGAGCCAGACGTAGTGCCGCGCGTGCTCGAGCTTGATGCCCTTCCAGTTCGGCAGGCTCATCACGCTCAGCATTTCGGCGTCCCGCTGGTGCGCCCTGGCGCTCAGGGTCCTCAACTTCTCCTGCACGGGAAGGTCCATTTGGGAGAAGCCTGGGATGTCCTCCACCCGCCCGAACCGAGGCTGATCCACGTAGAGGAAGAGCACGGGCGCCGTCACGGCCGCGAAGTCCACCTTCGAGAAACCCTTCATCACCCGCTCCTCCGCGTGCGGCCACTTGCGGTCGCGCAGGTAGTGCCCGGTCTTCGGATCGAACTCGTTCGCCTCGTCGATCTCGTGCGCGGGGAACGCTCCTCCGACGTCACGCGCGACCGCGGCGGCGAGCGCGGCGCGTGAGGCCACGTCCTCGGGAGCGGGCTCGCTCGGAGGAGGCATGGGCAGGACCGAAAGGAGCTCCGCCAGCAGGTCACCGTTGATCCTCACGTCCAGGTAGACCACCTTCTCCACGCGCTCCGGGTGATGGGTTGCCACCCAGGTGAGCTCTGGCCCGGCGGCGGAGTGGCCCACGAATGACGCCTTCGCGATTCCCAGCCCCTCCAGCACCCGGACGACGTCCTCGCCCAGGGTGGCGGTGTCGTAGCCCTGCTCGGGCCAGCTCGACGAGCCAATCCCCCGGCGGGTGACGGCGTAGACGTGATGGGCCGCGGTGAACTCCGGCGCGAAGGTGTCGAACACGTGGCCCGTGTTGCCCAGGCCCGACAGGAAGACGAGCGCGGGTCCCTGGCCTCCGAAGTCGAGCAGCTCGAGCTCGACCCCCTCGGCCACCTTCACCCGCTTCACCTGATGCAACGCGCTGGAGTCGGCAGAAGCCGGGACCGGGACGGACTTCGTCGTCACACAGGCGAACAGCGGCAAGCAGAGGAGGAGGAGTTTTCGCATGGACTGACTCAACTACAGGAATGCGGAGACCACCAGGGAAGCCCATGGGTAACAGCTCGCCGCGCCCCATCTGGACGGGGCGTGGATGAGCCCCCGCCCGGCTTCGATGGGCGCGGTGGTGTCAGTCGGAGCTGGACGGGAGCGTGACGGTGCCGGGAGTCTCGATGGCGGCGAGCGCAGCGTGCAGCAGGTAGCGCCCCGGGTCCTCACCGCGCAGGCGGGCCGTCTCAATCAGCGAGTAGAAGAGGGCCGCCACCTCGGTGCCGCGCAGCGACTTGGAGCCGTAGTGATTCTTGCGGCCCACCACCATGTCGCGCAGCTGCCGCTCCACCAGGTTGTTGTCCAGCGGCACCCATGGGTTGGAGAGGAAGACGGTCAGCCCACTCCACAGCTCCAGCATGTACTCGAGCGCCTTGCGCAGAGCACTGCCTGGCAGCGAGCGCTGGGCCAGCGCCCACTCGCGGATGGCAGCCACCAGCGGAGCGGACTTCTCCTGTCGCACCGCGAGCCGTTGCGCCAGTGCCGCGGCCTGTTGCTCCCCCTGCAGTACGTGCGGTTGTGGTAGGTCGGCCTCAATGGCATACAGCTGGCCAATGAGCGACAGCACCTCGGCGCACACGGGGGCCACTCTCTCGGCCTCCACGAATTTGCGTCGCACGTGGGCCCAGCAAAACACCAGGGAGCAGGAGGCTGGCCCATCCGCTCCAGGCTTCGTCACCGTCTGGTAGGCGGCGTAGCCATCCACCATGACGACGCCCGCGTAGTCACCGAGTACCAGCTTCGCGGTGGCCCCGGAGCGACTGGGCAGAATCCGGTGGTGCACCGCGTCCGCACAGGCCACCGTCCACGCGTACCACTTCTTCCCCGGTCCCTTGTTCAGCATGTACCAGTGCGTCTCGTCCGCGTGGATGAGCGGGGAGGAGAAGACAACCGCGGGCAGCGCCTCGTAGCTGGGCTGCAGGTGGTGGGCCAGCGCGTTGAGCTGGTCCCAGAGCGTCTGGCTGTCCACCACCAGGCCCTCGCGCTGAAACATGCGCTCCTGGCGCGCCAGTGGCAGGTGGAAGCCATACTGCTGCTCCACCAGGGCGCTCAGCCCGTCGAAGCCCTTGCGCATGTCCACGGGCGCCGCACAGGCGTACACGCGCACCGCCCGCGTGAGCGTCAGCACGCCAGCCTCCGCAGCAACTGCGCCGCTTCCTCCAGGCCCAGTCCCTCCACGCGCCAGCCCTGCGGTGACACTACTGCGAAGGTAGTCGCCACTGGCGAGGGCGCGTGCTGCTTCGGCGGGTGCACCACCACGGGTGAAGTTGCCCCGGTACCGCAGAGCGTTCCACGCTTTCGCCCTCAAGCGGCAGCGCGGTGCTTCTTCTCGTAACCAGCGGGTGACTCGTAGTCGAGCGCGGAGTGGCGCCGGAGCGGATTGTACCAGCCCTCGATGAAGCGGAAGACGGCCATCCGCG
>NZ_JAAEAH010000126.1 GCF_010998615.1 Myxococcus sp. CA023 | reverse complement strand
CTCCCTCCCCCTCAACAGGGCCCCCATTCCTCTTATGCGCTGTGCTCGAACCGCACCTGTCGGTGACCACGGGCAGCGAGAACGCCAGCGTCACCTTCGGCGCGCTGCCCTCGGGAGCCACCGCCTCGAGCGTCACCTTCCAGATCGCGCTGCACCGCCACGGGAGCCAGCGGTGTGCCGGTGGCCATCACCGCGTGCGCCCTGACCGACGGCGACTTCGTGAACAGGTTCCAGCCGCCCGTGGACACCGGCTGCGTGCCGGATGACGTGGGCCAGGGTTGTGGATCCGCGCGAGCCGATCGCGTGTTGACGGTCGACCTCGACGCAGCTCGCCCTGCATCGCTGCTGGTGGTGCGCGGCATCACCGCCGATGTGGTCGCCGAGATCTCGGTCGACGGCGAGTCCTGGGCAGGCGTCGGAATGGACGGCATCGTCGGATCGTTCATCCCCGCGACCAGCGCCCGCTACATCCGCCTGCGCAGCAAGACCGACAACGGCGGGCTGCTGCTGAGTCTGACCGAGCTCTCGCTGTGGTGACGCCGTCCCCAAGGCGTCGGTGCGCTGGCTGAGCGATGGCGCATCCCTGCGGTCGACGGTCGAGATACCAAGAGTGCGCTTGCAGGGCGAGCGGGCGGACGAGCGGACGCTGTCAGGGCGCAAGGCAGCTCGAGCGTTGACATCCACGGTCAAGTCTGGTGAATGTTTGACCCCATAGGAATCCGTTCTCGCGCGCTCAGGTATGCGAAACGCTCCTGCGTCGATGGCGCCCTCGCTCGCGTCCGACGTTCCTTGCCCCGGCCTCTGCGCCGCTCGGCATTCCATCCACCCGGAGTCCACTGACTCCGGTGCATGGGGCGCGTGCGCCCACGTGCATGAACCTGCGGGACGGTCGCCGGCGCCCAGGTGCGCCGGGCAGCTCCCCTGCTCGAGGTGTGTCCAGATGGCTCTTCGTGTCGCGATCATCGGAGCTGGCCCCAGCGGCTTGGCCCAGTTGCGTGCGTTTGAATCCGCTGCCCGCAAGGGAGCGGAGATCCCGGAAATCGTCTGCTTCGAGAAGCAGGAGGATTGGGGCGGGCTCTGGAACTACACGTGGAGGACCGGCCTGGGACGCTACGGCGAGCCGGTGCACGGCAGCATGTACCGGCACCTGTGGTCGAACGGTCCGAAGGAGGCGCTCGAGTTCGCCGACTACTCCTTCGACGAGCACTTTGGCCGGCCGATCCCGTCCTATCCGCCGCGCGAGGTGCTCTACGACTACATCCGCGGGCGGGTGGAGAAGTGCGACGTCCGCAAGTACATCCAGTTCAACACCATCGTTCGTTGGCTCTCCTGGTCCGAGGAGACCCGGAAGTTCACCGTGGTGGTCGACGACCTCGCCAAGCGCGAGGTCCGCGAGGAGTCGTTCGACCGGGTGGTGAACGCAACCGGCCACTTCTCCACGCCGAACGTGCCCTTCTTCGAGGGCATCGACTCCTTCCCCGGTCGCGTGCTGCACGCGCACGACTTCCGCGGCGCCGAGGAGTTCGCGGGAAAGAATCTCCTGCTGATCGGGAGCAGCTACTCCGCCGAGGACATCGGCGTGCAGTGCCACAAGCTGGGCGCGAAGTCGGTGACCATCAGCTACCGGTCTGCCCCCATGGGCTTCAGGTGGCCCAAGGGCATGAAGGAGGTACCACTGGTGAAGCGGTTCGAGGGGAACCGCGCGCACTTCGCGGATGGGACCTCCGCGACGCTCGATGCGGTCATCCTGTGCACGGGTTACCAGCACAAGTACCGCTTCCTTCCCAATGCGCTGCGCCTGGAGAGCCACAACCGGCTCTACCCGCCGGGGCTCTACAAGGGCGTGTTCTGGCAAGGCCAGCCGGAGCTCGCCTACCTGGGGATGCAGGACCAGTACTACACCTTCAACATGTTCGACGCCCAGGCATGGCTGGTGCGCGACGTGATCATGGGGCGCACCGCGCTGCCGTCCGCCGAGGAGCGCGAGGCGGACATCGCGGCGTGGGTCGAGCGCGAGGAGGGGATCCAGGATTCGTTCGGGGCGGTGGACTTCCAAACCGCCTACATCCGGGACCTGCTCGACCGCACCGACTACCCGGGCTTCAGCGTGGAGAAGGTCGCGGAGCTGCTGAAGCAGTGGCTGCGCGACAAGCAGGAGGACATCCTCGGCTACCGCGACCGCACCTTCACGTCGATCGTCACCGGCACCCGTGCCACGCCGCACCGTCGCAAGTGGATGGACGAGCTGGACGACTCGGCGGAGAGCTTCCTCGCCGAGGCCCCGGAGCGCAGGGCCGGGTGAGGGGCCCCGGAGGGATGGGCCCCGGCGCCGGGGCCGCGCGGCCAAGAAGCGTCGCTCGACGATGACCTCCTTAGGCCTTCCGCTGCCGGCATCCCTACAGGCGGCAAAGGGCGTTTCCGTGCAGGCATTGGCGTAGACGGGGCGACAGGTCCGCAGCGGTGGACCCGGCGGCGTGGAGGGCCTCGGCTTCGGCGGAGCGCTCGAGGCCCTCCGCTGCGGAGAGAAGCGCGAAGGCGCAACGGAACGGGGCCTCATGGTTCCCCCACTCCCGGAGCTCTCGCGCCACCTCGCCAACTCCTGCGCGTGCAGTCACCGGGTCCGGATGGAGGACGGCGACGCGTCCGGCCATCGTCTCGTATCGCCCGGAGACCCGAGAAGTCCCCAGCGCAGACGTGGACCTGCTTCACGCATCCCCGCGCGGGCGCCAGCGGAGAGCAGCCCTCCGCGGGGGCGAGCTCCCCGCCCGGGAGCACAAGGTTGAAGGCCGAAACGCTCCCTCCAGCCCCTCACTCCACGGTCACAGACTTCGCCAGATTGCGCGGCTTGTCCACGTCCGTGCCGCGTGCGACGGCCGTGTGGTAGGCGAGCAGTTGCAGCGGCACGACGTGCAAAATCGGGCTCAACGCGCCGTAGTGCTCGGGCATGCGGATCACGTGGATGCCGTCTTCGCTTTCGATCTGCGAGTCGCCGTCGGCCAGCACGTAGAGCACGCCGCCGCGCGCGCGCACTGCCTGCATGTTGCTCTTGAGCTTTTCGAGCAACTCGTCGTGCGGCGCGACGGTGACCACCGGCATGCTGCTGGTGACCAGCGCGAGCGGGCCGTGCTTGAGCTCGCCTGCGGGGTAGGCCTCGGCGTGGATGTAGCTGATTTCCTTGAGCTTGAGCGCGCCTTCGAGCGCGATCGGGTAGTGGATGCCGCGCCCGAGGAACAGCGCGTTTTCCATCTTCGCGAAATCTTCGGCCCAGCTGATGACCTGCGGCTCGAGTGCGAGCACGGCCTGCAGTGCGACGGGCAGATGGCGCATGGAGGTGAGGTATTGCGCTTCCTTCTCCTGGCTCAGGTGGCCCTTGGATTGCGCGAGCGCTAGCGTGAGCAGGAACAGGCCCGCCAACTGCGTGGTGAACGCCTTGGTGGAGGCCACGCCGATCTCGACGCCGGCGCGCGTGATGTAGGCCAGCTCGCATTCGCGCACCATGGCGCTGGTGGCCACGTTGCAGACGGTGAGCGTGTGCGTCATGCCCAGGCTCTGCGCATGGCGCAGCGCGGCCAGGGTGTCTGCCGTTTCGCCGGATTGACTGATGGTGACCACCAGCGTCTTCGGGTTCGGCACGCTGGTGCGGTAGCGGTATTCGCTGGCGACTTCGACGTTGCACGTGATCTTCGCGATGGCCTCGATCCAGTACTTGGCCGCGCAGCCGCTGTAGTAGCTGGTGCCGCAGGCGAGGATCAGCACCGAGTCGATTTCCTTGAACACGCGCCACGCGGCTGTGCGGGTGCTGCCGTCGGCATCAAGGCCGTCGAACAGCTCGGGCACGATGCCCTTCACGCCCTCGAGCGTGTCGGCGATCGCGCGTGGCTGCTCGAAGATTTCCTTCTGCATGTAGTGGCGGTAGGGACCCAGCTCGGCCGCGCCGCTGTGTGCGTGCACGGTGCGCACGGGGCGCTGTGCCTCGCTCAATCGCTGGCCGTCGTGATCGACGAGCCAGTAGCGGCCGGGCTGCAGGTCGACGAGATCGCCCTCCTTCAGATAGACGAGCTGGTCGGTCACGCCCGCCAGCGCCATCGCGTCGCTCGCGAGGAAGTTCTCGCCCTCGCCCACGCCCAGCACCAGCGGCGATCCGGCGCGCGCGCCGACCACGCGGTGCGGTTCGTCCTTGTGCATCACCGCGATCGCATAGGCCCCGTGCAGTTGCGCGACGGCCGCCTTCACGGCGTCGAACAGGTCGCCGTCATACAGGCTGTCGACCAGATGCGCGATGACCTCGGTGTCGGTCTGGCTCGAGAACACATAGCCACGCGCCTGCAGCATGCGGCGCAGCTCCTGGTAGTTCTCGATGATGCCGTTGTGCACCAGCGCGACGCGGCCTGCGCGGTCGGTCTCGGCAGGCGCGGCGTTGGGGCCGTGGCTGAAATGCGGGTGCGCGTTGTGCACCGCCGGCGCACCATGCGTGGCCCAGCGTGTGTGGGCGATGCCGGTCGCGCCCTGCAGATGTTCGGCATCGACCTGCGCCTGCAGCTCGGCCACGCGCGCCGTGCTGCGTGCGCGGTGCAGGCCGCCCATGGGGTTGTTGCCCATGCTGGCCTCGTGCACGGCCACGCCGCAGGAGTCATAGCCACGGTACTCAAGGCGCTGCAGGCCCTGGACGAGGATGGGAACGATGTTGCGCTGGGAAACCGCGCCGACGATGCCGCACATGGTGATTGCTCCTACTGGGGGCAGATCCGAATCTGCCGACTGCTGAACCATGGGGCCGTGCTGCGCCCCCCGAATGTCAGCGATGGTGCGCAGAGCGATTTGAAATTTCTGATTCCTTTTCAACTCATTTTGGAATAATATTTCGCAAGAATGGTTGAGTGGAATTTGATTTCAGATTCTTATCATTTATGGAATTTAAAGACGAGCTCGACGCCATCGATCTGCAGTTGTTGAACCTGCTGCAAAACGACGCCTCGATCAGCAACCAGACGCTGGCCGAGCAGGTCCACGTCTCGCCGCCCACCTGCCTGCGGCGCGTGCGGCGGTTGCATGAGCTCGGCCTGATCGAAAAGCAGGTGGCCCTGCTGCAGCCCGACCGGCTCGCCCAACTGCAGGGGCACGGGCTCACGGCCATTGTCGAGATCACGCTGGATCAGCAGGGCGCGGAGTTTCTGCAGGCCTTTGAAACCCGTGTGGTCGCCGATGCCCAGGTGCAGCAGTGCTGGCGCGTGTCGCCGGGGCCGGACTTCGTGCTCGTGGTGCACGCGCACGACATGCCCGCCTACCACGCGCTCGCCCAGCGCTTGTTCACGCACGACGCCAACGTGCGCAACGTGAAGGCATTCTTCGCCACGCACCGCGCCAAGTTCGACACGCGCGTGCCCTTGCTCTGAGGCGCCGCGACATCCCGCTGCCGGCACGCTTGAATCGCGTACGTTGATCTCCATAAGGCTTATCGCAAGCTCGCCCGCAAATACCATCCCGACGTGAGCAAGGAAGCCGACGCGTCGGCACGCATGGCCGAGGTGAACGAGGCCAACACCGTGCTGTCCGACCCGGAAAAGCGCGCGGCGTACGACGACCTCGGCCAGGAAAGCGCCCGCTGCCGCAGCGGTGCCGGCGGCGGTCAGGACTTCCGTCCGCCACCCAACTGGGATGCCGGATTCGAATTCTCCGACCACGGCGACAGCCAGGGCATGGACAGTGCCGCCTTCAGCGACTTCTTCGAGCAGATGTTCGGCCGTGCGGCACGTGCGCAACGTGGCGCGGGAGCGGGCTCGGCCGGAGCCGGCGGCAACTTCCGCAGCGGCCCGCCACCGTCGCAGCGCGGTGAAGACCATCACGCGAGGTGTGGAGGAAGGCGGCGGGTGTTGGCGAACGTGAAGGGGGCCCCCGGGGAGCGTGCGATTGTGGAGCACCTGGGCATGCCCACGGCCTGTGCGAGGTTGGCCGCGGCACGAGGGCCACCCCAGGCCGTGTGGTGTTGAGGCTCAAGACAGCCAACAGGCCAAGGCTCCGTGTGGCATCCGGGCCGCACGGCGTGCAATCCATGGCACAGGGGTTGTGCTGACGGAGGCACGACTGCCCATGGCCTGCACAAACACGAGCAAGCCCCCTCAGCCCCCTTCACTCACACCGCCGGCCGCGCTAGACCCTGGGAAGGGGCCATGAACAGCAGCGGCGAGGCCTTCATGGTGAGCCTGTGGGACATGCTGAGCCTGTTGTCGATTGCCTCCACCGTCGGAGGGGCCGCGGGTGGCGCCGTGCTCGCGGGCGGAGGCGGAGCCCGTCTTGGATTGGGCCTGGCGCTGGGACTCGGACTGGGCGTTCTCTTCACGTGGGGACTCCGGAAGACGGGCGAGCGTGTCTTTCGCTCCATCCCTGACGAAGACCCGTCCGCGTCCCCCCCCGCTCAGACTCCGCCTCATCTACGCGGCGGCGTTCGTCTGGGCGCTGCTCCCCGCGCCGCTGCTCGGCCACTCGATTGCACACGGCCTCATCCGCGCCGTGCTCCCCTGAGCGGCCGCCCGGCGCATCACGGAGCGACGACTCCGCTCAAGGACACGACGATACACAGTCCATGGGAGTATTCGTCCACGTCCCGGCCGAGCAGGACTAACACCCTGCCGCGGCGCAGACGTCCGCGCACTGCCTCCCGCATTGGTAGCTGCACCCATCCCGACACACGACGGCCGAGGCCCCACCGGGCGGATTGCCGTCACACGCGTCGTCCGAATTGGAATCGCCACAAGCGAAGCAGGACATCCATGCACACAGACTCAACAGCAGCATCCGCTTGCTTCTCGTCATGCGCCCTCCAGGGGCGCATGCCAGCAGAACATGAAACTCCTGACACAGCCGCCACAAACCGCGTCCACGGCGCGCCATGTCCCTGGGATGCACGGCGGCCCTGATGTAGGGGGGACGACGCCTGGGGGGATATCTGGAGCACCGAATGCAGTGGAGAACAGCGGTACTGACGGCCCTCCTGGTGGGGTGTGCCCCCACGTTGAAGCCGCCCGAGACAGCCCTTCCGAGCACCCCCGCCGCATCGCCCACCTCCGTGGTGACGGAGGACATCGACCGCTTCTGGGTGGCCCATGACGCGGCGATGGCGACCGAAGACGTGGCCGAGCGCGCCGCCATCATCCAGCGCCTCTACATCGACCCCGGCACTCCCGGGCTGCATGCGTTGATGCAGGCGCGCGACTACACCGCCCAGTCCTTCGCCGACGTCATCACCCGCTATCCCAAGTACTGGGCTTCCGTCCGCCCGCTGACCTCGCACGCCCGGAGCGCGGCCTCGTCACTGGAGAAGGACCTCGCCACCTTCCGACGCCTGTACCCCGAACTCCAGCCCGCCACCATCACCTACGCCATTGGCGCGATGCGGACAGGGGGGACGACCCTGGGCCGACAGGTGCTCATCGGCGCGGAGATCGCGCTGACGGACGAGACGGTGGACGTGTCCGAATTCCCCGAGCCGATGCGCACCCGCCTGGGCGCCTTCTTCGCGACACGCCCCCGCGAGAACAACGGCCAGAACAACATCCACGAGTACGTCCACACCCAGCAGCGCGACATGGCGGACGTGCTCGCCTCGCGGGTCGCCTACGAGGGCGTGGCGGAGTTCGTCGCCGAGCAGGTCACCGGCAAGCGGCCCGCGCTGGAGATGTACCGCTACGGCCCCGCGCACGCCGACGCCATCCGGGCGCACTTCGTGGCGCAGATGGACGGCGACTCCCTGAAGGACTGGCTCTACAACGCGCCCACCAACACCTTCGGCGTGTCGGACGTCGGCTACTACGTGGGTTACGAAATCGCCCGGCGCTACCACGAGCAGGCCCCCGACAAGCGCGTGGCCCTCCGGGAGATGATTCAGCTCGACTACTCCGACGTCGCCGCCGTGAAGGCCTTCATCCAGCAATCCGGCTACCTGAAGTGACACTTCGAGCGGGGCACGCGTCGAGTCGCGCGTGCCCCGTCCGGAGTCAGGCCCGGGACGCGGCTCACTCCTTGCGCGTCGCCGCCTTCGGAGCAGGGGGCTCAAGCGGCCTGTCCACCGGCCGGGAGCATCACTCGGGCGGCCCCGTCAGCGGCCCTCCTCGGCCCCTCTGCACCCTCCCTCCCCCTCAACAGGGCCCCCATTCCTCTTATGCGCTGACGACGTCACGAGCCATGAAGCCTGCCTCCTCTTGAGGATGTGCGGATGCTCTTCGATAACAGTGTCGGGGGCCCGTATCGCCGGCCACTTCCCCGAGTTCAAGCATCCTTGCTCGTCACTCGGGCGTGAGCGTCCACTGTGCACGACGCAACGCGCCAGCCCTCGTAACCGCGCGAAGTCACGAAGGCTGGCGGTGCGCTGGGCGTGTCCCCACCCAACCTACCGGTCGGATGGTTTCTAGTGGGCACGCCAGGTGACCAGCGCCATGTCAGCGCCACCCGTGGTGAGGACCGCGCCGTCCCCGCGCCATGAAGCGCCCAGGACCATGTTGTCGTGGACCCCCATGACACTGGGCAGAAGTTGGCCGTGCTCATGTACCTGCCAGTCGAAGACGAGTCCCTCCACATCGCCACCGGAGAAGCGCGTACCGTCCGGGTGCCACGTCAGGGACAGTTGCCCCATCCACATGGGGGTCTCCGCGACGACAGCCCCCGTCCCTACGTCCAGGACGGATACCCCCAGCCGGTCGCTGCAGGCCAACCGGGTTCCATCAGGACTGAGCGCCGCGGTGGTCAGCCTTTCCGGGGCGGACTCCACGCGCTTGAGCACCCTGGAGTTGCGGTTCCAGACATCCCAGGCCGCGTGGGTATAGACGATGATCAGCGACTGTCCGTCCGGCGTCCATCCCAGCTCCACGACGGGGCTGTCCGTCTGATGGATGTTGAGCAGCTCCGTGCGCGAAGCGACGTCCCAGACCTGGACGCTGGTCATGCCTCCCGTGAGCAACAGCGTCGCGCCCGCGCTCGCCAGCGTGCGGCCGTCCGGACTTAGCGCGACGTGCTCCACCTTGGGTGTATGCCCCAGCGCCCGCTGCATCAGCCGTAGCGGCGGCTGCGTCAGCCGGCCCGTGCTGGCGTCCCAGACGCAGATGCGTCCATCATTTCCCCCCGATGCGAGCCGTGCGCCACTCGCGTCCCATCCGAGCGCGCGGACCGCCTTGCCCTCGTGTCCGTCCAAAGTCGCCAGCGCCTGGCCCGCGGCGCCCCAGAGCCGGACCGTTCCGTCGTCGCCCGCTGACGCCAGCCGGTTCCCCGCCGGGCTCCACTTCGTGGCGTTGATTGCGGACGAATGAGCCACCAACTCGTGGCGCAGCAGCCGCGACTGCTGCGCGTCCACGCTGAAGGTGGAGACCGACGCGGGCTTGGGCGCCACCGCGACGAACGAGTCGTGGACCGGGTGGAAGCGCACGGCGCTGAAGCCCGGGGCGTCCAACCGATTGGGTGGCACCTCGGTGCCGTTTGCTACCACCGTGCCGGTGTTGACGTTCAGGACCGTCAGGGAGTAGCGCGGGTCCACGATGACGAGCCAGTCCTGGGTTGGGCTCCAGTCCAGGCGGGACGACAGGCTCCACGCTCCAAACCAGGAGGCCTGGAGCTCGTGGGTTGCCGTCTCGTACACCCGGACGTTCCGGTAGCTCCCCACGGCGTAGCGAGCGCCGTCCGGACTCCAGGAGAAGCTGTCGCCAAGCCCCACCTCGTGGACCTGCACCCAGGGGTCCAGACTGTGGATTTCCACCTGCTCGCCCGCCATTTCCAACGCAACCCGCGCTCCGTCCGGGCTCCAGTGGATTTTCCGGAGGGTGCGCGCCGTCCGCAACGGCGCCCGGCTCTCCGTCCCCGAGGACGCGGCCCAGAAGCGCACCTCCGCGCCGCCTGTCTCCGGGTGGCTGACGCTGGCCAGCTCATTTCCTCGCGCATACCAGGCCAGCCCCACCACGGGCCCAGCGTGGGCGCTCCACGTCTGGTGGAACACTCCCGTCGCCGGGTCGAGCAAGGCCAGCCGCCCATCCGCGAGCCCCACCGCCAGATCCTCGTCCCGCGGGCCCCAGGACACCGAACGGATGTCGGTGGAGTCCTGGTGGATGATGCGAGCAACCTGTCCAAGGCCCGCATTCCAGATGCGCAGGCCGCCTCGCGTGCCTCTTTGATCCAACACCGCGAGCAGCCGGCCACCGGGGTCCCACGACGCATCGCTGGGGTTAGAGGCGCCCGTCTGGCGCCACTCCACGGCCTGCTCCTCCCTTCGGGCGAACCCTGCCCCACAATGGCGGTTGCGGTCGACCCGGACGACCTGGGATGCGTGCTCGGTGCCACAGCGCAGCAACCCCGTGAAGCGCCAGCCGGGCTGTGGCTCCACGGACAGAGTGACTTCGGCCCCGACCTCGAAGCGAGCGCTGCAGATGGACGTGCAGTCGATGCCGCTCGGCGTGCTCGTCACGCGCCCGTGGCCAAAGACCTCCACCGTGAGCTCCCGCTTCCCGTCATCCAGCGGTGGCGGCAGCGGTGGCGGCGGGTGCACGTCGAAGAGCGCGGATTCGGACCACGCCCCCAACTGTCCGTGGGGATCGACCGCGCGGCAGCGGGCCGAGAACTGCCCCTTCGTCTGGAAGACGGGAGCCACGTCACCAGCGGTGCCGCTGGGAACACGTTCGGACAGGCTGACTTCCGCCTTCGCGCGCCCCCAGTCGAACGCATAGATCAGCGCGTTACCGTCCGGATCCTCGGCGATGCACCGGAAGCCTCCCGGCAATCCCGCCGTGAGCCCTACGACGGGGACCTCGATGCGTGCCTGGCCCGGAGGGCGGGACACAGAGGGATTCGGGCTGCTTCCATCCGAACAAGCAAACACCGCACTCAGCATGAGCGCGCAGGCCACCCCGGCGCGACTGCCCCAGGCAACAGAACGAACAAACATGGATTGTCCCCCGCGCGCTCGGCCCCGTAGCGCGCGGCGTCTTGCATAGCAGGCCCCGCCCCGAAACGGCAACGGCCGGGCCCCCTCTCGGGAACCCGGCCGTCTCGCCGTGCTGGCGCGTGCGGCTGAAGACTACTTCTTCAGCTTGCTCGCCATCACGTCGCCGAGGCGCGCCTTCGAGCCTTCCGCCTGCTTGCGGAGGTACTCGCGGTAGTCCTCGCCCTCGCCGATCAGCGCCTTCATCGACAGCGCGACCTTCCGGTCCGGGGTGTTGATGTCGATGATCTTCACCTCGACATCCTGCGCCTCCTGCACCACGTCACGCGGGTTCTCGACACGCTCCTCCTTCAGCTCGGAGACGTGGACGAGGCCCTCGATGCCCGGCTCGATCTCCACGAACGCGCCGAAGTCGGTGACCTTGGTGACCTTGCCCTTCACGCGGCTGCCCACGGGCAGGCGCTCGGACAGCGTCTCCCAGGGGTTGGAGGCAGGCGGCGGGTGTTGGCGTACGTGAAGGGGGCCCCCGGGGTGCGGGCGATTCTGGAGCACCTGGGCTTGCCCACGGGATGTGCGAGGTTGGCCCCGGCACGAGGGCCAGCCCAGGCCGTGTGGTGTTGAGGCTCAAGACAGCCAACAGGCCAAGGCTGCTGCCACGCACCTGATGGGAGCGCGGCCTGGGCAGGCGTGTGCCCCAAGGGGGCTCAAGCGGCCTGTCCACCGGCCGGGAGCATCGCTCGGGCGGCCCCGTCAGCGGCCCTCCTCGGCCCCTCTGCACCCTCCCTCCCCCTCAACAGGGCCCCCATTCCTCTTATGCGCCGGACCCGGTGGCGGTGGGAAGCTCGGCCGGGAGCGCGCGCTTCGTGTACCCGGCGGGGCTGGGAGCCCGCGCGCCCGACTTGAAGGCGTTCGCCGCGTTCATGGAGCGGCATGGCCTGGAGCCGGGACACACGGCCTTCCAGTTCGGGGCCTACGCGGCGGCACGGGTGCTGGTGGAGGCCCTCACGCGCACCGGCGCGGACGTGACGCGGGCCAGCCTGGTGCAGCACCTGGAGGCGCTGCGCGACTTCGACACGGGCGTGTCTCCGCCCGTCACCTTCGGCATCAACCGGCGCGTGGGCGTGCAGGGCGCGCAGTTCGCGGCGCTGGACGTGGCCACGGGCGGGCTCGTCGCGGCGTCGGAGTGGACTCCCCTGACGCCGTGAGCCAGCATGGGGGTGCAATCCTCGCAGGAGCACCCGTTGCTCCTCCCCCTCCGAAGAGGTCGCCCGGAATGACTCTCTTTCGTACCCATGCAACGCCCCGTCGTCTCGCGCGGCTGCTGCTCTGTCTGGTGACGGCCGCGACAGGCGGATGTCGCTCCGAGGGCGGAGAGGAAAAGCGCCCCGAGCCATCCCGGACGCCGACGGAGGCCCCCGCGGCGGAGCAGCCCGCCGACCTCCATGGCCTCGGAGGGGTCGAAGGCGTGCAGGCCTCGTATGACCAGTCCCGTCAGCCTGCCAGGTTCATCGCCACGCTGGGAATTACGCCGGGACAGCGGATTGCCGATGTCGGAGCGGGCCTGGGCTACTTCACGCAGCGACTCTCGGAGGCCGTCGGTCCGGCGGGACAGGTGGTCGCGACCGACATCAACGACGAGGCCCTCAAGCGGCTTCGCGCACGGATGTCCGAGCGGAAGAACGTCGTGGTGCGCAAGGTGGAACCGGACGAGCCAGGCCTCGAACCCGGCGCGTACGACCTCATCCTTCTCTCCGAGGTGGACCACTTCCTCTCGGACCGTGTGGCCTACCTGACCAGGCTGCGTCTCGCCCTCACCCCGAATGGCCGTATCGCGGTGACGCACCTTCGGGCGATGCGCCCGCCGCTCGTCGCCGCCGCCCAGCAGGCGGGCTACTCCATCGTGTCCGAGTACGACGGCCTTCCGGACCACTACCTGCTGTTCCTGCAGCCCGCGTCCAGTCGATGACCCTGGGGGAGCGGCGGCGCGAGGGCCTCGCCTCGCGCTCTCGCCTCACGGCTGCGGGTGCTCGGACAGGATGCGCACGTTGAGCGCGCCGTTGGCGAAGAACTGGATGTTCTGCCCCACGCGGTGCTGCTCCAGCCGGCGCTGCAGGCCGACGTCATAGCGGCCAAGCTTCATCAGGCCATCGTTGAACCAGCCGTCACCGCGCCCGGAGCCGTCGACGTATTCCGCGTACGTCTCCTCATCGGGCCAGATGACGGTGCTGAGCGTCGCGGTAAAGCGCCGGAGGTCGTCATCCGTCCACGTGAGACCGGCGTCGTGCGCCTCGACGAGGAACGCGAGCACGCCGTTCGCGTGCGCCACGTCCTGCCCGGGCGGCTCGTGCGAGCCCCACCTGTCACTCCAGAACCACGCATCCGGGTAGCGGGGGTGGGGCCCCAGCTGCGCGCGCAGGGACGCGCTGACGTTGGGCAGGTCCTGGTTGATGTTGTCGAAGACGGCCTCGTAGGTGGGCCGCGCGGCGGTGTCCGCCGTCATGAGCGCCAGGTCCATGGCGATGAAGGCCCAGTGCGCGGCCAGGTGCGTGCGGCTGCGGTAGATGAAGGCATCCGCCCCGCGCACGAACCACTTCTCGAAGATGTTCTTCTCGGTGAAGGCCAGCAGTCGCTCGTACTGCGAGCGATAGGCCGACAGGGTCGAAGCCCAGCCGAGGAAACCGTCCTTGAACTGGCTCCGGGGAAGCGCACGGGAGACGCGGGCCGTGTCGACCAGGTTGTTGACGTAGAGCAGCGCGCGGTCGAGGTACACGGTCCGTCCGGTGGCCCGGTACATCGCGGTGTTGGCGTCGATGCCGTACGCGAGGCTGTAGAAGTCCCAGCTGTTCGTCGACTTGCTCCGGGGCAGGTATTCCATCCTGTGCTCGCGCTCCCAGGTGTTCAGGAACAGCCGCTCCCACGCATCCACGGTGCGCAGTCCGGGAGGCGCCGAGGGTACGGGTGGAGGCGAAGGAACGGGCGGCGGCGCGGGGACCGAGGCGTTGGCCACCGTGAAGCTCGCGGTGGCCTCATCCACATGGAAGTCGGCGTCGTGGACGACCACCGTGAGGGAGTGGTCCCCGTGGGCGAACTGCCGCGTGTCGTAGAGCGCGGCGCTCCCGTCGAGCGCCGTCCCCGCGAAGTCGAAGGGGACGCTGAGGTCCAGGGACATCGGCGAGCGCTCCCGGGTGGGCGCGTCCAGGAAGAACTCCACCCGGGTGATGCCACTTCCAGCGCCGGGGGCCACGAAGATGGCAACGCTGCCCTGCAGCGTGCTCCCCGCGAGCGCCTGTTCTTCCGCGCGGTCCGGGGAGCGGCTGACCCTGAGGGCGGAGGCATTGAACAGGCCTGGCCGCTCCTCGGTGGGCGTGGACGCAGGGGGCTGCTGGCCGTCTGGCTTGCCCTGTTCGACGCTCTCACAGGCGCACGCTGGCAGGAGCAGGAGTGCCAGGACGAAGCACGTGGTGAGCCCACGGGGGCGTCGACCGCGGAATGTCGACATCGAGACTGTCCTTGAGTCGGGGCAAGCTCAAAAGGCCTCGGGCCCAATTTCGGGGACATCCGGCGCGCGCTTTTTCGCTCAGGGCCCGCGCATCAATGAGTTGCCTTCGTCGGAGGACAGAGCGCTATTGGCAACACCGGCGGCTGACGAGAGAGCCCACACGCGAGCCGAAGCGCATGCGTGGAGGCGCCTCTTCTGCCGAGACTCACAGAGACGATTGGGAGGGACAGCCGATGAATCCAGGCCAGGGGATTTTGAAGCGAGAAGAGGACGCGCGCGGCGCCGCGCCCGCCCGTGACGTTGTCGCCAAGGCGGCCGACCTGACGACGTGCCCATGCAGATGCCCGGAGCGAGAGGACGACGCACACCATCCGAATGGCTATCTCGTGACGGCTGAGGAGTACCCCGAGCACCCCGCTGCCCAGGCCGGGTATGAAGGATGGATGTTCTGCGTCCACTGCGGTGCGTGGCGCGCCGACGACGATGACGTGCCCGACGCGGACTGGGTGCACTGACGCGCGCTGCGCCCGCGCGATGAACGGAGCGCACGAACCCCGCTCCACATGGCAGGAGCAGGTCGGTCGCGCCGTCCATCGTGAACACGTTGAAGCCCCCTCTTCACCGTGGAGGAGACACCATGGACAGCTACCGTGTCGCGAGACTGCCCGCGCGGCTGCGTGGCTTCGCGCTGCCGGACTGACGCACAGCTTGGACGGCCCCCTTAGCGGCCCTCCTCGTCCCCTCTGCTCCCGCCCGCCACCCTCAACAGCGTCCCTATCCGTCTTATGCTCCGTTGTTGGGCACGCCCGTGAGCAACGTGTGGTCCACGTTGTAGAGTGAGAACACCTGCTCCACGTTGTGCCCCAGCTCGTGCACCGCGATGTTGTAGCCCTTGTAGTTCATCCCCTCTTTCTCGAGCCGCATGCGCAGGCGCGGGAAGTCTCCCCGCCGCATCGCCGGCAGCGCGTGGCCCGCGCCCCGGGAGGGGGCCACCTGGATGCGTTATGCTCTCTCTCGTCATCGCTTGCTTCGCGTCCTCGACCCAGCAGATGAACTCGTTGCGTGCTAAGGGCGTGATGTCCCTCCAGGCAGCAAGCGCCGTGGAGCTCGCGATCAGCGCCTCACGCAGGTCTACAGGGAGCTTGTGCACCACCACCCCACCGGGCACGCGCTTGCTGGTCACGGAGGAGAGTAGGAGCGCAAGGGCCATCGGCGGTCAAGCCGTTCGCTCGCCGACCGTCGCGCGACCACGCCGCGCATCACGCGATCACCACTTTGCCGCCGCGCCAGATTCGGCGATACTTTTCCGACCATGCTCCAACGGCCCTGGCCCCTCGAGCTCGCCGCGCGGCAGCTGATCCGCGATGACGTCGCCGTCGAGTCGCGTCTGTCCGTGGTGGGGCTCGTTCGACTCGACGAAGTCCTGGCTGGCCGCATGGCTCGCGGTATCAAGAGGGATATCGCCGAGTCCTGGATCGACCTCCATCGCGCCTGGATCAACGAGCGTTTCGGGTCCGAGGACCTGGTGCCCGCCTTCACTCGGTGTTCTCGGCTACGGGCCATCTCCGAGCTGCGCATCGACTGCGACTGGCTCGGTGTCACGGGGGTAGCCGAGGTGCTTGCGTCACCGCTCCTGCATCACCTGGACGAACTCGAGCTGGCCGTCGGGCTCCACACGGTCGAGGCATACGAGCCGCTGGCTCGGCGCAAGATGACCAACTTGCGCCGCTTCGGCCTCGCGATGCCCGACGCCCAGGATGGTGACATCCCCGTGGGTGATGATCTGGCCGACCTTCTCGCTGTTGCCGGTCTCGAGCGTCTGGAGAGCCTCACGCTCCCCCGCGTCGGCATCGGCCCGGCGGGGCTGAGTCGTCTGTTCGACCTGCCCGCGTTGGCCTACTTGGACCTCGCACGTTCCGCGATCGGCGAAGAGGGCTGCCACGCCCTGGCCCGGGCCTCGAGCCTGTCTCGCCTTCGTGGGCTCGATCTCGAGGGCTGTCTCGGATTCGACGATGCCGGCGACTCGGCCTTGCCTGGCCCCGGCTTCTCGGCGCTCATCACGTCGCCGCGCCTGGCCGTCACGCATCTCGGTCTGGGCGACGTCCCGGGAGCCGTCGCGATCGTCGCCGGCTCGGCACGCATGACGACCGTCGAGCACCTCGTTCTCTCGGAAGTCGAGGATGACGAGCTCGCGTCCCTCATCGCGTCTCCCTACCTGACCGCTCTCCGCCACCTGCGCCTACGGAGCTGCAATCTTTCGAGCACGACCCTCACCGGGTTTGGACGGTCTCAGCTTCTTGCCGCACTCGAGTCTCTGACCCTGAGCAACGATCTCACGGCGTCGCAGCAAGGTCTCGTCGCTCGGCGCCTGCCGCGCCTGCGCGAGCTCCGTCTGGAGGTCAACCACACGACCGCGGACAGCCTCGGCCGTGCCGACTTGCCCAACCTCACCGAGCTACACCTCGACTTCGACGCAACGGCCCTGAGTCAGGATGAGGAGGTCGAGGGAACCGATCTGGATGCTGTCATCGCTGCGCTCGTGAGCGCGAAGGGCATGCCGCGTCTGACAGGAGTCGTCACGTCACCTGTTTCGCCCGAACACATGGCCAAGCTCGTCGGCCGCTTCGGTACGGGATTCCGGACCAAGGAGTACTCGCTGACTGGCTCGGTCCGGGAGCGTTGAATCGCGACCCGGAGCCGATTCATCAGGCGTCAGGGGCCGCCGGCTCCCTCCGCAGCGAGCCGTAGCTTCGCACTCGTTTCCGCGCACCGCGGCGGGCTCGAGTCGTCCGCCACGCAGCGTCGTGCCGTGACCATCAACGTCGCGCCCGTGCTACGTGAAGTGGGCCCCCGGGGTGCGGGCGATTGTGGAGCACCTGGGCTTGCCCACGGCCTGTGCGAGGTTGGCTCCGGAACGAGGGCCACCCCAGGCCGTGTGGTGTTGAGGCTCAAGACAGCCAACAGGCCAAGGCTCCTGCCACGCACCTGATGGGAGCGCGGCCTGGGCAGGCGTGTGCCCCAAGGGGGCTCAAGCGGCCTGTCCACCGGCCGGGAGCATCGCTCGGGCGGCCCCGTCAGCGGCCCTCCTCGGCCCCTCTGCA
>NZ_JAAEAH010000125.1 GCF_010998615.1 Myxococcus sp. CA023 | reverse complement strand
GAGTGATGGGGGGGGGCCAAGACCTCCGGGGCCGAGAAACCCATCACCTACAGACTGTGAAGGGCCAAAATGTCAGTGCAGTGCTCTTATGGTGGGCGACCCGGTATACCTCCTGGAGGGAAGTAGCTTCGTTCCTGTAACAGATGTTGAGGTTCCTGGGGCACTTGGCTCGCTTATGTTCAGGCGCTTCTACACCTCAAGCCCTGAGATGTGGCGGACCGAGGCGCCCTTGGTTGGGGTTCCGAAGCCGTTTGGCGCGAGCCTTGCGTCTGCTGATTCCGTGGAGTGGTGGCATGAGTACCTTTCATTGGTCCGGATCAATGACAATGGTGACGTATGGTCGGTATGGCATCCGGGAGGAGGTGTCAGTCACTTCGTTGCTTGCTCCGGAGTCCCCTGTACGGCGGCGCCTCATTGGTCCAATAGTAGCATTCCTGAGCGGCTTCAGCGGACCACTCAGGGATTCATCCTTAAGCATAAGTCGAGTGAGACTTATCACTTTGAAGCCCCCTTTGTTTCTGCGGGAGCGACTCAGGCAGAACGCTATTTCCTGACGGCAGTGAAGACGGCAACGGGGGTCACCCGGCTTAGCTTTAGCTATGCCCCTCCATCTGTTTCAGCTTCATGTCCCGCTGGAGCGGCCGGAACCGGATTCGGCGTGCCGTATCTGGCATCGGTGGAAAGCGCGGGAACTGTTCTCACGTTTGGATATTCAGACTTGTCGCCTGTTGGTGGCGGCCTTGAGTGCGTAATTGATCGCGTCGACCTGTTGGCGCCCGGGCAGCCTGCCGTTAACGCAGTGCAGTACTCCTACGCTTCGGATGGTGTGGCCGAACGCCCGGGCCGTATTGCGTCGGCGCAGTGGGCGTCGCGGTCGGAAAGCTATGACTATACGTCAGGCCAATTAGTACAGCTCTCTTCTGATGGCTGGAGCGTCGTCCACACGCAGGGGGGGGGCGGCAGGGTCATCTCATCGGTAACGACAGGAGAGCAACTGGCAATTGCAGGTTATGAGTCCTGGGGAAGGTGCCAACCTGGCTCCAATTGCTGTGGAGCCGTCCCCATGCGACGCACCGTAACGACGGAGAGCGCTGGTCGAGGGGACGGAACGGATGGTGGCTCGGGCTTGGTTCGGACTTACGAATTCATATCAGAGTTGAGAGGTGGTGGGACACCTCGACTGTATCGCACTGTAGATAGTTGCTCGGTGCCCAGGTACTGCTCTGCCGGAACCACTCAATCTGAATGGGAGTGCGGCACTTCGACGTCGCCAGGTTATGAGAAGGCTCGAAAGGACAAGCGCGGGAACTGGGAGGTCTACAGTTACAACACCCCTGATGCGGGAATGCCGGCCGAGAAGACCGCGGTGTACAGGGGGGCTAGCAGCATGGCTGGAACGGATGCGCTGGAAGAAGAGACATTCCAGTACACTGATGGCGCGCAGGGAGAGCGCTTGTTGGCGGCATCCGAGAAACCCAGCACCTTGGGGGGCGTGGGGGCACGGGCGCGCACTGCGCATCAATATGAGTCCGCAACCAACAGACTGAAGGCGACCATCCGCAGCGGCTGGACTCGTGTCCGTAGTGGCTCTGGTGTTTGGACCACACAGCAGCGCTTCATTGGGACGTTTTACTTCGCAACGCGCGTTGCCACTGGCGAAATCCTGCCAGATCCATTGGGGCGAACGCTTGAGGTACATGGTCCCTGTTTTGTGAGCAGTGAGTCGGCGACGGATTGCGCGGGGGGGGAATACCCCTTGACTCAGTATCACTACTGGCCTTCAACGGAGATTTCGCCGCGAAAGAACCGTCTTCGGGCCGTGTATGCGTATGCCTCGCCTACGGCTCCTCCGCTCGTGACTACCTACGCCCAGTATGACCCGTGGGGAAATGCGACGGAGATTGTTGATGCCAACGGGATTAGCACCTTCCTTGTCTATGATGAGTCGCGCCTCATCTCCTCTCGAACGGGCAGCGGAGGAACGACTTACTTTGGTTATGATAATGGCCGAGAGTCATGGGTGCAGCACCCTGCTGGAAACTATGATGTCTTTTGCTACCGGACAGGTACGGTAGGCGAGACGTGTGCCGGTGGTGCGTTGACGGACCAGTTGCAGTGGAAGGCCAAGTCGGCGGACTCAGTCGGTTCGTCTTGGACTGAACGAGTGGAATACACTTATTGGCCTGATGGAACGCTCCGGGAGGAACGTTTTGTTTCCCCTTCAGTGAATGGGCCCGAGGTGAGACGAATTCAGCAGTATGCCGCAGACGCCCATGGTCGCCCTACATGGCAGTCCTGGGGCATCGGAGCAGGCAGTTACAATCAAGCACGGCTCTTTGATGGCGCCGACAATATGATTGGCTTTGGGCTCCCTCGGAATAATCCGTCGGCCCACTGCGGCGGCGTTGGCGGAACCGAGGGAATGCCAGGATCAGGTACTTGTGTCGGGTTGGCCTATGACAGGGCGAACAGGCTCTCGTATGTGGCTGAAAATCGAGCAGGAGCTGCATGGAGGACCTGCTTCGAGTACGACGCGCAGGGGAACACGTCATCGGTGCGTCCGGGGTGCCCTGTGTCAGGCGCCTGCGCGAGTTGCACGGAGCCCGCATCGACTTATGTCTTTGACGACTTCGGGCACGTGGTGGAGGTTTCCTTGCCTCATGCGGAGGGGCCTGAACGTTCCCAATATGATGCATCGGGAAATGTCGCAATTAAGGAAACGGAGTCGATGCGGCGTAGTGGGGAGGCGGTCGGATATGGGTATGACTCCCTGTCTCGCTTGGTTGAGGCAAGGCGTCTGTATACCCTTCCTGCTGCGGGGGATGAGTTGCTATATGCTTTGCGGTACGATGGCTGGGGAGTTGTTGACTCCAGTTGTTTGCAGCCGCAGCACACATTGGGTCGCCTTCGTGCTCGTGTTGATTCGTTTGGCACCACTTGGTATCGCTACGATGAGTCTGGACGTGTGATTGCTGAGGTTCGTCTCCGCACTGGAGAAACCTCTTGTGTGGATGAGGGCCTGAATACGCTCTATCAGTATACGGCCAATGGCGACTTGAATCAGATTCGCTATCCACGTGGTCGTACTGTGACCTACGTTTGGGGGATGGGTGGTGCAGCCAGCAGGGTTGCTGCAATCGATGTTTCGCTCTTCGATGGGGATTCCTGGAGCACATCAAGGCTCGTGAGCAATGTCGTGTGGGAGCCATTTGGTGGGCTGCGCGGGTACCAGTTGCACCATTTGGCGGAAGAGAATCTGAGTGGTGTTGAATACATGTTGGGCGACAATAGCTCGGTTGAACCGAGTGCCTCTGCGCGGTGCTCTGCTGTTCCGCCTTCTGTCGAAAATTCTGATCGTACAGGTCGCCTGCGCTCGCTACGGGTGTCCTCCGGGCCGTTGAGCCAAGGGCAGGGGGGAGGCGATATCTATAAACGCACGTATAGTTGGCAGAAAGATCAGGTTTGGAGAATTGACACCTGCGTGCTAGGTGCGACGAGTGCGAAGGAGCAGACGTTTGGGTATGACAGTGTTATGCGTTTGACGGCTTCGACGGGGAATTCGAGTGCGTATTCGTACTCAGGGCGTTCGTATGCCTATTCTCCTCGTGGCAATCGGACGTCGGCTATTGAGGACTTGCAGGGGGTGGCGATGACCTACGGGACGTCACCCTTGCTGGATCGACTGCTCGGTCGTGTGTATTCGATGGATGATGCTCTGGCTGAAGAGTACACGTACGATGTAGATGGTCGCGTATCGGAGAAGCGGCTGGGACGGCTGAACAGCACTTCTCCGGTAAGACCATGGCTTGAGTTTGCCTATGGGCAGTCGGCCGAAGTCGCTACCGACACGGTGTTTCGTTCGGTGGTTGTGAACGGCTTGGCCTATAATTATTACTATGATGCATTGGGGCGGCGACGCTCGAAGGTGTACCCTAGTGGCGCACGCGATGAGTTTTTCTATGATCTGAAGAACCGCCTGCTGAGTGATCAAGGCGCAGATACAGCTGGATTCCCTGCTAGCTACTTCGTGGAAGACGACTACGTGTGGCTGGACGGACGCCCCGTTGTTCTTGTTCGTGGGCGGTTCGCTACGGACTGGAGTCGGGCGTCAGATTCTTCATCCGAGTGCGCTCGAAATGGCGAGGATGCACGTTGTGGCGTGTACTTCCCTGTCTCCGACCATATCGGGATGCCAGTCCTCATGATGGACTCCTCGCGGCAGATGGCAGGCTTGGGTGAACATGAGCCGTATGGTCATGTCAACCGGAAAGTCGTTGCGCGAGGAACTGCGCACCCGTATGGTCATAGTTTGAATGCGTCTGTGGCGAGCTGCGCTCAGGCAGTGTCGCCGACGGTCAATCCGTCGACGAGTGTCCGTGTGCGCGTTCGATTCGGACTGGTAGATACCGAGTCAGACAATGGGACCCCGCTGGATTATGCCGTGCTACGCCACGCTGGCGGTTCAACCCCTCCTGTGGCCGGTCCATTTGGTGGGAGGCTTCAGGGGCCGCAGGTTACCCAGTGGGTCGCGCCGTCGAGTACCGGTGCGCTGGACGTTGCCTTCATCTCAAATGCAAGTAACTGTTGTCCTACCGCGGCTGGAGGGCTTGACTGTAACCCCGCGACTTGCGCGCAAGCGCCGAGTTATCCGTACGGTGGAGTGTCAGTTCAATCCTGTGAGTATCAACGTTACCAGACAGGAGCCCAGCCCTTCTGGACGCCAATACGCTACCCGGGTCAATATTTTGACGCTGAGACGGACCTCTTTGAAAACTGGAATCGATACTACGACCCCAGTATCGGGCGGTATCTGCAGCCGGAGTCATTGCTGGAGGACCCGGAGTTCGTAAAGGGCATGGCGCAGCGGGGACTGAGCACGCCCGCGTATGGCTACGCGCTTAACAATCCAATGCACTTCGTTGACCCAACTGGTGAGAATCCAATCAATCCGGCTTGCTCGGTTGTGATTAACATGTACGGTTGGGATTTGGCGACGGCTGCATTTGGCACTGGAGTCGGAGACGCAAAGGCGCACTGTTATACTACTTGTCTCATTGCGCAGTTGTGTGGGACTACGCCAATTTCTTCCCTTAACAGTGCGGGGGCATGGAGCCTTGGGCTGGCCATGGAGGTGGTGGATGCGATCGTTAAGGCGATCAGGAGGGTGCGTATCAGTGATAATATTGAGGATGGCTATGCAGACGTTGACAGTAATACTTGTGGGATCGACCCGCGCCGTGGCGACTCATGCAAGGAACGATGCAGGGACCACACGGGGATGCGGCGCCCTCGGGTGCAGAGGTATCCTCCGCCCTAGGATTTCTTGAGACACCTCCCAGGGGGATAACCTCCCCCTCGTGAGGTGGATGTGAAGAGGCAGCAGAAGCAAGACAGGACGGCGGAGCGCGGTCGCTTCTCGGCGAAGCGGAAGAAGGAAGCCGTGCTCCGGTTGCTCAAGGGCGAGGAGCTCGACGCGCTGTCGCGCGAACTGGGCGTCACCGCGGCGGTGCTGAGCGAATGGCGGGAGAAGTTCCTGGCCGGCGCCGAGGCCAACCTCAAGAGCCGTGAGCCGGAGCCGGAGCCGGCAGACGATGAGGTGCTGCGGCTGAAGGCCACGGTGGGCGAGTTGATGATGAAGAACGAGTTACTCGCGGAGAAGGCCCGGCTCTTGGAGGACAACGCGCCGGGTTTTCCCTGGAGGAAGTCGAGAGGATGAGCGCCTGTCTCTCGCCTTCCAGTGGCAAGCGGTACGGGCTGGCGCTCGTGACGGCCACCTGGCGCGTGCCCCGCGCCACGGTGTACCGGCGCCGTGCCCGCCTGCACACCGTGGCCGCTCCGGCAGCCCGGCGTGGCCCCAAGATGGCGCTGACGGACGAGGCGCTGCTGGAGGCAATCCACGGCGTGCTGGCGGCTTCGCCCTTCCTGGGCGAGGGGCATCGCAAGGTGTGGGCGCGGCTACGTGCCCAGGACGTACGCACCTCGAAGGCGCGTTGTCTGCGGTTGATGCGCGAGGCAGGTCTTCTGGCACCGGGCCGCGCCCGCCGGGTGCTGGGGCCGCGCAACCACGATGGCACGATTACCACCGACAGGCCCGACGTCATGTGGGGCACCGACGCCACTTGCACGGTGACGACGCTTCAGGGGCAGGCCACCGTCTTCATCGCCGTCGACCATGGCACTGCCGAGTGCGTAGGCATCCACGCCGCCAAGGTGGGAAGCCGCTTCGAGGCGCTCGAGCCCATTCGCCAAGGCATCAAGGCGCGCTTCGGTGCGTACGGACAGGGCGTGGCTTCAGGACTGTCCATTCGCCACGACAACGGCAGCCAGTACACCTCCGACGTCTTCCAGAGCGAGCTGCGCTTTCTGGGGGCCGCCTCCAGTCCGTCCTTCGTCCGCAGTCCCGAGGGCAACGGCTGTGCCGAGCGCTTCATCCGCACCCTCAAGGAGCAACTCCTCTGGGTGCGCACCTTTGCCACCGTGGAGGAACTCCGCCTGGCCCTGCTGGAATGGGCCCACCGGTACAACGAGCACTGGCTACTTGAGCGCCACGACTTCCTTTCGCCGAGTCAGGCCCGGCGGGAGCTGATGCTGAATCAAGCGGCCTGATTACGACCAACCTGGTGTCTCAACAACCCGGTGCGGTACAGGTATTAGAAATGGGGACGACTCGCCGTAGATTTTGTCTGCTCGCTATGACGGTGGCAGTTGCAGTTCTCGTTGTGGCGGGTGTCGTCGCGCTTTCGATGTTCGCCTGGCAGGCGAAGAGAATCGATCGACGCTACTCCCATGGGCACCAGCCACATGCCGAAGGGATGGGTTCCGGTGAGTGGCTCCCTTCCTTTGTGCCCGCCAATGCGGTGGACATTGTGCAGCGACACCATCTGGATTGGGATGTGGTTCATGGAGTCTTTAGTGTCCCCTCCAACGATGTGCCCTCACTTGTAGACGAGCTTGATCCGATTCAAGGGGAATGCGTGCTTTCGCTCCCGGTAGACACACTTGGAGAATTTCCGCTCAAGGAGCAAGAAGTGACGTGTGCCCGGCTACGGGCTCTGGGCTTCTCCGTGTTCCGGGTTGAGCCGACTTTGGGCGGAGTGGCGACCGACAAATGGGGCTATATCGTGCTTGTTGATGAGCGAAGCGGCGCGGTTCTCTATTGGTCCGATGCCTTCCGATGACGCATTCGTAGTTCTCTTGTAATCCTGAGTCGTCCCCTCACTTGAGCAGTGATGTTGCCCCGGTTCCGGCTCTCCCGCACTTCGTGTGGACCGTAGGCTCAAATGGTGAGCAGCACGCGACGACGCAGCAGGTCGAAGCTGGCGCGGCCGTACATCTGACGCTTAATGAGTTTGAGCTTCGTGATTTGGCCCTCGGCCTGGTGGAGTTGCCCCGTCAAATCGGCTCTCCCGCACTTCGTGTGGTTCCCCTCGAAGGCATGGGCAGATGCGGCAGACGGCCAGCAGGGCGAATACACCCTGGGAATGGAAACGCTGTACTCCCTTCCTGGCTGTCGCGTGGAGCGGGTGACGCGCGGCGGTGTTACGGACGTTGTCCTTGTGGCGCATCTGGAGGGCACTGGTGCCCGGTGTCCTTCCTGCCAGACGCCCAGTACCTCGGTGCATGGCAGCTACGTCCGACGCCCGGTGGACCTGCCCGCCGCAGGCCGCGCCGTGCAACTCGAGCTTCGCGTGCGGCGCTTCTGCTGTCGAAACCCGGAATGCTCGCGCCGTACGTTCGCGGAGCGGCCGGTGCGCCTGCTGTCGTCTCGGGCTCGGCGGACACGGCGGCTGGCCACCGCGCAGTGCGCCGTCGCAATCTCAGCCGGGGCAGAGGCTGGGGCCAGGCTGCTCACGTCCCTGGCCATGCCCACCAGTCCAGACACGCTCCTGAGGTTGATTCGCCGCGCTCCGCTGCCTCCCCTCAGCCCCACCCGCGTCCTGGGGCTCGACGACTGGGCGCTGCGCAAGGGGCGTACCTACGGTTCCATCCTCGTCGACCTGGAAGCTCACTGCATCCGCGACGTTTTGCCAGACCGCTCGACTCCCACGGTGAGCGCCTGGCTACGCCATCACCCCGGCGTGGAAGTCATCGCTAGAGACAGGTCGACCGAGTACGCACGGGCGGCGATGCTGGGTGCTCCAGATGCTCAGCAGGTGGCGGACCGCTGGCACTTGCTGCTGAATGGACGGCAGATGATGGAACGCTGGATGACCGGCGCTCACCCTCGACTTCGAGCACTGCCAGCCGTGTCGGGTGGGGAGGAGCCGCCAGTCCGCCGGCACACCAGTTACTCGCGAACTCACGCCGAAGTTCGTGCCCGAGAGGAGAGTCGCTCTCAGCGTGTCGCTGCATACGAAGCCGTCCGGCGTCGTCATCTGGCAGGGGAACCCCTGCTGAGAATCAGTCGCACGCTGGGGCTGGCGCGAGGAACGGTGCGCAAATATGCCGCCGCCGAAGCCTTTCCAGAACGCGCGGCGCGTGTGCCTGGACCGAGCATTCTCGGCCCGTATTTGGAGTACCTGACGCAGCGGCAGGCCGCGGGGTGTGAGAACGCATGTGAACTCTGGCGGGAGATTCGCGCCCAGGGCTTTCGTGGCACATCACGTCAGGTCCACCGTTGGCTCCAAATGCGACGGACCGTTCCGCCTCGCTTCGGCGCACGCAGCTACCCCGGCGGCAATTGGTGGTCGACGGGCACGCGCCCCGACGCGCTCGCCTCGCCGAAGCAATTGGCGTGGCTGTGCGTGAAGCGGCCCTCCGAGCTGACCTCCACGGAGGCCGCGGCATTGGCGCGCATCGAGCAGGACGAGGAAGCCGCGCGTGTCATCGCATTGACTCGGCAATTCTGTGAAATCGTGCGCTCGCGGGGCATCGCACGCAGAGCCGAGCCAACGAAGTCCTGTAGGCCCTTTGAAGCGTGGCTGGGTAAGGCTCGCAGGTGCGGTGTGCGCGCGATGGAGACCTTTGCGAAGGGACTCGAACAGGACGGTGATGCCGTCCGGGCCGCGCTGACGTCTCCCTGGAGTAACGCCCAGGCCGAGGGCCAAATCACGAAGCTCAAGCTCCTCAAGCGTCAGATGTACGGCCGCGCCAGCTTCGACCTGCTGCGTCGTCGCGTGCTGCTCACCATTTGAGCCTACGGTCCACACGAAGTGCGGGAGAGCCGTCAAATCGGACAGCTCAGGCTTGGGAATTAGCAGTACGGAACTCGCGGGGTGACATCATCTTCAATCCTCGATGAGGGTGGCAGCGGTTGTAGTCGTCGAACCAGGCGGGCAGCTGGGCGGGGACGTGGGGAGCCGAGGGCAACTCGTTGACGTACACGTAGTCACGCTTGAACGTCTTCACGAAAGCCTCGGCCATGCCGTTGCTTTCCGGGGAGTAGGCGGGCGTGGTGCATACCAGCAGGCCGACGCTCCGGCCGAAATCGCGGGTGTCCGTGGCCGTGTAGACGGGCCCGTTGTCCGACAGCCACTCCACCGGGTGTGGCACCCTCGAGGTGCCCGGGCCGAAGCGGGCCTCCACCGTCTCGGCCATCAAATCCTGGATGGTGAGGCCGGTGGGGTGCTCGGCGGACGCACGGTACGCGATGAGCTCCCGGTCGCAGCAGTCGAGGCGGAATGCCACCTGGACGCGCTCGCCGTTCCAACAGCGGATTTCGAAGCCGTCGCTGCACCAATGCAGGTTGGACTTCAACGTGATGATGGTGCCCTGATGGGGGCGTGTCGGCTTCCCCGTGTGCCGCTGCAGGAGGAGCTGGGCGTCGCGCATGAGGCGGTAGGCCCGCTTGTGGTTGACGGGCGATTTCCCCGCCGCCCGGCGCTGCCGGTTGAGGAGGGCACAGGCTCTGCGGTAGCCGTACGTGGCGCGCTCCTGAGCGACGGCCTTGAGTCCCTCCAGCACCTCGGCGTCAACATGAGCGTCTGGGTTGCGGGGCTCCCGAGGGCTCAGGGGACGATGCAGGGTGGCGCGGGCCACGCCGAGGGCCCGGGCCACCGCGCTCACAGGATGTCTCCCAGCTTCGACAAGGCCGCGGGCGGCAGTAGGTTTTCGCGGGCCAATTCCACCGCGTCCCGGAGCACTTCCGCCTCCTGCGTCTTCTTGCCCAAAAGCCGCTGGAGCTCACGCACCTGCGCCTTGAGCGCCTGCACCTCGGACTCGGGCACCACGGCCTCCCCGGCCTGCAGCCAGGATACGCCGCCCGCCTCCTTCAGGTGCCGCCAGCGGATTAACTGGCTGGGGCTGATGCCGTACTTCCGTGCCACCAGGGACACGCTGCTGCCAGGCGCCTCACTCTCGGTCACCAGGCGCAGCTTCTCCGCCGCTGAGTACCGCCGACGGCGCTTGCCCTTCTCCGCCCCCTCCGGGGCTCCTTCTTGGGTCTTCTTCTCCATCGTCAGACTCGCTTTCTAGCCGAACGAGCCTGTCCGACTCTTCAGGGGGCTACACCAGCTACTCCGTCCAGGAAATGCGAGGGCTACTGCTTTCTCTGCTGCGGCGGACCGTGGCGCCACTCGCGCACGTCTTGGCCTGGAGCCGCTGGCGACGCCACCACCAAGCCGTGGCCATGCACTGTCACGACCGGGCCCGAGGAGCGCGACTCAAACTACAACTGTAGGATTAAGCGATGTGTGTGGGGGGAGGGGTGAGCCGAAGCTGGAGCGCCCGCCCTATTGCCCAGCACTGCTGATCGCCGTTCAAGCCCCCGAAGCGGCGTTTCCGAAACGACTCAGCATCTCTTCGACGTACTGGACACCCCGGGCCGTGATGGCTTTGCCCTTCTGCGTGTCCTGCGCGTAACCGTCGTGCAGGCGGAGCGCCTTGGCCGCGTTCGGCGCGGCGTAGGTGACACCCAGTTTCCCCCAGAAGCGCGACGTCGTTCCTGAGGTCACCTCGAACTCGGCATCCAGCGAGCGTGCGAGATAGAGCGGGATGAGTGACCGCACGAGCTGGTCCTTCTGCTTACCAGCCGAGATGAGGTCTTGCTGCCTCGGGTGGTTGCGCAGCGCGGACAGCAACTGGTCCACGGCGGTGCCGCCATTCCCAGCCGCGGGCGAAGTGGCCTCCTTCGCGGGGCGCGCTCGCTTCTTGGACTTCGCGGCTGGCCGGACCGTCCGCTTCTCCGCCTTATCTCCCGTATTGCCCTGAGCCTGCCTCGATGCGGGCTTCTTCTTTTTCGCGCCGCCGCGAGGCGCCTTCGCCGTCACCTTCCGGGAAGTCTCAGTCGTCGCGGACTGGGCTGCTGAAGGTGCGTCCGCGTCGGTGGTGATCGCACCACGCGGCGAAGTCCGCTCCGCCACGGTCGGCTCCGACGGCTGCGCTTCAGGCGGCTGGCTGATGGTTGGCCTGGGACGTGGTGTGCGCTCGACCACGGTCTGCTGCGTGGCGCCACGGGGAGGAGGTGAAGGGAAGTTCGAGGCCCGGGGCGCGGATGTGTCTCGGGACTCCTTGAGCCCGAGGCGCGCGCGCACCTCACCCACGATACCGCCCAACCCCACGTTCTGGAGCAGACCTTCCAACCGGGACGTGAAAGACACCTGGTGAGCCCTCCTGGAGACGCGCACATTACCCCATGAAGGCCACATCCCCGAGCGGATGGCTCGATTCCTGCCAGTCCTGCTGCCGTGGAAGATGCGGGAGGCACCGGTTGTGGGGGGCCCCAGGGGCCGAGCCCGAGCCGCTGTGCCGTGGACATGCCGCCCGGGTTCGTGCCCCGCGCCGTGCCCTTCCCAGCGCATCCCCAGGTCTGAACAGACACCCGGACTGACAGAGGCGGGGACGGTCCTTCGGGCGGGAGTGGGCATGACCCACTGTCTTCCATGTGCAAGGCCATGCAACTGTTCGCCAATCGTCAGACGGCGTTAGACTCTTCGGACTCCTTCCCTGCGCATGCAGCTGCTTTCCTCCGCCCTCGTCCTGTTGCTCCTCGCGCCTTGCGCGGCCCTGGCCCAGGGTGACTCCCGTATTGCCTTCCTGGGCAAGCAGCTCCAGAAGAGCAAGGACCCGCGCTCGCGCTCGCAGGCGGCGCTGGTGCTCGGCGCCACGGAGGACCCGGAGGCCGTGCCGCTGCTGTGCAACGGATTGAAGGACGAGAGCGAGCTGGTGCGCGCGGCCGCGGCGAAGGGGCTGGCGAAGCTGCTGGAGCCCGGCGGGCTCGACTGCCTCCAGGCCCACAAGGCGGACGCGGACGCGTCGGTCCAGGCAGCGGTGAGCGAGGCCGTGGGGGCCCTGAAGGAGTACCAGTCCCGCCCGCCGCGCTTCTACGTGCATCTCGAGGCGGTCAAGGACCGCACGGGCAAGCTCCCCGCCGACCTGGTGAAGGCGACGGAGGCGCGGCTGCGCTCGCGGCTGATGCGGAGCGGGGCCCAGCTCGCGCCCGCGAAGGAGACGAAGGCGGCGGCGAAGGGCACGCTGAAGAAGCTTCGGGTGCGGGGCTACCGCATCACCCCGGAGCTTCATGCGACGGACGGCGGCGGACTGCGGGTGGCGCTGGTGTGCCTCACCTACCCGGACCTGTCGCTGATGGGGCAGGTGGAAGTGAATGCCGCGGGCGCTCAGCCTGGCGATCTCCTCAAGGCGCTGGTACCTCGCGCGGTGGAGGAAGCGGCGGAGACCTTCGAGTGGAGCAGCGAGACATGACGACGACCACGGCGCCCCTGACGCCAGCCAAGCGGCGCTGGCGCAACTTCCTTCTCGAAACGGGCTTCCAGCTCAAGCTGACGGCGTACATCGTCTCGGTGACGCTCGTGCTTTCGGCGCTGCTGGGCGTGTTCCTCGTGAGAGGCGCGCAGGCGCTGATGCGCGAGACGGCGACGGCGGTGGAAGCCCGCTCCCGCGCGGCGGAGGTCAGCCGCGAGCTGTCCGGCGCCACGCTCTCCAACGAGCTGCTGACTCGGATGGACGACCCCACGTTCGAGGCGAGCTTCCGCGAGAAGGCAGGGGCCATCGACGCGGCCTACGAGGCCGAGCGTGCCGCCATCGTTGCCCAACGCGCTGAGCTGGAGCGGCAGCAGAAGCTCACCTGGTGGGCGCTGGGGGGCTTTCTGGTGGCCTTCATCGCGGTGGTGGGATTGGGGACCATCGTGGTGACGCACAAGGTGGCGGGCCCGCTCTTCCGCATCCGCCGCATGGTGCAGGAGGTCCACGACGGCCGGCTGCGTCCACCCCAGCACGGGCTCCGGGATGGCGATGATCTCCAGGACCTCTTCGATGCCACGCGGAAGATGGTGCAGCGCCTCCGCGAGCAGAACGAGGAGGACGCGAGGACCTTGGCGAACGTCCTCCTGGCCGCGGAGCGCTCAGGCGCTTCCCCCGAGCTCATCCACGAGCTGCGCGCCCTGGATGCGCGCTACCGCACCCGGCTCGAAGACTGAGCCCTTCTGGGGCTCACCCCCAGGACCGCGCGGGTCCTGACTCCACGGTGAGCCCCGTCTCCTTCAGCATCGCGTGGATGCGCAGGCGCGCCTGGGCCCACGGAAGGGCCTCGACGCGATAGCCCTCCAGCGCGTTCATCAGGTGGCCACGGTAGCTGGGGTGCCCCGGGTCCGAGATGATGACCACGCCCCGGTCCGTCGTGGCCCGGATGAGCCGGCCCACGCCCTGGCGCAGTTGCAGCAGGGCGCGGGGAAGCCGGTAGTGGAGGAATCCCATGTATTCGCCGCCGCTGCGAGAGAGGGGCTCCTCTCGCGCGGCCACGAGCGGACGCATGGCGGGCTCCAGGGGCAGCTTGTCGATGAACACGCAGCCCACGCCGCGGCCAGGGATGTCCACGCCTTGCCAGAAGCTCTTGGTCCCCAGCAGCACGGTGCCCGTGTCCTTCTCCTGCCGTGCCGCCAGCGAGCGGCTGTGCCCGCGTGACTGCCGCAGCACCTCGATGCCCAGTGGGTCCAGCCGTCCGCGGACGCTCGTGCCCACGCGATCCATGCGGCGCGTCGACGCGAACAGCCCCAGCACCCGGCCTCCCATCGTCTGTGCCAGGCCCGAAATCCGGAGCGAGGCCCATTCCACGAAGGCTTCCTCGTGCGCACGAGGCGCATCGGTGACGAGCACGACCAGCGCCTGCTCATGCAGCTTGAAGGGCGTGGCTGCGCGTACCAGTCGGGGCGCAGGTCGGCCTCCGCGCCCGTCGAGCCCCAAGCGCCGGAGGACGAAGGGGAAGCCGTCGCCAGTGCCAAGCGTGGCGGATGCGAGCACCAGCGTGCGCTTGCTTTCCGCGAAGTCCTTCGACACGTAGGCGGAGACATCCACCGGCTGGGCGCTCAAGCTCCACCGCTGCCGCTTCGGTTCCGCGGTGGCCGCGTAGCACCGTCCTGGCGCGGCATCTCCGGACAGCTCGCCCGCGAGCACCGCCAGTTCGCCAAGCTCGGTGGTGGCACCCGACAGCTCCCGCTCCAGCGCGGGTTGTCGAGCCGCCAGCTCAGGAAGGGCGGCTAGCACGCGCACGGACAGCAGGACATGCAGCGCCTGGAGCGCGCCGCGCACGCCTTCCAGTCCTTCGCGTACCGGCTCCCAGGCGGGCAGGGTGCGCACGGTCGCGGTGATGCGCAGCTCCGGAGAGTACGCACCTTCATCCGGGTCCTCGCCCAAGGCTGTGGCAGTGGGCTCGCACAGCTCCGTCACGCGCGCACCGAGGTCGCGCGCGTCGTCAAGCAACCGGCGAAGGCCATCCTCCACCTCGCCCATCAGCGACCGTGTCTCCGTCCGGCGCGAAGCGCTCAGCGCCTTGCGCAGCTCGGCGAACAGGCCGCGCCGTCCGTCCCTGCCATGCAGCCGTTCTGTGAGGCGGAGGAAGGCCAGGTCCGACAGCTCCAGCGTCAGCGCGGTGGTGGCGACATCCTCCACCTCGTGCGCCTCGTCGAGGACCAGGTGGTCCAGCTTCGGGTAGCGCGCGGGCCACGCGAAGGCGAGCGACTGGTTGATGACCAGCACGTCCGCCTCACGGGCCTGCGCCACGGCCGAGTGATAGAAGCAGCGGTGGAAGTGCGGGCATTTCTCGCCCAGCGTCGTCGACGCCTCGGAGCGCACGGCGGGCACCAGCGCCATCAGCACCGGGAAGCGCTCGCGGAACCAGTGGCTCAGCCGGTCCAGGTCTCCCTCGCCACTGCGACGCAGGTAGGCACGTAGATACGCCCGAGGCGCGCGCGCGGAGTGCCCCATGCCGGGCTCCACCCGAGTGGCTTCCAGCGCGCGGCGGCGGCACAGGTAGTTCGTCTGGCCCTTCAGCAGGGCGTAGCCGAAGGCGCCCTTCGTGGCGCGGTGAAGCCGAGGCAGGTCCTTCTCCAGGAGCTGGTCCTGGAGCGTCTTGGTGTGCGGCGCCACGCCGACCTTGCGTCCGTTTCGCGCCGCGAAGAGGGCGGCGGGAGCCAGGTACGCCAGCGACTTGCCCGTGCCCGTGCCGGCTTCCACCGCGAGTTGCCCGCCGTCCGACAGCGCCCGCGCCACCGCCTGCGCCACGTCGAGCTGTGCGGCCCGGCTCATGAATCCTTCACCGGCCTGCTCCAGCGCGCCGCCAACGCCCAGCAGCGCTGAGACCTCGTCCGGACGCACGGGTAGCACGGGGGCATCCGCCTCTGGCTCGGGCAGCGCCGTGGCGCCTCCCGCGCGCCGCCGCTCCGGCTTCCCACGAAGGAAGCCCTGGGCCTCCAGCGACAGCGGCGCAGCCTCCTCACGGCACGCGGCGGCCAGACGCGACAGCAGGTCCACCAGCGGCCATTCCTCATAGTCGAACGCGCCGCTCGCGCCGTCCTTCAGGCCCACGCCCTCCATCGCCAGGCGCAGCTCCGCGCCCTTGCGCGGGTCCAACGCGGCGAGCAGGTCCACCACGTCATCGCCACGGCCCTCGCGGACGCAGCGCTCCATGGCGTGCACGAGCACCGAGTACACCGCCTCGCAGTCCGACACCGCGCGGTGCGGCTGCCTCAACGCGAGCCCGCCCCAGCGCAGCAGCGACTCCAGCGAGTGGCTGGGCAGCTCCGGGTGCAGGTAGTGCATCAGCTCGCACGAGTCGAGCACCGGGGCGCGGATGGGCCCCAGCAGGTCCGGCAGGAAGCCTTTTTCAAAGGGCGCGTTGTGCGCCACCACCGTCCAGCCGGAGAGCTTCTCGCGAAGCTCGGCGATGTCGGTGCCGAAGCGCGGATGCCCTTCGAGGTCCGCGTCCGTCAGGCCCGTCAGCCGCCGGATGGTGAGGGGGAGGGGCCGCGACGCCGAGTACAGGCGCGCGAAGCGTTCCACCTCGCGCCCGTCCTCGAAGAAGATGCAGCCCAGCTCGATGACCTCGTCCACGCGCGGATCCAGCCCCGTGGTTTCGAGGTCGAGAAAGACATGCCGGGTGAAGAGCTCCGCCGCGCCGCCCATTCAGGCCGCGGAGACTACTCCTCCCGGCGGCGCTGCCCAGAAATCGGCCAGCGTCCGTCAGTCGACCATGAATACGCCGGAAATCATCTTGTTCATGGCGCAGCCGTACACCAGCTTGCCGGACTCCTTCGGCGTGAAGGCAATCTCCACCGGCTGGTCGAGCGGCAACGGCGTGTTGATGTCGTAGCCGTCCATGACGACCTCGGTGGCGCAGGTGTGGTCCGTCTTGCGCGTCACCACCAGCTTCACCGGCTCGCCCTTCTTGAGGCTCACCGGGCTGGGCTCGTAGCCCTTCTCGGTGACGGAGAGCTCGACGATGCGCACGCCGTTCTCCCGCTTCTCGGGGACCGCGGGCGCCTTCGCCGCGTCGGCGTCCTTCGTGCATCCTTGCTGGGTGATGCCCACCATGGCGGCCGTCGCGGCCAGGGCGAGCCAGGGCTTGATGATGCGGGAGATGAACTGGCGCATGGATGTCTCGGCGGTGTGGGGGCGTACGCCCCGCGGGGAAGGCCCTCAGGCCTCGTCCGCGGGGGCACTCTCGTCGGAGGTGGAGGTGACGGGCTCGAAGCGCAGCAGGGCGTGGAGCGGGACGAAGACTTCGTGGCCCTCCTCGCCCAGCAGCAGGTCGAACCGGCCCACGCGAATCAGCGGAAGCTGGAGGGTGATGCCGTTGCGCAGCACCATCCGCACCGTCTGCCCGATGTGGTCCAGGAAGGCGCGCGGGTCCGAGTGGGGGCGCTTGTCCGGCTGACGCGCCACCGCGGACGGCTTCTGCGTCAGCTTGGCATCGCGCTCCAGACCGGGCAGCAGCCGCTCCCAGTCCGTGCGCCGGGCCAGCAGCACCACCTGGAGCTTCTCCAGGCGGCCCGTGCGCTCCAGCGTGAAGGCGATGGGCTCCTCGGCCTGCAGCGTGTCCAGCAGGGAGCGCTCCGCTAGCACCACGGAGACTTCTGCCTTGTCGCTGATGAGCCGGGCCAGGAAGTCCGCCACCACGGCGTTTTCGACCTCGCCGCGCGCCTGCTTGATGGCCGCCTTGCGCTGGGTGCGCTCCTTGCGGGCCATGAACTCGGCCACCGTCATGCCGCTCTGGAGCACGCCGAAGGCGTCACCCAGGGACAGGCTGGGCGTCTGGCCCATCAGCTCGTACACCTGGTCGAAGCGCTTCGCCTCCTCGGCGTGCAGCTTGCGCCAGATGCGGCACTTCATCTTCCCTTCGAGCTCGCCCTTCGCGATGCGGGCGGGGACGCGCTCACGCACCGCCAACGCCTGAATCTGCTCGGGCGTGGGGGGCGGCCGGGGCGTGGACGGCCGGAAGCCGCCGGGGCTGTCTTTTATACACATCT
>NZ_JAAEAH010000124.1 GCF_010998615.1 Myxococcus sp. CA023 | reverse complement strand
CTATGTCGGAGGGGTCCCACCCGTTCCCATCCCGAACACGGAAGTTAAGCCCTCCAGAGCCGATGGTACTTCGCGGGAAACCGCGCGGGAGAGTAGGTCGCTGCCGGATTCTTTTTGAGAAACCCCCGGTGTCCCTCGTGGACACCGGGGGTTTTCTGTTTTGGGCGTGTTGGGTTTCGGGGCGTCACCGCGGGCGCTGGGCCAGGCGCCGCGCGCGCAGCCGGCGCACGCCCCCCACCGCCAGCAGGGCCGCCGTGGTGGCCAGCACCAGCAGGTGCTCGGCTCGCGCCGCTCCCTTCACAACGCCAACCGGTTCCACAGCTGCGACGCGGGTGCTTGAGTCGCTCGTCGTGTTGCAGTGAACGTCCTCCGTCCGCTGTGAGTCGCTGCCTTCCGCTGCGACTGCCTTCGACGATTTGGATCTCCGTGTGGCTGGCATTGCCGCGTTCGGCTTGGTTGAGTGTGTGCTCCCCCGCTGTGTTGAGAGGAGCCTCTCGAATGAAGCTGCTTCGTCCTTGCCTTGGCGCGCTGCTCGCGGCCGGCCTCTTCCTCGTTCCCACGAACTCAGAGGCCGCGGTCCGTGTCGGGCTTGGGGCTGATTATTGGATTGATGACAGCGCGGTCTTCAACTTCACGCTGGGCGTTGAGACGCCGCTCGCGGGGCCGCTGTCTGTTGGGGCTCGGTTCGGTGCAATGCTCATCACCGAGGGCAACAACATCGGTGTTCCGTTGGACCTGGTCCTGCGTGCGAACCTCGCCAAGTCCGGCGTCTACATCGAAGGCATGGTCGGTCCCTGGCTCGTGTTTGGCCGTGGCGACACCTTCCGGGCGCATGCCGCGTTTGGCTTTGGCCTTCAGGGCAAGGCCGCGAGCATTGGTCTCGAGGTGGGTTACCTGGAGCCCAACCCGACCATTGGTCTGCGGCTCGGCTACAAGTTCTGAGCCTCAGTAATGCGGTGGACGCTCGTCATGACGGGCGTCCACCAGGCCGGGCTCGGCTTCCAGCTTCTGCTTGAGCCGGTCCACCTCTGCTCGCAGCTGGTCGATGACCTTTTGCTGCTCGTACAGCACGCCGCTGAGCTCCTGCAGCAGTTCCTGCTGGTGCATGTAGCGGATTTCCAGCTCGGCGATTCGCTTCTCGTCCATGGGCCGTCACCCATATCCCGGCGAGGCGGCCTGCGTCCCTACCTGGTTGAACCCTGCTCCCTCCGCATGAACGTCGACGAACACATCCAGCGTGCTCGTGAGCTGCTCGCCCGGAACCAGCCCGAGATGGCCGAGTCCGCTCTCAGCGATGCCATTGATGCCGCTGTCGCCGCCGAGGACATCGTCCTACTTACGCGGGCTCGCTTCGCTTTGGGGGAGTTGCTCTTCCATCAAGAGCGTGATGCGGAGGCGGTTCCCTACTTGCAGGCCGTCGTGCGCACCGAGCGCGTCGATGGAGCCGTGGACGTCGAGGTGAAGGCCTCCGCCCGCATGCTTCGACAGATCCGCGGCATCGAGCCTCGGGAGTAAGTCTCCGGCCCCTTCGCGTCAGGGGATGCTGCAGGACTTCCGAATCAGCTCCGGCTGGCCGGAAAAGCGCCGCTCGAGGTCCATTCTCGTGAGCCGGGCATCGTCGATGCGCCGCTCCTTGACCTGAATCGCGCAGAGGGCCGCCAGCGCCTTGGGGTCTGCCCGGTCCAGCCGGTCCGCCTGGCGCAAGGCCTCTTCCGCGGTGTCCACCTTGCCCAGCCGATGCCAGGCGAGCCCGAGCTCGAAGAAGCCCATGCTGAGCTTCGGGTCCTCGGCCACCGCCGCGCGGAAGAGCTTCACCGCTTCGGCGTCGTGCCCTTCCCGGCTGTGCACCCGGCCTTGTTCCACCAAGAGCCTGGCATGCGGCAGGCTCCCTTCAAGCTCTCGGAGGACGGCCAGCGCCTCTTCGCCCCGCTTCGCCGCGCTCAGCAGGTGGACGTAACGCAGCCCGATCAGCGGGTCGCCGGGCGCCTTTCCATGCGCCCGCTCCATCGCCTCGGCCGCGCCCACGACGTCCCCGTCCTTCTCTTGTAGCTCCGCTCGGAGCAGGTCCGGCCGCGCGTCTCGTGGGGCCAGCGTCTCTGCTCGTGACAGGGCCGTGCTCACACACCGGCTCATCCGCTCGACGTCGCAGATTCTCGCCAGCAGGAGCTGGGTTTCGACCTCCTGGGGATTCCGGCGCTCCGCCTCCAGGGCCAGCGCATGGGCGTCATCTGGCGCACCATCCAGCAGCAGCGTCGCGGCCTCTCTCAGCTCGGCCGGCGTGGCCTTGGCGTCGTCCTTCAGCGGCCGCAGGAAAGGGACACGCTGCGACACGCTCGACATGGCCCGTGCGATGAACAGCCGCTGCTCGGGCACGTTCCTGGGGATGAGAAGCGGAATGAGGTGGATGAGCGTCACCACGGTGCACACGATGAGCAGGCTTCGGGTCCCCCGGTTCAGCCTGCGGCGACGCGCTCCCTCTGCTTCCTGCACTTCCGATTCTCCTGGAGGCGCGCTCCGCCTCACCATGCATCCCGCTACTACACTGCCCGCAATCTTGGACGTAGCCCCGAGGGCAGCTCCAGGCCACAGCTCCAACACAGCTCGAAGTTGCCGGGGTTCTCTTCGCGGCACCGTGGACACTCCACCGACCGCTCGGCGTGCTCTTGATTCTCCTGGAGCTCCGCCAGGAGGCCTTTCGCGTGCTCGAGGTCTCGCGGCTCCACCCACAGTTCTATCCAGGTCTCCGCGCTCGGAATCTCGCCGCTTAACGGGGCAAGGGCTTCTCCGCGCACCTCAACCGCAACTCCCATGGCTTCCAGCGCACCCGCCAGAAGCCGTGCTTCTCCCACCGTGCGATGCACGGACAACTGCACACGCCTCATGCTCCTGTCTTCACAGAAGCCGAGCTCGGCAGCAACCCCGGCTACGGGCTCGCTCCTACCCGCCCGATGGGCGGCTTACCTGGACAGGCGGCACGAGGCGTCGGGCCCTGAGGCGCTACTGCTCTTCTTCGCGCAACTGGTGCGGCAGCACCGCGTGTGCGCGACGCGGAGCCCGGGCATGCAGCTCGGTCGTCAGCAGGCGGTCCAGCTCCTCGAGCAGGGTGTCATAGAGGGGGCCAGCGCCCTGGGCTGGAAGTCGCTCGGCCGCGACGCGCACGCGAGGAGACTCTTCGTCCTCGAACGCGAGCGTCACCGCGAGACCGTCTGGCCCACCTGCCTGCGGAACCATGACGACGGGGGCCGGGGCGCGGCTGGCTTGTTCGAAGAGCGGGCCCAGGCGCTGGATTTCCGCTCCCGTGAGGTCGCGCTCGCTGACCACCTCACCCTGCTCCAGCACCTTCAGGTGCTTCATTCCTTCCAGCCGGAGCGCCTGTGCGCCCGTGTTCGTTCGCCCACTGCGCTCGTACGTGACCGTCCTCACGCCGCGTCACCTCCTTGGGCACGAGGTAGGCACCCTTGCTCGCCGCCGCATCCGGCAAAGCCGCGGCTCGCGCATTCCGTGGCCGACACCGAGCGATGTCGTGTGCTTCCCGACACCGGACGAACACCTCCGCACGAGTGTTTCCACCTGGGCCGCTTCCTAGTTTCAGGCCTCCCCGGCACTTTCGCTTGGGGACTCCCGAGGTAGGTCCATGAGCAAGGACAGCGGCAAGAACCAGAACGACCAGCGCGCCAACTCCAAGAATCCCAACAACCCCGCGCACAAGGCGTCGCAGGACAACCGCTCCAACCAAATGAACCCCAACAGCCCTCGGCAGTCGGGCAACAACCCGAACGGCGGGAGCAACAACAGCGGGAACAACTCGACGGGGGGGAACTCCGCGGCGAACTCGTCTGGCTCCTCGCACAACAAGAGCTGAGCCTTTGAAGACTCCAGGCCCAGGGAGGGTCGGCCCTGGGCCTGGGGGCTCATGCTGGCGCGGTGGCCGGCTGTTCGTGCCACCGCGCCAGCATCCCACCGTGTGGTCAGCGCGCCCGGGGCTCGCACTCACCTTCGCCGCGGTAGTGCCCCAGGTTGCGCGTCAGCGCCGTGACGAAGTCGCGCAGCGTCTGTACGTTGCCCACGCCACCCGTGCCGTACTGCCCAGACGGCAGCTCCGTCAGGTCCACCGCCGCCAGTTCCTCGAGCGTCACCTCTCCGTCGGGACCCGCGATGCCCATGCTGTCCGCGGCGGCCAGCGCGTCGAAGCGCATCTTCGCGTCCGGTGACTGCAGGTCGTCGAAGAAGAGGTGGTCGCCGTGGATGGTGAGCTGCACCGTCTCCTCGCCGTCCTTGGGCACCGTTACGCCCGCGCCCAGGCCCGGGCTCTCGCAGTGCTCGTAGACGGTGTTGGTGGTGAAGCCCCAGGCGAAGCGCTTGGTCTGCTCGCCCTTGGTCGCCGTGCCCTCCATGTAGACGGAGTAGCCGCCGTCCTTCATCCGCGTGACGTCCGCGGCGTCCGCGTTGCCTGCAACCGCGTTGGCGTTGGGCGCGATGGCGAAGCTGACGTGGTCCCACTCCTGGGCCGGCACGTCGCGGAACGTCTCCACCACCACCGGGCCGGGCTTGTGCACGTCGAATACCCGCGCCTGTGTCATCTCGATGGCGGTCTCGTCGTGGTTGCCGACCTTCACCTCGCCGAGCACCACGAGGAACTTGCTGAAGCGCACCGTCCAGCCGTCCACGATGCCATCCTCGCCACCCACGGCCGCGGGAATCTCCTTCTCGATGTAGTCCTCGCCATAGGTGGTGAACGTCACCGTGCCCGCGCCGTCGCTGCACGCCATCAGTCCCAGACAGGAAAGCCCCAGCATCCACTTCTTCATTGCGCAGCTCCTTCCACCCACGTCACGACGTAGGCAGTGGTGTCTTCCACGCCGCGCACCAGCGCGTTCTGCGCCTGGCTGTCGGCGGGGAAGGTGTAGACGCCATCCGCGTCCAAATCGGTCGCGGTGGCGAAGTCAATACGGCCCAGCCACGTCCCCAGCTTCACGGCGATGCGCACACGGCCCGCCTCCATCCCCAGCGACTTCTCGAAGCGCACGCCCTGAATGGGCTTGGGCAGGCTCGTCAGCGCGTCGAAACGCCGCTCGACGCCCTCCGCGTTGCGCGCCGTGCCGCGAACGCGCATCGCCTGTCCGCTCAGCACGCCCTGGGCGTCGGTGGCATGCGTGGGGGCCGTCAGCGTCAGCTCCAGGGAGCCGTACTCGCCGGTCACCGCGCTCGCGTCGCCCAGCGTGGCGCCGGTGAGCAGGTCCACGGTGCGGGTGGTCAGCAGCTCGGCCAGCGCGTCGCCCGGTGAGTAGTGTCCGGGGTGCGCGTGGGCCGTGCCGCCGATGAGCGTGTACCAGTCGAAGCGGCGGGCCGTCAGCGCGCGGCCTTCAAAGAAGCGCACCGGGCCGACGGAGAGGTGCGCGGACTCCACCGTCACCGTCCAGCCTCGCTCATTGGCGCCTGTCATGGGCGTGGACGTCACCTCCACGGGAAAGGTGCGCCGCTCCGCTTCGCTGCCACAGCCGCTTAGGACCGTGGCCGCGGCGGCCAGGGCCAGCGCGCGGGTGAGGATGTGTCTGCGATTCATAGGTGGACCTCCAGGGAGAGCGAGGCCATCCGAGGCGACCCCGCGGTGAAATGTCTTGCCGGGACGAGGCTCGCCGCGGCGGCAGGGTCGAAGCGCGAGCCGTAGACGAACTCGCCATCCCTCCAGCGCGCGTCGAGCAGGTTCGAGACCTCCAGCCTCAGCCCCAGCTCGCCCCGGCGGATGGCGACGTGCGCATCCGCGAGGAACACGGTGGCGCTGCGCTCGCTGAAGGGCAGCGGGCGTGGACCGATGAAGGTGAGCCCTGTGCCCAGAGACAGCGTGCTACCGCCGAACCCCGTCCAGGTCAGTGGGCCGTCCCAACCCACGTCGGCGCGCGCGACGAAGGGCGCGAAGTAGGGCAGCAGCGTGTCCGAGGCTCGCACGTAGGCGTGGGCGAACGTGGCGCTGACCGACGTGACGAGCCCTGGCAGTGGACGGGCCTGGAGCGCGGCGGAGACGCCCGAGCGCAGCGTCTGGCCCGTGTACACAGTCGTGCCCACGGTGTGGTCGAAGAAGAAGTCGTTGTCCACCTGCGAGCCGAAGAGGCTGAGCTGCAGGGCCCAGTGCTCGCCGTCCTTGCGCGAGCCCAGCTCCGCGCCTCGGATGGAGACGAAGGGGGCGCGCTCGCCCTCCGAGAGGCTGCGTGCCTGCGGCGAGCGGAAGCCGTCACCGTAGCTGGCGAACAGGCGCCAGGCGTCCGCGTCATCACCCAGCGCGTACTCCACGCCAGCCTTCGCGCCCAGGTGGACGCCGAAGGCACTGCGCGAATAGCCCTGTCCGTCGTAGTAGCGCGGGTCCCGGAAGGCGAGCGCGTCGAAGACCTCCACGCCCAACGCGTCCGCGCGCCCCCCCAACCGGAAGCTCCAGCGGCCCAGCGGCATGCGGGCCTCGGCCCAGCCCCAGACGTCTGTCTGGGTGAAGGCCGCGTCAATCTCGTCGGAGAAGAAGGTGCCGTCGGATTCGCGGTAGCGCCGCTGCGTCTGCTCCACGCTGTCTCGCCGTGCGCCCAGTCCCAGCTCCAGCGCGACCGGGCGACCGAAGGCCGTCACGGACCTCCGATGCTCGGCGCGGGCGCCCAGCGTGGTGGCGTTGTTCGTCTGCTCCAGGCCGTCACCGCGCTCGTCGACACGGAAGCCAGTGAAGTTGTTGCGCAGCCGCAGGTCCGAGAGGATGCCGAAGACCTCCAGCTTCGTGCGCCCGTTCCCCGTGCGCGGCAGGTCCACGCCGAGCAGCAATTGGTGCCGTGACACCGAGCCGCCCTGTCGGCCCAGGGCGGCGGAGAAGAAGTCGCTGCGGCCCGAAAGCAGGTCGTCCTCGCGCACCACGCCCGGGGAGTCGAAGCGCGTGACGTAGCTGCCTGCGAGTGCGCGGACCGTCAGCCCATCTCCGAGTGTCGCGTTGGCCTGGGCGAGGAGCGAGGCGCGGCCGTAGCCTCGCTGCGCGCCGAAGCCTCTGCCTTCACCCAGCTCCACCGCGGCGAAGGTTCCCGCGTCGTCTCCCGGCCGCACCGTGGCCACGAGCCGGCGCTGGCCGTACTGGCCCAGCGTGCCAGAGAGGTGGACGCCGGGCTCGGCGACGCCCAGGTCCATGCGGACGGTTCCCGCGACGGCGAAGTCGCCCTGCGCGGCGCGGTAGGAACCTTCCGTCACTTCGAGCGCCTGCACGACCTCTGGGATGACGAAGTTGATGTCCGCGTAGCCCAGCGCGTGGATGTGGCTCACCTCGTTCACTGGCAGGCCACCGACGTCGAGTTCCACGTCCTGGCCGTGCAGTGCGTCGAAGCCTCGGAGGAAGAGCTGCTGGGCCTTGCCCTCTCCGCTGTGTTGCGAGGCCACGAGGCCAGGGACGGCTCGCAGGAGGTCCACCGCGTTCCTGCGTGGCGCCGCGTCCAGGATGTCCCGGCCCAGTGTCACCTCGGACGCGCTTTGCGCGGGACGCGCACCGCGCACCACCGTGGACTTTGACGGCGGCTCCTTGGCCTCGAGGTCGGATGCGCTGGTGAGGGATGCCTCCTGCTCCGAGGGGAGAGGACGGGAGCTTGCCTCCGACGAGGGGGCGTCGGCGGTCTGCGCGGTGGATGGGGACTCCTCGGCCTGGGTGTCTGCTGACCAGCCAGATGTTTCGTGCTCCGTGCTTACGGAGGGCGGCACGTCGTCATGTGCGCTCGTGCCCATGCCTGCCGCGGCCCGTTCGGACGCGGGAGATGGCTCTCGTGCCGCATCTGGCGGACGATTCGAGGGCGACAGGGCGAGGACACACGACGACATTGCGGCAACGAGGAGCACGGGCACGTACGGACACACGGCGGCGCAGGCCCCATGCTGCGGCGTCTTGCTCACGCTCGGACCTCGCGCGGCACTCGACGCCTCAGGGAGTGACCCCACCGGGACGGGTTTAGAAGTGAGTCAGCAAGCAGGACACACGGACCCATGCGTGCCCCGCACGCGTGGCTCCCTGCGTTGGCTGTGCGAGGGTGATGACGGCTACGGGCCCTGGGGCATCGCCGTCGGGCGCACCGCGGAGCCGGGGGCCCTCGTGGAGCCTCGCTGGAGCTCCGCCAACCACGACACTTCACGCACCCGCGGCAGCTTCATCACCGCCCAGGTCAGCGCGACCGCCTGCAGGTGCTCCACGGAGCCCGTCAGGTGCTCGTGCCCGCTCTTCCGCTCACCGTCGGGTGCGGGGTCCCCCGCGCCCTCATCGCCACGGTGTGCGTGCTCGTTCCTCGCACCGTGCGCGTGGGCGCGCCCGTGCGGGTGTGAATGGGCATGGGGGTGGTGATGACCACCATCGCTGTGCTCCACCACCGCGTGCAGCACCGGCGCCACCACGAGCCCGTACACCAGGACCATCAGTCCCAGGCTGGCCAGGTCGCGTCGGTCGTGGGGGTTCAACAAGGCCGTGGAGCCCGGGGGTGAGGGGAGGGGTCGGCCGCCTCCTATCTGTCTTCATCCGGACGCGCAAGGCACCGTCCCCCCTCGGATGGGTGTCTCGCGGACACATGTCGCCTCGCCCCGTGTAGCGCGCTTGACGCAGCGCATTGGTTTCCGCTGCCCTCGCCGGCCAACGCCGCTACACTTGTGCCGTGCGTTCTGAATCCGTCGCGCTCAGCCGTGTTGTCTCCGAAGCAGATGTGCCCCCGCCTCCGTCCCGCGCAGCTCGCCTGCGGGCCCTGGCCACGGAGACCTTCGACGTCCTCATCATCGGGGGCGGTGTCACTGGCGCGGGCTCGGCGCGGGATGCCTCGCTCCGGGGCCTCAAGGTGGCGCTCGTCGAGCGTGACGACTTCGCCAGTGGCACCTCCAGCCGCTCGTCCCGGCTCATCCACGGCGGCCTCCGCTACCTGGAGCACGGCCACCTGGGCCTCGTCTTCGAATCCAGCATCGAGCGCCAACGCCTGCTGCGGCTCGCTCCGCACCTGGTGCGTCCGCTCGCCTTCATCTGGCCCGTGTACGCGGGCGCCCGCGTGCCCCGCTGGAAGCTCAACGCGGGCCTCATGCTCTACGACGCCCTCTCCCTCTTCCGGAACGTGAAGGGCTACCGGCGGCTCAACGCCCGGCAGGTCCACGCGGCCGAGCCCGGCCTGCGCACCGACCACCTCAAGGGTGGTGCCCGCTACTACGATGCGGCCACGGACGACGCGCGCCTCACCCTGGCCAATGCCGTGGGCGCGTCCGAGGCGGGAGCCGTCGTCCTCAACCACGCCTCCGTGAAGGCGCTCGTCCTGGAGCAGGGACAGGCGCACGGCGCGACGGTGGTGGACCACCTCACCGGCGGGGAAGTCACCGTGCGCGCACGGGTCATCGTCAACGCCACGGGCCCGTGGAGTGATGAAATCCGCCGACTGGATGCGCCGAATGGGACGAGCCCGGCCGTGCGCGGCAGCAAGGGCGTCCACCTCGCCGTGCCGCGCGAGCGCATCAACCACCGCGACGCCTTCACGCTGCTGTCCCCCAAGGACGGCCGGGTGATGTTCGTGCTGCCCGCCGACAACTTCACCATCATCGGCACCACGGAGACGTCCACGCGCGCGCACCCCGCGGAGGTCCGCGCCAGCGAGTCCGACGTGGCCTACCTGCTGGAGTCCGCCAATGCCTTCTTCCCCGAGGCGCGCCTCACTCGCGCGGACGTGGTGAGCGCGTGGGCCGGCATCCGTCCCCTGGTGGCCAGCGGCTATCACGGCACGCAGGCCGACGCGGGCAGTGCCAGCCGCGAGCACGCCATCGACGTGAGCCCCTCCGGCGTGCTCGCCATCAGCGGTGGCAAGCTCACCACCTACCGCGTCATGGCGCGCGACGTGGTGGACGCCGTGGAGCGCCGCCTGGGCCAGCCTCGTCGTCGCTCGCCCACGGATGCGTTGCCCCTGCCGGGTGGAGACATCCGCGCGCTGGACGCCGAGTTCGCCGCGGCGCGCGCCGAGGTGGGAGACGACGCTACAGCCGTCCACCTGGTGCGTGCCTATGGCAGCCGCTGGCGCCGCGTGTGGGCCCTGACGCGAGAGGACGCCACGTTGTCCCGGCCGCTCGCCGAGGGGCTTCCCTACCGGGCCGCCGAGGCCGCCTGGGGTGTCACCCACGAACTGGTGCACACCCTGTCGGACCTGCTCATCCGCCGCCTCAAGGTGGCGTTCGAGACGCGCGACCAGGGGCATGCGGCCGCGCGTGTGGCGGCCGAAGTCATGGCGCCCCGGTTGGGCTGGGACGCCGCGGAGACGCAGCGGCAGCTGGACGTCTATGCCGCCGATGCGCTCCGCCTTTTCGGCGTGGATCCGGCCGAGGCGTGAAAGGGCGAACGCTCCCCTGCCGGCTGCTCGCCGGGCACGTCCTTCCACGAACAGGGGCGCGAGCGGCCGATTCGCTGGCGTGGTTAACTTGCGCTCCGGGAACGGAATCAGGTGTCCTCCCGTTCATGCGCGTCCCTGGAAATCCATCAGCCGCGCCGTGACGTACGACGCCTGCTGGACGGGCACTCGAGGAGCGTGAAATGAAGCGTTGCGTCTGGCTGGGTCTGGTCGGGGGGCTGATGGCATGTGGCTCGGAGCAGGAGCCCAAGGCGTGCCCCGGTACCGAGGGGGCGTCCCAGTTGCCGACGGTGGTGTCCGCGGCGCGAAGCGAGGCGGCCCTGACGGACGATGGCGGGGAGGACGTCATCATCGCCTTCCGGCAGCGCGTCTTCGCCTCCGCGCAGGCCAACACGGATGCTTTCGCCAACGAGGTGACGCGCGCTGGAGGCCAGGTGAAGCAGCGCGTCCCGTCACTGAACATGCTGTCCGCCCGGGTGTCTCCCGAGGCGCGCGCGGCGCTCGCCCGGAATCCGGACGTGGTGTCGGTGTCGCCCAACCGTCCGGTGTACGCGCTCGGCATGTCGCGGCCACCGCTGCCCGCGCAGGCGTGGCTGGGCGCGGAGCCGCGGCCGCCCCCCAACACCGTGGGCTCCGTGGGGGAGTACACCGACGGCCTGAAGATGGTGCGGGCCAACAAGGTCTGGGATTTCAACGACGACGGTGTCCTCGACGAGGGCCGGCCTTCGGGCACGGGCATCAAGGTGTGCGTCATCGACAGTGGCTGGGACAACCGCCACCCGGAGCTGCAGGCCGCCTTCATCGGAGGCAAGGACTTCATCAGCGGGTCCGCCAACTCGCTGGCGCTGGACGCGAAGGTGGACTCGAAGGGCAACGTGCTGCTGTGGGGCGGCGGACACGGCACGCACACCGCGGCCACCATCGCCGCGCAGCTGGGCGGGGGTGGCCGGGTGCGGCTGGGCGAGGACCCCAACGGAACGGTGGGCGTGGCCCCCACCGCGTCGCTGCTGATCGCCCGCGTGCTGAACGAGCGCGGCACGGGCGACACCCTGAATGTCATCGCCGCGCTCCAGTGGTGCCAGGAGCAGGGGGCAAACATCGTGTCGCTGTCGCTGGGCGCCGTGTCGAAGAACGAGGCCGAGGAGCTGGCCTTCAACCAGGCCAAGGCGAATGGAGTGCTGGCCATCGCGGCGACGGGCAACTCCGGCGCGGGCGAGGTGTCCTTCCCGGCCGGGTACGACTCCGTGGTGGGCGTGGGCGCGGTGACCTTCTCGGGGGAGTGGGCCACCTTCTCCCAGTACGGCCAGGGCATCAACCTGGTGGCCCCAGGCGTGGGCGTGTTGAGCGCCACCATCATCGGCGGGGCCCCGTATGGCGAGGTGGCCGCGAGCGGCCAGCAGTTCGCGTCCAATCCCCTGGAGTTCTCGGCCGTGGGCGCCTATTCGGGGCGGATGGTGGACTGCGGCCTGGGCGGCAGCATCTCCGACTGTGGAGAGGCCGCCACCTGTGATGGCTTCGTCGCCTATGTTGACCGCGGCGGCGGCATCCTCTTCGAGGAGAAGGTGCGCAACGCCGTTCGCGCCGGAGCGAAGGCCGTCATCATCGGCAACCACACCGCCGAGGAGGGCACGGGCAACTTCACGCTCAACGGGCCGTCCAAGCTGTGGGTGCCCACCGTCTCCGTGTCCTTGGAGTCAGCCAACGTGCTCCGCGAGCTCATGGGGCAGGACGTGACGTTGGACGTCACCGGTCTGGACTACACGCTGCAGACGGGCACCTCCATGGCGACGCCACACGTGGCCGGGGTGGCGGCCCTGGTGTGGAGCCTGAATCCCCAGCAGCTCGATGCGGAGAAGGTCCGCAAAGCCCTGCTCGAGACGGCCCGGGATTTGGGGCCGGCCGGGTGGGATCCGAACTACGGCAACGGCCTGGTGGATGCGGTGGAGGCCGTCGAGCACGCAGAGCGCCAGCTGCCCCCGGCGCCGTAGGTCACCGCGGCCGGCGTCAGCGCAGGGTTATCAGGGGGGAGGCCACCAGGCACGCCCCCACGCGGGCTTCCAGCGCCGCCACGGCCTCCCGTGAAGGGTCGTCACACCAGTCGACGGCCCAGGTGGCGGTGGTGAGCGCGTCGTTCCGGGTCCAGGGCTCGTCGGCGCTTGGGAGGCGCGTCACCTGGAGCGTGGTGATGCCCACGAAGGCCACCGACGCCAGGGCCGCGGTCAGCATCTTCCCCCAGTGCATCCAGCTGACCTTCGGGGCGGTGGGCACCACGGGCTTTCGCAGCCGGGACTCCAACGCGGCGAAGTCCAGGGCGGGCCGCGCCGGCATGCGCCGCGCTCGCTGCGCCATCCACCCACGCTCCGCGCGCAGCCAGCTCAGCGCGTGCTGACAGGCGGGGCAGGCCTGGGCGTGTGCGCGGACCCGCGCGGTGTCCTCGGGGGAGAGTTCGTCGGCCAGCAGCGCGTCCAGTTCGGTTTCGCGGCAAGCGCTCATGAGTGGCCTCCAACGTGTGCGGCCAGGTGCTCGCGCAGTTGGAGCCGTGCGCGGTGGATTTCGTTCTTCACCTTCTGGAGCGACCAGCCCATCACCGCTGAAATCTCCTCGTAGGGCAGGCCGTGGTCGATGCGCAGCAGCAGCGCCGCGCGCCGGTCCTCGCGCAGCGTCCCCAGCGCGCCCGCCAGCAATCCTTCCAGTTCCCGGTCCAGGAGCAGGTCCTCCGGCGTGGGCGTGGGCAGCACCGCCTCCACCTGGCTGCCATGGACTTCATCGTCCATGTCCACGTGGGTGCCTCGGTGCCGCAGCGACTCCAGGTACACGTGCCGGGCGATGCCCAGCAGCCACGCCCCCAGCCGGTCCTCGTCGCGAAGCGCGCCCAGCCGCGCATGGGCGCGGACGAAGGTCTCCTGCGTGGCTTCGTCCGCCGCGGCCTCGTCGCGCAGCAAGTCCTTCAAGAAGCGCCACACCCCCGCGGCGTGCCGTTCGAACAGCCAGCGGAAGGCCGCGGGGTCACCTGTGCGCGCCCGGCGCAGCAGCGTCCGCTCCCGGTCCGTGTCGGACGGGGGCGCACCTGCCAGCACCATTTTCATCGCGGAAAGGAGGGCCACGGCACCAAGGTGTCACGGGCGGCCCGGGAGTTTCACGCGCGCGTGCGTTTTTCCCGCGCCTGGCTACCTGGTGGCAGGACGGACACCCCACACCGCAATCCCACGCACGCCGGGTGGTGGTCTTGTTGGATGACAGTCGTTGTTGGTAAGAGAACTTTCATGTCCTTGAACTCTGGCCGTGTGGGTGCACCCACGGCGCACGCTCCGCGCCTGCAGGGCCACCTGCCCGTGCTGGACGGTGTGCGGGGCCTCGCCGTCCTGCTGGTGGTGTTCTTCCACACGACCCACCTGAGCGACCAGAGCGTGGCGGGACGCGTGACGTGGTGGCTGGCCGGCGCCGGATGGACGGGCGTGGACCTGTTCTTCGTCCTCTCCGGCTTCCTCATCACCGGCATCCTCTGGGAGGCGAAGGGGCAGCCGTACTTCTTCCGCAACTTCTACATGCGCCGCTTCCTGCGCATCTTCCCGCTCTACTACCTGGCGTTGGCGGTGTCGTTCCTGGTGCTGCCGTCGCTGGCGGGCCGACTGGGCCTGGACGAGCGCATCACCACCGACGGCGCCGTCTGGTACCTGCTGTACTTCTCCAACTTCTACCAACTGTGGGTAGACACCACGCACCCCATCCTCGGCGTGGTGTGGTCGCTGGCCATCGAAGAGCAGTTCTACATCGTCTGGCCCTTCCTCATCGCCGCGGTGTCGTACCGGGGCGCCATCCGGTTGTGCCTGGGCACCATCGCCATGGCCATCCTGGTGCGCGTGGGGCTCACGCTGTACGGGGCCAGCATCGAGAGCACCTACGTGGTGACGTTCTGCCGCGTGGACTCGCTGGCGATGGGCGGCCTGCTCGCGATGGCGCTGCGCCACCCGGAAGGGCTGGGCCTGAAGGCGTTCCCGTGGATGCGCTGGGCGGCCTGGGCCTCGGTGCCGGTGGTGCTCGCGCTGGTGGTGCTGCCGGTGGGCCCCACCTTCGAGCTGGTGAAGCGCACGGGTGGCTACACCGCCATCGCCGTGCTCTACGCCGTGTGCGTGTACAAGGCGGTGGCCGTCTCCAAGGGCCACGTCCTGTACCGCTTCCTCACGGCGCGGCTGCTGCTCACCTTCGGCAAGTACAGCTACGCCATCTACCTCATCCACTCGCCGCTGGACGCCATCCTGCGCCGCACGGTGCTGAAGACGCCGCTGAAGACGGTGGCGGGCTCGGACATGCCCATGCAGCTGGTGTTCTACGTGGTGGCCGCGGGGCTCTCGCTGGGGCTCGCGCTGGTGAGCTGGAACCTCTTCGAGAAGCACATGTTGAAGCTCAAGGACTACTTCCCCTACGGCCCGCGCCCCGCGCCGGTGCCGCTGCCGGTACCGCTGCCGGAGGGCGCCCAGGCCGAACGGACCGAGGCTCCCGCCCGGGTGGCGTGACGTCCGCTGGAGTGCCCGGCGTCGCGGTCCGGCGCCGGGGCTCCCGGCTCGTCGTCAATCACGGCGCATGGAGAAGGCTTCCGCGACGCGCAGGGCCCACGTCTCCGCCGAGTCGAGCTCCGCGCGGGCGCTGGCATAACGGTCCAGTCCGGCCTCCGAGCCGTCCCGCGCGAAGATGGCGTCGTGCAGCTCCTTCTGTGCGCGGCTGAGCCAATGGCTCGCCTTCTGGCGAAGCTGGGCTGCCTTCTGGGGCGTGGGGGCGGCGAGCGCCGGATCCAGCAACTCTTGCTCTTCGGGGTACGGGGACGTCACCTTCACGAAACCGGCCTGCGCAATCGTCGTAGTCATGCTCTGAGAATTCGCACCGAACGGCGAGCAGGCACCTGACCAGTGGGGCAGGACGATGTGCAATGGCGTGCACTGTCCTGCCCTCCAAGGCCGGTGGGCGGGGCGCGACTTCGAGCCGGGGCAGTCGTTGCCTATCGGCTGTTGTCCCGCGAGGTGGGAGCCGGAGCTCCCGGGCGGCTACTTCCGCAGACTCGCGAGGTCGATGACGAACCGGTACTTCACGTCTCCCTTCAGCAGCCGCTCGTAGGCGTCGTTCACCTGCTGGATGGAAATCAGCTCGATGTCGGAGACGATGTTGTGCTTGCTGCAGAAGTCTAGCATTTCCTGTGTTTCCTGGATACCCCCAATCATCGAGCCCGAGAAGCTCCGCCGCGTGGGGATGAGGGAGAAGGGGCGGACGTCGAGCGGCTTCTCCGGGGCGCCGACGAGGACCAGGTGGCCGTCCCGTCGCAGCAGCCGCAGGTACGCGTTGAGGTCGTGCTGCGCGGAGACGGTGTCCAGGATGAAGTCGAACCTGCCCGTCTGCGCGGCCATCTCCTCCTTGTTCGAGGAGACCACGACGGCGTCGGCGCCCAGGCGCGCGGCGTCCTGCTTCTTGCGGTCGGTGTGGCTGAAGACGGTGACGTGGGCGCCCATGGCCTTGGCCAGCTTCACGCCCATGTGGCCCAGTCCGCCCAGGCCCACCACGCCCACGCGCTGACCCGGCTGCACCTTCCAGTGCCGCAGCGGCGAATACGTGGTGATGCCGGCGCACAGCAGCGGCGCGGCGGCGGCCGGGTCCAGGTTCTCCGGAATCTTCAGCGTGAAGGCCTCGTCCACGACGATGGCCTCGCTGTAGCCGCCCTGGTTGAGCGTCTTCCCGTCCTTCGCCTTGGCGTTGTACGTCTGGACGTTGCCCTTCTCGCAGTACTGCTCCAGGCCTTCCTGGCAGCTGGGGCAGGTGCGGCAGGAGTCGACCAGGCAGCCGACGCCGGCCATGTCCCCGACCTTGACCTTCTTCACCTGGTCCCCCACGCGGACCACGCGGCCGATGATTTCGTGGCCTGGAACCATGGGGAACAGGGAGCCGCCCCATTCGTCGCGCGCCTGGTGCAGGTCGGAGTGGCAGACGCCGCAGTAGAGGATTTCAATCTGCACGTCGCTGGGGCCTGGCTCGCGGCGCTCGAACTGGAACGGGGCGAGGGGGGACTTGGCGTCCTGGGCGGCATAGCCGCGAACGGGAATCATGAGGGGTGCTCTCCTGGCCTTGGGGTGTTGTCACTGCTCGGTGGAACGGAATATGCGTCCGCGCTCGCTCGCGCGTAACAGGCAAAATCGGGACGCGCTGCTTGGGAAATCTTCACAATGGCCTTCACGCCGCTCAACGCCCTGAGTGCCTTCCTGGTGGTGGAGCCCTACGCGGCGCGCGAGGTGACGGCGGCACCTCGCTGAGCCGAGCCGGCTACGCGGTGGGGATGTTGCGCACGCGGCCCCTCACGAGCGCCGCTTCGTCGGCGTGGCCCGTCTCGTCCAGCAGCGCGGCGGCGCGGTGATAGAGCAGGGCGGCCTCCAGGTGGCGCAGGGCGGCGGTCTCCGCGTTGGCGGCGGAGACGAGGAAGGGGGCCGCGCGGCGTGGCTCGTGCCCGTCCAGCCAGTGCTGGGCCACGACGACGGGCGCGGCGCCGCGCTGCTCCAGGGCCACGGCGAGCCGGCGGTGGAGCAGCGTGCCCAGCGCTCCGGGGACGCCCTGGCGCACCACCTCGAAGAGCAAGTCATTGGTGAAGCGCTCGCCCCTCAGAATCTGCGCGCCTTCCAGCTCCGCCACATGCGTGACGAGCGCCAGCGGGTTCATCTCCAGCACCTCGCTGGCCAGCTCCAGCGTGAAGTCCGTCTTCGCCAGCGCCGCCAGCCGGGCCACCAGCAGCGCGGACGGGGACAGCCGCTCCAGCCGCTGCTGGATGAGCTGCTGGCCCCGGCCGGAGGCGGGGACGTGTTCGGGCCAGCCGCGTTCCAGGCCGCCGGTCTCCAGCAGGTACTTCAGTGTCTCGGTGATGAAGAGCGGGTTTCCGCCGGTGTGCCGCGTCACGTCCTGCACCAGCTTCTCCGCGCCGGGAAGCTCCAGGCTTTGGAGCAGCGCGCCCACCGCCGCGGAGCCCAGGGGCTGCAGCTCCACCAGGATGGCCAGCCCCGCGGTCACCAATTGCTGGACGAAGACGGCGGCCTGGGGCGACAGCTCATCCGTCCGGTAGGTGTCGATGAAGCGCGGGAAACGGCCGCCGGGCTCGGGCGCGTGGCGGCGCGACAGCATCAGCACCGCGAACTCCGTGGTGGCGCTGTCCATGAACTGGAGGTCGTCGGCCACCATGGCGTCCACGCTGTCCGCGAGCTGGTAGACGAGCTGGCACTGCGCTTCCAGGAAGCGGCTGCGGTCGGCCTCGTCCGCCATGGGCGGGGGCAGGCCTTCTTGCCCGGCCTGGTCCGGCAGCAGGCGCGCCAGCTCGCGCCGCACCCAGCTCGGCAGGCTTGGATCAGGCACCCGGGCCAGCATCTGCCGCACCAGCCGCACGTGCGAGGAGTAGGGCACGCTCTGTTCGCCGGGCCGCGCCTCCAGCAGCAGGTAGCTGCCCCGCGACGCCGCGAAGTCATGGGCCAGGCGCGTCTTGCCCACGCCCGGCTCGCCCGAGATGAAGATGGTCTGCCCCGCCTCCCAGGCGGCCTCCATCCGCGCCCACTCGGGCTCGCGGCCCACCAGGACCGGCGGCCGGAGCACGGAGAGGGGCAGCCGGCTCGTGGGTGGGGGCACCTGCTTGGGGG
>NZ_JAAEAH010000123.1 GCF_010998615.1 Myxococcus sp. CA023 | reverse complement strand
AAGGGTTGCCCCTATTCGCGCTCGACTTGCATGTGTTAGGCACGCCGCCAGCGTTCGTTCTGAGCCAGGATCAAACTCTCCAATTGAATTTTTGAAGATTTGAACCGGCGTCAGTCTCAGGCCCGGCTAAGGAACCTGAAACTCGCTGATTCGTTACAGTGCTGCCGGCTGCGCTTCGCAGCGCGACCTGGCTGACACCGTCTTAAGAAATTGACTGCGGTTTCCGCAATCTAGCTTCTTCTTGGGCTTGCTATTTGGTTTTCAAAGACCGAGCCGCTTGTCTTGCCGGCGACTTTTTGCTACCGTTTCTTCGTTGCTGTCTCGCCGTCTTTTCGTCCGGCGGGGTGTCAGCTTCTATTTCAGTTCGGCGTCTTTTATCAAGCTGCTTTTTCGCCGTCCTGCTGGCCTCCGGAGTTCTCAGCGCCGCCCAGTGGCTTCCGCTGCTTTCTTCCGGAGAGGCGCGGCTTCTACCACCACCGCATCTCCTGTCAACCTACCGCGTTGACCGCCGTATTCCATGTTTTTGCACTGACTCGCTCGAAGTACCTTCCGCGCCAGTGCGCGGGCTTCTTTGCGAGGGGCGCGGCTTGTATCACCGCCGCGCTTCCTGTCAACCGCTCGAGCGTCTTGTTCCTGACGACCGACCGAACACCCCAGCTCCATCTCCCGTTGAGATGGCTACCCACTCCCCTACCACCCGCCCGCTGGTTTACTGCACCTTTCGGTCGACCTGCCATGGAGCTCTTCCAAACGCTCCGAACCTGGCGAGCATCCTCATTCACGAGGGACTCAGACCAAGTCCGCGGTCTTATCTGAATGCCATTCAGAGAACCAAAACACCCACGCGCCTGATTCCGTTCCCAATGGAGACGGAACATGTGAGTGAGCACCAGCCGGCGGACGCCTGTGTGACGCCCGCGCAACGCGGCGAGGTGTGGCCGCTTATCCACCAAGAGATCGGACTGCGCAAGAAGTTTGATTCCGAACACTTCCGCCGCGGTGGTCAGCCGCCGATTCCCAGGCCCAGCTTGGACACATCCACACGTCCGCGCCGGCAACGCTCCGCCACCACCACCGAGCGCAGCTCACTATAGGCGCGCTCGAAGTCGTCATTCACGACGACGTAGTCGTAGGACGCGATGCCCCGCTCGATCTCCGAGCGAGCCGCCAGCATCCGGCGCCGGATGGTCTCGTCCGAGTCCGTCTGACGATCTCTCAGGCGCCGCTCCAACTCCTCCATGGAGGGGGGCAGCACGAAGATGGTCACCGCGTCCGGGTGCTTGCGCTTGATGGCCTGCCCGCCCTGCACGTCGATGTCGAAGATGGCCGCGCTCTTGCGGGCACGCGCCTCGTCCACCACCGACTGGGGGCTTCCATAGAAGTGGCCGTGGACTTCCGCCCACTCCACGAACTCACCGCGCTCGATCTTCGACTGGAAGGTCGCGACGTCGACGAAGTTGTAGTCCACCCCCTCGCGCTCCTTCCCCCGAGGCCTTCGGGTGGTGACGCTGATGGAGAACACCGCATCCGGCGTCTCCTTGAGGAGCCGGTGCGCGAGGGTGGTCTTCCCCGCCCCGGAAGGAGCGGAGAGCACGAGCAACAAGCCAGGCTGGAGCACGGTATTCGCGTTCATTCGACGTTCTGCACCTGTTCGCGGATGCGCTCGACCTCGGCCTTCATCGCCACCACGCGCACGGAAATCTCGGCGTGCTGGCTCTTGGAGCCGGTCGTGTTCACCTCGCGGTGCATCTCCTGCACGAGGAAATCCATTCGGCGGCCAGCGGGCTCGTTGCTGGCCATGAGGGCCCGGAACTGCTCCAGGTGGCTCGCCAGGCGGGTGACCTCCTCGGCGATGTCCGTGCGCTCGGCGAAGAGCGCCACTTCCTGGGCCAGCCGCTGCGGGTCCACCGCGACGCCGCTCGCGAGCTCGGCAATCCGGTCGGTGAGCCGCTGCTGGTACTCCTGCACGGCCTTCGGAGCGAGTTGAGCCACCTCTTTGCTCCACCCTTCCAGCAGCTTCACCCGGGCATCGAGGTCCGCGTAGATGGCCTCACCTTCGACCTGGCGCATCTTCTCCAGCGCAGTGAGCGCCTGGTCCAGCGCCGCTTGGAGCGCCTGGGAGGCGGAGTCCAGCTCCACGCCCTTTTCCTCCAGGCGCACCACACCAGGCTGGTTCGCCACCTGCGACCAGGCGACGTCTCCCGGGAGTCCCAGCTCGCTGGCCAGCTCTTGGAACGCGCGCACGTACTCCCGCGCCAGACCGAGGTCCACGGTGGGGACCGTCCCCGACGCGGTGGGGGCCTGCCGCTTCACCAGCAGTTCCACCGAGCCACGGGCAAGCCGGTCCTTCACCTGCTTGGATACCAGCGGTTCCTGGGACGACAGCTCCCGGGGAAGGCGAACCTTCACTTCACAGAACTTGTGGTTGAGCGAGCGCAGCTCCACGGAGACTTCTTCGTCCCCCACGCGCGCGCGGCCCGCGCCAAACCCCGTCATGCTCTTCAACATTGGGCGGTTGCTAGGGGCTTTCGGGGCCGAGGTCAAGCCGCGCGCTTGCACCGCCCACAGTTCTGTGTAGGGTCCCGCCGCGAGATGTCCTGGCACAAGCGGCTCGAATTATGGGCGAAGCTGGCACTGGCGCTCGTGGCGTCCGCCCTGCTGTGGCGCCCGGGCCGCCGGCGGCGTCCTGGCACCCCACTTCCTGGTCCTCGAAAGGTGCTGCTCGTGCGGCCCGACAACCGCGTGGGCGAGGCGCTCCTCACCACGCCGTTGATGCGGACCCTCAAAGCACACCTCCAGTCCGCGCCCGAGGTCCACGTCCTGGTGCACGCGAAGGTCGCTCGAGTCCTGAACGGCCACCCGGACGCGGACGTCATCATTCCCTTCGACCGGCGCAGAATCTGGATGGGCCCCCTGGCACCCGGCATCGTCGCGCTGCGGCGTGCCCGGTATGACGTCGTGGTCGACTGTGCCAACTGGGAGTCGCCCTCCGTCACGAGCGCGCTCGTGTCCCGGCTCGCGGGCCCCGAGGCCGTCGTCATCGGTCCAGACCTCTGGCCGGTGTCCCGCCTGCACTCCCTGCCCGTCCCCGCTCGCACGGACACGCGGAACGAAGCCGTTCAACGCACGCACCTGCTGACACCGCTCACGAACGGCTCAGTGGCGCGTGGTTTGTCCTTCCGCGAGCCCTCCGTGGGCCCCGCCATCCGCGCCTATCTGGACGCCCTGGCCGGGAAGCCCTTCGCGGTCATCAATCCTGGTGGGCGGTTGGGACCTCGGCGGATTCCACCCGCGGCCTTCGCCGCCGCGGCTCGGGCACTTGTGGCGCTGGGGCGGACCCCCATCGTCACCTGGGGCCCCGGGGAAGAAGCGTTGGCACGAGGGGTGGTGGAGGCAGCCCCTGGCGCCGAGCTCGCGCCCGCGAGCAACCTGGACGAACTGGCCGCCCTGATGCGCGCGGCCGGCTTCACCCTCTGCAACAACACGGGGCCCATGCACCTGTCCGTCGCGGTGGGTGCCCCCACGCTGGCCTTCTTCCTGCGGATGGACATGGAGCGCTGGGGCCATGCGTACGCCCCCCACCGCATGGTGGACCTCACCCCTCTGGTCGATGGTGCAGGCGGTCAGGGGTTGGAGGAGCGGGCCGCCGAAGAAGCCCGGGCGTTCGCGGCGAGCCTCTCCTCCTGAGGAGTCACGTCCCGGACACAGGAGGCTCCGCCACCGCGTGTTCGGGGGGCAGCCTGGGGATTCCCTCTTCCACGGGCCAACTCAGACGGCACGGCGCGCAGGTGACTCGGGTTTGCGCCTCCAGTGCCTGAAGGGGGGCCTTGCAGTGAGGGCAGCCCAGGACGGCCCACACCTCCTCTGCAATGAATGCCACCGGCTACCCCGCCCCCTCGCGGCCCAGCCGCCGGGCCAGGTCCGTGGTGCTGTGGTCCTTCGGGTCTCCAGAGACGGCCGTCCGCCCACCATAGGCGCGAACCTCGTCGGCCTCAGGGATGCTGTCCGGGGTGTAGTCCGTGCCCTTCACGTGCACGTCCGGCTTCAACGCCCGGATGATGACGCGAACGTTGGACTCGTCGAAGACGATGACCCGGTCCGTGCAGGCCAGCGCCGCGACGAGTTCCGCCCGCTCGCCCTCGGGGATGTAGGGCCGGCCGGGGCCCTTGTAGGCCCGGGTGGAAGCGTCCGAGTTCACCGCCACCACAAGGACATCCGCCAGGGCCCGCGCCCCTTCCAGGTACCGGACGTGCCCGACGTGCAGCAGGTCGAAGACGCCATTGGCCAGCGCCACCGTGCGCCCTTCGGCCCGCCAGCGCTCACGCGCCTCCGCCACCTTCGCGAGCGATTGGATTTTCTCGAGGGTGCTCATCTCGCGCTCCGAAGCTCTTCGAGCAGTTCATCGCGGGACACCGTCGCGGTGCCCGGCTTCTGCACCACCAACGAGCCCGCCACGTTCGCCAGCCGCGCCGCATCGCCGAGCGAGGCCTTCGCGGCCAGCGCCAGGGCAAACGTCGCAATCACCGTGTCTCCCGCGCCCGTCACATCCACCGCCGCCTTCGCGCCATGGACGGGGATGAGGTCCACGCCCCCGTCCGCATCGAAGAGCGCCATGCCATGGCGGCCTCGCGTCACCAGGAGCGCGCGGCACGCCAGTCGCTTCAACGCGGCGTGCCCCGCCTCCAGCATGTCCTCCTGGGTCCGCACGGGCCGCCCCGCGAGCGCCTCCAGCTCCGGCTCGTTGGGCTTGCAGACCGTGAGTCCCGAGAAGGATGACAGGGCATAGCGGCTGTCCACACACACGGGCATGCCGTCCGCGGCCAGGCGACGCAGCACATCGCGCACCTCGTCCCCCAGCACACCCGCGCCGTAGTCGGACACCACCACCGCGTCCGCGTCCTGGGCGGAGGCTTCGACCTGCCGCGCCAGCGCCTTGCGCATCTTCGGCGGGAGCGAGCCTCGCTGGCCTCGGTCCAGCCGCAACATCTGCTGCCGCGTGGTGCTCACCCCACCGGCCAGGATGCGCGTCTTCGTCTCCGTCTCGATGCCGCGGCCGCTCACCGCGTCCAGTTGGATGCCGGACTCGACACAGAGGCGGCGCAACTCCTTGCCCATCTCGTCCTGGCCCAGCGCGCCGACCGCGGAGACCTGACCGGACAGGGCTCGCACGTTGGCCGCCACGTTGGCGCCTCCTCCGAGCTTCACCTCCGCGGACTCGTAGCGGACAATGAGCACGGGCGCCTCCCGGCTCACCCGGTCCGTCTGTCCGTAGATGTAGTGGTCGGCAACGAGGTCGCCCACCAGCAACACCTTGCGGCGGGCAAACGCGTGCGGCAAGCGGGCGAGCGACGGCATCGAACGAGCGGGCGAGGCTGCGGCCATGGCGGCGGTTTGTCCCACAGGCGACCCCACCTCACAAGCCGCGCGGTGCATCCTCCAGTCCGAGCGCCCGCCGCAGATGGGACTCGCCCTCCAGGACCTCGACCCCCAGGCGGACCACCCAGGCCTCGAAGCCCTGAGGCAGACGCACCGCGTCCTTTTCCGTCGTCACCACCCGGGCCCCCTGCCGCGCCGCTCGCGCCTGGACGTCGCGCAGTTCGTCCGCGGTGAAGCGATGGTGGTCCGGAAACAACGCGGCGTCGCGCACGTCCGTCCCGAGCCCCTGCAAGGTCTTCAGGAAGCCCCCCGGCCGGGCAAGGCCCGCAAGAGCGAGCACGGGCTGTCCCGTGAGCGCCGTCACGGGATGAAGGTTGCCCTCCGGGTCCACCCAGGCCGTGGGCCGATAGCGGGTCCGCACCCTGGGAATCCCCGGGCTCGAGGGCAACCACCCGCCGAGCGTGTCGGCGAAACGCTCCGACGTCACGGCCGTCGGCACCAACTGGTGCGTGGTGGTTTGGGGCGTGCGCATGTCCTCGGGCCTCGTGACCGGAAGCACAGCAGCATCCGAAGCCGTGGCGGGTGCCCTCAGCCAGAAGAGCGTCGCGCGGCGGAGTGACGCCGGGGGCTCACGCAGCGGCCCCCGGGGAAGCATGTGGCCGTTGCCCAGCCCCACGGACTCATCCACGACCACGAAGTCCTCGTCTCGCGCGAGGCGGCGGTGCTGGAACCCATCGTCCAGCAGCACCGTGTCCAGGCTGAACTCGTCCCGCGCGCGGTAGGCACTCGCGACCCGGTCCGAGCCCACGAAGAGCCGGACCTGGGGACAGCGACGTGCCAGCAGGAGCGGCTCATCGCCCGCGAGCTCCGAGGAAGGAAGCGGCTCCGTCCCGATGAAGGTCAGCGGCTCACGCGAGGCGCGGCCATAGCCGCGCGTCAGGATGCCCACCTTGCGGCCCGCTTGGACCAACTGCTCCGCCAGATGGAGCACCGCGGGCGTCTTGCCCGTGCCCCCCACGTTGACGTTGCCCACGGAGATGACCTTGAGCCCCTCCACCCGCTCCGCGCGCAGCAGTCCCGCGTCGAAGAGCGCTCCCCGCACGTGCACCGCAGCCGCATACGTCCACGACAGCAACGTGAGCGGCGACAGCAGGGCGCGGCGGCCCCAGGGCTCCGGCGACGACGGGTAGAACACCCGCTCGATGGCGGTGGGGGCATCCGGGGACGTCACGGGGTGCGCCTCGCTCGCGCGTAGAGCGCGAGGACCTCCGCGGCAATCTGCTCGTTCGTTGGGTGCCGCACGGGCGCCCGCTGGTCGGACAGCGCCGCGGCGACCACGGCGTCCGGCGTCGGTGTCTCCACCCGCACGTCCGCCAGGTCCGACAAGGCGCCTTCATCCACCGCCACCACGCGGACGCCGCACGCACGGGCCTGGGCCGCCGCGCGGGCGCTCCAGTCATTGCCCAGGCCGAGCAGCCAGACCTCATCCAGCGCTCGCAGCCACCGCGCGAAGGCGTCCCCCTGTTGGTAGCCCGCGAATGTCACGGCATCCGCCAGTCCCAGGTCCTGGACCTGTTTGCGCGTCTGCTCCAGCAGGCCGCCGTCCCCCACAAGCACCAAACGCGCCTCGGGCCGCTGCTTCCGATACAGGGCAAAGGCGTCCACCCCCACCACGTGCCGGCGTGAAGGCTGGAACGTGGAGACCATTCCGATGACGGGTGTGCCTTCGAGCCCGAGTTCTGCTCGCAGCGACCGCGCGTCCGGCGCCGGCTGGAACCGGGCGTCAACCAGGGCTGGCAGTACCTGGGCCGTCGCGCCCTTCTCCAACAGGCGGGGAAGCAGTGCGCTCGCGGGGACCGTGTAGGCGTCCGCGGCCGGGAGCGAGGAGCGCAATGAGCGCGGGGCGTGCAGCGAGCGAACCAGGATGGCGCCTGAAGGCCGTCCCCACCTCGCCAGCAGGTGGTCATGACTGAAGTGCGAGTGCACCACGTCCACCGTCCGCGCCTTCAAGCGGCGCAGGTCGCGCCACATCCGCCACGGGGGGGACTTCACGGACAGCTCCAAGCCTCCTTCGTCCAGAAGACCGAGTTCCTCGAAGCGCGGAGCCGCGGGCTCCTCGGCCAGCACCTCCTTGCGCCGGCGGTCCACCGCCACCGTGACGTCGTGTCCCGCGGCGCGCTGCGCCTGGGCCAGGAGCGCCACGTTCTCGGCCGGGCCGCTGTAGAAGGGACTCGCGAGCAGGTGGAGGATTCGCATCCGGTCAGCGCTCCACGGAGGTCCGGTACACCTCGGCCAGGGCTCGCGCCTCGTGCTCCACGCCACACCGACGCCGGGCCTCCTCTGCCGCGTTCTGGCCTATCTGCCTGGCGCGCTCGGGCTCTCGCATCAGCATGTCCAGCAACTCGCGCAGGCCCTGGACGTCTCCGGGTTCGAAGAAGAAGCCCGTGCGGCCGTGCTCGATGAGCGTGTCCAGGTACGGCAGCTTCGAGGCCACCACGCAGCAGCCCGAGGCCATGGCCTCCACGTGCACCAGCGAATAGCCCTCCGCGTACGAGGGGTGCACCAGGATGCTCAGCCCCTGGTACCAGGGTTCGATGACGGACTGCTCGCCGGGCAACGCGATGCGGTCCTCGATGCCCGCCATCTGCTGATTCAGCCAATCCAGGTCCGGCCCCTTCGCGAGCCCGACCAGCACGGGTTGCCAGTCGGGGTGCGCGGGCAGGAGCGGGCGGATGGCCTGCACGAAGTCCCCCTGCCCCTTCTCCTTCCGGATGCGTCCGATGACGCCGATGCCGTAACGCCCGCCCAGGCCGAGCTTGCGCCACGCCGCGTCCCGGTCCTCGGGCGGGCGGAAGCGCGTCAGGTCGATGCCATGAGAGACGACCGTGGACGGCAGCGCGATGACGTCCGCGACCTGCTTCGTCAACGAGACGAGCGCATCCGCGCCCCTCGCGATGAAGCGGGTGAAGCCGCTGGGCGCCATCGAGGTGTGCCGGGTGAAGACGAGGCGGACCTCTCGGCCCAGCAGCTTCAGCAGCATGCCCACCAGCAGCTCGTTGTTCCGGTGCGCATGCCACACCACGGGCTCGCGGCGCAGCCGACGGAGCAGCTCCGGCCAGGTGATTCTGGGCAGCCCCTCACTCAAGCCCGAGCCGATGACGCGCGTCTCCGAGCCCGAATCCCGGACGAGCGCGGGTACCACCGTCTCCACGTGGCGCGTCACGCCCGTGTAGCGGTGGTGGAAATGCGGATGGACGATGAGCGTCATCGCGGGTCCGGCCTCCCGTGCGGAAACAACGTCGTCATCGCTTCCGCGTTCCTTTCACTGGCGCCCGAAATCCGGCCCACCGTCTCCAGCGCCTGGGCGCCCAGGCTCGCGAGCCGCTCCGGTGACTCGAGCAGCGACACGAGCGCCTGCTCCAAGGCCGCGGCGTCCTGAACCTGGAGCCCACCCTGCCCTGTCAGCAACGCCACGCTGTCCCGGAAGTTGTCCATGTGCGGTCCGTAAAGCACGGGCTTCCCCTGCCCCGCGGGCTCCAGGATGTTCTGCCCGCCGCGCGTCGTGAACGAGCCTCCGACGAACACCACCGTCGCCAGCCGGTAGGCCTTCGACAGCTCGCCGATGGTGTCCAGCACCACGACCTGGCCCCGCTCCGGATTGCCCTGCGAGCGCAGCCCCACGCTCAATCCCGCCTCGCGCGCGAGCGTCACGATTCGCGCCGCGCGGTCCACGTACCTGGGGGCAATCACCAACCGCAGGTCCGGCCACCGCGCGCGCAGCCGCGCGTACACTCCCAGGAGCTGGGCTTCCTCGCCCTCATGGGTGCTTCCGGCAATCCATACCCGCTCGCCCGGCGTCAGGCCCAGCGCCGTGCGAAGGTTCTCGTCCTCGGGTACCGGGCCCGCGGCGAGCGCGTCGAACTTCGTGTTCCCCGTCACCTTCACCCAGTCCGGCCTGGCACCGAGCTGCCGCGCACGGACGGCTTCGTCTTCCTCGCGCATGAGGAGGAGGTCCAAATCCCGCAGCGGGTTGCCGATGAGGCGGAACAGCGTCTGGTACTTCCCGACGTTCGCTGGCGAAAAACGCCCGTTCGTCATCACCACTCGCGCCCCACCCCGCTTCGCCGCGCGGATGAGGTTGGGCCAGATTTCGGTGTACTCCAGCACCAGTACGTCCGGGCGGATGGCCCGGACCGCTCGCCGCGTCGCGCCCCAGAGGTCATAGGGAACGTAGATGACCCCGTCGATGTCGTTGGCCAGCCGGCCCTTCGCCATCGCGTAGCCGCTGTTCGTCATGGTCGACAGCAACAGGCGGCAGCCCGGGAAACGAGCCCGCAGCGGGCCGAACATCGGAGAGAGGGCCAGCAGGTCGCCGGCGCTCGCGCCGTGCAGCCAGAGGATGGGCCCGTCCCCGGGAGGCAGGTGGCTGTCCGGGCCATAGAAGCCCAAGCGCTCCATCAGCCCATGGCGCGTCTTCCGGTGCAGTGCGAGCACCGGGAACAGGACTGCGAAGAGCAGGTAGGTGGCAAGGACGTAGAGGACGCGCATGGGCGGCTGTCGCGCCGTCTATCAGATGCCCGGCCCCGGGGGCAGCACGCGCACGGGGCTGGGCACCAACCAGGGCCGCCATTCCGTCCCAAAGAAGCGCCCGGGCGCCCGCACCCACACCTCCACCTGCGCCACCCCCGGCTCGGTCAGCTCGACGGACCGGCCGTCCGCCCCCAGGCGGGCGCTTCCCCACACCCGCACCTGCACCGACTCCGCGTCGGAAAGCCCCGGGAGCCGGACGGTCAGCGTTTCGCCCACATGCGCCTCACGCCGCACAGCGTCCAGGCCCTCCAACGCGAAGCCCCCAGGCTCCCCCAGGGCGCGAAAGGCACACAGGGACTGACCACCGCTCAGGGCCCGACTGACCTGCTCCGCCGCTTCCTTCGCGTCCGGGGGCAACGGGAAGGGCACCTGCTCCGGTGGCAGGTACATGGCCAGGGATTCGAATACGGCCCGGTACGCCGGCAGGCCGTGTGCGTCATGCGCGCAGAACGCCACGCGCGGCCGCTCACTCGACAACTCCAGGAAGCGGGCCGTGGGCTCCGGCTCCGGCACGACGAGCAACATCACGCCATGCCTCGGGTTGGCCAGCGAGGCCCCCACCGCGGGCACCAAGCGGCTCACCGGATTGCGCACCGCGTGCCGGAAGAAGGTGTCCGCCGAGTACAGCTCGAAGCCGGGCACCACCTTCGCGCTCGCCTCGTCCTTCCAGGGGTTGCGCTTCTGGACGGGGTGGGCCAGCACCGCCGTGCCTCCCGCCGCCGCCACGGCGCGCACCGCGTCGCCCGGCGGCATCCACGCACGCATGCCCTCCAGCGGGCGCGACATGCCGAAGGCCACGAGGTGCCCGTCCGACGTCGAAATCTCCACGCCGGGCACCAACAGCACGCCCTGGACGTAAGCGGGCGCTCGGAGCGCGAAGTCGTTGTGGTCGGTGAGCACCACGAAGTCCAGGCCCGCCGCCTTCGCCGCCGCCGCCACCGCTTCCGGCGTGCCTCGCCCATCCGAACGCGTGGTGTGGACGTGGAAGGCCCCTCTCGCCCACCGGGGTGCATCGTCCTTCGGGAGCACCACGGGGTACCGCGCCATGGACGCCGAGAGCGCGAAGAAGCCCGCGTACCCCAGGACCAGCAGCGCCAACCCCAGGACGGCCCGGAGCCCCTTCCCCACCACTACCGTCAATCCGCTCACGCCGCGCCTCGCTCCGAGGAGCCCTCCGTCTGCATCCTCCACAGCGCCGCATACCGCCCGCCTCGCTGCAGCAACTCCGCGTGCGAGCCACTCTCGACGACGCGCCCCGCCTCCATCACGTTGAGGACGTCCGCGTTCACCACCGTGGACAGCCGGTGCGCAATCACCAGCGCCGTGCGGCCCGGAAGGACCGCCGCCAGCGCCGCCTGCACTTCGCGCTCGCTCTCCGGGTCGAGGCTGCTGGTCGCTTCGTCCAGCACCAGCACGGGCGCCTGCGCCAGCACCGCGCGGGCGATGCACAACCGCTGACGCTGGCCTCCACTGAGCGACACGCCCCGCTCGCCGATGCGCGTGTCATAGCCTTCGGGCAGTGCCCGGATGAAGCCATCCGCGTGCGCCACCTTCGCCGCAGCCTCCACCTCTTCCCGCGTGGCGTCCGGCCTCGCGTAGCGCAGGTTGTCCAGCACCGTGCCGTGGAACAACAGCGGCTCCTGCGTCACCAGCGCGAACTGGGCCCGGACGCTCGTGGCCATGTACCGGTCCGCGTCCACGCCATCCAGGAAGAGCTGGCCCTTCTGCGGCCGCTCGAAGCGCAGCAGCAGCGATGTCACCGTGCTCTTGCCTCCGCCGCTGCCACCCACCAGCGCCGTCACCTGCCCCGCCTTCAGCTCCAGTGTCAGGCCGTCCAGCGCGGGCCGGTCTCCATAGGCGAATCGCACGCCCTCGAACTGGATGCTTCGCGACAGGGTCGGCGCGGGTACCGCGTCCGGCGCGTCCTCCACCGGGTGCTTCATGTCGAGCAGCGCGAAGAGCCGCTCACCCGCCGCGCCCGCCTGCACCGCGAACTGCGTCACCCGGCCCAGGTCCTTCACCGGCTGGTACACCAGGATGACCGCCGTCAGCAGCGAGAGCAGCGCCTCCGGCTCCATCAGCCGCGCGCTCGCCGCATACGCCAGTGCGCCCGCCAGTGCCGCCGCGGCCAGCACCTCCATCAGCCCCGGCACCGCGCCGCGCGCCCACGCCGCGCTCACCACCGCCTTCTCGTGCGCCTGCGCGAAGGCGGAGAAGCGCGCCAGCTCCGCCGCCTGCCCGTTGAAGGCCTGGATGGTGCGCAGACCGCCCAGCCCTTCGTGGAGTTGCCCCGCCAGGTTGCCGAGCTGCGTCTGGCCTTCCCGCGTGCGCTTGAGCACCTTGCGCGTCAGCTTCGAGGCCGGCAGCGCCGCCAGCGGAATCACCAGCAACATGAGGCCGCCCAGCATCGGGCTCATCGCCAGCGCCACGCCCGCCAGGATGATGACCTGGAGGCTGTCGCGCAGGTACGAGCCCACCGTGTACATGGCCGCCGCTTCCACGGCGCTGACGTCCGAGGAGAAGCGGCTGAGCAAGTCGCCCATCCGCTCGCGCGCGAGCTGGGCGGGCGACAGCGCGGTGAGGCGCTGGAACAGGTCGCGCCGCAGGTCCTTCACCACGCGCTGCGCGAACAGGCCCATGAAATAGAACTGCGCCAGGTACCCCACGCCCTTCGCCGCGCCAACGATGACCATCACCAGCGGGAAGCCCCACAGGGCCGCCTCGCGAGGCAGGTCCGCCAGCCAGGGCACGCGCTGCGCACTGGCGAAGCCTTCTTCACCGCCCGACAGAAGGAAGCGCAGCGCCGGGCCCGTGAGATACGCGTACGCGCCCGTCGTCAGTCCCACCGCCGCCATGCCGACGAAGGCCAGCAGGAGCACACCGAAATGCGGGCGCGCATAGCGCAGCAACCGCCAGAGAACCGTCTGCATCGCTAGCGTCCCACCTTGCGCAGCGCCGCCTTCGCGAGCTGGGAGTACGGGTTGTACTCCAGCACCCGCTGCAGCTTCTTCCGCGCCAACGGCGCGTCTCCCAGGTCCATGTCGATGATGGCCGAGATGATGTGCAACCGCTCCACGTACGGGCCCAGCGACAGCGCCTTCTTCAGCACCTGCTGCGCCTTCTTCGCCCGCACCACCGGCGCCCCCGTGGGCATCTGGTACGTGGCCCAGGCGAGGAAGGGGTAGTACTCCGGCTCGTCCGGATTGAGCGACACCGCTTCCTCGAAGGCCTTCGCCGCCAGCGGGAAGTCGCGGCGCTTCAGGGCGGACTCGCCCCGGCGCAGCGCGATTTCCGCATCCACGACCACCGCCGTGTTCCGCCCCACGTCCATCCGGCTGAAGAGGTACTGGAGGTAGGCCTTGCGCTTCTCCTCCACGCTCAGCACCCGGTACGACGCGGACAGCCGGTCCTGCACCGACTCCAGCAGGTCCTTCAAGTCGGAGATGTCGAACTCGGCGTAGGTGTCCGGGTGAAAGCGCATCGCCGTCTCGTGATAGGCGCGCTCCACCGCCTCCGCGTCCGCCGCGATGTCCAGCCCCAGCCCTCCGAAGTAGCTGCGGGTGATGATGCGCAGCGCTTCCTCACGCAGCGAGGTCGCCGTCTCGGGCGGCAGGGCCTTGCGCTTGCGCGGCGCAATCCGGTCCGGCAGCACCGCCGCAGACAGCACGTCCGTCCCCGTGGCCACGGGCGTCGAGGAGAACGTCACCCCACCCGTCAGCTTCAGGAACCACAACAACGAGTACGCAATGCGCAGCTCGCCACGCCCGTGCGCCAGCAGGTCCTTCAGCGCGATGCGGCCGTTGACCTGCATGGCGATCTTCAGGTCGTCCGTATCCAGCCCCATGGCCTGCAGGTCGCGCCCGAACTCCTGTGAGCGCACCGGATAGTCGCCCATGTGCGCCCGCAGCGCGGCCGCCATCACCTTCATGGTGAAGCAGCGGCGCGCGCCATCCAGCACCGGCGCCAGCGGCGGAACCTCCACCGACGCGACCTCTGACGTGAATTCGTCTCCCGCGTAGAAGGCGTAGCGGCCCTCGCGCATCCCCAGCACCCGCTCCACCCTGTCCCGGTTGTAGTCGCGCAAGAGCTGCAGCAGTTCCTCGCCCGCCGCCTCCACGCCCGCGTCCGCGAGCGCCGCGCCGATGCGCAGACCAGAGTCCAGCGCCTCCGTCACCCGCTGCGCCTGCTGCGGGTTGAGCACGTTCCGGGCAAGCAGGTAGCCAGGCAGCGAGTCCGCTTTCGCCGTGGAGTCATAGCTCACGGACCCGCCGCGCAAGAAGTACACGCGCCGACTCAAGCCCCGGTGCGCCACCACGAGCACACCATCCCGGCGCAGCCGATAGATGGAGTGGAACAAGGCCGGCAGGGGGTGGCCCTTCAGCTCGCCTGAATTGACGGCGGGCCGGGACAACGTGGCCGCCAGCCCGGTGAGTTGCACCGCCTGCGCCGCGCGCACCAGGGACTCCAGCCGGGGCACCAGCTCGCCCGGCTTGAGCGGATCCGAGACATAGGCGTTCACCTTGAGGTCCAGCACCGAGCTCACGCCCCGCGCGCGCCCCAGGTGTCCCTTGTCAATGGCGACGATGGGCACCCTGCCGCCCTGTCCGTGGCCTCGGATGAGATGCACCACGTGCGCGCCTTCCACGCGCGGAAGGTCCACCGACAGCACCACCACGTCCGGGTTGTCCGCCGCGAAGTGCTCCAGCGCCGTCACCGGATCGTTCACCGCGCGAACGGTATACCCAGCCTGGGAGAGCAGGCCTTTGAGGTGCTCGAGCGTGGGGGGGTGGCTCTCGGCGAGCAGAAGCGTCTTCAAGGGGGCCACAGTCTACACCTTCACCCGCTCCCGCATCAGGTACGATGCGCGCCTCTCACATGACGAATCCACCCCGCATCCTCGTCGTCGCCGGCGAGGCGTCAGGCGATACCCACGCCGCCGAGCTCGTCGCCGCCCTCCGGGCCCGCCGTCCCGACCTCACCTTCTTTGGCATGGGCGGTGCCCGCCTGGCCGCCCAGGGCGTGGAGCTGCTCTTCGACGCCCGGGAGGTGTCCGTCATGGGCATCACCGAGGTCCTGCCCCGGATTCCCCGCATCCTTCAGATCCTGAAGGGCCTGGCCGAGGCCGCCGCCGAGCGCAAACCGGACGTCGCCATCCTGGTGGACATCCCTGACTTCAACCTGCGCCTGGCCAAGAAGCTCAAGGCGCTGGGGATACCCGTCGCCTACTACGTGTCACCCATGATCTGGGCCTGGCGCCGGGGTCGGGTGCGCACCATCAAACGGTTGGTGGACCGGATGCTCTGCATCCTTCCGTTCGAGGAGGACTTCTACCGGGAGGCCGGCGTCAGCGCCCGCTACGTCGGCAGCCCGGTGGTGGAGCAGGTTCCCTCGCCGGATACGGCCACGGCCTTTCGCGAGCGGCTGGGGTTGGCGAAGGACGCCCCCACGCTCGCGCTGCTGCCCGGCAGCCGGATGAGCGAAATCCGCCGTCTGCTTCCCGACATGGTGGGGGCTGCGAAACGCCTCTCCGCCGAGCGGCCCGGACTCCAGGTCGTCGTCCCCCTCGCGCCCACCATCGACCGGGAGGAGATTACGTCCCGCTTCGAAGGCAGTGGCGTGACGCCCATCCTTGTGGAGGGCCGGGCACCCGAGGTCGTGGGCGCCAGTGACGCCGCGGTGGTGGCCTCCGGCACCGCCGTCCTGGAAGCTGGGCTGATGCAGCGCCCCCTGGTGGTCGTCTACCGTGTGTCACTCATCACGTACTGGGTGGGCCGGTTGATGTTGAAGGTGGCCTTCGTGTCCCTCATCAACCTGCTGGCGGGCCGACGCGTCGTCCCCGAGCTGCTCCAGGGGGAGATGACGCCCGAGCGCATCGCCGAGGAGGTCCGCCGCGTCTGGATACCCGGTGCTCCCCGGGAGGAGATGCTCCAGGGGTTGGCAGAGATGCGCGGCCGGCTGGGCGAGACGGGCGCGGCCACCCGGGCGGCGGAGTCCGTACTGGAGCTGCTGCCCCCGGGCCGCGTTTAGGGTATGTCGGCCGGGTCATGAACCCAGCCCTGGTCTGCATCCCCACGTACAACGAGCGGGAAAACATCGAGGCCATCGTCCAGGCGGTGCTGGAGGCCGACCCCAGGGTCGACATCCTCATCGTGGACGACAACTCGCCCGATGGCACAGGGCAACTCGCGGATGGGCTCGCCGCGCAGGATTCGCGCGTGCGCGTCCTCCACCGCGAGAAGAAGGAGGGCCTGGGCCGCGCCTACCTCGCCGCGTTCCGTTGGGCCCTGGCCGAGCAGTACACGTACATCCTGGAGATGGACGCGGACTTCAGCCACGACCCGCGCTACCTGCCCGGCATCCTGGATGCGGCCGAGGCTGGCGCGGACCTGGTGCTCGGCTCGCGCTACGTCACGGGCGGCGGCACGGTGAACTGGGGCGTGGGGCGGCAGCTCATCAGCCGCGGTGGCAGCCTCTACGCACGGTCGATTCTGGGCGTGGGCATCCAGGACCTCACCGGCGGCTTCAAGTGCTTCCACCGCCGGGTGCTGGAGGCCATCGACCTGGATTCGGTGAAGAGCACCGGTTACGCGTTTCAAATCGAGCTGACCTACCGCACGCTGCGCAAGGGCTTCACCGTGCGCGAAGTGCCCATCGTCTTCGAGGACCGGCGCGTGGGTCACTCCAAGATGAGCAAGAAAATCTTCGCCGAGGCTCTCACCATGGTGTGGAAGCTGCGGCTCACGGTGTAAGTCCAGGCTGTCATGCCGGAATACGCGTCGCTGTTCCTCGTCTCGCTGTCGGCCATCTTCTTCGTCGTGGACCCCATTGGCGTCGTCCCGCTGTTCCTGGCGATGACGGCCGGGGACTCGCAGGAGAAGGTGCGCCGCACCGCCATGCGCGCCTGCCTGGTGGCCTGCGGGATGATGCTGTTCTTCGCCCTCTTCGGCGGCGTCATCTTCAAGGTGTTCGGCGTGTCGCTGGGCGCCTTCCGGGTGGCCGGCGGCATCCTGCTGCTCATCACCGCGTTGGACATGCTTCGCGCCCGCCCGGCGGAGACGCGCACCACGCCGTCCGAGGAACAGGAAGGCGTAGTGAAGGAGGACGTGGCCATCGTCCCCCTCGCCATTCCGCTGCTGGCGGGCCCGGGCGCCATCGCCACCGCCATGGTGCTGATGGCCAAGGGCGACACGCTCGTCTCCGCCATCCCCGTGCTGGCCGCCGTCGTGCTGACGTTCGTGGCCAGCTACTTCATCCTCCGCGCCTCCGGGCTCATCCAGCGCGTGCTGCGCCAGTCCGGCGTGGCCATCGTCGAGCGGGTGATGGGACTCATCCTGGCCGCCATCGCGGTGCAGTTCATCGCGGATGGAGGCAAGGAGCTGTTCAAGTAGGTCCGGGGATGGCCACCCACTCCGGGCCCCTGCGCTTCAGCAGGCCCTGCGGCTTGCCCTCCAGTGACAGCTCATCGTGGCTGGCGCGGTGCGCGTCGTACGCGTAGCCGTCCTGGATCTCCTGCAGGTACACCACCACTGCGTCGAGCACGTTCTCCTGCACCACCTTGAAGGTGGCGTCGCCACAACTGGGCGCGTCACCGGAGAAGAAGCGCTCCAGCATCGCCTCCTCCGGACGGCGCACGTACACCACCACCGGCGCGGGCTCATCGCGACCGGCCGCGGCGACTTCGCGGACGACCTGGGACGGCACCGGCTCCCGCAGCAGCCGGTGCACGAGCTCACACTTCTCCGCCTCCACGCCCTGACGCTCCGCGAGACGCGCCTGGTGCGCGCATCCCGTGCTCCCCAGCACCCCCAGCCCGAGCAACGCCCACGCCTTCTGGTGGAATCGGTCCATGCGTCCTTTCCTCTCCCTCGATGACTGCGCTACAGCTTCCGCCACCGCGGAGGGCGAGGCGCGTGCTGCAGCACCGGCTCCTCCACTGCGATGATGTATTCCGCGCGGCGGTTGCCCGCCTCCGCTGTCTCGTCGGGCGTCGCGACGGCCGGGGCCTCTTCTCCCAGCCCTTCGTAGAACACGGGCACCCGCAGGCCCTTCTTCCGGAAATAGGCCGCCAGACTCTTCGCCCGCCGCACCGACAGGTCCAGGTTCTCCGCCGCGGCCCCCACGGTGTCCGTGTGGCCCATCACGTAGAGTCGCAGCGACGCGAAGCGACCGTACTTCGTCAGCGCGTCCACGATGAGAGCGTGGCTCTTGTCCAGCTTGCCCCGCTCCGCCGCCGGAATGTCCGCGCGGCCCGAGGCGAAGTTCACCTCCTCGTGCGGAATGTCCACCTGCCACGGATACAGGTCGACGCCCGTGTAGAACTCCGCCGTGTCGAACGCACGGAGGGAGATCTTCATCACCCGCCCCTCCGCCGCCGGCCACGTCAGCTCCAGTGGCG
>NZ_JAAEAH010000122.1 GCF_010998615.1 Myxococcus sp. CA023 | reverse complement strand
CCACCGCCCCCACCCTCATCGAAAGCTCGCAGTCCGCCCACCAGGTATCGGCCGGGCAGACGGTCACCTTCCACGTCACCGGAAGGGATGACCTGGCGTGCCCGCTTCAGTTCTCCTGGGACGCCAGCTCGGGCACCGTGGGGAGTCCGGAGACCTCCGCCGCGACAAGTGATGTGACGTGGACAGCTCCGCACTGCGTGCTCTGGAGCTCCGAGGTCACCATCACCCTGACCGTCACGAACAACGCCCGGCTCTCCACCTCCAAGTCCTTCACGGTGTCCGCCCCGCGATGCCCGGGCCCCGTGGTCTCGGGTGGTGCCTCACACTCGCTGGCCATTCGTGGCAATGGCACCCTATGGAGCTGGGGGCACAACTCCTTCGGCCAGCTCGGCGATGGGACGAACACCACCCGCCACGCCCCCGTGCAGGTGCCGGGGTTGACCGACGCCACGGCCGTGGCAGGGGGCAACGCCCACTCGCTGGCCTCACGCGCCGACGGCACCGTCTGGGCCTGGGGGCTCAACGGCGGCGCGCTCGGTGATGGGACGACCACCACCCAGTACGCCCCTGTGCAGGTATCCGGGTTGACCGGCGCCATCTCCGTTGCCGCGGGCTCCAGCTTCTCGCTGGCCCTGGGCGCCGACGGCACCGTCTGGGCCTGGGGGATGAACGGGAACGGCGAGCTCGGCGACGGGACGACCACCGATCGCCTGACCCCGGTGCGGGTGTCTGGCTTGAGCAACATCACCGCGCTCGCCGCGGGCACCGGCCATTCACTGGCCCTGGGCGCCGACGGCACCGTCTGGGCCTGGGGACTCAACTTCCATGGCGAGCTCGGCGACGGAACGACCGTCAGCCGCCCCCTCCCCGTGCAGGTGCCCGGGCTGACCGGCGTCATCGCCGTGGCCGCGGGCATGTACCATTCGGTGGCCTTGCGCAACGACGGCACCGTCTGGGCCTGGGGGTGGAACCTGAAAGGTGAGCTCGGTGATGGGACGACCACCCAGCGAGAGAGCCCCGTGCAGGTGCCCGGGGTCACGGGTGCCATCGCCGTGGCCACGGGTGGCTACCATTCGCTGGCCCTGCTGAGCGACAACACCCTCCGGGCCTGGGGCAAGAACGAAGATCGCCAGCTCGGCGACGGGACGAATACCGACCGACATACCGCCGTGCAGGTCTCCGGGCTGACCGGCGTCACGTCCGTCTTCGCGGGCGGAGGCCATTCACTCGTCCTGCGTAACGACCAGGCGGTGTGGGCCTTTGGCTCCGATGTTTCCGGCCAGCTCGGAGATGGGAACACGCCGTCCGGCCACGGTCCCGTCCAGGTCTCCCTGCCGTGACACCGTGAGGGAAGCCGGTGCCCGGCGGTGGAACCGCGAGTCCGCCGCCGGTGCCCCTCCGGCGCGAGGTGGCGCACCGCATCGTCATTCGATGAGGCGTGGCGGGGGCTCAACGACTGGCGAAGGCCTTCTCGATGAGGAAGTCGCCGCGCTCGTGTGAGTCGCCTTCCTGAAAGCCGAAGCCTTCGAGAATGGTCGCGGTCTCCTTGATCATCTCGTGGCTGCCGCAGATGACGACGCGGTCGTGCTCGGGTGAGAGCGGCTTCGCGCGAAGCAGGTCGGTGATACGGCCCTGATTGCGGAACGGCTCGCGCGTGACCGTCGGAAAGTACGTCAGCTTCTCGCGCACGAGTTCACCGAGGTACGGGTCGTTCGGCAGCAGCTCTTCGAAGAACTTCGAGTACGAGAGGTCGCTCACGTGGCGACAGCCGTGCACCACGGTGACGCGCTCGAAGCGCTCCCAGGTCTCGGGGTCTTTCACCATGCTCAAGAACGGCGCGAGACCGGTGCCGGTGGCGAGCATCCACAGGTGACGGCCCGGCCTGAGGTTCGCGACGGTGAGCGTGCCCACCGCCTTCGTGCCCACGAGCACTTGATCGCCCGGAGCGACCTTCTGCAGTCGCGAGGTGAGCGGGCCGTCCTGGAGCTTGATGGAGTAGAACTCGAGCGTGTCGTCGTAGTTCGCGCTCGCCATCGAGTACGCGCGCATGAGCGGGCGACCTTCGACCTCGATGCCCATCATCACGAACTGACCGTTCTGGAATCGGAAGCCGCTGTCGCGCGTGCAGACGATGGAGAAAAGACGGTCAGACCAGTGTTGCACCGAGAGCACACGCTCGGTCGTGAAACCAGTGGCCATGGTTCAGCCTAGCTCCTTGTGAGTGGTGCCTCCATTGCCACGTGCCCGCCAGACTGTCGTCCTTTTGCCAATGCATTGGCACAAGGCCATCAAGTTGGCACGCGGGTCATTCGCGGCGCCATGACTCCTCGGAAGTCAGCCCGCGTCCCAGCTCGCCTGCCTCCAGCAACAGCGTGGCCAGCTTCCCCCTCATGGCGCCGCCCTGGAAGGCACCACTGCCCGGCCCACGTGAGGGACCGGGCAATGGCGGAGAAGGCTAGAGGCCGTCGTGGTAGCAGAAGCCGTGGCCGCGGTCGAAGCCGCCACCGGAGAGCGCGTAGTTCATGTAACCCAGCTCATCGCCCGGGCCACACTCGGAGCGGGCGCGGTGGTAGGGGTAGCACTCGCCCTTGCCGTCGCGGTTCAGGTCGGCACACACACCCCGCGCGCCCTCGGTGCCACAGTAATGCGCGAAGCCCAGGCTGCAGATCTCACCCGTCAGCGCGGGGTCGAACACGAAGCCGCTCTGCTCGAGGACGGACTGCTCGGTGCACAGGCCGTACACGCCGCACATGGTGCCGGAGGGGCAGCCGGGGTTGGGCGCCATGAAGTCACACGTTTTGAGGCACTGGGCGTTCTCCGACAGTCGGTCGGTGCAGGCGAAGCCCTGCTCGCAATCCGTCGAGGCCAGTTCGGACTCGCTCGCCGCCGCGGTCTTCGTGCAGGCCTCTCCCTGGACACGGGTCCCCAGCGCGCGCTCCAGCGTGCCGTCGGAGGCGACGTAGTCATCCGGAACGCAGGTGGTGTCCGGCAGGTTCGCCGTCAGCGAGCCCTGGCGAGGGTCGCACCCGTCCTGGCGCACCGTGTTCCACGTCGCGAAGCGAATCCACCGGCACTCGCCTCCCGGAACCACCGCGCTGCCCCAGTACGGCGCGTTGAGGGGCGGGGCATCCACCGACTCACGCAGCGTCACGTTCGTCAGCGCGCCAATGGTCTGATGCGGCGACACCTTCACCGCGAGCAGGAGCGTGCCCGCGTCGGCGACGAAGAACTTCTCCGCGGGCGAGCCCTCATCCTGATAGCCGAAGACGCAGCGATCACAGGTGAAGGTGTTGCCTCCACCCACGGACAGGTCATACAGGCCAGGCGCCGTGTTCACGTCCAGGCGGATGCGCGCCGGGTCCGGGAACGCCGGGTCGCCAAAGTTGTTGAAGTTGCCGCGGTACGTCGGCTGCGGTGAGTACATCGTCGGCGTCAGCCCGACGCCGTTGGCCAACTCCCCCATCGTGATTTCGGTGCAGCCCGTGGGAGGTTGGAGCTGCTGCGCCTGCGCCTTCACGGCCTCGATGGCTTCCTGTTCGGGCGCCGGCTTCTGCGCCTCCTGTCCACAGCCAACCAGACCGGCCAGCAGGACCGCGCTCCACCCCATTCCCTTCACGTTCGCTGCCTTAGAAACAGGGAACGACATATCGTGTCTCCGATTCCACTCAGACGATGTCTGAGCTTCTCTGCCCGGACGCGCCGGGACCTGGTGAACGCCATTTCACGTGATGTAGGTGAAGCAGCGCTTTGGCCGTCAACGGGCGAGATGGAGGTTCGAAAAGCAGGAATGCCGGCCTGGGCAATAGATTAGCGAAATCCCATCGCAAGTCGAAAGCCATACCAAGCTCAAGGAGGCGGACTGGTGCAACGGGGTTGAAAAAGGCCGCTGGAGGATGACACGCGGGCTGTGCGCTGGGTCGGACGCCCCTTGGAGCACTCGCCGGCCCGAATTCTGCTACGTGCTCAAGCCCCGGGCCAGTTGTCCTGGTGAGGTCGCGAGCAACCGCGCCACGGCGTGGAACACCGCGGCCGCATTGGCCGGATGCCTCACGTCCGCCGCGGGATTCAGGTGAGAGAGCCGACCCGCCAACGAATCCGGCCCGCGCACGTTCACCACCAGGACGAGTGGCCGCGTCTCCACTTCCACCGCCTCCGCCGCATTGGGAGCGGCGGTGGGGGCGTTGCCGAGCTCGCGTACGTCCGATGTCAGCAACTCCCCTACGTCCGGGAATGGCGCTCCCAGCTCCACCTTGGGGGTGCGTGCGCCCGCCGTGCCCAGGAGCCGACCACGCAGGAGAACGGCCACGTTCTCGTCCTCCAAATGCCATTTCAAGACATAGCGGATATTTAGAGTTAGCCGCCATATCCACGCTTCCACGATTCAATCAAAAACCACGACTGAACCATGAATACACGACGCAGCGCGCCGCCCCTGATGCGGCGGAGGCGGGACACGTCGCGCAGGCGCCAGACACCTCGGAACAGCCAGATGTGCAACTGGCGATACATCTGCAACGCGCATTCGCCACACAAACAGTGCGGGCCATCCGTCGGAGCAGCAGTTCCGGTCTCTCACCGCTCCGTGGCGTGTATCGGCCCGGATTCCCGTTGAAATGCCCCGTTCCAGCACGAGTCAGACACCTCTGGCCCGCTGCCGCGTCGCACGCTGTGAGTGAATCAATTTGTAATCAACGAGGCTCCTGCTAATCGTGTGTAGCAACTTTGCGAACAGGCCGTGACGAATGCGGTCCTCGTGACGGGCGCGGCGCGCCCGGAGCGACGGTCCCATGGGGGGACGGGGTCCTGCGCGGGAAACCGGCAGTACAGCCCTCCATGGTGGTGGGCTACCTGCCTTGGAAAGGTGGCACGCATGACTCGTGGTGCATCGCTGAAGAGAAGTCGTCGGACCGTCGCCCCCACTCACGACCGGAAGCGTGGCGTGATGCTGGGTGCGTTCCTGCTGGCGGGAGCAGCCTCGGCCGAGCTACCGGACTACACGTTCCAGTTGCAAGCGCGCACCAACCTGGCCGTCAACACGGAGGAGGGCTCCTACAACGTCGAATTGGGCAGCCTCACCTCCGCCGGCAGCTTCTTCATTCCCATCACCGCGGACCGGCAGGTGGCCTTCCAGCTCGCCATCACGCGGGAGGGACGTCCGGGCGTCTGGTACGGCCAGAACGGCGAGGGCGGCCGCATCTACCTGCTCCCTGACGGCCTGGGGCCGGATGCACGCCTTGGCGAGGTCAGCCTCAACTCGCACCGGCAGTTGGTCTTCTCCGTCACCGGGACGAATGACGCGTCGAAGAACGGCATCTACGTGCTGAACGCGGACGAACCAGACGCGCCGCCGCAGCTCGTCCGCGCGCCGCTGGGCGCCTCCAGTTGGTCCAGCCTGGTCATGAACGAGGCGGGGCAGATGGCCGCCCGCGTCACGCTGAGCACGGGCTACGCCTACGTGCTGTACACGCCCAAGGCAACGGGTGGCTTCGACGCGAAGGTTCTCGCGGCGGAGAAGTACGTCGACCCGGGCTACCCCTACACGTTCCTCTACTCCCCCGGCGCGAACGACGTGGGGCAGATCGCCGCGGCGGTGGACCTGCAAGCGCCCAACTCCAGCGCCTGGTACCAGGAGCTGCGCATCTTCAACCCGGATGGGACATCACAGGCCATCGCGGACACGCGCGGACACAACCCGGACTCCAACATCTTCCGCTTCGCCGCCGTGCAGCCCGCCATCAACAACCTGGGCCAGGTGGCCATCCAGGCAACGCTGCTGGAGGCGGCTGGGCGGCAGAGCACCGCCATCCTCCTGTGGGATGGCAATGAGCTGAAGGTGGTCGCGCAGAACGGAATGGAAGTGCCGGGCGAGCCTGGCGAAGCCATCGGGACGGTGGAGGTATTCCCGCCCGACATCAACGACCGCGGACACGTGGTCTTCCGGGCCACGCGCAAGTCGGACGGGTTCCGCGCGGTGTGGGTGAGTGACGGCGAGAACTTGAAGCGCGTGGTCACCGAGCACGACATCCTCCCCTCGGACAAGGGTGACGCCCGGGTGGACCAGGAGACCCCCAGCAACCCGGTGTTCTCCGGCATGCCGAGCATCAACCGCCACGGCGACATCAGCTTCGGCGTGGGCCTGGCCCCGCCGGAGACGGACCAGGTGGAATGGGGCACCGCCCTCTACATCGCCCAGTCCTCACTCTGGACGCCGGACGCCCCGGACGCGGGCACCGACCCCGAGCCCGACGCGGGCACCGAGCCCGACGCGGGCACCGAGCCCGACGCGGGCACCGAGCCTGACGCGGGCACTGAGCCTGACGCGGGCACCGAGCCTGACGCGGGCACCGAGCCCGACGCGGGCACCACCCCGCCGGACGCGGGCCCGGGTACCCCCGAGCCGCAGCCCAACCCGGAGTCGGACAGCGGCTGCGGCTGCCAGTCCACCTCGGCCGCCGGCCTCTGGCCCTTCGCGCTCGCGGGCCTCGTGGGCCTGACGCGCCGCCGCTCGCTGAAGCGCCGCGAGCAGGCCCCGCGCGACTGACGCCCTCTCCCTCCCTTTCGCGGGGGCGCGCCCGAAGGCGGCGCGGCGCCGCAACCGCTTCGCAACGTCGGGGGCGCGGCCCGTCTGGGTCGCGCCCCCCGTTGTCTCTCCCCTCCTCTCCGGAAGAACGATGCATCTCAGGAAGCAGTGGCTCACCCATGTCCTGCTGGCGTCATGTCTTGGCACCAGCGCCTCGGCCGCTCCACGGTCGAACTTCGACGCATTCCTCGCGCGGCCCGGCAGCACGCCACTCGCCGTGGCCGATGAGCAGGCCCATGCCCGCGGCCTGCGAATCGAGCACACGGAGGCGCGGCTCGGCGTCCCCTCCGTCCTCTGGTCCATGCAGTCCGGCCCGGGCCTGCAGACCGCGGCCCGCGCTGGGACCCGTCCCGAGGACGCGGCCCGCGCCTACCTGGGCCAGGTCGCGGACCTCTACCGGCTGAAGCGAGAAGACGTCTCCGCCGCGCCGTTGCAGTCCGTACACCAGACGGGCAAGGGCGCCGTCATCGCGACCTTCCGCCAGACGGTGGAAGGCGTGGAGGTGTTCCGCAGCGAGGTGAAGGTGGTGATGACGCAGGCGCTCGCGCCCGTGGCCGTCACTGGCTACCTGGCGCCGAGCGAGTTCACCCTCGCGGCCCGGCAGCGCACCGGCGCGAACGCCTTCCAGCGCTCCGCGGCGGACGCCGTGGCGGCGGCGTACACGGACCAGAGCGGCACCCCGCTGGGGGCGCACGCATTCGTCGCCGTGGACTCCCGCGGCGACTACACGCTGTTCGACTTCGAGCCCGGCGTGCGCACCGTGATGCCCGGCCAGCTCGTCGTTCCCGCGCGCGCGAAGAAGGTCTTCTTCACCCTGCCCGACGGCCTGCGGCCCGCCTGGTACGTGGAGGTCAACGCGGGCCCCAAGAGCAGCAAGGACTCGGACTACACCTCCTACGTCATCTCGGCCGTGGACGGCGCGGTCCTCTTCCGCAATGACCTGCGTGCCCACTCCGCGGAGCACACGTACCGGTACACCGTATGGGCGGAGACGGCCGCGCCGTATCGCCCGTTCGACGGCCCCCAGGGGTCCGCAGGCTCGCCCTTCCCCCGGCAGGAGCTGGACGGCTACGACGCCCCGCTGGACGTGGCGCCCAACGTCGTGGAGCTGCAGAACAGCCCCTTCTCGCGGAACGACCCGTGGCTGCCCGCCAACGCCACGCAGACCGTGGGCAACAACGTGGACGCCTACGCGGACCTGGTGGCGCCGGACGGCTACCAGCCAGGCGCGGACCTGCGCGCGGACATCACCGGTGAGCGCGCCTTCAACTACGTCTACGACCCCCACCGCGCCCCGGGCTCCAGCATCGAGCAGATGAAGGCCTCGGTGGTGAACCTCTTCTTCATCAATAACTTCCTGCACGACTGGTACTACGACGCGGGCTTCGACGAGGCCTCCGGCAACGCGCAGATGAAGAACTTCGGCCGTGGCGGCATCGAGGGTGACCCGCTGCGCGTCGAGGGGCAGGACTACAACGGCCGCAACAACGCCAACATGGCCACGCCAGCGGACGGCATCTCGCCCCGCATGCAGATGTACGTCTTCGACGGCCTGCCCCTCCTCCAGGTGACGGCCCCCGCATCGCTGGCCCGCAGCTACGTGAACGGGGACAGCCGCTTCGGGGCCCTGGAGTACACGCTGGACGGTCCGGTGCGGGTGCTCGCGCCCACGGGGCGGACACTCGGCTGCACGCCCTTCGCGGCGGGCACGTTCGCCGGCCACGTGGCGCTGCTCGACCGCGGCGCCTGCGACTTCGTCACCAAGGCGCTGAACGCGCAGGACGCCGGCGCCATCGCGGTCCTCGTGGCCAACACCAATGCCGGTGAGGGCCCCCTCTCCATGAGCGGAGACGACACGCGCGTCACCGTGCCCGTGGCCTCCATCTCCCGGGAGGCGGCGGACCTTTGGAAGGCGGAGGTGGCCGCCAACGCGAGCACCGTCCAGGTGCGCATGCACCGCTCCAAGGACCTGGACCGTGACGGCACGCTCGACAACACCATCATCGCCCACGAGTGGGGCCACTACATCAGCAACCGCCTCATCGGCAACGCCAACGGCCTCACCAACAATCAGGGCCGCTCCATGGGCGAAGGCTGGGCGGACGTGCACGCGCTGCTGATGATGGTCCGTGAAGGCGACGACTACGCGCGCGGCGCCTACGCCGTCGGCGGCTACGTTTCGGGTGGTGGCGGCGGCGACGGCTACTACTACGGCGTGCGCCGCGCGCCTTACGCCACCGCGCCGACGCTGGCGGCGAGCCGCAACGCGCTGACCTTCCGGCACATCGAGAACGGCAATCCCCTGCCGACGAGCCACCCGCTCGCCTACGGCCAGACGGGCCTCGGCAACTCCGCCGTGCACAGCAGTGGCGAGGTGTGGGCCTCCATGCTCTGGGAGTCCTACGTGTCGCTCCTCCAGGCCCACCCCTTCCAGGAGGCCCAGGACCGCATGAAGCGCTACCTGGTCGCCGGGTACAAGGCCACGCCTGTCTCCCCCACCTTCCTCGAGGCGCGCGACGCGCTGCTCGCGGTCACCGCCGCGAGCGACCCGGCCGACTACCAGCGCTTCCTCCAGGCCTTCGCCAAGCGCGGCGCCGGCATGGGCGCGAAGGCGCCGGACCGTGACTCCATGGACCACGTGGGCGTGGTGGAGAGCTTCACGGCGGGCAACGCCATCGAGGTCACCTCCCTGCGGCTCGATGACGCCCTGGAGGGCTGTGACAAGGACGGCGTGCTCGACGTGGGCGAGACGGGCCTGCTGCGCGTGAGCGTGCGCAACGTGGGCAGCGGTTCGCTGAGCAGCTTCTCCGGCACCGTCTCCACCACCAGCAGCACGGCCTCGCTGGAGTTCCCCTCGGGCAACACCCTGACCTTCAGCTCGATGGGCCGCGCCGGCACGGCCACCGCCACCCTCCCGGTGAGGCTGGCCGCCGCGCAGCCGAACGCACACGCCGGCCTGCGCATCACCTTCGACGAGCCCTCGCTCCCCGCCAGCGCGAGCAGCACGACGTTTGACCCACGGGTGAATTACGACGAAGTGCCCGGCGCGGCGGCGGAGGACGATTTCGAGGGCTCCCTGTCGTCGTGGACCTCGTCCACGTGGCTCAACCCCTACGGCGAGGCGGACTGGAAGGTCCAGGGTCCGGAGGGCGGGCGCTACATGCACGCGCCCAACCCGGCGGTACAGGCGGACCTCTTCCTCACCTCCCCGTGGATGAAGGTGAATGAGACCGGCTCCTTCACGTTCAGCTTCCGCTACCGCCACTCGTTCGAGTCCGAAATCTACCCCGGCGGCTCCATCTTCCCGTACTACGACGGCGCCGTCCTCGAGTTCACCCACGACGGTCTGCAGTGGTTCGACATCGCCGCGATGGGCGTGACCTCCATCTACACCATCGACCCGACGGACGGCTCCCCGGGCTACATCGAGCAGGGGCCCAACCCGCTGATGTACCGCAACGCATGGGTGGGTCAGAACGTCACGCAGGAGAACGGCAGGACGGTGCGCTTCCCGGAGTGGTCCACCACCGAACTGCGGCTGGCGGACATGCTCGCCGGTAAGAACGTCCAGTTCCGCTTCCGCATCGGCACCGACACCGCGGTGGGCGCGTACGGCTTCGACCTGGACGACGTGCGCTTCACCAACGTGGAGCGCATGCCCTTCGGCGGCCGGGTGGACGAGCAGGGCGACGGCACCACCTGCAACCAGCGGCCGGTGGCCAACGCCGGGCGTGACATCGGCAGCCCCAGCGCCCCGGTGTACGAACGCGCGAGGAACGCCGAGACGGGGGCACTGGAGCTCGTGCGCCACACGCTGGACGGCACCGCCAGCTATGACCCGGAGGGCCAGCCCCTCACCTACCACTGGACGCAGGTGAGCGGGCCGGCGGTCACCCTGGTGAACGCGGACACGGCCACCCCGTCGTTCACGGCGGATGTGCCCGACGACTCCATCCTGACGTTCGAGCTCGTGGTGCGCGATGGCCTGGAGACCAGCGCGGCACACCAGGTCCGGGCCTGGGTGCTCAACGTCAACCGCGCCCCCACGGCGGTAGTCACCGCGCCGGCGGAGGTGGCGGAGTTCTCCTCGGAGCCCGTGACGCTGGACGGCCGCGGCTCGAGCGACCCGGACGGGGCAGCCATCACCTACAAGTGGACGCAGACGTCCGGCCCCGCCGTCGCGCTCAAGGCGGCCTCCGGCGCCACGCCGAGCTTCAAGGTGCCCGAGGTGGCCGCCGATACGCAGCTCACCTTCACGCTGGTGGTGAACGACGGCAGGGCCCAGAGCAATACGGCGACCGCGACGGTGACGGTGCGCAACGTCGACCGGGCCCCCGTGGCGGATGCGGGCTCGGAGCAGGTGGTGGACCCGCTGGCCACCGCGAGCCTCAGCGCGACGGCGGTGGACCCAGACGGGGATGCCCTCACCTGGACGTGGCGTCAGGTGGAGGGACCCGCGGTGGAACTGCAGGGAGCCGACACGGCCACCCCGTCGTTCACCGCCCCCGAAGTGCGGGCGGAGACGGTGCTGCGCTTCGAGGCCGTCGCCAGCGCGAACGGGCTGTCCAGCGCCCCGATGACGGCGACGGTGACGGTGCGGCACGCCAACAAGGCGCCCCAGGCCCTTCCGCGGCTGGTGGGTGACGCTCGGCCGGGGGCCCAGGTGACGCTCGACGCGTCCGCGTCCAGCGACCCGGATGGCGACGCCCTCACCTTCGGGTGGAAACAGGTGGCGGGCCCGTCCGTCACCCTCTCCGCCTCCGCGGGTGAGAAGGTGACGTTCCGCGCGCCCGAGGCGAAGCAGGCCGTGACGCTGCACTTCGAGCTCACCGCGACGGACGCCCGCGGCGGCGCCAGCACGGCGGTGCTCGGGGTGACGGTGCAGCCGTCCTCCGGAGACTCCTCGGGTGGCTGCTCCAGCACGGGCGGCTCATCGCCAGGGCTGCTGCTCTCCCTGATTGGGTTGCTCGCGGGAGCCGTTCGCACCCGGCGACGCGCGTAGTGGTCATCCGTCCCCCTGTCGCGGTGGAGGGTTTCGCTCCTCCGCGCGGGGGGCACCGATGAAAGAGGGCCGCGCCCCCTGGACGGGAGCGCGGCCCTCGCTACTTCAGGGGTGCGTCGCCAGCCTGACTACGGCCGGGCCGGGTTCTCCTCGCCGAAGCTGGACGTCGCCGAGACGGACCAGTCCGCCATCGAGCGGGTGTTGGCCCCCTGATGGCGGAACACGCTCTGGGTGTTCTCCTCCACCACGCCCCAGTCCACCGAGACGTCGAGCGCCGTCAGCGGAGCGCTGTCGTAGGCGCAGGGCACCGGGGTGGCCGTCTCACCGCGGCAGTCCACCGGACGCCAGTGGCCCTCCTCCTGGGCGGCCCGGAGGACGACGGGGTAGTTGGGTGGGCGGGCGGCGGTCATGCTCTTGTGGGAGAAGGCCACCACGTCCTGCGTGTCGCCCTGCGGATTCGCGAGGCGCAGCAGACGGTCATTGAAGGTCGGATGGCTGCTGGTCCCCGTCACGACGTCCCACGCCCCCGGGTAGAACGTTTCGTACGTCTTCTCGTCCTTGGACAGGGTGTCATTGCCCGCCGCGAGCTCGGCCGAGTTCGGACGGAAGTGGATGACGATGAGGTCGCCCGCGGCCACCGTCACGTCCGGCAGGGTCGCCAGCCGGGACACACTGGTGGCCTCCTCGGTGAGCGTGATGCCCTCGATGGCCCCTGCCGTCACGGCCTTGAGCTCGATGAGGTCGCGGTTGTTCGTCGCGGAGACGCCCGTGGTGATGTTCGGGTTCACCTCGTTGATGACGAGCAGCGCCGGCACCCGGTAGCCCTTGAAGGTGGCCGTCCCACTCACGCTGACGCCGGTGTAGCTCTTCACCGACGGGTCCACGGACAGCGTGTACTGCCTGCCGGGCTCCTGCGCGGTCGTGGTGAGCACCAGGGTCTTCCCGTCGAGGGTGTAGGCCGAGGCGGTCAACCCGCTGTCACCGAAGGTGAACTGGGTCGCCACGTCCGCGACGGTGCCCGGGTCAATGCCAGGCTCGAAGGTCACCCGCAACTGCGTGGGCGACAGCGGGACCATGGTCTGCACCTTCAGGGTGACCGCCGTTTCCGAGCAATCCACCGAGAAGTCCGACAGCGAGAAGGCCGTCACCAGGGGCATGGGGTAATACGGCGTCTGGGGATTGGGGGTGTTGGTCGCGTCGTCGTAGCGCCACATCACGCCCGACTCGACGGAGACCCGGCAGTTCAGCCCGACACCGACGAGGTCCGCAAGCTCGGTGGGCATGCGCAGCCGCGGCCCCATGCCGCCCGTGATCGGGGTCCCGTCCATCGCGAACTGCGCGATCTTGAAGCCAATGCCCGCCTGCTTGCCGGTGCCCGCCGTGGTGGTCACCTTGCCGGTCACCCGGACGAGCCGACTCTCATATTTGTCGAGGTTCGCCACCGCGTCGTCGGTGACGTGCGTCACCAGGCCGCCGTCCGCCGCGAGCTTCCGCACGGGGTGGCCCGAGCTCAGCTTCTGGAAGTCGGAGATGACGCTCGCGGTGTCCAGCTTGTAATCCGCGGCGGTGTTGCCGGACTGGAGGAGCTTCGTGAGCACCTTGAAGGAGACCCGGTCCCCCACGGCCACCTGCACCGCGTCGGAGTGGCTGACGAACAATGCGGGACCTTCCGCCGTGGCCTGCACGAAGAAGCCGCGGGGCTCAGCGGTATCCGGAGTGATGGCGGTGACGAAGGCGCCGTGGAGGGACAGCGGCTCGGGCAAATCGCCCGTGGGGGCCGCGTGGAAGGCCGCAATCTGGGCGTTCGCCTCGTCGAGCCCCGTCAGCGCCTCGCACCTCCCAGCGGCGTTGCAGCTCTGCTGCGCGGTGCACTGGCTGTTGTCGATGCACGCCACGCACTCGCCCTGCCCGTTGTCCCGAGCGGTGTCGCACAGTGGCGTCTCACCACCACACTGTGCGCTCTCGGTGCAGCCGCACACGTTGTTGTCGCTGCACACCGGCTGGGCATCGTTGGCGCAGTGGCTGTTCTCCAGGCACTCCACGCACACACCCGGGGCCCCGGGCTTGCACTGCGGCGTGCCCTCGGCACACTCGGCGTTGGTGCTGCAGCCCTCACACACGCCGAGACCGCCGTTGCCGCCAGCGTTGCAGGCCTGTCCCGGCAGACAGCCCTGGGCGCTGCCATCGGCGCCCTCGAGACACGTCTTGCAGCTCTTGCTGGTGATGTCACATACAGGCGTATCACCGCCGCACTGCGCGTCGCTCAGGCACTGGACGCACACGCCACGTCCGTTGTCCGCCGCCTCGTCGCACACGGTACCGCTGCCACATCCCGCCGCGCAGGGAGAGTCGTCGGGCACGCATTTCTCCTCGACGCACACGTACGGGGTCGCCCCCGTCGACGCACAGTCCGATGAGGTCTCGCACTCGGGAGAGCAACCCGTCACCCCGAGGGCAACGGCCAGCACGCCGAGTGCAGCCAAGACACTTCGTTGTCTGCTCATGTTGGGTATCTCCAGGTTGGCTGCGCAATTCTCATACGCTCCGCCGCAGCAAGCGTCCATGCACTTGGCCGCTAACGCGGGCCCGTGGATGTGTCCCGCTCCGGAGTCACACCGTTCGTGCATCGGGAACCGTCGGCGAGTGCTGATGGCACGCGTGGCTTTGGTGGCCCCCTCAGCGGATATCGCCGCCACTGAATGTGTTTAGATAGGGAGTGAAGCCAGGCCCGTGACTCATGGAAGGCCGGAGCAGCCGTGTTTCATCGCCCGCAGTCCCACCAGCCCTCCCTGGAGGGGTCCGGCGCTGGAGGTAGCCAGCTTCGTGCAAGGAGCGGCAGCCACGCCTTTGGCCGTTTCCGCGCAGCAATTGCTCCCACGAATGTCGCGGTGGATCACACCTCGGCTGAAGTGATGTCCAGGGCGCCAGCGGGCGAATGTATTCCCTTCGATTCTGCAGAAGGGCCCTGAACATTGCGGATTCACGGCCCTTCGTCGTTTCGGCCTCCATCACGGCCTGACGCGCCGCCTCCATCCAAACCGAGGTTCGTGATTCTCGATCAGCCCTCACGGCCAACGTGAGTGAGACAGTCCGTACCCGGTAGTCTAGTGTGCAGGGCGACCCAGGCAGGGACGATGAATCCGGTGGTGAAAGAGGCTCGGGTTGGGGAGACCGAGGTGGTGGAGAAGGCGAAGCGTCGTCGATTCACGGCGGAGGACAAGCGGCGCATCCTCGATGAAGCGGACCGCTGCACGAAGCCCGGTGAGGCGGGAGCGCTGCTGCGCCGCAAGGGGTTGTACTCCTCGCTCTTGAGTGTGTCGCGACGCCAGGTGATGGGCCTGCGGCGAGCCACCTCCTACCGGAACCTGCGGCCGAAGCAGGGGCTGGCCCGAGGACGCCGTCAGCCGCGGGCCTTGTCTCCCGAGCAGCGGGCCGAGGTGCTCACCGTGCTGCATGAGCCGAGATTCGCGGATGCGGCGCCACCGTCCTCGAGGCCGCCTTCGCCGCTCACCCCGAGCGATTCCCCACGGTCCTCCGAAGCCCCAGGCCCTTCCGAACGCCGTATGGATCAACGACCCCGCGCGGCTTGCCACCGCACAGGCGGCTGCGCACTCATCTCTCAGTTTCACTGTCTCATTCACGTTGACAGGTTCCGATGGACTGCATCGGGCCTGGCTACGAGACTGGCGCATGTTTGAACGCCATCTTGCTCTCTGGGGCCTGACACCGGACGGAGCCCCCATTATCACCCGCGGCGCCCGTCTCCTTCCAGTTCTCTGGCAGGGGATGGCAGCCATGCTCAGGGTCTCTACGGAGCCCGAAGAGAAACTCGGCGGCGTTCTCATGTCGTGGTGGGGCGGGGACGTCGCCGCCCGCGTCCTTGCTCAGGCTGACGATGCGCTCCTTCTCGAGCGCGCACAGGGTGGGCGTTCGCTCGCTGAGATTGCACGCTGTGGACGCGATGACGAGGCCACTCGGATCATCTGCGACACCCTAGCAGCGCTACACGCACCTCGACCCAAGCCTCTTCCCGAACTCACTCCCCTGTTCGTTTTGTTTCGCGACCTGGAGCCGGCGGCTGCGACTCATGGGGGGCTTCTTTCTCAGTCGGCACGGGTTGCCCACTCTCTTCTTGCCAGTCCGCAGGAGGTTGGTGTCCTCCATGGCGATATGCACCATGACAACATCCTGGACTTCGGCGCACGCGGCTGGCTTGCCATCGACCCCAAGGGACTGCTGGGCGAGCGTGGCTTCGACTACGCGAACCTGTTCTGCAACCCTGACGTCGGTGCCCCGACTCATCAGGTCGCCACCGTGCCTGGTCGTTTCGCGAAACGGTTGGAGATTGTCGTCGAACGGTCGGGACTGAGTCGCCGACGCATTCTGCAATGGATTCTTGCTTGGACTGGACTGTCCGCTGCTTGGTTCATTGGCGACGGCGAGAGCCCTGCCGTCGTCTTCCGTATCGCTGAACTGGCGATAGCCGAACTCAACCGCTGACCTCGCCCCTGCATTGGAGTTGCTTCAGCTTCGTTGAGTCCGTTCAACTGTGGGAGAAGACCCAACGATGCCGAGACTGAAGCCCCCATGCCCTGCGGAGTTCCGCGCCAGAATGGTCGAACCGGCCACGGCGGGGAGACCGACGAGCAGCCTGGTCGAGGAGTTCCACGACCCGACACCACGGTGTGCAACTGGGTGCGGCAGAGCGAACTCGACGCGGGCGTGCGCGAGGACGGCCTGACGACGGACGAGAAGCAGGAACTGGCCCGGCTGCGGCGCGAAGTGAAGGTGCTGCGGGAGGAGCGTGACATCCTCTCAAAAGGCGCGGCCTGGTTCGCGCAGGAAGGCGTGGGGACGCCCAAGAAGCGTTCCGATTCGTGAGCGAGAACTAATGCCCTGGCCAGATGATCTCTGCTGGCCGCGACCCTCGGAGAATGAGGGCCGGAATCACGAGGACGCGGGATTAGGGCGACTGCGTGACAATGGCCTTGGCGCTCTCGGTGGCATGCGGCCAGCCCCTCATCAACTGGAAGTCCCCATCCGTGCCGGGCGAGATGGTGTTGTGGCAGTTGATGCAGCCGTGGAGACTCTTGGCATCCTCGACGGGCGCTGAGCGAATGGGGGCCGCGTGGCTCCCAACCTGTTCCACAGCGCAATGACGGCCCCATGCCGAGGCCCTACTCAGTCGGCCCCTACTTCTGCTTCTTGGGGTCCGCCTCCCATACGGGAGGCGGTGGCGGCTCGTCATCGCCACTCATGAGCTGGACCTCCTCATCCTCCTCGGCGCTCGCGGGCTCCCCCAGGAGCCTTTGTTTTTTGTTTCTCGACGGCGCAACCTGTCCCGAGCCCGAGAACGCCGCGGTCCCCCAGTCCACTGGGCTCATCTCATCGGTGTCGTCGTCGTCCTCCTCCTCCTCGTCCTCATGGACGAAGCCGCGCTCCTTGCGCTTGACTCCCCTGGAGTTGTCCTCCAAGCCCTGCCACTCCTCGATGCCCTGCATCGAAGCGTCGTCCTCGACGACCTGCTCCTGCGACGCCGCGCTCCAGACGTAGACCTCCGTACAACGCCAGCACAACGCCTCCAGGCGCTCGCGCAGATAATCCAGCGTCCGAGGAGCGTGTTTGTCGAGCTTCCCCAACTCCGTGCCAAGAACGATGCGCCTCTCATCGTCTCGTTCGAGCACGAGCCTGCGGTACTGGCCGCTCTCCACCTTCTGGGTGAGCACGTCCAGGTCCTCGTCGAGCATCGCCTTGTTCTTCTCGTAGTCCTTGTCCGACAGCAGCCCCGTCTCAGGGGAAGTCGCGCCGGAGAAGAGCAGCGTCCTCAACGAGACGACGTTCGGCTGCCCCAGGACGCTCGTGCTGGAGACATCTCCCATGGAGGCCGCCTGGCTCATCACGACCGAGACCTCTTGCACGTGGAGGTCCGACGCCTGCTGCCGCACCACGGTAGGCACGAGCGCGTTCACCTGCGAGACGACCAGCACCGTGCCCAGGTGCTTGTTTGCCCAGTCGATGAGTTCGTCGATCTTCTTCGTCAGGTGCGCCCACGTCCTGGGCGCCTTGCCCGGCAACCCGGCGACTCCCGTCCCGATGTCCACATGGCCCCGCGAGTGGTTCCACGGCACCACCAGCGTGGTGTACTTGCCGCTCTTCAGGAGTTGGACGGCCTCGGAACAGTCCTCATCGATGGCCTGCTGGTTCTTCGCGAGGTCCGTGTCCTCCATCCCCTTGCCCGGCACCCAGCACGTGCGAATCCCGAGCGCGTTCGAGTTCATCCGGATGACGGCCTGAGTGTTCGGCTGGGGGTATTTGGCCTTCTTCGCGACGGCGTTCTCCCCGAAGAGGAAGAGCGCGTGTGGGTGGTGGGTGGGTGTGTCGAACTGGAAGAAGCACGTGTGAGGCCACTTGCAGACCGGGCCCACGGTGGGCGGAGCCGACGTGGGGGTGGCGCTCTTCGTCGACATCGCCGCTGAGCGCGGAGGCTCGTCCCTCATCGAACCAGGCTGGGGTGCCGGCCCCTCGTCGCGGCGGCGGCGCTCGCTGAGCGCCGCCAGTCCGGCGGGGAATGCCGCGGCCGCGGGAAGCGGCGCATCCGCAGGCCCCACCGCCTCGTAGTGTGCGTTGCCCAGGTTCACCAGCCGGAGCAGCGGCCGCGCCGCGTGTCCCTCGGTGCGCGGCACGAAGTCCACCAGGTCCGTCCAGTACGAAGTCGCCCCCGTCCGGGCGAACATCTCGAAGCGCACCTGGAACAGGTGGGACGCCGCCGCCAGTACCACGTGGTCGCCCCAAACCCTGTCCCGGCTCATGGCTCGCAGGTACTGGCGCCAGGGGTCCATGCCCGCAACCCGGCGATAGGCGGGCTCCTGCGGCCAGGCCTCACGGTGCCAGTCGAGCAGCAGCCCCATGTCCTGCCGGAACGTCGCCGCCGTCGCGGGCCCCACCATTCCCCCGTTGTCCAGCGACTGCCCGGCGAGCAGGTCCTCCAGGTGATTGACCACCACCTGACGCACCTCGCGGTGGTGCTCCTCGGTGCCGAAGAGCAACTGGGACAGCGAGCGGAACAGACAGTCCCCCCCGCCCGCGTTG
>NZ_JAAEAH010000121.1 GCF_010998615.1 Myxococcus sp. CA023 | reverse complement strand
GCCAGCGCCCGCCCCCGCCCCCGCGAACGGAAACTCCGACCAGAAGAATGCAGGCCCGGCGGAACCCGGGGAGCCGGAAGACGACCTGCTGTGAAAGTTGGGACGCCCCCGAGTGCCTTCGCTGTGGCGGGGGCGCGGGGGATGATGCGAACCTTGTGTTTCCCCCTCATCCGGGGATTCGGTGTGCGAAGGGGCCTTCGGGTCCCTTCCGGGAGGCAGTGATGCGGAAGGCGTTGATGCTGTGTGCGGTGCTCGCGGTGACGCCCGCCCTGGCCCAGGACGAGGGCTCCAACCCGGGTGGTTCAGGGGAGGGCAATGTGCGCTACTCCAAGACGACCAACATCGACTTCGAGGACGACACCATCGAGGGCGACCTCACGAAGCCGGATGGCGAGTACATCGATGCGCGTGAGCGGGTGAAGCACTCGAACCTCATCCGCATCCGCGAGGACTTCGAGGACAAGGTGATGCAGTCCGTGGGCGAGCTGTAGCCAGCGCCACAACGCGGCGGGAACCCACCGCCGCGCGCGTTGTCTGACGCCGTACCCACTTTACGTTGGAGCCCCCATGGCCGTTCCTCTGACACTCAAGGTCTTCAAGGGCGACTCGCTGGTCGCCTCCAAGGACTACGAGCGCGACATCATCAAGATTGGCCGTCTCTCCTCGGCGCACCTGTGCCTGGAGGACGAGAAGGTCAGCCGCATCCACTCCGTCATCGAGGTCGCCAGCGACGGCGCCATGTCCATCATCGACATGGGCAGCGTCGAGGGCACGTACGTCAACGGCAAGCGCGTCACCAAGGGGCTCCTGTCCTTCGGTGATGAAATCCGCGTGGGTGGCACCACCATCCGTCTGGAGAACCCGGCCGCGGTGGCCACGGTGAACCTGGCGGCCGCGGCGGTCAGCTCGGAGGTGGTGACGGAGAAGAATCCGGTCATCGCCGCGCCGGCGCCGGCCGAGGGCCTGGCGCAGGCCGCGGTGGCCGCTCCGGCCGCGGGTGCCATCGACCCGTCCTTCGCCGCCACCCAGCAGAACCCGGTGGCCGCTCCCGCCGCGCCCGCGCCGGCCCCTGTCGTGGCAGCGCCGGAGGAAGCCGCGCCGCGCGTGCGGACGGTTCGCCGCACGAAGTCCAACGGTCCGTTGGGCGTGGGCCTGCGCTTCGCGTGGGGTGACCAGCGCGTGGGCGAGTTCTTCATGGCTCCCGGCGTGAAGCGGGCCTTCGTCGTCGGCAGCGCCGCGGGCGTGGACTTCGTCATGGGTGACGCCCGCCTGGGCGCCCCGAAGTTCGACGCGGTTCGTTCGGATGGCCAGTCCTTCACCGTTCGCTTCACCGCGAAGATGAAGGGCGAGCTCACCCGCAAGGGCGAGACGCTGGACCTGAAGGCCGTCATCGAGTCCGGCAAGGCCTCGCATGAGGGCGACGCGTACTCGCTCACGCTGGACGCGGAGGACTTCATCTGGGTGGACCTGGGCGGCGTGACGCTCGAGGTGGCCTTCCAGCCCGTGCCCAAGCGCGTCGTGGTGCCGCTGGGCGAGTCCATGGACTACACCGCGCTCAACATCTTCCTGGTGCTGTTCTTCATCGCGACGGCGTTCGTCATCACCGCGATGAACCGCACCGTCGCGGGGGACGAATACGCGGACGAGCTGTCGGCGGACAACGCCCGTATCGCCAAGCTCATCATCAAGCCGCCGGAGGCGCAGAAGAACAAGTTCCTCGAGCGCCTCAACCAGCAAAAGGAGCAGAAGAAGAGCGGGGAGATGGCGGCGAAGAACCGCGGCGACGAAGGTCAGATGGGCAAGAAGGAGGCGCCCAAGACCAACAATCGCACCGCGCCCAAGGGCGACCCGAACAAGAAGGACGAGGCGCGCGCGCTGACGGCGAAGATCTTCGGCGGCGGCAAGGGCGGCATCTCCACGGTGTTTGGCAAGAGCGGCCTGGGCGGCGACCTGAAGAGCGCCATGGGCAACATGTTCGGCGCCAAGGCGGGCAACTCCGGCGGCTTCGGCGGCATGGGGCTGCGCGGCACGAGCGGCGGCGGCGGCGGCACGGGTGACACCATCGGCATTGGCGGCATTGGCACCAAGGGCCGTGGCGGCGGCACCGGCACCTACGGCAGCGGCGTGGGCGTGCTGGGCGGCAAGCAGAGCGTCGACGTGGGCATCACCTCGTCCGACCCGGAGGTCATGGGCTCGCTGGACAAGGAGCTCATCCGCCAGGTCATTCATCGCAACCGCGGACAGATCCGCTATTGCTTCGAGAGCCTCCTCAACCGCTTCCCGAAGCTGGGCGGCAAGGTGGCGGTGAAGTTCGTCATCGCGGGGAATGGCTCGGTCGCCTCGTCGTCGGTGGCGCAGTCCACGGCGGCCAACGCGGAGCTGGAGACATGCGTGGCCGGACGCGTTCGCACCTGGAAGTTCCCCGAGCCGAAGGGCGGCGGCGTGGTGGTCGTCACGTATCCGTTCATCTTCAAGCAGTCCGGCGAATAGCGCCGGGTGGCCTTTCTCCGGGTGGGCAGGCCTGACGCAGGTCTGCCCACCGCGCCTTTCCCCGGCTCCCACTCCCCCGAGGGGGCCGGGCCAACGTCAGGACCGCATGAAAGCCCTCGCCTCACTTGCCCTGTGCGCCTCGTTCGTTCTCCCCACGGTCGCGAGCGCCCAGCAGCCCACCACTGCCCAAGGCGACCGCCCGGCTGTCACGTTCGATGAAATCGAGCGAGGCATCTACTTCGCGGTGCTCGGTGGGCCCCTGTTCATCACCAACCCGCCGGCGGCCGAAGGCACGCCGCGTCCGTTCTCCTCCGGGCCCATGGCGCAGGTGGAGGTAGGCGTGGACCTGGGCGAGCACGTGTCCGTCGGCCTGTTCCTCATGGGATCGAGCGTGCGGACGGGCGCTCAGTACGTGGGCAACTCCGGCGGCGCGGTGTCGGGTGACTTCTCCACCCTGATCCCCGGCGCGGTGTTGCGTGCTCGCCTGGTGGGGTTCGCTGACAGTCAGGAAGTGAAGCGCACCTGGTTCTATCTCCGTGCAGGTGCTGGCTATGCGATGTTCTCGCCGCAGCGGCTCCTCCCCGATTCCGACATTCTTGTGTTTGCCGGGCCCGGAGTGGAGTACTACACACGGCTGCGCCACTTTTCCGTAGGGCTCGAGGTGACGGGGCAGTACCTCGTCTCCGGGGGCTCGTTCGGGTTCGCGGTGGCGCCGAACATTCGCTACGCGTTCTAGCGGGAGAAAGACGTGCCTCAGGAGAATGGAAGCGGTGGGCCGCGCCCGGGTGGGCGTGGTCGTGACGGGGGTGCACCGGGCCAAGGTCCTCGCCGTGACGGACCGGGTGGTTTTGGTGGCCGTGGCGGGCCCGGACGCGGTGACGGCCGTGGGCGTGGAGATGGCCGTGGACGCGGGCGCGATCGCGAAGAGGGCCCCGTGGGCCCTGGCCAGCGCGTCATCTCCGAGCTGAGCATCCTGGAGAAGGCGCTCTCCAAGACGGATTTCGGGGCGGAGAAGGCGCCGCTGCAGGCCATTGTCCGCTCGCTTCGGCCCATGCGGCTGAAGTCGCTGGACGATCTGGACCTGAATACGCGTGGCCGCCTCATTACCACGCTGCTGCGCGTGCAGCGTCAGCCGAAGCCGGCTGCTCCCGAGGCGCCCGCCGCCGCGGAGGCCGCTGCTCCCTCCGAGGCGCCGGCTCCCGTGGAGGCTGCCGCGCCCGCCGAGGGTGAGGCTCTCGCCGAGGGTGGGGCGCCCGCCGAGGCACCTGCCACCGCCGAGGGTGAGGCCGCCGCGCCCGCCGAGGCCGCTGCTCCCGCCGTGGACCAGGCGCGGGAGAAGTTCGATGCGTGGACGGACGTCATCTTCCTCGTCGGTCAGGCCTGGCGTGCCGCGGGTGATGCCGAGCGCGCGGAGGCGGCCTTCGCGGCCAGCGGCCGTCAGCCCGGTCCCGAGGCCGAGGAGCCCGTCGCGGCGCCTCGCTCTGAGGAGCGCCGTGAGCGGGGTGAGCGTCCCGAGCGTGGGGAGCGCCGTGAGCGTGGCCCTCGGCCCGAGCGCGGTGAGCGTGCCGCTTCGGGTGAGCGCCGGGAGCGTCCGGAGCGCCGCGAGCGTCCTGCCCGGGGTGAGCGTGGCGAGCGCTCGGAGCGTGGCGAGCGTCCGCTGCCGGAGCTGACGGGCACCTGGGACGAGCAGGCGAAGCAGCTCGAGACCATGGGCCGTACCCGCGACGCGGGCCGGCTGCACGAGCGCAACAACTCCTTCGCGGAGGCGGCTCGCCTCTTCGAGGCGGGTGGCGACCTCAAGAGCGCCCTGCGAAACGCCTTGGCCGGGAGTGACAACGACACGGCCCGCCGTCTGGTGGGGACGCTGCCGCCGGATCAGCTCGCGCCCACGCTGGAGAAGGCCGGCGCCTACGAGCTCCTCATGGAGCACTTCGTCGGCAAGGGTGACTTCGAGAACGTGGCCCGCCTCTATGAGCGCGCCCGTCAGTTCGACCAGGCGGCGCTCGCCTACGAGCGTTCCGGGAAGCTCACCCTGGCGCGCAAGTCGTACGAGCGCGCCCGGGACATCGCCAGTGCCAACCGCATCCGTGGGCTCGAGGTGAAGAGCCTGGTGGAGCGGGGTGACCGGCTCGGTGCCGCCACCCTGCTGGCGGGCGTGGGCCAGCGCCGCGAGGCGGTGGAGGTCCTCAGCCCGCTGCCTCCGCCCAAGGCCTTCCACTTCATGCAGCGTCTGAAGCTGGACGACGAGGCGAAGGAGCTGGCGCAGAAGGAGCTGGCCCGGGCCGAGCAGGAGCAGAAGCCGGCCGGCCGCGCCCGGTGGCTGGAGCTGCTGGGTGACATCGCCGCCGCCGCCGAGGCGTGGGAGGGCGCTGGCCGCAAGGACAAGGCGCTCCCGCTCCACGAGAAGCTTGGCAATCTGCCTCGCGCCGCTCAGCTCGCGGAGGAGCTGCAGCAGCGTGACAAGGCCATTGCCCTCTACACTCAGCTGAACGACAGCGCGGGTGTGGAGCGTGCGAAGGCGCTTCCGGAGACGACCGCACCTGCCCAGGCCCCCGCGGCGGATGCGGCGGACGGAAGCGAGGGTGGCGAAGGTGGCGAGACGCCGCCTGATGCTCCCTCGGCCGGGTAGCAAGAAGGCCAATGATTCCCGCCGTTTGGCGGGTTTTGCAGGATTGCTCGGGGGCGCTGGCGACCGGTAGAGTTCCGGTCTCTGGCGCCCTCGCTGCTTTTTCTTTCCATTCCAAGGCCCGCCCCTCCATGCAACAGCCCACGCCCTCGTCGCGTCCCACGCTGCGCGTGTCCGATGACCGCACCTTCGTCGAAACCGAAGCGGCACTCGACAAGGCCGGCCGTGTCGAGGAATTGATTCGCCTCTACGAGGGGCGCTCGCGCGATGTCGTCTCCGATGAAGCGGTGCGCCTGCTGTGCCGCGCCGCGGAGCTCGCGCATGATCGGCAGCGCAACACGCAGCGCGCGGAGGAACTGCTCAAGCGCGCGTTGCTGGTGGCGAAGGATCCGCTCCCCGCGCTCCGAGGCCTGAAGCGGCTGCACGAGTCGAGGCAGGATGGCGCCGCGCTGGCGGACGTCCTGGAGCGGCTGGGCGGCGTCACGCAGGGCGAGGAGTGCGCGGGCCACTACCTGAAGGCGGCCGACGTCTACGAGCAGAAGTTGTTCCGGCGCGACCGCGCGGTGCTGTGCCTGCAGCGTGCGGCGCGCGCGAAGCCGGACCGCGCCACCTTCCGGCGCGTGCGTCAGTTGCTGTTGTCGGAAGAGCGCTTCCAGCCGGCCTTCGAGGCCTTGGAGCGCGAGCGCGCGGCGCTGGGGGACGCGGGCATGGCGGAGGAGTACGCCGCGCTCGCCGAGCGGCTGGTGGACGACCCGACCGAGCATGAACTGGCGCAGCGGGTGGTGGATGTCGCCCAGGCGTTGGAGCCGCAGAACGCGCGGCTGGAGAAGGCCGCGCGCGCGTTGCAGCGCTTCGAGCAGACGTGGCGTGACCGCGTGCGGATGCTGCGCAGCATGTCGCTGGAGGAGCGCGACCGGAAGAGCGCGGCGCGACTGTCGCTGCTCGTGGCGAAGCTCTTCGCCTGGTACGACCCGGGCGCGGCGGCGAAGGTGAAGGAGGCGCTGGACCGCTGCTTCCTGCTGTGGCCGGGCATGCCCGAAGGCCTGTCGCTCATCGAGAAGCTGACGCTGCGCTCGGGCGGTGATTTCGCGCCGGCGATCGAGCAGATCGAGGCGATGGCGGGCGAGGTGAAGGACCGCAACGCGCAGGTGGACCTGTGGCTGCGCGTGGGCACGCTGCGCCTTGGCCGGATGAACGACGCGGACGGCGCGCTGGCGGCCTTCGAGAAGGCTGTGGCGGCGGACCCGTCCCGTGCGGACGCGGCCAGCCTGACGGCCGAGCAGCTCCTGGAGAAGGGCCGGGCTCCGGAAGCCGTCGCGGTGCTGGAGCGCTACCTGGGCACCGTGAAGGACCGCTCCACCCAGGCGGGCATGCGGCTGCGGCTGGCGGACCTGTTCCTGACGCAGATCAAGGACGCGGACGCCGCGCGTGAGCACCTGGAAGCGGCGCTGAAGCTGGACCCCACGCAGGCGTTGGCTGCCTTCCAACTGGCGCGGCTGTTGGCCGAAGACGACGAGCTGGAAGCCGTGGTGCCGCTGCTGGACCTGGCCCTGCTGGCGCCGCGTCCGCGCCCGGAGCGGGTGGCCTTCTGCGAAGCGCTCGCGCTGATGTTCGAGGAGAAGGACGACGCGCGCGGGGCCTTCGAGGTGCTGTCGCGCGCCCTGGAGCTGGAGCCGGGCCGTCCGCTGCTGTTGGGCACGGTGGTGGAGCACGCGGAGAAGGCCCAGGCGCAGCCCGCGCTGGCGCTGGCGCTGCAACGCGCGGCGGAAGCGGCGCCGGTGGCGGAGGTGGCGGCCACGATCTGGCGGCAGCTGGCCCAGTTGCTCCAGGGCCCCCTGGCGGACCCGTCGCGCGCGGAGGCCGCATGGCGGGAAGTGCTGGCGCGTGCGCCGGGTGACGCGGCCGCCGCGGAGGCGGTGAAGTCGCTGCAGGCGGCCGCGGCGCTCGCGGACGACCCGAAGGCGCGTCTGGAGGCGGACGTGTCCCGGCGCGAGGCGGCCGGCGCGGCGCCCGAGGAGCTGGAGCCATTGGCGCGCCAGTTGGTGCAGCTCGCGCCAGAGGAGGCGGCGGGCGTGCAGCGACTGCAGGCGCTGTGCGTGGCCCTGTCGAAGTTCGACGAGGCGGCGGCGCTCGCGGGGCGGTTGGCGGGCCTGGCGGAGACGCAGCTGGAGCGCAACGAGTGGACGGCGCGCCAGGCGAAGCTATACGCCGAGCGGTTGGGGCGTCAGGAGGACGCGACGGACCTGTTCCTCGGCCTGCTCTCCGAGAACGTCTCCACCGGCGTGGTGGTGGGCGGACTGGAGCGGCTGGCGGCGGCGGGCATTCGCACGGCGGAGGTGACGGAGGCGCTGGCGGCGCACTACGGACGCAGCGGCGACCACCAGCGGCAGGTGGCGGCGCTCCAGCAGCAGCTGGAGGTGACGACGGAGCCCATGGCCCGCAAGCGCCTCTTCTCGTTGCTGGCCAGCATTCATGAGAAGCAGCTCGCGGACAGCCGCGCGGCCTTCGACGTCCAGGTGCGCGCGCTGCGCGAGGACGCGAAGGACGAGGGCTCCCGTGCGGAGGCGCTGAGGCTGGCCAGGGACTTGTCCGCGCACGCGGAGCTGGGGCGTGTGCTGCGCACGCTGGCCTCCGAGTCCGAGGACCCCGTGGTGGCTGTGCCGCTGCTGCTCGAGGCCGCGAGCCTGGCGGAAGAGGGCGCGCTCGCCGCGGAGGCCATCGCGGCGCTGGAAGCGGCGGTGACCCGTGCGCCCGAGTCGAACGCGGTGCTGCAGCGGCTGGTGCGTCTGTATGGACGCGCGGGCCGGTCCGCGGATGCGGAAGGACTGCTGCGCAAGCGCATCCAGGGCGCGCGTGGGCAGGAGCGGCTGGAGCTGCTTCTTCAGCTGGTGGACCTCAACACGGAGCTGGGACGCGATGCGCAGGCGGCCGAGGCGCTGCAGTCCGCGCTTTCGCACGGCGCCGAGGAAGGCCGGCATCTGCCGCGCCTGGCGGAGCTGTACGAGAAGGCGGGCCGGACGCGCGAGCTGGGAGACACGCTGGCGCGGATGATTGCGCTGGCCGAGTCCGCGGGTGACGCGGACAAAGTGGCGCGGCTGAAGCTGCGTCGTGCGCACCTGCTGCAGGAGTCGCAGGACGGCAGCGCAGAGGCGGTGCAGAGCTTCGCGGACATCCTGCTCCAGCGCCCCACGGACCCGGATGCGCTGGCGGCGCTGGAGGCCATGCTCGCCTCGGGCCCGGCGCGCGAGGCCGCTGCGCGTGTGCTGGTGCCTGCCTTCGAGCGCACCAAGGACCACCGCAAGCTGGTGGCCACGTTGGATGTTCTGGCGGAAGTGGCGAAGGACGACGCCGCGCGAGTGCAGGCGCTGCGACACGCGGCGCAGGTGCACCTGACGCACCTGCGGCAGCCGGAGCTGGCCTTCGCGGCGCTGGCGCGCGCACTGCGTCTGGCGCCCGGTGACGCGGGGCTGCGCTCGTCGGCGCGGCAGGCGGCGGAGGACGCGGACTCGCTGGACAGCTACGCGGAGATCATCGCGGAGCTGGCGGAGGAAGGGGACGTCGGCTCCGCGCGAATGGCGCTGCTGCGCGAGCTGGCCGAGGTGCAGGAGAAGAAGCTGGACGACAAGGCCGGCGCGGTGAAGGCGCTGCGCGACCTGCTGGCCATCGAGCCGGGCAACCTGGACTGCCTGCGCGCCCTTCAGCGGTTGCATCGCGCGGGGGAGGAATGGGCGGCGCTCGCCGAGGTGCTGGAGAAGCTGGCCGCGGCATCACCGGAGCCCGCAGAGCAGTTGGCCTTCTTGCGCGAGGCGGCGCTGCTGCACGAGACGAAGTTGATGGACAAGGAGAGCGCCGCGGACGCCTGGCGTGTCATCGCGGAGCGCGACCCGGCGAGCCGTGAAGCCGCGGCGACCCTGGACCGGCTCTACACCGAGAGTGGCCGTCACTCCGACCTGGCCTGGGCGCTGGCGCTGCGCCGCAACCAGGAAGGACAGAGCCCGCAGGGGCGCGAAGTCTCCTTCCGTCTGGCGGAACTCCAGCGCACGGTCCTGGATGACCCGAACGCGGCGCTGGGCCTCTACCGGAAGATCCTGGCCGAGGACTCGGGCCATCCAGGTGCGCGCGCGGCGCTCGAGGCCTGGGTGAAGGCAGCGGTGCCCGCGAGCGGCGCAGCGCTGGATGTGCTCGATCCGGTGCTGGTGCAGGTGGGCGACCACGCCCGCCGTGTGGCGCTGCGTGAAGCGCGGATGACTTCCGCGCTCACCGTGGAGAAGATCCTCCTCTCGGGAGAGGTTCGCCGCATCTACGAGCGCGACATGCTCCAGCCTTCGCTGGCGTTCATGTCCGCGGTGAAGTCCTTCGCGCAGGGGCTGGACCGGGAAGGCGTGCAGCCGGACCTGGAGCGGCTGGCGCGCGAGACGGGCTCGCACGAGGTGCTGGCCGAAATCTACGAGACGGCGGCGACGGAGCTGAACGCGGGAGACCCCGCGGCGCTGGAGTTGCTGCGGCGCTCGGCGGAGCTGCGCGAGTCGCTGGACCAGCCCGAAGAGGCCGCGCGGCTGTGGAAGAGCCTGCTGGCGGACGCGCCCCAGGACCGGCAGGCGCTGGAGGCCCTCTCCCGCCTGTACGAGAAGGGGCAGAACGCCAAAAGCCTGTCCGAGGTCTACACGCGTCAGGCGCAGCTCGCCACCGATCCGGAGGAGCGCGTGGGGCTGCTCCTCAAGGCGGGCGAGGCGTACGCGAACGCGGGTGAAGACGCGAAGGCCATCGAGACGTATCGCTCCGCGCTGGCGCTCCGGAAGGTGCCCGAGGGCCTGCTCGCGCTGGAGAAGCTCTACGCGAAGTCTCGGCGCTTCGTGGAGCAGGCGGACGTGCTGGACCAGCTCGCGGATGGCGCCGCGGATGAAGGCGCACGGCGCAACTGGCTGCTGAAGCGCGCCCAACTCCTGGAGAAGGAAGTGGGGCCGGCGGAGTCGCTGCCGGTGTACCGGCGTCTGCTGGAGCTGGCTCCCGGAGACGGACAGGTGGTGGCGGGCCTGGAGCGGCTGATGGCGCACGAGGCGCCTCGCTCCGAAGCGGCGCGCCTGCTGGAGCCTGTCTACCGTGGCGTCAACGACACCCGGAAGCTGGTGGACGTGCTCGAGGTGCTGCTGCCGGGCGTGGCGCCCGAGCGGCGGCTGGAACACATCCAGGAGATCGCCACCCTACGCGAGGCGCTGGGGCAGACGTCGCTCGCCTTCGTCGCACGCCTGCGTGCCTTCAACGAGGCGCCGCAGGAAGCCACGGTGCGTGACGAGCTGGAGCGGCTCGCGGCCGACTCCGGTGCGTTCGAGGAGGTGGCGGCGGCCTACGAAGACCAACTGGAGAGCGGCGCGCAGGATCCGCTCGCCGGTGACTTGTGGCGGCGCCTGGCGGGCATCTACGACAACCGCCTCAAGCGTTATGACCTGGCCGTCCGTGCGATGGAGGAGATGTCGCGCAGGGACCCGAAGAACAAGTCGGTGTTGGACGCCATCGCCCGGGTCCACCGCCGCACAGGCGCGCACCGCGAGCTGGCGCTCGTCATGCGCCGTCAGGTGGCGGCCGAGGCGAACGCGTCCTCGCAGGTGAACCTGCTCTTCGAGCTGGCGCACCTGGCTGAGGAGACGCTGGCGGACAAGTCGCTGGCGGCGCAGTCGTACCGGGAAATCCTCGGCCTGCGGCCGGAGAACGCCAACGCGCTGAAGCTGCTGGGGCGGGTGCTCGCGGAGATGGAGCGCTGGCCAGAGTTGGCGCAGCACATCGAGCGGGAAATCCAACTCGCGGACGAGCGCGGCGCCCAGGAAGAGGCGTCCGACCTGCGAGTGCGCTTGGGCCGGCTGAAGGTGTCGCGCCTGGACGACCCGCGCGGCGCACTGGAGCTGTATCAGTCCGTGCTGGCGCGCCGGGCGGGACATGCCGGTGCGGTGGGCGCGCTGGAGGAGATGGCGCGCTCGGAGAGCCCGCTGCGTGGCGCCGCTGCCAGCGCGCTGGAGCCCGTCTTCGCCTCGGTGGGCAACCACCTGAAGCAGGTGGAGATGCTGGAGTCCCGTGCCTCGGCGGAGGCCGTGCCGCAGGAGCGCGCCGCGCTGCTGCGTCGCATCGCGGAAATCTACGCCGGCTCGCTGGAGAACGCGGAGATGGGCTTCCTGGCCGCTACGCGCGCGCTGCGCGAGCTGCCGGATGACCTGCGCTCGTTGGAGTTGTGCGTCGCGCTGGTGGACAAGGCAGAGGCGCCCGAGGAACTGGCCGCCATCCTGACGGAGGTGGTGGGCAAGGCGGGGGATGCGTCCCGCGCCGAGCTGTACCGCGCGCTGGCCCGCATCCAGACGGACCTGGGCGAGCCCTCCGAGGCGCTGGTGTCGTGGAAGCGCGTGCTGGAGCTGCGGCCCACGGACACCGAAGCGCTGGATGGCACGGTGCGGCTGGTGGCGTCGCAGGGCAAGCCCACGGAGCTGCTGGAGGTGCTGCGCCGGCAGCTCGCGGTGGCGGAGGACCCGGCGCGTCGCGCCACGGTGCTCTTCCAGATGGGCATGCTGCAGGAGGAGCAGCTCAATGACGCGCTGGGCGCGCTGGCCACCTTCCGGCGCCTGCTGGAACTCAAGCCGGACGACCTGCCCACGCTGGAGCGCATGGAGGCGCTCTGCCAGAAGCAGGAGCGTTGGCCGGAGCTGGCGGACGCACTGGCTCGCCGCATCGCGCTGATTTCCACGGAGGAGGGACTGGAACTGAAGTTCCGTCTGGCCATCGTGCGTGAGTCGCGGCTGCTGGACCGGACAGGCGCGCTGGCGCTGTACGGCGAGGTGCTGTCCGTGCAGGCCAACCATGCGGGCGCGGTGGGCCGCATGGAGGCGCTGGTGGCCCGCGAGCCGCAGAACCTGCTCGCGGTGGAGACGTTGCTGCGCGCCCTTCGCGCCAGCGGCGACATCACGCGCCTGGCGCAGGTCATCGAGACGCGCGTGGGCGTGTCGGGCGACGCATTCGAGCGCAAGGCGCTCCTGGGCGAGCTGGCCACGCTGCGGGAGTCCCAGGAGGAGTCGGAGCTGGCCTTCCTGGCCCTCTTCCGCGCCTTCAAGGAAGACCCGAACGACGCCGCCGTCCGTGCGCGGTTGGAGAACGCGGCGGATGCGTCCGCCAGCTATGACGAGCTGCTGGCCGCGTACGAGGAGGCTCTGCCGCGCGTGGCCGAGGCCGCGGATGCCGCGCAGGTCTGTCTCCGGTTGGGGCAGATGCTGGAGACGAAGCTGCGCGACTCGGACCGCGCCGTCTCCTACTACGAGCGCGCGCGCACGCTGCACCCCACGGTGCAGGAGCCGTCGCTGGTGGCGTTGGACAGGCTGTACCTCCAGTTGGAGGCCTGGCCGGAGCTGGCGGGCATCTTGGAGGCCCTGGTCGCTGGTGTGACGGAGCCCACGGACCGGGTGGGCTATTTGTTCCGCCTGGGCCAGCTCTACCAGGAGCGGCTGGACAGCCCGGACCGCGCGGCGGGTGCCTACGAAGGCATCCTGGCGTTGGACCCGGAGCACCTCGCGTCGGCGCGGCTGTTGGAGGGCATCTACGAGTCGGCGGGCGCGTCGGAGAAGCTCTACGGCATCCTGAAGCTCCAGGCGGAGAAGGTGTCGGGCGCCGAGCGCGACCGCGTGCTGGCGAAGATGGCGCAGGTCTCCGCTGAAGGACTGGCGGACCTGGGCGGGTCCATCGAGCTGTACCGCGAGCTGCTGGCGAAGAACGCGCGCAACGAGCAGGCTTTCTCCGCGCTGGAGTCTCTCTACGAGCGCGCCGACCGGCCGCAGGACCTGCGTGAGCTGCTGGAGGGCCGGCTGGCGGTGACGCTGGACCCCCGCGAGGTCGTGCGCCTCAATGAGCGCCTGGGCCGCGTCGTGTACCGCCTGCTGAAGCAGCCGGAACAGGCCGTGCCGTACTTCAAGGCCGCGCTGGACCGGGATGCACGTCACCGCGGCGTGCTCGACACGCTGCGCGAGCTGTACGACGAGACGGGCCAGCGTGAAGAGCTGGTGGGCGTGCTGCGCCGGCTGATTCCTCTTCAGGAGAGCAGTGACGGCGTGAAGGCGCTGCGTCTGCGCCTGGCGGAAGTCCTGGCCGGAATGGGCCGCCGCGAGGAGTCCCTGGACGCCGCCCGACGCGCGCTGGAAGTGGAGCCACACCAGGTTCCCGAGCTGGATCGCGTGCACGAGCTCTTCGTCTCACTGCGTGCGTGGAACGACGCGGTGCGCGCGCTGGAGTTGAAGGTGCAGGTGCACCTCCTGACGGAGGAGCGTGAGCAGGCTGTCGCCGCCTACTTCGCGGTGGCGGACCTGTGGGTGGGGCAGGGCGGCAAGCCCGAGCTGTCCTCGGGCGCGCTGGAGAAGGTGCTCGAACTGGACCCCGCCAACCGCACCGCCTACGAGCGCGCGTGCGACCTGTACCGGACGCACAACGACTGGCGTGCGTACGCCCAGGTGATGGACCGCTACATGCCCCACCTCGTCACGGACGAGGAGAAGCTGGCCGCGCTGCGCGAGCTGGCCCGGGTGCAGGAAGCGCGGCTGGGACAGAAGGACGTGGCCTTCCTGGCGCTGTGCCGCGCGCTCCAGTTGGACGCGTCGGACGACACGCTGCGCGAGGAGGTGGAGCGGCTGGCTGACGAGACGGGCAGCCACGAGGAGCTGGCCGCCGTCTATGAGGAGGTCGCCGACGAGCTGCCGCGTGGCGCCCTGGCCGAGCGGCTCTATGCGACGCTGGCGCGTGTCCACGACACGCGCCTGGATGACCCGCAGGCGGCGGAAGCGGCGTTCCGGAAGATTCTTGAGTTCGACCCGACCAACGCCACCGCGCTGGATGGGCTCGCCGCGGTGTTCCAGCGGCGTGGCCGCCAGCGTGAGTACGTGGTGGCGCTGGAGCAGAAGCTGGAGGCCGCCGGCTCCATTGAGCAGCGCAAGGGCATCCTCCGCGAGATTGCCCGCGTCTGGGACGAGCAGCTGGAGGATCCTGTCGAGTCCGCCAGCGCGCTGCTGCGTGCGTTGGAGCTTGAGCCCGACGCGGAGACGCTCGGCGTGCTCACCGCGCTGTACCGTCGTCAGCGGTCGTGGCCGGATGTGGCGTCCACGCTGCTCCGGGCCCGGGACCTGGCGGACAGCATCGAGGAGCGCGCGCGCATCCAGGTGGAGGTGGCGGGCGTCTACGAGCGTGACATCGGCGACGACGAGTCGGCGGTGGCCGCGTACCGGCATGCGCTGGAGCTGGACCCCGTCAACCGCGAGGCGCTGGAATCGCTGGAGCGGCTCCACACGCGGTTGGACCACCCGGCGGACCTGCTCGCCATCTACGAGCGGATGCTGGAGCTGAGCGAGGACTGGCGCGAGAAGATCCGCGTCCTCTTCCGCAGCGCGACCATCTGGGAGGACAAGTACCAGAACCCGGCGAACGCGGACGTCTGCGTGGAGAGCGTGCTCGCCATCGATCCGCAGAACGTCCAGGCCATCAAGACGCTCATCCGGCTGCGCCGGGCGCAGGCGCGGTGGGAGGACCTCATCGCGGCGTACGAGCGGCAACTCGCGCTGGCCGTCAGCCCGCAGGAGCAGGCCGAGCTCTACGTGGACATCGGCAACGTCCAGTACCAGCAGCTCAAGGCGCTGGACCGCGCGGTGAACAACTACCACGCGGCGCTTGCGGTGGACGGTGAGTGCCGTCCGGCGTTGCACGCGCTGGGCACGATGTACGAGCGCAGCGGCAACTGGCCCTTCGCGCTGGAGATGCTGTCGAAGGAGGCGGAGCTCGCCGGGCAGTCAAAGGACGCGGTGGAGCTGTACTACCGCCTGGGCAAGATCAACGAGGACATGCTGATGGACACGGGCAGCGCCCGGACCGCCTATCAGCAGGCCCTCGCGGTGGACCCCGGCCATCTGCCCAGCATCCGTGCCCTCAAGGGCATCCAGGAGCAGGAGAAGGACTGGAGCGGCTACGAGCAGACCCTGCGTCAGGAGGCGGAGCAGACCGAGGACCCGGCCGCCAAGGGCCGCGCGCTGCTGGACGTCGCGCGCTACCACGCGGAGACGCGCGAGGACCGGGACACCGCCACCGGCTACTGGCAGGAAGCGCTGAAGCACATCCCGGACAGCCTGGAGGCCGCGCGCCCGCTGTCGGACGTGTACATCGCGCACGAGGACTGGGCCTCCGGCGAGCGGATGCTGGACATCGTCACGCGGAAGATGGCGGAGATGGCGATGGCGGAGAAGGACTCCGTCTCCGCCGCGGACCTTTGCCGTCAGCTCTACCGCCTGGGCTACGTGGCGGAGAAGCTGGGCAAGCGTGACAAGGCGCTGGGCTGCTACGAGAAGGCCTACGAGCTGGACGCGACGTACCTGCCCGCGCTGGAGGGCTACGGCAACCTGCTGGTGCAGACGCGCCGCTACGAAGGCGCGCTCAAGGTCTTCCAGACCATCCTCATCCACCATCGCGAGGAGCTGACGGACCTGGAGGTGGTGGAGGTGTACTGGCAGCTCGGCGACATCCACGCCGCGCTGAACCAGACGGACCGCGCGCAGAACCACTTCGAGAAGGCGCTGGCCATCGACCCGGGCCACGAGCCGACGCTGCGCGCGTTGGTGGCGCTCCTGGAGAAGCAGGGCCAGTACGAGAAGTCCGCCGAGCTGCGGCAGCAGTTGGTGGGCGTGCTGGAGGGCGAGGCCCGCGCGAAGGTGTGCCTGGAGCTGGGCCGCATCGCGCGTGACGAGCTGCACGACCCGTACATGGCCATTGACGCCTTCACCAACGCGCTCAAGTCCCAGCCGGACGCGCCGGAGGTGATGGACCAGCTCTATGTGCTGCTGCGCGAGACGCGTCAGGGCCAGAAGGCGGCGGACGTGCTGGCGCGCATGCTGGCGCTCCCCGCGCTGGGCCTGGAGCCGCACAAGGCCAAGCGCGTCTGGTTCGCGCTGGGCGAGCTGCGCCGCGATGACCTGAAGGACGTGGAGGGCGCCACCGAGGCCTTCAACGCCGCCCTGGACCTGGACCCGCGCTTCGTGGAGGCCTTCAGCGCGCTGGAGGCGATGCTCGGCGCGGCGCGCCAGTGGAAGCAGCTGGAGGAGAACTACACGAAGATGCTGGGCCGGCTGCCCAAGACGCCGGAGACGCACGTGGCGCGCATGGCGCTGTGGCGCGCGCTCGGCGACCTGTACCTCCAGGTGCTCAAGCACCCGGAAGGCGCGGTGGCCGCGTACGGCGTGGCCGCCAAGGGCCTGCCCGACGACGCGGCGGTGCAGGAGGCCTTCGCGGACCTCGCCGGACAGATGCCGGGCCGGGAGGACGAGGCCATCGCCGCGCTCCGCCGCGCGCTGCCGAACACGACGGACCCGCGCAAGGTGGTGGGCGCGTTGGTGCGTCTGTCCGCGCTGCGCAAGAACTACGATGGCGCCTGGCTCGCCGCGCAGGCGGTGTCCGGCCTGCTGGGCGAGGCAGGGGAGGACGAGCAGGAGATCCTCACCAAGCTGGGGCCCTACGCGAAGAACAAGGAGAAGGTGGAGCCGCGGCCGCTGAACGACCAGCTGTGGCACAACCACCTGTTCCACCCGAAGGCGCGCGGCCCGCTGGCGGAGCTGCTGGGCCTCCTTTTCGCGAAGGTGGGGCACCTGTACGCGGTGCCGTCCCAGCAATACCAACTGGTGCCTAAGCGCCACCGCATCGACGTGGCCAGTGCGCCCGAGTACCACGTCCACCACTATCGGTACGTGGCGCGCGTGCTCGGCATGGAGGCGGTGGAGCTGTACTCGCCCTTCCTCGTGGCGACGCGCGAGCGGATGGCGAAGCGCTCCAACGAGCCGGCGCCCGAGCCGCTCATCAACGTGGAGTTGCTCCAGACGCACCCGGCCTCGCTGCGCGTGGGCGGCAAGTACTTCGCGGAGCAGGGCCAGAAGGAGGTCTATTACCTCCTGGGCCGCACCCTGGCGCTGGCGCGCTCCGAGCTGGCCTTCAGCCAGCGCGTGGCCCCCGAGCGGCTGGAGGCCATCCTCCAGGCGGCGCTGAGCCTCGTCGTGGGCAACGTGCGCATCGCGGAAGCGCAGCACCTGGTGGAGCCGGAGCGTCGGCTGCTGGAGCGGAGCCTCAACGAGCCGGACCGCGCGGCGCTGGCGAAGGCGGCGCGTGCGTGGTTGCCCACCGCGACGCCGCAGGCCGTGCGGCAGTACCTGGAGGGCGCGGAGCTCACCGCGGCGCGGGCGGGTCTGCTCGCTGCGGGAGAAATGGAGCCGGTGCGCCGCATGGTGCAGGGCGAGACGGGCTCCGCCTTCCGCGTCCCGGTGCGTAACAAGCTGCGGGAACTGTTGGTGTTCGCCACCTCCGAGGACCTGCACGAGCTGCGCGTCGCCGTGGGTACGCACGTGGAGGTACAGGTGCGCAGGTAGGGACAGACCCCGGCGTGGGGTTCGTACGTTAAAAGGCAGGCGGGCGGACTTGGCTCCGAACCTTGACCCCTCCGGCTGCCACTTCTACGATTCAGGCGGGATTTCTCCCGTCATTTCCGAGGCTTACGGGAACGATGCGTTTCGTCTGCGACAGCTGCCGCGCGCAGTACATGATCAGCGACGACAAGATTGGCCCCAAAGGGGTCAAGGTTCGTTGCAAGAAGTGCGGCCACACCATCACCGTGCGTCCCGCTGGCGCGACGGCCGCGAAGGACTCCGCGTCTGAGTCTTCGACCTCTGAGGCTTCCGCCTCGACTGACGTGGGTAAGGGGAGTGACGCGTCCGCCGCCACGATGCCGGCGACGCTGGGCACGCCGCCCGAAGGCGGCCTCTTCACCGATGTGGAAGAGGACGAGATTGGCGCCGTCTTCGACCAGGTGCTGAGTTCCGGCACGCAGAAGATTCCCACCGAGGCCGCGAACGAAGCCGCCGCGCGCGAAGCGTCCGCGGAGAACGTGCGCAAGCTGGCCGAAGCGGAGGCCGAACCGGACAAGGAAGAAGCCAAGGCCAACGCGGCGGCGCACGAGTGGTACGTGGCCATCGACGAGAAGCAGGTCGGCCCCTTCAATGTCGAGAAGGTCAAGGACCTGTGGGACCGCGGCGAGGTGGGCCCGGACAGCCTCTGCTGGCGCTCGGGCTTCAGTGATTGGATTCCGTTGTCGGAGACGGCGGAGCTGGCGTCGGTGCTGGCGCCGCGGCCCTCCAAGCCCGTCATCGTCGCTCCCGAGCCGGTGTCCGGCTCGACGCCCACGGTGTCCTCAGGCCCCGTGCAGTCCGCCTTCAGCGCGGGCAAGGGGGCGCGTGGTGATTCCGGGCCTGCGGGCGCCTCCGAGGAAGCCGTGGGCTGGAAGCCGTCCGCGGCCAGCGTGCTGGCCTCGCTGGTGAAGGAAGAGAACGACGCGCTGTCGAAGCCGCCTCCGACGCCCGCGCCCGCGCTGGGCCGGGAGCCGGTGTCGCAGTCGCGACTGCTGGACGTGCCCATGCCGCCGCCGGAGCCGGTGTCCTCGCCGTCCCTGCGGGGCGCGGAAGTGCCGATGGCGCAGCCCATGCCGTATGGGCAGCAGCCCATGCAGCAGTATCCGCAGCCGGCGCCCATGCCGTATGGGCATCAGCCCGGGCCGCAGTATGCGCAGCCCATGCCCGCGCCGTACCCGCAGCAGCCGAGCTACCCGGCCGCCTATCCGCCGCCGGGGGGGGGACAGGGT
>NZ_JAAEAH010000120.1 GCF_010998615.1 Myxococcus sp. CA023 | reverse complement strand
AATCCACACGCGTAAGATCGTCGGCAGCGTCAGATGTGTATAAGAGACAGGTGGTGGGGGAGAGTGGCTGCGGGAAGAGCACTCTGGGGCGCGCGGTGCTGCGGCTGGTGGAGCCCACGGCGGGCTCCGTTCATTTCGACGGGCAGGAACTCACCGGACTGTCCCAGCGACAGCTGCGGCCACTGCGCCAGCGGATGCAGTTCGTCTTCCAGGACCCGTATGCCTCGCTCAATCCCCGGATGACGGTCCGGGAGATTCTGGAGGAGCCCTTCGCCATCCACGGACTGGCCCGAGGGCCGGGGGAGCGGGAGCGCGAGGTGGCGGAGTTGGTGGACGCCATGGGGCTGCCGCGCGAGGCACTGGCGCGTTACCCCCATGAATTCTCCGGCGGGCAGCGGCAGCGCATTGGCATCGCGCGAGCGCTGGCGCTGCGGCCCGACCTGGTGGTGGCCGACGAGCCCATCAGCGCGCTGGACGTGTCCGTGCAGGCGCAAATCGTCAACCTCCTGGTGGACCTGCAACAGGCGCGGGGCCTCACCTACGTCTTCATCGCCCACGACCTGAACATCGTCGAGTACGTGTCCACCCGGGTGGCCGTCATGTACCTGGGCCGCATCGTGGAGCTGGCCCCGGCCGCGTCGCTGTACCGTCAGCCGCGCCACCCGTACACCCAGGCGCTGCTGTCCGCGGTGCCCGTCCCGGACCCGGGCCACGCCCGGACGCGCCTGCTGGTGCCGGGCGAGCCGCCATCACCCCTGGCTCCGCCCCCCGGTTGCACCTTCCATCCGCGCTGTCCTCATGCCATGGAGCGGTGCCGGCGCGAGTCGCCCCCGTCCTATGCGCTGGGCGGTGGCCACTTCGCCGCGTGTTTCCTGGCGGAGGCCGATGCGCGCGAGGCCCCGGCCGCAGCCCCTTCTGGAGGAAGTCCCGGTGTTCTGGCTCAGCCATCATCATCCGGATGAGTACAACCGCACCTTCCTGTTCGGCGGCGTGCGCGTGTGCGCGCGCTGCCTGGGGACCTATCCGGTGCTGCTGGCCGTGATGGTGGGCTTGTTCGCCGTGCGCGCCCCGCTGCGGTGGGCGCTGGACGTGCCCGTCGTCCTGGCGCTCACCGTTCCCGCGCTGGCGGACTGGGCGGTGGGCCGCTTCCGGCCGGCGTCGGGAAGCAACGCGGTGCGCACCCTGACGGGCGTGCTGCTGGGGGCGGCGCTCGGCCGCTCCCTGTATGTGCACCTGCAGCAGCCACTGCCGGCGGTGCTCCTGGCGCAAGGCGCGCTCGTGACAGCGGTGGCCGTCCCTGTCATTCTCGCCACTTACCAGAGACCTCGCCGGGGATAGACCCTGGCGGCCCGTCGCACGTTAACTGTGCACGGGTGGCGGAGTGGGCCGGGTGAGGGTGGCTCCAAGGAGAGTTGGGGGAGTGTTGGGACCGGAAACCTCAGACGAGCGGCTGATGCTCGCCTTCCAGGCGGGGGACGCGCGCGCGTTCGAGACGCTGGTGCGCAAGCACCGGACGCCGGTGTTCAACTTCATCCTCCGCTTCACGGGGCACCGGGCACGGGCGGAGGACGTGCTGCAGGAGACGTGGCTGAAGGTGGTTCGGAGCGCCGGCGACTACACGCCCAAGGCGAAGTTCACGACCTGGCTCTACACGATTGCGAGGAACCTCTGCGTGGACAGCGCGCGCAAAGAGAGCTACCGCCAGGCGTCTTCCCTGGAGGCACCCGCCCCGGGAGCGGAGCGGGACGAGTCACGCCCCCTGGGGGAAGGCCTGCCGGACGCGGGGGCCAGCCCGGAACGCGGTGCCTACAACGCCCGGTTGCGTCCCCTGTTGGAGCGAGCCCTGGCGACGCTCCCGGACGAGCAGCGTGAGGTCTTCACCCTGCGCGAGTACAGCGGCATCCCCTTCAAGGACATCGCGGAGGTGACGGGAGTGTCCGAGAACACGGTGAAGAGCCGCATGCGCTACGCGCTCGACGGGCTTCGCCGCCGGCTGGCGGAGATGGGCGTCGACGGCGACCTCGCCGAGGACGGAAGGACGGTGGTGGGATGAAGCCGCAGAATCCACATGCGCAGGAGGACCGGCTGCTCGACTTCGCCTATGGCGAACTGCCGGTGCCCGAGGCCCGCCTCGTGGAAGCCCACCTGGAGAGCTGCGCCCGCTGCACCCAGGCCCTGGACGACATTCGCGGGGTGCGCGCCACCATGTCCCAGCTGTCGGTGGAGCCCGCTCCGGACGCGGGGCTGGAGTCGCTGATGGCCTATGCCCAGCAGGCCGCGCGCCGCGCCGCCGCGGGCCCCGCGCCGAAGCCGTCCCGCTGGCGCCGGTGGTTGTTGCCCGTGGTGGGCCTGGCCTCCGTGAGCACCTTTGGCCTTCTGACGCTCGAGGCCCGGTCGCCCGAACTCACGCGGCCTGACTTGAGCGCGGCGAAGGTCGAGGTCGCGAAGGAAGAACTGGTGGCCCCTCCGTCCGCCGATGGTTTCGCGCCGGCCGCGGCCGCTCCGGCCCCCGCGGCGGCGGTGACGATGCCCGCCGAGGCGGAAGCGGTGGGTTACGCCGCCCGGGAAATGGCCGCGCCGAAGAAGTCGAAGGGGACCGAGAACTCACGGGAGCAGCGTCTGCTCGCGGAGGACTGGGCCAACGCTGGTAGTGGCGGCGGGCTCGACACGCGGATGCGGCGTGAAAGCGAGAGCAAGGCGAAGCGTGGGCCGCCCGCCGCTGCTCGCGTACCCAAGGCCGACATGCGGGCCGCGCTGGAGCCCGCGCCCATGGCGCAGGAAGGGGCGCCGTCGTCGCTGGACGAGGAGTCCAAGGTCGCGAGCGAATCCATGGACTTGCAGACACCGCCGGCGGACTCGGACGACGCCTTCGCGGGTCTGTCGGAGCGGCGCGTCGCGGACTCGCAGGCACCTCGGTCCGTCCCCCCGCGCGACTCGCTGCGCCTGGGATCCAAGTCGCCAGTGGCACGGGGCGCTGCCTACGACGACGAGCTGGCCGCGTCGGAATCCAAGGGCACCCTGGGAGGCGCCGCCGCCCCGGCCAAGGCCGAGCTTCAGCGCCCACCGCCGGCACCGGCCTCGAAGAAAGCCGCACCCACCGCCGCGCCGCCACCGCCCTCCATGGAGCGCCCCACCGTCGCGGAGCTGTCGCGCCAGGCGCGGGCGGCGTTCGACGCGGGGGAGGGCGTCCGGGCGGCTGGGCTGATCCGCTCGGCCCTGGCCTCGGGGGCGACTGGACAGGAGCGCTGGATGCTTCTGAACCAACTGTGCGAGTTTGAGTTCGCTCTGGGTAGGCGTGCCGAAGGACTCCAGGCTTGTAACCTCGTGATACAAGAAGCGCCGGCCTCGGATGCCGCCAGATCGGCGCGCCGGCGGGTGGCTCGCGAGTCATCGGCGAACGAGATGCCCGCTAAACCTGCGAAATAGCGGGTGTATTTTCTCATCAAATGGGAGGAGAACGTAGGCGTAAGTCTGTCCATTTGACCGATGCGCTTCTGACCCCTGTCCACGGATAATGGTTTCATGGGACAGGAAGCACAGGAACCGCGGGCGCAGGGGGCGTCTCGCCGGCAGTCGGGTCAAGCCGCGGTGGAAGCGGCGATGATCATGCCGCTCGCCGTCTTCATGACGCTGGGGATCATCCAGCTCACGATGATGCAACACGCGAAGCTGATGACGGAGTACGCCGCCTACCAGGCCGCGCGTGCCGGCATCGTGTGGAACGGCAACAACGAGCGCATGCATGACGCGGCCATCGTGGCGTTGCTTCCCACCATGGGGCGTACCGACGACATCGTCGAGTTGGGGAAGACGTTCGTCCTCCACCAGCTCTACGACTCCGGCATGCGCATGCTGAACTTCGGTGGCGGCCGCGTTCCCCGGACGGTGAACGGCTCCAACCTGTTCGGCGTCATCCGCGTGGACACCATCAGTCCCGCGTACTTCACGCCCATCGATTCGATGTGGAAGCTGCGCACCGGCTACAACTGGCAGGAGCTGGACTTCGACGGCGCGGACTCCTTCCCGGAGGTGCCCTCGCTGGAGAACCACATCCGAAAGTTCTTCAACCTGCCGGAGCCTGACGACGCGGAGCTGGTGTTCCGCAAGTCCACGCGACTGACCATCCGCCTGCGCTACTGGTACCAGCTGCGCGTACCGTTCGCGAACTCCATCATCTTCTACTCGTGGTTCGCCTCGAACGCGGGCATGGCGCTGCGAGGCGCCATTGACCGCGGCACCGTGGACCCGCGCGCGAACATGATGAACCGGCGTGGCAACCTCAACCCGTTGCTCGCCGGCGCCCGCGGTATCGAGCATGAGATGGGGTACGACTCCGTCTATCCGCTCGAGATGACCGTTCTCTGGATGCTGGCCAACGGCAGCATCCCGATCGTTTCCAACCTGGCTGGCAAGCGGTACTTCATGCCGCTGACGGCCACGTACAGCATGCGCATGCAGTCCAACTTCCACCGCAAGTGGATCATGCACCTGAACCCCGACTGGGGTCTGTAAGAGGAAGAGGACTCCCGACCCATGTTCACCCGGACCCTCCGACAGAGTTTCCGCCGCCAGGAAGGCCAGGCCTTGGTGCTGGCCGCCCTGATGGTGTTGATCATGTCCATCGCCGTGTTGACCACGGTCAACATCGGCCACACGGTGCATGAACGCATCCGCCTGCAGAACACGGCGGACTCCGCGTCGTACTCCATGGCCGCCATGGAGGCGCGCGCGTTCAACTTCTACGCGTACGCCAACCGCACGCAGGTGTCGCACTACGTGTCGGCGATGATGTGGCAGTCGCTGCTGTCACTCATCTATTCCGCCGAGGCGTTCCTCACGGACATCTACGGCTTCATGCGCACGTTGAATCCATGCGCGGGCAAGACGAGCAACCTCTTTTGGAAGATCGCCTGTCCCATCCTGGAAAATGTCATTCCGTACGTGAGCGCGGTCATCAAGGCCATTGGCCGGATCATGACCGCGTACCGGAACTATTTCCTCAGACCCATCCAACAGGTCATCACACGACTGAATCCGGACCGGATCATCGGTGAGTGGATCATCCCCGCGCACCGGGTGATGAACGGCGTGATGTACTTCGCGTCGCAGGCGGTGATGATGTCCGCGTCCACGCACGTGACGCAGACCACGCAGACGGTCATCGACGACAACGACAGCAACATCTCCTCGCTGGCCAGCCAGTTGGCGACGGGCCTCTACAGCCAGTGTCTCTTCAGCCAGGCGCACAGCCCGCACGCGGGTGGCAAGCCGCTGGCGCCGAACACGTGGAAGAACCCGTTCGGCGCGCTGGACGTGACGAAGAAGGACGCCAACGACCCCATCGCCCGCGCCAAGCGCTCCATGGGTGGCATCACGAACGCCACGCGCTACGCCTGTGACGCCAACGGCGGTGCGTGCCCCCAGGGCTTCATCACCAGCCGCCGCATGGGTGACCTGCTGCCGCTGCCGGACATGCTCAGCTTCATGCGGGACTTCTTCAACGGCGGCGTGGACATCCCGGGCATCTTCGAGTTCGGCAAGATCGGCCAGACGCGCATGCTCTCCACGGGCTTCCCCAACGCCAACGCGATTCGCGCCGGCCGCGGTCCCGGCCAGGAAGGCCGCAACTACATCCGCGACTGGAACGACAACCTCCATCCCTGGGGCATGACGGCACAGGGTGACAACATCGGTTCGGACGACCCGTACTGGCTCAAGTTCGGCCCGCCGGAGATCGACGTGGGCGTGGGCAAGGCGGACAACCCGGTGTCGTGCACCAAGAACGACGACTACTGGAAGTGCTTCGGCGACAACCGCAAGGGCAAGGGGAACAACAACACCACCAAGCTGCCGTACAAGCACATGACGAAGACGAGCATCTGGGCGCTCAACGACACCGACAGCGGTCGTCACCGGGGCGGCATGCACTGGCGCGTTAACTACCCGAACAACCCGGAGCGCTGGTCCGGCCACATGCGGCCGGGTGGCCCCGAGCGCGACGTGGGGCTGCACCGCTCGAAAATCTGCGTGCTGGAGCTCGCGTTCGTGTGCTGGGCCCGTACGGACGTCTTCGCGGCCAACGTGCGGCCGGTGCAGGACGGCCACCACCGCTGGGGCGGCCTGACGCCGTTCATGCACTTCGAGCCTGGCCAGCTCGGTTCGGTGTGCAACCCCACCGCCAACGCGTCCATGAACGACGCATCCAAGCGCCAGGCGGACTTCAACCAGCCCACCGCCTGGGTGGCGCTGAACAAGGATCCGGAGCAGGTCGTGAACCGGGACAACAAGGACGGCACCGGCACCAACGCGCCCGCCCTGTTGAACCAGGACGGCAAGGTGAAGTTCGCCTTCACGCCGGACACGGACGGCCTGGAGATGCTGAACAACCGGAAGAAGTTCCTGGGCCTGGTCGAAGGCCTCAACGTCATCTCCCGCGGTCAGACCTACTACCACCGTCCCGGCAACTGGGCGGAGCAGCCCAACTTCTTCAACCCCTACTGGCGCCCGCGTCTGGCGTCCGTGTTCCAGGGCCGCAACTCGCTGCCGAGGATTGGTGAGATGATGGATGCGCTGCCCGGACCGCTTCAGGGCATTGCCCCGAAGATCATGACGCACTGAGGACTGCCATGCGTGCCCGTCTCCAAATGCGCTCGCGCTCAAGAGGTGCCGCCACGGTCGAGTTCGCGCTCTCCGTGCCGCTCCTCGTGATGATTCTGATGTTCAGCATGTACCTCACGGAGTTGGTGAGGGCGAAGCTCAAGCTCCAGGAGGCGGCGCGCTACGCCGTTTGGGAGATGACGAGCTACGCGCTCTCCGACTTCGCGAACGGGAAGCACGATGACGCCTTCGAGGACGCTCGCCGGGAGGCCCACGAGGAGTTCGTCGAGCGCTTCAAGGACATGGACTCGGTGGAGCCCAACGGCACCGGCGGCAATTTCATTGCCCGCTACACGGACGTGACGGCGACCATCACCAACAAGGAGATCGCGCTTCTCGAGAGCGGGATGCTCAGCCGCCCGAGTACCAGCGAAGGAGGCGGCCTGGCGGGCGCCATCCTCAGCCCGTTGAACAACGGCATGGGATGGGTTTTGAACCAGTGGGGCTTCAACAACAAGGGCTGGGTCGAATCCGAAGTCGAGATGAACTACGAGAACGTCATCCTGCCGACGCGGTACCTCGACAAGAGCGGTGGCAACGGCGGCTTCTTCAAAGAGAACATGATGGGCGGGCGCGACCTGGGCAGCCTGCGGCTCAAGTCGAAGTACTCCATGTACGCCAACGGCTGGCACATGCCGGACGGTGGTGACGCCATCGTCCGTGGCCGCCGCGCCGGTCAGCACACCGGTGGTTCCCTCAGCCAGCCCCACGGCCTCTACCGCCAGGTGGACCGGATGGTGTTTCTGGGCTTCGCCTCCACGCTGGACAGCCTGGGCATCGGCGCCATCCTGGACGTGGTCGCCTCGGTGCTCCCCAACTTCCTGGGGACGTTCGTGGTGTCGCGCAACTACGGCGTGGGCGCCTCGCAGAAGGGCGACTGCACCGGTCTCGCCCAGTATGATGCGAAGGCCAGCAGCGGCCTCCACGTCATGCACAAGCGCAGCTTCGAGCTGACCGACCATGAGCGGCCCAACTGCTTCGACACCGCGCCGTTCCGCGACGAGATGACGTACGCGAACAGCAACTACATCAGGGTCTTCAACGCGCGTGGCGAGTTCTACATGGGGTGCAAGCGGGCCATGGCGGATGACCCGACCGACCCGGATGCCCGCCCGGAGGCCACGGAGAATGACGAGCAAGACCTCAAGATTCCCTGCGAGTAGGGTGGGGGCCGTCCGGACGGCGCTCCTGTTCGCGTTGCTGGCCTCCGCGCCAGCAGCCGCGGAGCAGGAGCTGCCCATCTATCCGGGCACCATCCACACGCGCATCGGCAACGACCTGGTCATTGGCGGGGAGTACTACCGCCTGGCGTACTTCACGACGCCGGACTCCATGGAGAAGGTGGCGGCCTACTTCGCCCGGAAGTGGCAGGAAGAGGGCTACCCCACCGTGGTGGAGGGGGACATGCAGGACGAGGGCGTGGTGTCGGCGCTCTACACCCGCGAGGGGCTCCAGCGCGGCGTCGTGCTGCGCAAGCACCTGGGCAAGACGTTGGGCTTCACCGTCCTGCGGGACTTGTGGGTGCGTCCGCCGAAGAAGCCGGCGCCCGGGCTGGTGGCGCTGGAAGGCGCGCTCTACAGCCAGGACCTGGCCACGCGGGATGACCCGGGTGGCTCGCAGAGCCGCACCACGCTGGTGACGGGCGAGCTGACGAAGGTGCAGCAGCAGGTGAACGCGGAGCTGGAGCGCCGCGGCTACGCGCCCGTGCGCCAGTCCGCGCTCAAGATGGGCGGCGGCACGCAGCTGACCATGGAGCACGCCCGCAAGGGGGAGCAGGTGGTGACGACGCTGTCGCCCGCGGAGGAGGGAGTCACCGCGGTGGTCCAGATGTGGATTGGCTCGGACCGCCCGGATGCGGTGCCCAACGACGATGCCGTGCGCCAGAGCCGCGAGGCCTACGAGCGGGACCAGGCCCAGAAGAAGGAGGGAGCGAAGTGAGGGCCCTGCTCGTGGTGGCGGCAGTGGTGCTGGCGTTTCCGGTCCGCGTGGAGGCGAATCCCGCGCGGGAGCTGGTGCAGCACATGTCCCGCGGCGCCCGTCCGGCCCGGCTGGGCGACTGGGTGACGTACCGCTTCAACGGAGGCGGCCTGCGCGTCTACTACTGGCGCCTGGCGGTGGTGGGTGAGGAGAAGGACAAGGAGGGCCGGGACGCGGTGTGGGTGGAGATGGAGGCGGGTACCCATCCGGCCATGAAGTCGCCGCTCGCGCAGATGCGCATGCTGGTGGCCCGGGAGGGCGATGAGATTCGCTATGACGCCATCTCCCGCCTCTACATCGGCACGGGCTTCGGCCAGCCCCAGGAGTATTCGGACGAGGCGCTCCAGCACGTGCTCAAGCAGCAGGAGGCGGACGCGAAGAAGGCCCAGGCCGCACCGCCGGAGAAGCAAGCGCCGCTGCCCAAGGGCGTGAAGCCCACGACGCGCTCGGGCAAGGAGTCCCGGTTGATGACGCTGGCAGGCACCGTGGCCGCCGTCCCCGTCGAAGTCGTCCTGAAGAACACCGTCATCAAGCGGATGTGGCTCAGCCGTGAGATTCCGCTGCTGAACCTGGCCAAGATAGAGATTCCCGGCATCGGTCACGCCATGGAAGTGGCGGAGTACGGAATCGACGCCAAACCCCGCATGCGCATCCCCGCTCCAGACGCACCGAAGATCAAGCTGGAGTACGCGGATGCTATACTCGATGACCTGCCCGGCGACGCGGATGACGGGCACGGACACGACACCTCTGAGGACACGCCGTGAACCACCCGAAGACGCTGCGTTCCCGCGCCCGTAACCGTCGCGGGCAGGCCATGCTGGAGTACTCGCTCCTGAACTGGATTCTCGTCGTCGCGCTCATCATTGGCGCGTCGGTGAAGGTCCGTTGGTCGGAGGACCGGCAGTCCAACGTCATCGACCTGTTCATGGAGGCGTACCAGATTTATTACGACTCCTTCTACTTCGTGCTGAACCTGCCGTTCCCGTGACGGCAAGCAGTGAGGTGGGGCAGCCGTCCCCGCTGGGGCTGCGGCTGGTGCACGCCGTCTTGTTCATCGCCTTCGCCGTGGGCGTGGGCGTGGCGTCCGTGCCCGAGTGGACGCACCTGACGCAGGCCTTGAGTCAGCCCTTCCACGCGGGCGCGGTGCCGCGCTGGCTGGTGCTGGTCGGCTCGTTGCTGGCGGTGGTGGGCACGGCACGCCTGGGCTGGGAGCTGGTGCGAGGCCGGTCCGCGCCGTTGTGGGCCTCCGGCGTCATCCTCCTCGGAGTCATGGCCACGCTCGCCGGCGGTCGTCCGCAAGGGCTGGAGCAGTCCCGCTCCGACGTGGCGGCCAACCTGGAGCTGCTCCGCGTGGCCCGGCGCGTCCACCTGCTGATGGTGCACGAGCTCCAGTCACATGGAGAGACGCCTCAGTCGCAGGACGCGTGGCGCGCCGCGCTCCAGAGGTCCGGCGCCAGCGAGGTACGGGTGTACACGCGCGCCTTCCTCCCCGTTCATCCCCAGGTCGCCTGGCTGCCCTCCGAGAGCGCGGTGCCGGACCCGCTCGTGCCAGGGCAGCTCGCGGTGCACGTGACGCCGGATGGCGTGGGCTTCTCGGTGCGGCTGGTGGGGCTCCACCAGGGCCAGCCGGCGCTCCTCAAGGATGACCAGGGGGCAACGCTGGTGCTGCGAGGCCTGTACAACCCGGACCTTCCGCCGCCCGCGCAACCCGTGATTCCGCCCACTCCCTGACACCTCGCGCGCGCTGCAAGGTTGCGGGTGCCTTGAGACTCGGCCAGTCTCACCAGACCTCATGACGCGGCGGTCCCGGCCGGTGGGGCGTCCTGGATTGAGGGAAGGAGCGCGCAATGGCGCAGGCGGCATGGAAGTGGATGGTTGTCGCGGCGGCGGTCGGGGCAGGGGTAGTGGCATGCGACGGCGGTGGCGGAAACAATCCGCCGCCCTCCCATGGGCTCGACGCGGGCGTGAATGTCTTCCGCCCCGGCCTGGGCGAGGACGACGGCGCGCCGCAGGGCACGCCCTTTTCCCTCCCCGAGGGTGTCAGCTTCGCCGGCACCCTTCGCGGCGCCGCCGAGGTCTCCGGCGAGTGCGAAAACGCCCGTGTGAAGTCACAGGGCTCGGGCGCCTTGGTCCGCGTCTGCGTGCCCCTCCGCAACGACACCGGGGCGCCTGTCGAGGTGGAGTTCCCCCCGGGGCTCGTCGTCGTGTCCACCTCCGAGGGACGCGGCCAGAACGGGCTGCTCATCGAGCGCACCATCCTCGTCGTTCCACCCACTCCCCCGGGGCCCGGCGGGCGGGACGATGCCGGTACCCCGGACGGCGGGGTGGAGGAGAACGTCTACATCGTTCCTCTCTACATGTACTGCCTGAACGAGGAGCGGGACCCCTCCAACGAATTCATGACCTACGCGGTCGGCCCCGTCACGTCGGATGACGCGCTGCAGGAACTGCTGCGGCTCCTCGAGGGGAAGGTCATCGACAGCTCCGAGGACGTGGGCGTGGTGCAGAACGCCCTCTACAGCATCACCGAGGGCCGCGGCCTGACGACACCGGACCGCGACGCCATCAACGACCTCTGACGCGGCACGATGTCAGGTCCCGGATTGCGCGCGATACAGAGCTGTCGCGAGAGGTGGTTTTGACACCCGGTGTATCGCACGGCTAACATCGCGCGCCATTCGCTGATTGCACTGCACTGTATTCAAACACCTGCTCTGGACTCCACTTCGGACTCCATCATCGCCGCCGAACGGCTCCCCCCCGTTCTGGAGGTTTCTGAACCATGCTGAAGGGCAAGACTCCGCTCGTCGTCGCGCTTGTGCTGGGCCTGCTGGCCGGCGTCATCGCGTATTCCGCCATCAAGAAGAAGGAGGCGGATGTCCGCCGCGGATGGAACCTGGTGCCCGTCGTCGTGGCGGCGCAGGACGTCCCTGAAGGCACGGTCATCACCTTCGAGATGATCTCCCAGCGCTCCGTGCCGGAGCAGTTCGTGACGTCCTCCGTGGTGCGTCCGGACTCCGCGTCCTACATCGTGAACCAGAAGGTGCTGGTCGCGCTGCAGGCGGGTGATCCGCTGCTGTGGAGCCAGTTCGAGACGACCAAGGCCGCCGAGCGGCTGTCGTCGAAGGTGCAGAAGAAGGCGCGCGCCCTCACCATCGAGGCGAAGCACACCACGTCGGTGGGCGGCTGGATTCGCCCCAATGACCACGTGGACGTGATTGGCACCTTCCGCGACCCGCAGACGGACGAGAACGTCGCCGTGACGCTGCTTCAGAACGTCATCGTGGTGGCCACGGGCAAGATCACCGGTACCACCAACGTGAACCTCATCCCGGAGAACCAGCGCGAGTACAACAACATCTCGCTGATGGTGCTGCCGGAAGAGGCCGAAATCCTGGTGCTCGCGGTGGAGCTCGGCCAGCTGACGCTCAGCCTCCGCAACGAGGACGACGTGGACCTCATCGAGGAGCGTGGCCGCGCGACCATCAGCACGCTGCTGTCGGGTGAGCGCACCCGCGTGCTGGAGCAGAAGCGCCGCGAAATCATCCAAATCATCAAGGGCGGTGCCGAGCGGGCCGCGGGCGCTGGCGCGCCGTGATGGCGTGCGTCGTCCACCCTCGCTCTTAGGGAAGCGCGCACATGCTTGCTGGAATCGTCCTCCTCCTCGTCACCGGCTCGGTCTTCTTCTTCAGCCTGGTGATCTTCAGCGTCCTGTCGAAGGCGTATGAGCAGTACCAGGAGCGCTACGTCGCCAAGTCGATGAACGACTTGAGCGACATGTTCCTCTTCATCGATCCACGCCAGATGTTGATCCTCAACATCGCGTGCATGTGCTTGTTGGGGATCCTGTCGTACATCATCTTCAACCCCATCATGGCGGTGGTGGCCACGGTGTTCGGCTTCTTCCTGCCGATGCTGATGGTCAAGCACTACCGGAAGCGGCGCATCAAGAAGTTCAACGTGCAGCTGGTGGACGCGCTGCAGGCCATGGCCAACGCCTTCAAGGCCGGTCTCACGTTCCCCCAGGCCATCGAGCACGTGGCGCGCGAGGCGATGCCGCCGCTGTCGCAGGAGTTCGGGCTCTTCGTGAAGGAAGTGAAGCTGGGTGTGCCGCTGGAGGAGGCGCTCATCAACATGGGCCGCCGCGTGGGCAGTGACGACCTGGAGCTGGTCGTCGTGTCCACGAACATCGCCCGTCAGCTCGGCGGCAACATGGCCGAGATGTTCGAGACGATCTCCACGGTGATCCGCGAGCGCTTCCGTCTGGAGGGCAAGATCGACGCGCTCACCTCGCAGGGAAAGCTGCAGGGGTGGATCGTCGCGGCGATGCCCGGTGTGCTCGGCATGGTGCTCAACTACATGCGGCCCGACCTGATGGAGCCGATGATGGACCACATCTTCGGTTGGATCCTCGTGATCATCATCGCCATCATGGAAGTGATGGGCATCCTCATCATCCGGCGCATCGTCAACATCGATATCTGAGAGGTGCACCGTGGACGATGTCCTGACGCCAATGTTGATCGGCAGCGCGGCGCTCCTCTTCGCGGGCGCCGTGGGCTTCCTGGGCCTGGGGCTGTACCAGACGATGCTGGAGCGCTTCCTGTCGGAGGTCCGTGACGAGTCCACGGGCGGCATGAAGGGCTTCGGCTCGGTGGCCATCCGCCGCCTGGGCGCGATGAACCGCCGCTTCATGTGGCCCGGTTACGAGGCCAAGGCGCGCCGCAACCTCATCAAGGCGGGCGAGCCGCAGGCATACAAGCCCGAGGACATCATGGCGCTGCAGGAAGTCAGCGCGGTGGTGGGCCTCATCATGGGCCTCATCCTGCTCAACGGCTTCGGCGTGAGCCTGGTGTGGGCGCCGCTGTTCCTGCTCTTCGGCATGTACTACCCGCTGATGTGGCTGAACGACCAGGTGAAGAAGCGCCACCTGCTCATCAGCCGCGCGCTGCCCTACAGCCTGGACCTGCTGACGCTGTCGGTGGAAGCCGGCCTGGACTTCACCGCGGCACTGGCCAAGGTGGTGGAGAAGGGCAAGGCGGGGCCGCTGCGCGAGGAGCTGCAGCTGGTGCTCAAGCAGCTGAAGATGGGCAAGACGCGTGAAGAGGGCCTCAAGAGCATGATTGTCCGCGTGGACCTGCCGCCGCTGACCACCTTCGTCACCGCGCTCATCCAGGCGGACAAGATGGGGACCAGCTTGGGCAAGGTGCTGCGCATCCAGTCCACGCAGATGCGCATCGACCGCACCCAGCGCGCGGAGAAGCTGGCCGGCGAGGCGCCGGTGAAGATGCTCTTCCCGCTCATCGCGTGCATCTTCCCCACGGTGTTCATGGTGCTGTTCGGGCCCATCGTGTTCCAGTTCATGTTCGGAAACGTCGCGGGGTAGCGCCCCGTGCCCATCCTCCTGACCATCACGCAGGGGCTCCAGCAGGGACGGGAGCTCACCTTCGAGGCGGCCGAGGTCAACATCGGCCGCACCTCGGAGAACGACCTGGTGCTGCACGACCACGGCGTGTCGCGCAGGCACGCGCGCATCGTGCTCCGCGACGACAAGTACTTCGTCGCGGACATGGGCAGCTCGAATGGCACCGTGCTCAACGGCGGGCTGCTGTCGGGTGAGCAGCAGCTGCGGGATGGGGACAAGATTGGCGTGGGCCCCGTCGAGTTCACCTTCGTCTGGGTGCCGCCGGAGGGGGACGAGGACGCCACGCGGCCCATCCGCCGGGGCGACCCCGTCCCGCCGCTGGACCCGGACGCCACCCGTCCCATCCGTCTCAACGACCCCATTCCCGCCGAGAGCGGCATCGTGCTGCCGGAGGGCCATCCCACCGCGCAGCAGCCCGCGGTGGTGCCGGTGCGTCCGGGCACCGCCGCCGTGGCGAAGGCCGAGCCCGGGGCGGGGCAGACGGCGGCGGAGCGCGCACGCCGTCGCCGGGAGCTCGCGGGCAGTCAGGCGGGCAGGTTGCTCCTGTGGTGGGGGCAGCTGTCGAAGCCGGCGCGTCTGGGCGTGGGCGCGGTCGGAGGTGGCCTGGTGCTGGCGCTGGTGGGCGTGCTGGCCGTCTTCTTCATGCCCAAGGGCGAAGGCCGGGCGTCCGGCGTGGAGCCGGAGGACCTGGACTTCGAGGTGATTTCAGACTCGTTCGGGGTGGGCGAGGGCGTGACGTGGGAGAACCCGGACCACAAGTCGTTCGCCTTCCAGTTCGTCACTCCGACGCGGGCGGTGGCCGTGGTCCACTACATGGCCAGTGGCATCTCCAAGGAAGAGGTGGCGCTGGTCGTCAACGGCGTGGACGTGGGCTGGGTGCCGCCGGACGTGAACGCGGTGACGGAGCGCGGGCTGGAGCAGATTCTCCCGCCCTCCGCGCTGAAGCGGGGCGAGCTCAACTCCATCGTCTTCGACAACGTCCGCAACCCGCCGGGGCGGGATACCTGGCGTGTGTGGAACCTGCGCCTGGAAATCATCCCGGTGCCGGAGTTGCCGCAAGATGAGCTCTTGGCCAAGGCGCGTCAGTACGTGGCCACGGGCGCCCGTTTCTATGAGTCGCGCGACGTCGGCGCGGAGAACCTCTTCAAGGCGTGGCAGCAGTACCGCTTCGCTTGGGTGACGCTGGAGGCTCTGGACACCAAGCCTGACATCTATCAGGACGTGCGTTTCCAACTCGGCCAGATGGCAACCGAGCTGGACCACAAGTGCAGCCAGCTGATGCTCGATTTCCAACGCAGCGTACAGTACCGGAATGCGCGGACGGCTCGGGCCGCGTTGCAGGAAATGGGTCGACGCTTCCCTACGGCCGAGCATCGCTGCCACAATCTAGGTTTGCAGTTGGCTTACGAGCACGAGCTGTAGGCGCGTGCTCACTTCGACAGGAAGTCGGTGATTCGCATGTCCAACGGTTCCCCTCCGGCACGCCGCCGGCCCCCTGCTGGGGCGCCCTCGGGTGGGACCGGGTCCCGTCCCGCCGTGCGCAGGACGTCCGCCCGGCCCGCGCCTTCCCCCGTCTCCGCCGCAGCCCGGCTCATTTGCATCGCTGGCCCCAAGGATGGTGAGGAGTTTGCCCTGTCCGAGGAGGAGTACGTCATCGGTCGAGCGACCGATAACGCCATCTGCATCCCGGACACCTCCGTGTCCCGCAAGCACGTCATGGTGCGGAAGTCGGGAGCGGGCTGGGCGGTGAGCGACCTGGGCTCCGGCAACGGAACGCTCGTCAACGGCGATGTCATCAGCGACGAGACGCCGCTGGCCAACGGTGATGTCATCACGCTGGGCGACACGGAGCTGCGCTTCGAGGACGTGGCCAACTCCACGATGATGGTCGGCGCGCCGGCCCCCGGTCCGCGTCCTCGTCCGGCGGCCTCTGGCAGCCGCGGCGCGGTGCCGCCCCGTCCGGGGCCTCGCGTCGAAGGTGGCCGCGTGCGCAGTGCGCGCGCGACGGCGGCCACGGCGCCCACCCCCGAGGAGCTGAAGAAGAAGAAGCTCATCAAGCTGGGGGTGGCGGGCGCGGTGGTGGTGCTGTTCGCGGGCCTGGGCGTGGTGCGGATGAACGTCCAGAAGCAGCAGGCGGTCGCCGCGGAAGAAGCCCGTCAGGGCAAGAACCACCGGGAGCGGCTGGGCAGCCTGTTCCAGGACGCCAAGAACCTGGTGCGCGAGGGCAAGTGGGTCGAAGCGAAGGCGAAGCTGGAGGAGCTCCAGTCCGAGGCCCCGGAGTACCCGGGCGTGGCGGACTACCTCGGGCACGCCGCGCGCGAGATTCCCGTCCAGGAGAAGCTGACGGCGGCCAAGGAGGCCCTGGCGAAGAAGGAGCTGGGCAAGGCCGGTACGCTGCTGGCCAGCGCGGGTGAGAGCCAGTTCCTCTACGAGCAGGTGAACGCGACGAAGCGCGCGCTGTCGGAGTCCGCGGACACGCGCACGCGCGAGGCGCGCAAGCTGCTGGATGAGAATCAGCTCGACATGGCCAAGGCCATCACCGGCGACATCCTGGTGGCCTTCCCGGAGCACCGCGACGCCAAGCTCATCAACGAGCAGGCGGCGCAGGCCATCATCGTCCGTGACACGCCCAGGCCCGTGGTCCAGGGGCCGGCTCCCAAGCCGTGGGAGCCCGCCGTTGACCGCTTCCGCGACGGTGACATGTCCGGCGCGGTGGCCATCCTCAACGCGTGCATGGCGCGCACGCCGCAGTGCAAGAAGGTGCTCGGGCAGGTGACGGAGTTCGGCAACCTCTACAAGCGGCTGGAGGACCTGGACGCCCGGGGCCTGTCGAAGCTGATGTCGCTGGACAAGGACATCACCGGCGGCCGTCCCAGCAAGATGGCGCGCAACGCGGGCACGCGGGCGGCCACCATCTTCTACAAGGGCGCCACCGCGGCGAAGGCGGCGGGGCAGTGGGGCCGCGCCATGGACTACTCGCGCAAGGCGCTGCAGGCGGACCCCGGACACGCGGGCGCCGCCAACATCATCAGTGAGTTGAAGGCGAAGGCGAAGGACGTCTACCTCCAGGCCTACTCCCTGAAGGACGGGAGCCCCGACGAGGCCCTGCCCAAGTTCAAGGACGTGGTGGCGATGACGCCTCCGGATGACGAGTACCACGAGAAGGCGAAGACCTGGGTCGAGAAGCTGTCCCGATGACCCGGCGCAAGGTGGGAGGCGGCACGCTGCCGCCAGTGGGCCAGCAGGGTGACCTGTTTGGCAGTGGCGCCTCCACCCCCCGTGCGGCTGGCGCGGCGCGGAAGGCCGCGGCGCCGCCGAAGCCTCCACCGCCTCCGGTGGACGAGGACGGCACCTCGCTGCTGGGGCCAATGGAAGGCGCGCCGCCTCCGCCGCCCAAGCCCGAGCGCGTGGTGCTGTCGGTGGGCGAGCTGACCCGCCAGCTCAAGCAGACCCTGGAGTCGCGCTTCGCCCGCGTCATCGTGCGCGGCGAGGTGACGGGCTTCCGCGGGCCCAACGCGCGCGGCCACTGGTACTTCTCGCTGAAGGACGCGGGCGCGGCCATCGACGCGAAGGTGTGGGCCTCCATGGCGGCCCGGCTGCGCTTCGCGCTGCGCGACGGCATGGAGGTGATTGCCGAAGGCAGCGTGGACCTGTACGAGCCGCAGGGCCGCTACAGCCTCATCGTCCAGCGGCTGGAGCCGGTGGGCGAGGGCGCGCTGGCGCTGGCCTTCGAGCAGCTCAAGGAGCGGCTGGCCCAGGAGGGGCTCATTGGCCCCGGGCGCGTGCGGCCTCCCAGGCCGTTGCCCTCCCTGCCTCGGCGGATTGGCGTGGTGACGAGCCGCACGGGTGCGGCGCTCCAGGACTTCCTGCGCGTGCTGCATTCGCGCAACCCACGGCAGAGCGTCCTGGTGGCGGACGCGCGCGTGCAGGGCGAAGGCTCCGCCGTGGAGGTGGCTCGCGCCATCGAGCGGCTGGCGCGCACGGACGTGGATGTCATCGTGGTGACGCGGGGTGGTGGCTCGGTGGAGGACCTCTGGACCTTCAACGAGGAGCGGGTGGCGCGCGCCATCTTCGCCTCGCCGGTACCGGTGGTGTCCGCCATTGGCCACGAAATCGACTTCACCATCTCCGACTTCGTGGCGGACCTGCGCGCGCCCACACCCAGCGCCGCGGCGGAGCGCCTGGCGCCGGTGCTGGCCGACCTGGAGCTGACGCTGGCCACGCAGGCGGGCCGTCTGCGGCGTGCCATGGAGCGCCGGGTGTTGGAGCTGCGCGAGGAGCAGGGGCAGCTCGCGTCGCGGCTGGAGGACCCTCGGCGGGCCATCAACCACCAGCGGCTGCACCTGTCCGAGCAGGTGGAGTCGATGATGCGCGTGCTGCGGCCGGCCGTGCGAGGACACCGCGAGGAGCTTCGGTCGCTGACCGAAAGGCTGCAGCGGGCGCGTCCCCAGGCACGGCTGGGTGAGCAGCGGGCGCACCTGCTGAAGCTGGCCATGCGGCTGTCGGAGGCGGTGCGCGCAGGTGTGGCGACGCGGCACGGGGCGCTGGCGACGGCACGGCTGGGGCTCGAGAGGGCGTCACCGGCGGCCCAGGTGGCCCGCGAGCGCGCCCGGCTGGCCGCTCACCGGGCGCGGCTGCTGGCGCTCCAGCAGGGGGCCCTGGCGGATGCACAGAAGCGTTTCCAGCGTCTAGAGGGACGTCTGGACGCCATGAGTCCGTTGAAGGTGATGTCACGCGGTTATTCGGTGGTGTTCCGACAGCGCGATGGCGCGGTGGTCCGCACGGGCGCGGATGTCCAGGTGGGAGAGCGCCTGGGGCTGAAGCTCGCGTCGAACGGGGCGAAGTCGCTCGGGGGATGTGAAGAAATCGAAGCCACCGTCACGGCGGTGAAAGGGCCGGTGGACTGCTGACGGGCCACCCTCTAGAGTCCCGCGCCCCATACGGGGAGGTGGATGGAAGTGGCGAAGTCGGACAAGGCGCCCAAGGCGGACAAGGTGGCGGAGGCCGAGGTCCCCGAGCAGTACGGGGACGTGGTCTCCCGGCTCGAGGAGACGGTGGGCCGACTGGAGAGCGGCAATCTCTCCCTGGAGGACTCGCTCAAGGCCTTCGAGGAGGGCATCCGGCTGGTGCGCCGGGGTGAGAAGCTGCTCACCGAGGCGGAGCAGCGCATCGAACAGCTCCTGCTGGACGAGGACGGAAACGACGTGGTGGCGCCCCTGTCGGTCGCCGCGCGTCCGGCGGCACCCGCGCCCGCGGCCCCTCGGGCCCTG
>NZ_JAAEAH010000011.1 GCF_010998615.1 Myxococcus sp. CA023 | reverse complement strand
GGCTGCTTGGGGGTGGTGGCGTGCACGGGCGCCGGTGCGGTAGCGGCCCTGTCGCGGGGCATGCGTGAAGCCAAATCGGGCCTGTCCACCAGCCGGGCGGGCAGGGCGGTGAAGTGAAGGCGGCCACCGGTGAGTGGACGCGCTATACCCGGGGCCCTTTCCATGAGCGTGGAGCTGCGGCGAAACGGGATGCACCTGACGGGCACCCCCCTGTCCCTGGATGCGAAGCGCAAGTCGCCGCTGTGCTTCGTGAGTCACGGGCATTCGGACCACATTGCCCGGCACGAGAGCACCATCGCCACGGCGGCGACGCTGCGTTTCATGACGCATCGCCTGGGGCCGGTGCGTGAGCCGCGCGAGGTGCCCTTCCGGCAGCCTTTCGAGTTGGGTCCGCTGGTGCTGGAGCTGCTACCGGCGGGGCACATCCTGGGCAGCGCGCAGCTTCGTGTGACGCGGCCGGATGGGCGCCGCATCGTCTACACCGGGGACCTCAACGTGGCGCCGTCGCTCACCGCCGAGGCGACGGAGGTGGCGGAGTGCGACACGCTCGTCATCGAGTCCACCTTCGGTCATCCGCGCTACCGCTTTCCGCCGCGTCCGGAGGTGCTGGGGCAGGTGGAGACGTGGCTGCGGATGCAACTGGAGCGTGGCGCGGTGCCAGTGCTGCTGGGCTATCCGCTGGGCAAGAGCCAGGAGGCGATGAAGCACCTGGCGGGGCGCGGCTTCCCACTGGTGGCGCATTCCTCCATCTACGAGGTGGCGCAGCTCTACGCGGAGCTGGGCGTACCGATTGAAAATCTGCGCTGCTACGACGGGAAGGTGGAGCCGGGTGAGGTGCTCTTCTTCCCGCCGCACCACGCGCGGGGCGGTGCACTGGCGCCGCTGTGGCCTCGGGCGACGGCGGTGCTGACGGGGTGGGCGGTGGACCGGGGCGCGGTGCGGCGTTACGGCGCGGACGTGGCCTTCCCACTGTCGGACCACGCGGACTTCCCCGGGCTGGTGTCCTACGCGAAGTCCACGGGGGCGCGGGAGGTGCTGACGTGCCATGGCTTCGCGGAGGAGTTGGCGCAGGCGTTGCGCGACGCGGGGATGGATGCGCGCCCGCTGGGCGGGAAGCCGCAGCAGCTCGGGCTGTTCTGACAGGCGGCGGGAGACTGGGTCGGGTAGAAGGACGGCGATGGCCCGCAAGACGCCGCAGTGGGAAGGACGCATCGTGCGCGTCCTCGTGTGTACCGAACGCAAGAGCTTCGTCACGAAGGAGCTGCCCGAGGCGCGGGTGTCCTTCGAGGGCTTGGAGGGCGACCGCCACGCGGGCCTGACGCGCGCGGCGGACGTGCGCACGCCGTGGTTCCCCAAGGGGACGCCCATCCGCAACACGCGGCAGTTCTCGCTGGTGTCGAGCGAGGAGCTGGCGCAGGTCGCGGAGACGCTCGGCATTCCGCGCGTGCTGGCGTCATGGCTGGGCGCGAACCTGGAAGTGGCGGGCGTGCCGCGGCTGACGCACCTGCCTCCGGGTACGCGCCTGTTCTTCCCGGAGGACACGACGCTGGTGGTGGAAGGGGAGAATGAGCCCTGTATCGGCCCCGGGCGCGTCATCGAGGCGCATCATCCGGACGTGCAGAAGCTGGCGAGCCGCTTCGTGAAGGCCGCATGGCAGCGCCGGGGCCTGGTGGCCTGGGTGGAGCGCCCCGGCATCATCCGCGCGGGGGACACCGTGAAGGTGGTGCTGCCCAGGCCGGTGACATACGTGCTGCCTTCGTCCGGCGTGTAGCGCCGCGAACCCGTGCTTCAGAAACACCACGGGGCCGCCAGGTCCGGAACGTATCCCGGACCCCGCGGCCCCGCGGGCATCGACTTGCACCGGACGGCTACTCCTCCGGTGATTGGACGATGAGCTTCTCCTTGCCACACACGTCACAGCGCAGGTGGACGAAGAGGTCGCCGTCGCTCTCCTCGGGAACTTCACCCTCGGGCACGCCCAGCTCTTCCTTCGCCAGCGCCGCCACCTTGGCGGGAATCTCCTCCGCCTTCAGCGACTGGACGTACGTCATCTCCCGCTCGTGGCACTCGCGCGTCTCGGGGCCCGTGAGCCACGACGGCTCCATGCCCTCCGGCAGCCGGCTCACCAGCTCCAGGTTGGTGACGGACTCGGCCAGGTAGGCCAGCCGCCGCAGCCGGGCCTCGTCCGGCAGCGCCGCGAAGACCTGGAAGCCCTCCAGCAGGGCATTGCGGTCCTCACCCGTGGCCAGCTGCGCCAGCTCCATCGACGCGTCGCTCGACTCCAGCGCCTCGTCCCAGTTGTTCTCCGGGTTGAAGCCCGCCTCCAGCAGCGACGTGTAGAGCTGCGTGGCCGCCAGCCGGCGCCGCGCCTCCTGCAGGTGCTCCACGACTTCGTGCGTCAAGCGCAGCTCCAGAAGCGCGCCCGTGGTGCGCGGGTCGATGGAGCCCGTCAGGTCATCCACCTCCACCTCTTCCCGCAGCGCACCCTTCAGCACCTGCGCCGCGGAGAAACGGAACAGGGGCAGCACGCCCACCTCGCGCAGGTACATGGCCGCCACCGGGGCGTCCTTGGCGCCCATGCGGAGCGCCTTCTGCGCGCGGTCCACCACCGCCGGGTCCGCCGCGGGCTTCTTGTTCTCCAGCCGCGTCTTCACCGCCTCACGGTAGAGCGTCTCCATCGAGCTGCCCGGGGGCAGCCGCTGCGGCAGGAGCGGGCGCAGGCCCGGCACGTCCAGCACCCACAGCGGGGGCACGCCCATCCGCTTCAGCGCCCGGAAGAAGAGCGAGCCAGGAGGGTCCTGGGGCCGGAAGGGGGGCAGCTCGTCGCCAACGGGCTCACCCTGGAGCGCCGCGGCGGCCTGGACGCCCAGCGCCTTCTCCCGTTGCTCACGGGTGAAGGCGGTGATGCCCTGGGCGGGGGGCGGCGGAGGCGGCGGGGCCTCCTCGCCGTCCAGACCGACGACGCGGTCCATATCCACGTCGTCCATCTCGATGTCGTCGAGGCCCTTGGCGCCCGTGAAGTCGCACCGCAACAACTTCAGCTTTTCGAACGTCGCGCCTTCGAGGTTCGCACCCCGGAAGTCGCAGTCCTGGAGCCGACCGCCGTGGAAGTAGGCGTTGGAAAGGTCCGCGTCCCGGAAGTTGACCTTGGACAGGTCGCACCGGTCCCATTCCGAGCCGATGAGGCCCAGCCCGGACAGGTCCGTGTTGGCGGAGAACAGTTGAGTGAAGGTGGCGCCGGTATGGTCGGTGGCGACCTGGCCGGACTTACGCATCCGGTTCCATTCCGCCGAGCCACTCTGAAGAAGCTTCTCGATACTGGGGGCTTTCGCCATGGACCCGGGATTATTCGTATGGTCTGGTCCATGCGCCAGCACAAATGATCGAGTACCGAATCGAAGCCGACACCGCCGGGATGCGGCTGGACAAGCACCTGCGCAAACGGCTCCCCAATGTTCCGGTGAGCCACCTCTTCAAGATGATTCGCACCAAGAAGGTGCGGGTGAACGGGAAGCGTGCGCAACCCGAGCAGTTGCTGACCGAAGGAGACGTGCTCACCATCCGCGGCGACGAGCAGCAGCTCGTGGGGGCGGAACGTCCGAAAGTGGACCCGCCTCCACCGCCGGTGGACCCCAGCCGGTTGGTCATCCTTCGAGAGGACGACTGGCTCATGGCCGTGGACAAGCCCAGCGGAATGGCCGTCCATACCGGCAGTGGCATCACCGGCGGAACGCTGGTGGACTACGTGCGCGCCTTCCTGGGGCCCAAGGCCGTCCGCAACGACTTCGCGGCCTCGCCCGCACACCGGCTGGACCGGGAGACCTCCGGCGTCATCCTGGTGGCCAAGCGGCGCCCGGCCATGGTGCATTTCACCGAGGTCTTCACCCACGGCCTGTCCCGCAAGCGCTACCTCACCCTGGTGAAGGGGAAGATGCCCCGGGACTCCGGGGTCATCGACCTGCCCCTGTCAGAGCACCAACAGACGGCCGAGTCCAAGGCTCGTCGGGGGGTGAACATGCAGGCGGCCGTCACCCGGTGGAAGGTCGTGAAGCAGTCGAGCGAGGCGGCGCTCCTGTCCTGCGTCATCGAGACCGGGCGCACGCATCAGATAAGAAGGCATCTGGCGGCCATCGGACATCCGGTGGCTGGGGACAAGAAGTACGGTGACTTCGCCTTCAACCGCGACGTGCGGGCGCGCTGGGGGCTCAAAAGGTTGTTCCTGCACGCCGAGCGCATCGAATTCCCGCATCCCGAAGGTGGCGCGAAGGTGGCTGTCGAGGCTCCCCTCGCCGTCGAGCTCCGAGATGTGCTCAAGCGGGCCGCATTGGTGCCCTGACGCCCGCGAGGCACAAAAGAAACGCGTATGTCCGACCCTAAATCCGCTGACCGCAGCCGCTCGAAGCTGGTGCTCGACGGCGTCCCCTCCAAGCGCTGGTGGAAGTTCCTCCTGAAGACCGCGGGATGGCTTTCGCTGACCGGGGCCACGGCCGCCGTGATTGCCGTGACGGCCGTGTACTACGTGTACGCGGATGGGTTGCCCGCCATCCCCAAGGTGGACGAGTACTGGCCGCCCATCGTCACCGAGGTCTACACGGATGACGCGGTGCTGGCCGGCGAGTTCTACGAAGAGCGTCGCAAGGTGGTGCCCTACGAGCGGATTCCGAAGCGCCTGGTGCAGGCCTTCATCGCGTCGGAGGACTCCAGCTTCTTCGACCACTTTGGCGTGGACGTGCTGGGCACCGCGCGCGCCGGCTTCAAGACGGTGAGCTCCAAGCTGGGGCTGCGCTCGGGCGGCATCCAGGGTGGCTCCACGCTGACGCAGCAGACCGCGAAGGCGGTGCTCATCTCCGCGGAGGGCTACAAGTCCGCCACCGCGAAGACGCTCACCCGCAAGATTCGCGAGGCCATCCTCGCCCGGCGCCTGGAGGAGTCGCTGACGAAGGAGGAGATTCTCTACCTCTACCTCAACAACGTCTTCCTCGGGCACCACAGCTACGGCGTGCAGAGCGCGGCGGAGAACTACTACCGCAAGGACGTGCGCGACCTGACGCTGGGCGAGATGACGCTCATCGCGGGCCTTCCGCAGGCGCCCAGCCGGTACTCGCCCTTCCTGCGCCCGGAGGCGGCCCGCAAGCGCCGCTCCTACGTGCTGCGCCGCATGTTGGTGGAGGGCATGATTTCGCAGGAGGAGCACGACGTCGCCAACGCCGAAGAGGTGAAGGTGTACCCGGTGGAGGACGTGTTCCACGAGTTCGCGCCGTACTTCGTGGAGCAGGTGCGCAAGGACGTGGTGGACCGGTACGGCAACCCCGTGCTGCTCAAGGCCGGCCTCAAGGTCTTCACCACCATGGACAGCGAGCGCCAGCGCGCCGCGCAGGACGCGGTGCTCCACGGCCTGCTGTCGGTGGACAAGCGCCAGGGCTGGCGCGGCCCGGTGGAGCAGCTCGCGTCGAAGGAGGCCATCCGCGCCTTCATCGACCGCTCGAAGAAGCTCATGGGTTCGAAGGAGCTGGTGGAGAACCGGCTCTACGTCGCCGTCGTCACGTCCATTGACGGGGACGGCAAGGGCGCGAACGTGCAGGTGGGCGGGCACACCGGCCGGCTGCCGCTCCTGGGCATGCGCTGGGCGCGCAAGGTGAACCCGGAGGGCTACTACCCGGCGATGATGATTACCTCGGTGAAGAAGGCCATCTCCGAGGGCGACGTCATCGTGGTGCGCCACGTCACGAAGAAGGACCTGACGGACGACAGGGAGCAGTGGGACAAGCATCTCGCGGACGAAATCCCCAGCGAGGGCGTGAAGCTCTTCCGCCTGGAGCAGACGCCCGAAGCGCAGAGCGCGCTCGTCTCCATCGACCCCCACCGCCAGTACCTCACCGCGATGGTGGGCGGCTACGACTTCGACGACAACGAGTTCAACCGCGCCTTCCAGGCCTGCCGTCAGCCGGGCAGCTCCTTCAAGCCCTTCGTGTACTCGGCGGCGCTGGAGCAGTTGAACTGGACGGAGGCCACCGTGCTGGTGGACTCGCCCATCGTGGAGCACGACCCGGACACCAAGGTGTCGTGGAAGCCGGCTAACTACAGCGACAAGTTCGAAGGAGAGGTGCTGCTGCGCACGGCGCTGGTCAAGTCGCTGAACGTGCCCGCGGTGAAGACGTTCGGCGCGGTGGGCGTGAAGAACATGGCCGCGTGGAGCACGACGCTCGGCATCACCACGCCCATGAACATGGACTTCTCCGCGGCGCTGGGCTCCTCGTGCGTGTACCCGGTGGACCTGGCCAACGCCTACGCCACCTTCAACCGCTACGGCCGCAAGAAGCCCACGTACTTCATCCGCAAGATTGAGGACCGCTGGGGGCGCACGTTGGAGGACCACACGGCCTTCGACGACGCCTGGGCCCCCCTGCAGGACCGCGTGGCCGCCGGCTACGCGCGCCTCTTCGAGCCGGGCGAGCAGGTGATGAGCCCGGAGGCCGGCTTCATCCTCACGCACCTGCTGCGCGGCGTCGTGCTCCAGGGCACCGCCGGCCCGGCGCAGCGCCTGGGCAAGCCGGCGGCGGGAAAGACGGGCACCACCAACGACTCCTTCGACGCGTGGTTCGCCGGCTACACCCGCGACCTGGTGACGGTGGCGTGGGTGGGCTACGACCTGAACCCGCATCCGCTGGGCCGCTACGAGACGGGCGGCCGCGCCGCGCTCCCCATCTGGCTCAACTACATGAAGAGCGCGCTGGAGGGCCGGCCGCAGTCCGAGTTCTACCCGTGGCAGTCCATGGACCTGGCGCGGCTCCACATCGACAAGAAGACGGGGAAGATTGCCCCAGCGGGCTCCAGGGATTCGGAGCTGATGTTCTTCAAGAAGGGCACCGAGCCGAAGGACGCGGTGCCCGACAAGAACACGGTCGACGTCGATCAGTTCATGATGGGCGCGCAGTAGCGCGGAAGGCGCGGGCGGGCGCCAGGTGTCGCTCCAGCGCCTGGCGCAGGGCGGCGGTGTCCGGCCCCGCCTCCAGCACCGAGCGCGTGGCGGTGGGGATGACCTGCGCCTCGCGCCCGGCGAACAGGCGCTTCAAGTCGTCGAAGCCGGCGCCCTGCGCGCCGATGCCGGGCGTGAGCAGCAGCGCGCCGCCGAGCCGCTCGATGATGCCGCGGTCCGAGTCGGGGAGGGTGGCGCCCATGACGGCGCCCGCCACCGGCGCCGCGTCCTGGCCGGGCTTTTCGTTGAAGGCGCGCAGGCCGTCCGCCAGGGCCTCCGCCACGGTGCGGCCGTCCTCGCCGCGCGACATTTGGAGTGACGTGCCCTCTGGGTTGGAGGAGCGCACCACCAGGAAGGCGGCGGCGCCGGATGCGCGTGCCCGCTCCAGCGTCTTCAGCAGCGCGCCCAGGCCGAGGTAGGCGGTGAAGGTGGCCGCGTCCGCTTCGTAGGCGCTGCCCTTGCCGAAGACTGTCTCGGCGTAGGCCTCCATCGTGGAGCCGATGTCCCCGCGCTTCACGTCCAGCAGCGTGAGGGTGCCCACGGACTTGAAGCGCCGCATCAGCTCCTGGAGGACCTGGAGGCCCTCGGGGCCATGGCGCTCGAAGAAGGCGCTCTGCGGCTTCACCACCGCGACGGAGCTCCCCGCCGCGTCGGCCACGCGCTCGCAGAAGTCGCGCAGGCCCCGCGCGTTGTCGGGCAGGCCCCAGCGCGTCAGCAAGTCTCTCGACGGGTCGATGCCAAGGCAGAACGGCGAGCGCTGCTCGGCCAGCTGGCTGAAACGGTGGGCGAAGGGCTGTGGCGTCGTCACAGGGCGTCTCCGGGAAAGGGGAAGAGGGAAGGTCAGCGCAGCCGCCGCGCGGCCGCGTCGAAGAGCGGATTGGGCAGCACCTTCGCCATGCGCGTGGGCACCGCGAGCTGCCAGGGGAAGGACACCTCCGCGTCGCCCCGGACGATGCCTTTGCCCATCAGCTCCACCGCGTCATGTGTCTCCATGAGGAAGGGCATGGGGAAGTTGTTGGTGGCGGTCAGCTCGCTCTTCACGAAGCCGGGATAGATGCAGGTGACGCGCACGCCGGTGTCGCGCAGGTCCACGCGCAGGCTCTCCATGAAGGTGGACAGGAAGGCCTTGGACGCGGAGTAGGCCGCGTGGCCGGCCAGCCCGCGGAAGCCCGCGAGGCTGGAGACGCCCACCAGGTGCCCGCGCTTGCGCTCCACCATCTGGGGCAGCACGGCGCTCAGCGTGGCGGCGGCGCCGGTGACGTTGGTGTCGATGATGCCGCGCACGCGCTCCCACGGGAGGCGCTTCGCATTCGTCGTGCCGCCGACGCCCGCGTTGGCCACCACCAGGTCCAGCCCGCCCGCTTCCGCGTCCAGCGCGCGGATGCGCTCCAGGGTGGCGTCCGCCTTCGTGACGTCCAGCTCCACGGGCTCCACGGTGACGCCGGCCGCCTGGGCCTCGTCCCGCAGGGCCTGGAGCTGCGGCAGGCGGCGTCCGGCGGCGAACACGCGGACGCCCCGCTTGGCGAGCCACAGCGCCAGCCCGCGTCCCAGGCCGCTGGATGCACCCGTCACCAACGCCGTCCGGTAGTTCATCTCCGCCATGCAGTCCTCCCGTGTGCTGCCGGGCTTCTGGCACGCCGTCCAGCCAACGTCTATACGCGAGGCCAGTACGGCCGCATCGCCTCGCGGCTCACCCGCAGCGCGTCCTTCGCGTCCGCGTGCGTGTCACCCGTGGGGAAGCTGTCCTTGCGCCCGGCGAGCACCTCCACGCAGGCATGCACGGATTGGGACAAGCCCTCCAGCGAATAGCCGCCCTCCAGCAGCAGCACCAGCCGGCCCTGGCACACGCTGTCGGCCAGGGACTTCATCGCCGAACACATGGCCGCGAAGCCGCGCTCGCTGACGTCCATGCCGCCAATCGGGTCGTGCTGGTGCGAGTCGAAGCCCGCGGAGACGAGGATGAGCTGGGGCCGGTACGCCTCCGCCACGGGCAGCAGCAGCTCCTCGAAAATCATCCCGTAGTCCGCGTCCGAGTTGCCGCCCGGCAGGCCCACGTTGACGGTGTAGCCCTCGCCCGCGCCCACGCCCACCTCCGGCGCGGCGCCGGTGCCCGGGAAGTAGGGGAACTGGTGCACCGACTGATACATGACGTCCCGGCGCGACCAGAACGCCGCTTGCGTGCCGTTGCCGTGGTGCACGTCCCAGTCGAGCACCAGCACGCGCTCGGCGCCCAGCTTCCGGCCCGCCTCCGCGGCGATGGCCGCGTTGTTGTACAGGCAGAAGCCCATGGCCTTGTCGGGCTCGGCATGGTGTCCGGGCGGGCGCACCAGCGCGAAGGCGTTGCGGGCCTCGCCCTTCATCACCGCCTCCACCGCCTGCACGGAGGCGCCCGCGGCCAACCGCGCCGCGTCCACGCTGTCGGGGGACACCTGGGTGTCCGGGTCGATTTGCGCGCGGTGCCCGTTGATGCGCTGGAGGTACGCCAGCAGCTCCGGCGTGTGAACCGAGGCCAGCTCCGCCTCCGTGGCGGAGCGCGGGGCGGTCATCACCGTGCCCTTCACCGGCGTGCTGGCCAGCACCCCGAGGATGCGGCGCAGCCGGGAGGGCGACTCGGGGTGGCTCTGCCCAGGGTCGTGCTGGAAGAAGAGCGGGTCCGTCAGTAGCAGGGTGGAGGACATCGGGATGACCTTACGCATCCGCCAGGCGGGAAGTCAGCGCCCCCGGGGGACAGGCCGCGTTGGCGCCCTGTTCTTGCCCTGCCGGTGTTTCCCTCCCTACAGTGCCTCGTCTTGGCTCTCCGGTTCAAGAAACCCGGCCTGCGCAGCCTGCTGCTGGGCTCCTTCGCGCTCGTCCTCGCCCTCATCCTGGGGACGCTCTTCTTCGTCGTACCCTCGCGCGTGGAAGCCCACCTGGAGCAGCGCCTGCAGAAGCGGGGCGAGGCCCGTGCGAGCCAGGCCGTCAGCATGCTCATGGCCCAGCCCGCCGCGGCCCTGCCCGACAGCTTGGAGCGGCTGCGCGCGGGCGACGACGACTTCAAGGTGCTGGCCGTCCTCTCCAGCGAGGGGCAGGTGCTGGCCACCCATCCGGCCGAGCCGCCCGCGTGGTTCCAGGCGGAGCTGAAGGCCCGGCAGGGTCAGCCGCTGGATGGCTTCCGCTTCGCCAATGGTGACCGCTCCGTGGCGCGCTCGGTGACGCTGTCGGGCGGCGTGGTGGGGCAGGCGCTGCTGGTGCTCGACAACTCCGGGCTGGACGCGGTCGTCACCGAACTCCAGCGCGTCGTGATGCTCGCGTTCGGCATCGGCCTGGCGCTGTTCCTGCTGGTGGCCTTCTTCATCTCCCGCGCCTTCATCCTGGTGCCGCTGGACGCGATGATGGGCATGGCCCGGCGGCTGGCGGAGGCGGACCTCACCGGCCGCGTGGACGTGGGGACGCGGGACGAGCTGGGCCAGCTCGCCGAGGCGCTCAACCGCATCGCCCAGAGCTGGCGTGACACGCTGGGCCGGGTGCGCGGCGTGTCGGACGTGGTGGCGGGCGTGGTGGAGCAGATTCACCGCACCGGCACCACGGTGTCGTCCGGCGCGGGCACGGTGCAGGCGCGCGTGGAGGAGACGTCCTCCTCCATGGTGGAGATGATGGCCTCGCTGCGAGGCATCGCGGAGAACGTGGAGGTCCTCTACCAGAGCGCGGAGGAGAGCAGCTCCTCCATCATGGAGATGGCCGCCACCAATGACGAGGTGGCGGAGAACGTCCAGGCCATGGCCGCCAGCGTGGAGGAGACCACCAGCGCCATCGAGGAGATGACGTTCTCCATCAAGGAGGTGGCCACCAACATCCAGGAGCTGTCCGCCTCCACGGAGGAGACGTCCTCGGCCATCAGCCAGATGGACGCCGCCATCGGTCAGGTGGAGGCCAACGCGAAGGAGACGGCCCGCCTGTCCGAACAGGTCTTCGACGACGCGCAGACGGGCGTGGAGTCGCTGCGCAAGACGCTCACCGGCATCGACCGCATCAAGGAGACGAGCCGCAGCGCGGCCCACGTCATCGAGAGTTTGGGCCGGCGCATCTCCGAGATTGGCAACATCCTCAACGTCATCGACGACGTGGCGGAGCAGACGAACCTGCTGGCGCTCAACGCGGCCATCATCGCCGCGCAGGCGGGTGAGCACGGCAAGGGCTTCGCGGTGGTGGCGGAGGAAATCAAGGACCTGGCCGAGCGCACCGGCGCGTCCACGAAGGAGATTGCCGAGCTCATCCGCAGCATCCAGGAGGAGAGCCGCAACGCCGTGGTGGTGATGAACCAGGGCGTGCGCAGCGTGGAGGAGGGCGTGCAGCTGGGCCGGGAGGCGGAAGGGGCGCTGCGGAAAATCAACGACAGCACCCAGAAGTCCACGCAGATGGTGAAGGCCATTGCCCGGGCCACCGTGGAGCAGGCGCGCGGCAGCAAGCAGGTGACGGCCTCCATCCACCGCATCAGCGAGACGGTGCAGCAGATTTCCAAGGCCTCCAACGAGCAGGCCCGCGGCGGCGAGCAGATCATGAAGAGCGCGGAGAAGATGAAGGCGCTCACCGCCCACGTGCAGCGCAGCAGCCAGGAGCAGGCGCACGGCAGCAAGCAGATCACCCGCTCCATCGAGAGCATCAACGAGATGGTCACCCACCTGAACCGCGCCCAGAAGGAGCAGACGAAGGGCAGCGAGCAGGTGCTCAAGGCGGTGGAGACCATCAAGGGCGTGTCCGAGCACCAGACACGCTCCGTGAAGCAGTTGGAGGAGGCCATCGACAACCTCCAGCGTCAGGCGGAAATCCTCCGTGCGGAGGTTCGCCGCTTCCGGGTGTAGACACGTCTTCATGCCGAATCAACGACAGGTCTCCGAGCGCGCTGTGGTGGCGCTCATCGGCGCGGTCCAGTTCGTCAACATCCTGGACTTCGTGATGGTGATGCCGCTGGGCCCGGACTTCGCGAAGGGGCTGGGCATCGCGTCGTCGCACATCGGCATCATTGGCGGCGCGTACACGGCTGCCGCCAGCGTGGCGGGGCTGGCTGGTGGCTACTTCCTGGACCGCTTCGACCGCCGCAAGGCGCTGGCGGTGTCCATGCTGGGCCTGGTGGTGGCCACCGCGGCGGGTGGCTTCGCCACGGGCATGTCCACGCTGCTGTTGGCGCGCGTGGTGGCGGGCATCTTCGGCGGGCCGGCCACGTCGCTGTCGCTGTCCATCATCGCGGACCTGGTCCCCGTGGAGCGGCGCGGACGCGCGCTGGGCGCGGTGATGGGCGCCTTCTCCGTGGCCTCGGTGGCGGGCGTACCCATGGCGCTGAAGCTGGCCGAGTTCGGAGGCTGGCGCGTGCCCTTCTTCGCGGTGGCCGCCATGGGCCTGCTGGTGGTGCTGGGCGCCATCTTCTACCTGCCACCCGTGCGTGGCCATCTGGACGCGGGGCCCCGCCAACAGGCCGGCGTGCTCGAGCTGTTGGGCAACCGGGACATCCAGCTGTCGTACGTGATGACGGCGTTGGTGATGATGGCGGGCTTCGTCCTCATCCCCAACCTGTCCGCCTATCTGCAGCAGAACGTGGGCTACCCGCGCGAGCTGCTCTGGCTGCCGTACTTCATCGGCGGCATCGCCAGCTTCGCGACGCTCCGGGTGGCGGGGCCCATGGTGGACCGGTACGGCTCCTTCGTGGTGGGCACGGTGGGCTCCATGCTGGTGCTGCTGTCCACCTACGTGGGCTTCGTCCACCTGCCGCGCTGGATGCCCGTGCCCGTCATCTTCACGCTTTTCATGGTGGCCATGGGGACGCGCAACGTCGCGTACAACACGCTGACGTCACGGGTGCCGGAAACCCCGGTGCGTGCGCGCTTCATGTCCCTCCAGTCCGCCGTCCAGCACATGGCCGCCGCAGTGGGGGCCTTCCTCAGCGCCCGGCTGCTGACGGACCTGCCAGACGGGACCCTGGGCGGCATTCCTCGAATGGCCGGAGTGTCCATGGTCCTGACGCTGTTGCTGCCCGCCTTGCTGTGGGTGGTGGAGCGGCGGGTGCACAGCAGGGAGCAGGCACGGGCGCTGGCGGTGGCTTCCTCGCAAGGAATGGCGGTTCCGCTCTCGCCCGGGGCGGATTCTCACGCGTAGTATGAAAGGGCGCCTTCGGGTTGCCTGCCGCCCATTCCGGGTGGCGGGCGGACGCTTTGGCGAGACGAACGGTTGCGCCTGTCTCCCCGGGGCGCGATAAACCGGGCTGCTCCGGGGAGCGCGTCAGGAAAAATGTTCAACATCGGCGCAGGCGAAATGGTGTTCATCCTGGTGGCCGCGCTGCTCATTCTCGGGCCGCAGCGGTTGCCCGAGCTCGCGCGCGGCATCGGCAAGTTCCTGCGCGAGTTCCGCCGCCAGACGGATGAGGTCCGCAACGTCGTGGAGCGTGAGTTCTACGCCATGGACCAGGAAATCGGAGAGCCTCCCACCGCGCCCGTGAGGCCCGGGACGCGCTTCGCGCCCCAGCCGCCGCAGGTCGTGGGTGGGCCCGAGGCCACCCTGCCTCCCGCCACGGACGGCGCGTCGCCTCCGGCCGATGCGGCGTCCCCTCAGTCCTCGTCGCCCCCGCAGGTGCTGGAAATGGACGCGCAGGGGCCTCGTGAGGTGCCCACCTCCGACGTGCATGCCGGGGAGACGCCCGCGCAGGACGCCGCGACCGCGGAGCCGGGCGCGGAGCCCACCGCCGAGGCGCCGCCCGAGCCCACTGCTTCCTCCGCCACCTCGCCCACGCTGTCGCCCATCCCGGGGACGGTGGCGCGCAACGCCCCGAAACGGAGCTGAGTCCTGAGCCCCCCGCCCATCAACCCCGGTGCCGACTCCGAACTGCGCATGAGTCTGGCGGATCACCTGACGGAGCTCCGCTCGCGCCTCATGCGGTGCACCATCGCGGTGCTCGTCCTGGGGACGATTTCGCTCGTCTTCGCCAAGCCGATTTTCGGCCTGCTGATGCAGCCGGTGCTGGATGCGCTGCCCCCCGAGAATCGCTCGCTCATCTACACGTCCGGCATCGAAGAGCTGAACGTCCTGATGAAGGTGGGCGTGTACTGCGGCATCTTCCTCACCACGCCCGTCATCCTGATGCAGATCTGGGGCTTCGTCTCGCCCGGCCTGTATCCGGAGGAGCGCCGCTTCGCCGCGCCCTTCGTGGCGTTCGGCTCCATCGCCTTCCTCCTCGGCGCCGCCTTCTGTTACTTCGCGGTGCTGCCCTCCATGTTCACCTTCCTCCTCAACGAGGAGGAGACGCTCGCGCTGGAGCAGCGCCTGGATACGGCCCGGCTGCGCGCGGATGACGCCTTGCGCTTCCTTCGCCTGGGCGAAGCGGAGGAGGCGGGGCGCATCGCGAAGGAGACGAGCACCCAACTGCGCGCGGAGGGCCAGGGCCAGGCACCCGCGCCCACGGCCGCGCCCGCCGCCAGCGTGGAGATGACGGGGCGGCTGGATGGCCTGGGGCGGCTCTTGGACGCGGCGTCGGTGGGCTACGGCGCGCAGTCCCGCGGCGTGCTGCGGCAGGCGGTGGAGAAGCGCGTGGAGGCCGTGACGGCCTACGAGAAGAAGGACTTCGCGGCGGCGGCGGCGGCCATGGACGGCTCGGCGAGCCTGCTGGCGGGCATCGCCCCCACGCGCACCGAGGAGCTGGCGGGGCTGTGGCGGCTGGAGAAGGAGCTGGCCACGGCGCACGCGGCGCATGAGGCGGCGCGGTGGACGCGGCCCATGTTGTCCATGCACGAGCAGCTCTCGCTGGTGCTGCTGCTCATCCTCGCCTTCGGCATCATCTTCGAGCTGCCGCTCGTCATGGCCCTGCTGGGCGTGGTGGGCGTGGTGAAGTCGTCCTGGCTCTTCAGGTACCAGCGCCACGCCTTCGTGGTGTGCCTCATCGCGGCGGCCATCATCACCCCCACGGGAGACGTGGTGAACCTGTCGCTGATGGCCGGCCCCATGCTGCTCTGCTACGAGCTGGGCGTGCTGCTGGTGTGGATGGTGGAGCGGCGTCGCGCGCGGAACTCGGCGGAAACGGGCATCACCCCGGCGTCGTAGTCGAGGAGCCTCCATGAAGCAGTCCCGCAGGCACTTCCGGGCCAATCTGCGCTACCTGCGGGCGCTGGTACGGCGCTTTCGCACCACGCTGGTGCTGTCCGCCGTGCTGTTCCTGGGAGGGCCGCTGCTCTTCCATTGGCGCTTCCGCGGGCCGGACGGCGCTCGCATCGACTTCGGCGAGGCGCTGCACCACACCTACTTCCTGCTCTACGGCCAGCCGTCGCTGCCCTATGTGGACGACTGGCTGGTGGAGTTGCTCAACCTGGTGATTCCGCCATCAGGCATTGCGCTGGTCGCGGATGGTGTGGTGCGCTTCGCGTACCTCTTCTTCGCCCGGCACAAGAACGACAAGGAGTGGATCGAAGTGGTCTCCGAGACGATGAAGGGCCACGTCGTGGTGTGTGGAGCGGGGCGGGTGGGCTACCGCGTGGTGACGCAGCTGCGGGAGATGGGCAAGGACGTGGTGGTGGTGGAGAAGCGCGAGGACGCGGCCTTCGTGTCCGCGCTGCGCGACGAGCTGGTGCCGCTGCTCATCGACGACACGCGCAGCCCGCTGTGCCTGCCTCGCACCAACGTGAAGGACGCGTCCGCCATCGTCTGCGCGACGGACGACGACCTGGCGAACCTCAACATCGCCCTGGATGCGCGCAAGCTCAACCCGGACATTCGCGTGGTCATCCGCCTCTTCGACGACGACTTGAGCGGCAAGGTGCGCGAGACGTTCAAGGCGGAGGCGCTCTCCAGCTCGTCGCTGGCGGCCCCGGCCATGGCGCTGGCGGCCATGGACCCGCGCATCGTCCACTCGTTCCACCTGGCGAAGCACCTGATGGTCGTCTCGCTGTTCGAGGCGCGCTTGGGGCTGCCGGGGCTCACCATCTCCGAGGTGCGGGACCGGTTCGGCTGCCTGGCGCTGTCGCTGCAACGCAATGGCGAGGAGCGGCTTCACCCTCAGGGGGATGAGGTCATCCGGCCTGGAGACGTGCTGTCGCTCCAGGCGTCCTATCCGGAGTACCGGCGGCTGCGCGCCTTCACCCACGAGGCCGAGCCGCCCCTGTGGTCCCACCACGCGCCGGTGGCCGTGGTCACGCCTTCGTCCCGCAAGGTGAGCTGAGGGCGGGGCGCACCTCCGGCCAGCGCGGGAAGGCATGCTCCGGGCCCCTGGCCGTGGGCAGGGCGAGCGCCCGCGCGAGCAGGACGGCCATGGCGTCCCACTCCAGCAGGAAGCCGTCGTGCCCATGCTGACTGGACAGCGTGGCGTGCTCGGCGTGGAGGCCGTGCTCGCGCAGCCGCCGCGCCAGCGTCGCCATGTGGCTGGGGAAGAAGAGCTGGTCGGTGTCGATGCCCACGCACAGCGCGCTCGCGCGGATGCGGGCCAGGCCGCCTCCCGGGAAGCGTGACAAGTCGTGGTGGTCCATGGCGCCCAGCTGCGCCAGGTACGCGCGCGCGTCGAAGCGACTCTCCAGCTTCTGGCCCTGGTATTCCAGATAGCTGTGCATGGGGTGCAGCGCGCGTGAGGACCACTCGGCGGGGCGGCCCTGGAGCGCTTCCAGGCCGGGCTCCGCGCGGTAGGTGAGCATCGCGAGCTGCCGGGCCAATTCCAGGCCCCGGCGGGGGGACTCGGGGAAGCCCGGGTCCATCAGCAGGGCCTGCCGCGCCACGTGGTTGAGGCCCACCACCCACGCGGTGGCGGACTCCGTGGTGGCGATGGGGAAGAGTCGCGCGAAGCGCTCCGGCGCCAACGCCGCGAGGCAGAGCACCACCATGCCGCCCAGTGAGCCGCCGGTGACGAGCTCCACTTCGTCCAGACCCAGCGCGTCCATGGCCAGCAGGATGCTCCGGGCCTGGTCCCACGGCGTGACGGTGGCGGGCAGGCGCTGTTCGTCCTGGCTCAGGTCGCCCTTGGGCAGCGGCAACGGCGGACCGAAGCGCGCGTCGTCCGTCCGCAGCGGGAAGCCCTCGTCGGCGGGGCCGCTGGTGCCGTAGCAGGAGCCCAGGTTGTTGAAGCACAGGAGCCGCACGCGGGAAGGGTCCAGCGCGCGCCGCGGGCCAATGAGTGGCTCCCACCAGCCGCCCTTGCCGCCCGCGCGCATGTCGCCGGTGAGCGCGTGGACCAGCAGCACCGTGGGGATGGGCGCGGGGGCTCGGGCCGGGCCTCGATGACGGGCTCCCGCCGCGAGCGCCTGCTGTTCGGCCACGGTGCGGCGGACGACGCGCAGCGCGCTCGCCTGGGCTTCGTCCTCGGAGAGGACGCGTGCGCGCGACTCGAGCCAGGGGACGTCTTCCGCGGGGCCCCACCACCAGCCGCGGACGAGGTGGTTCGTGAGGCGGGCACCTGCCTCCAGCGTCAAGTCGGGCAGGGAGACGTCGAAGACGCGCGGGGCGGGAAGGTGGGTGGTGGACACGGAGACTCTCCGGGGGCGATGCGGGAACGGCCCTCCTGAAGGTGAGGGCTGGGAGAAGACGGCGTGCCGTCAGGTGGAGGCGCGCGTGGAGAGCAGGGGGCGCGTGTCCAGAAACGACGGAGCCCACCAACCCTCGCGGGTGGATGGGCTCGGAGGCTCACCAGGGTCGGACGGACATCAGCCGAACCTGGAGGGCGAGAGCCCACCCGGCATCGACATTCGACACATGGCGCTTAGCGACGTCATTGGCGCTAACGGATAAGCGCTCGTCTCTCAGGAGTCAAGTCAACCCACCGCCGTGCACTGGGCCGCGACGACCTGGGGCGCGTCGTCCACAACCTGCCACACGCGCGTGTAGCGGAAGCTCCCTTCGAAGTGGGCTCCCTGGAACTCACCGGATAGCGCGGCATGGACGATGACCACGGCGCCCGCGGAGAGGTAGCGGAAGTGTGTGTCGGTGAAGTCCACCCGTGTGAGGCGCAGGGCTCCCGAGCGATGCGATTCCAGGTCGGCTTCCTTGTCGAGGACGCGGCCGGTGTGGCTGACGAAGAGGAGGTCGTCGGAGAGGAGGGCGTCGAGCGCAGCGACATCGCTCGAGAGCATGGCCTGTCTCAGCGCCTCTTCCGCGGCCAGGAAGTCTTCCTCTGGAAGCATGACGCTCCTTGTCTGAGGCGACGTGCGGGGTGGAGTTTCCGGTTGTTGCACAATGACACCTCATGTCATCGCACGCCCGGCGCGCGAGGACAGCGCAAGAACCGGGTTGCTCCACCATGTGTTGGCGGACATACGTTTTCGCGAAGCGCATCCCAGGAGCATCGGCATGGCATCCAGCGACTACGCCCGTATCGAACAAGCCATCCTCTACCTCGACGCACATGCGCGCGAGCAGCCGTCCCTGGACGACGTGGCCGCGCACGTGGGGCTGAGCACCTTCCACTTCCAGCGGCTCTTCTCGCGCTGGGCGGGCATCAGCCCCAAGCGCTTCATCCAGGTTCACACGCTGAGCTCGGCCCGGCGCCTGCTCGACGAGCGTCGCAGCGTGCTGGAGACGTCGCTGGAGGTCGGCTTGTCGGGCAGCGGCCGGCTGCATGAACTCTTCGTGACGCTGACGTCGATGACACCGGGGGAATACAAGCTGGGCGGTGAAGGGCTCACCGTGCGCCATGGCGTCCACCTGTCACCGTTCGGCGCGTGTCTGCTCGCCGTCTGCGAGCGTGGCATCTGCGGCCTGCACTTCCTCTCGGGTGAGTCAGAGGAGGAGGCGCTCGCCTCGCTGCGCAAGCAGTGGCCGCGCGCCACGTTCGAGGCGTCCGCCGAGGGCACGGCGCCATGGATGGAGCGCATCTTCCAGGCGGGGCACGGTGGCTCGGAGTCGAGCCCCTTGTCGGTGCTGGTGCGGGGCACGCCCTTCCAGGTGCAGGTGTGGCAGGCGCTGCTGCGGGTGCCGTCGGGCGAGGTGACGACGTACGAGGACCTCGCACGCGCCATTGGAAAGCCCAAGGCGATGCGCGCGGTGGGTTCGGCGGTAGGCGAGAACCCCGTGGGGCTCTTGATTCCCTGTCACCGCGTGCTGCGCAAGACGGGCGTCTTCGGGGAGTACCGCTGGGGCGCCTCACGCAAGCGGGCGATGCTGGCGTGGGAGGACTTGCGGTACGACGGCGCGCCGCTCAGCGGTATGTGAGCAGCGCGCGCTGGGCGCCTTCGAAGTGGCTGTGCTCGTTGAGCGTGGACAGATAACGGCCGCGCTCGCTGTAGATGACCTTGGTGAGGCCGCAGTTCGCCAGCGTCAGGTTGAGGCGGAAGGCGTGCTCGTCGGGGATGCGGAGCAGCTCCTGGCAGATGGCGGTGATGGTGCCCCCGGAGGTGAAGACGAGCGCGTTCTTCGACGCGCCCATCTTCTGGATGAGGGCATCCAGCGCGCGGCGGCACCGCTCGCCGAAGGCGGACCAGGGCTCGGTGTACTCCGCGTCGTGCTGGCCGGCCACCCAGCGGGCCACGGCGTCGGAGAAGAGCGCCTGGTAGGCGCGCCGGGGTGACTCCGTCCGTGACAGCTCCGCTCGGAGCACATCCGGGTCCGCGTAGCGTGGCGTGTGCCGGGCGACGATTTCCTCGTGGTCGAACTCGTTGAAGCCCGCCGTCTGCACGGCCACGGTGCCGCAGCCGAGCGCGGCGAGGCACGCCTCCGCTGTCTGCCGGTGCCGCGCCATGGTGCCGGTGACGACGGCGTCCACGCGGGGCAGCCGCTCGCGCAGGGACTCGCCGAGCACCCGGGCCTGTACGAGGCCTGTCTCCGACAGTTGGTCGTAGTTCGCCGCGCCGAACGAGGCCTGTCCGTGCCGGACCAGATACACCACGCCCATCAGCGCGCCCCCTTCCGGATGAGCCGGTGGCAGCGCCAGCCCAGGTAGTTGACCAGCACCCAGAAGTTCTTGAACGCGGGGTTGCGCGTCTGCTTGTGGTGGTAGCGGTAGTAGATTTGCTGGGCGATGACGGCGAGCCGGAAGAGGCCGAACACCTCGTAGAAGGTCCAGTTGGCGGGCTTCAGCTTCGTCTGGTCCAGGTAGTACGCCACGACCTCCTCGCGCCGGAGCATGCCGGGCAGGTGCGTGGGTTGGCGCCGCGTGGAGCGCATCAGGAAGTCGTCGTCGGCATGGACCCAATAGGCCAGCGCGCTGCCCAGGTCCATCAGCGGGTCACCCAGGGTGGCCATCTCCCAGTCGAGCACGCCGATGATGCGCGTGGGCTCCTCCGGAGCGAGCACCACGTTGTCGAAGCGCCAGTCGTTGTGGATGACGCACGTGGCGATGTCCGCGGGCGTGTTCGCCTTGAGCCAGTCGCGCACGTAGCGGAAGCTGGCGACGTTCCACGTCTGTGCCTTCTCGTAGCGCGCCGACCAGCCCTCCACCTGCCGCGTGGGATAGCCCGGCCCCTTGCCCAGTGACGTCAGGCCCACCGCCACCGGGTCCACGGCGTGCAGCTCCACGAGCTTGGCGATGACGTTGAGGCACAGCGTCCGCGTCTGCTTCGCGTCCAGCGCCAGCCCCCGGGGCAGGTGCTTGCGCGGGATGAGCCCCTCGATGCGCTCCATGACGTAGAAGTCGGAGCCCATCACGGCCGGGTCCTGGCACAGGCCCACCATGGTGGGGACGACGGGATAGGCCGGCTTCAGCGCCTGCTGCACCGTGTACTCACGGGCCATGTCGTGCGCCGACTTCGCCTTCGTCCCCGCGGGAGGGCGGCGCAGGATGAGGTCCCGGTTGGCGTACTTCAGCCGGTACGTCCAGTTGGAGGCACCGCCCGCGTACTGCGTGACTTCCGGGGTGCCCTCCAGCGTGGGGACCTGGGCCTTGAGCCAGGCATCCACGGCGGGGAGGTTCAGCTCCTCACCCGGGCGCACGGCGCCAGCGGGGTCGATGGTCGCGGTCGGTGGCATGCGTGATGGCCCCTTGTTCAGCCGGCCTTTGGATGCGCGCCAGGGCGCATGCCCCGCGTGTTCCGGCGCATGACCCACGCGTAGAGGTCGCGTGGCAGCAGGCGCTTCATCCGCCAGGCCCTGCGGCCGTCCGCGTGGGGCAGGATGTAGAAACCGCGCTCGGCCACCGCGTCGAAGACGTCGTTGGCGATGTCATCCGCGGTGATGGCGGAGCGCTCCAGCAGCCGCGCCATGGTGGCCCCCAGCCGAGGGTCCGTGGTGCGCAGCGAATCACCCAGGTTCGTCTTGAAGAAGGACGGGCACACGACGCTGACGCCGATGCCGTACTCCGCCAGTTCGTTGTGCAGCGTCTCGGACAGCGACACGACGGCGGCCTTGGTCGCGTTGTAGCTGCTCATCAGCGGCACATCGAGCAGGCCCGCCATGGATGCCACGTTGACGATGTGGCCGTGGCCCTGCTTCTTGAAGGCAGGCGTGAACACCTTGCACCCACGCACGACGCCCAGCAGGTTGATGTCGATGATCCACTGCCAGTCGTCAATCGACACGTCTTCGATGGCGCCGGCCTGCGCGACACCAGCGTTGTTGATGACTACGTCCACGCCGCCCCACTGCGCCGTGAGCCAGTCCAGGGCCTCGCGCAGGTCCTCCTCACGCCGCACGTCACAGCGCAGGTAATGGGCCTGGGGCGCCAACGCGGAGAGCTCCTTCAATGCCTCCTCGCCGCGGGTGTCGTTGACGTCGCCGATGCAGACCTTCCAGCCGGCGCGAGCGAAGCGCACGGCGATGGCCTTGCCAAGTCCGCTGGCACCACCGGTGATGAAGATGCGTTGAGTTGCCATGGCCGTCAGCTCCGGGAGAACCCCCGCTTCGACAGCTCGATGCGGGCAATGAGACCCTTGTGCACTTCGTCCGGGCCATCCGCGAGGCGCAGGCTGCGCGCCTGGGCGAAGAATCCCGCCAGCGGCGTATCTTGGGATACACCCGCGCCGCCGTGAAGCTGGATGGCGTCGTCCACCACCTTCTGGAGGACACTTGGCGCGACGACCTTGATGGCGGAAATCTCCGTCATGGCGCCGAGCGCTCCCACCTGGTCCATCTTCCAGGCCGCGTAGAGCGTCAGCAGCCGTGCCTGGTCGATGGCGATGCGCGCCTCAGCCACCTTCTCGCGGTTTCCACCCAGGTTGAGTAGCGGTTTCCCGAAGGCCGTGCGCTTCATGCCTCGGTCAATCATCAGCTCCAGGGACCGCTCCGCGGCTCCGATGCAGCGCATGCAGTGGTGGATGCGCCCCGGTCCGAGCCGGCCCTGGGCAATCTCGAAGCCCATCCCCGGTCCGGCGATGATGTTGTCGCGCGGTACGCGCACGTTGTCGAAGTGCACCTCGCCGTGGCCGTGGGGCGCGTCGTAGTCGCCGTAGACGGGGAGCATGCGGCGGATGTTCACGCCCGGCGCGTCCAGTGGCACCAGCACCATGGAGTGCTGGTGGTGGCGGTCCCCTCCAGTGTCGGGAGTGCGGGCCATGAAGATGACCACCTTCGCGTTGGGGTGCCCCAGGCCGCTGGACCACCACTTGCTGCCATTGAGGACGACCTCGTCGCCGTCGACGATGGCGGTGGCCGCCATGTTGGTGGCATCCGACGAGGCCACGTCCGGCTCCGTCATACAGAACACCGAGCGGATGTCTGCGGCCAGCAGCGGCTTCAGCCAGCGCTCCTGCTGGGCCTCGGAGCCGTACTTCCAGAGCACCTCCATGTTGCCGGTGTCCGGGGCGCTGCAGTTGAAGACCTCGGGGGCGATGAAGCTGCGGCCCGTCTCCTCGGCGATGGGGGCGTATTCGAGCGTGCTGAGCCCGGCGCCGAGCTTCTCGTCTGGGAGGAACAGGTTCCACAGGCCCTCGGCCTTCGCCTTGGCCTTGAGCTCTTCCATGACGGGCGGCACGCGCCACGTCTTCCAGTCGCCCCCCTGGGCGGTGGCTCGGAGTTCTTCGTGATAGCGGGCCTCCGCCGGCAGGATGTGCTCGCTCATGAAGCGCTTCACGCGCTCCAGGTAGTCCTTGGCTCGCTCACTGGGCTCGAAGTCCATGGCCTTCATCCTGCGCATGGGGCCTTGATGCATCCAGTGAATGTTGGTCATGTGTAACCATGAACCCTGTTCAGGATTCGGCGCGGCTCGCCCGGCTGGACCTCAACCTCTTCCGGGTCTTCGACGTGGTGCTCCGGGAGCGGAACCTGACGCGCGCGGCGGAGGTCTTGTTCCTCAGTCAGTCGGCCGTGAGCCATGCGCTGGCACGCCTGCGCGAGCAGCTGGGAGAGCCGTTGTTCGTCCGGGAGGGGCGCGGTGTGGCGCCCACGGCGTTCGCGGAGCGGTTGGCGCCGGAGATTCGGGAGGCGCTGGCGCTGTTCGAACAGGCGATTCATCGCGGACGCGGCTTCGACCCGCGCCGGGACGTGGGCCAGTTCACGGTGGCGATGAACGACGTGCTGGAGCCGTCGATCCTCCCGCTGCTCGTGGCTCGGTTACGGGCGCACGCGCCGGAGGTCCGCATCTCCAGCGTCCGGCTCGACCGGGCGCGGCTGGAGCGGGACCTCGCGTCGGGGCGGCTCGACCTCTCCATCGACGTGGAGCAGCAGACCGGAGCGGAGCTGAAGCGCACGGCCCTGTTGCAAGACACCTTCTGCGTGGTGAGCCGAAGCAGGCGCAAGCTGGACGTGGCGAAGTACATGGCGGCCCGGCACGTCACCGTGTCCTCGCGCCGCACCGGGCTGGCCGTGGAGGACCTGGTGCTCAGCCGCCTGGGCTACCAGCGTGACGTCGTCGTTCGGTGTCAGCACTACGAGGCTGCGTTCAAACTCGTCGCGGACTCCGACTTGCTGCTGACGATGCCGAGGCGGCGCGCGGCGGAGTTGCACGCGCTGCTGGGCAACCACCTCCTGCCGATGCCGCTGTCCCTGCCCCCGCTGGAGCTTCATGTCTACTGGCACCGGCAGGCGGATGCGGACCCGCGCAACCGCTGGCTGCGAGGCGAATTGCTCGCGCTGACGGGGTAGGGGGCCAGGAGCCCACTGTTCGAAAACTCCATCGAGGTCGGGGCCCCCAGGTCCGGGAGGAGGCTGGGAGGTCGCTGTTCGGAAATGTCGGGGGTTTTGCGCGGCGGCAAATGTCCCGACATTTCCGAACAGCAAGGTGCAGGAGTCGCCCCGGGGGGGCTCCTGGCCCTGCCGTTCAGCCTTGGATATCGAAGCGAAGCGACGTCCGAGTTCCAGGCTGCACGTGCGGCAGCCCTTCCCCCGTGGCCAGCGCACCCTTGGCGGCGGTCCACGGCTCCACGCAGACGAAGTCCTTCCCACGCAGCGTCCACACGACGAGGACGCGGTACTCGGGGCTCCACGACAGGCGAATGGGCTTGAGCCCGGGGCCCCGCTCCAACGTCGTTTCCGGCTTCGAGTGGTCCTTCAAGTGAAGGTCCACTTCCTCCTCGGAGAGGTTCAGCCCGGTGACGTTCATGTCCTGCTTGCGCCAGTTGTCCCACGCGCGCGTGGCGTCCGTGTCCACGCCCGCTTGGGCCTTCGCCGCGTCCGGCACGCGGAAGTACGGATGGAAGCCCAGGTGCAGCGGCATGGGCCGCGTGTCCTGGTTCTCGAACGCGCTCTCCAGCGTGAGCCGTTGGCCGGCCAGCGAGAAGGTGAGCCGTGCGTCGAACCGCCACGGGAAGTGGCGCAGCGTCTCCTCGTTGGAGGACAGCTCCACCACCAGCCGTGATGCGTCCGCATGCCGCACCTTCCACGGAAGTTTCCGCGCGAAGCCGTGCTGCGGCAGCGTGTACTGCTGACGGTCCACGGAATAGGTGTCCCCCGGCAGCGGCCCGGCGTTGGGGAACAGCACGGGGATGCCCCCGCGCACGTTCTTCGCCGGGTCCGCGACCGTGGCCTCGTCGAGGTACAGCAGCTCGTCACCGTCCACGTTCATCCGGGTGACGATGGCACCGCGTGAAGGGATGACCTCCACGCGGCTCCCACCGTCCACCAGCGCGTACGTGTCCAGGCCAGCGATGCCGGGGAACGGACCGTTCATACGTGCCTCAGATGGCGCCTTCGTTCGGGTCGTTGTCCATGAAGGGGTAGGGCACCTTCACGGGCGGGACGAACGTCTCCTTGATGGTGCGGGGGCTGGTCCACCGCACCAGGTTGAGCGCCGAGCCCGCCTTGTCGTTGGTGCCGGACGCGCGGCCACCGCCGAAGGGTTGCTGGCCCACGACAGCGCCGGTGGGCTTGTCGTTGATGTAGAAGTTGCCCGCCGCGTGGCGCAGCTCGCGCAGCGCCGTGTCGATGGCCTTCCGGTCGCGCGCGAACACCGCGCCGGTGAGGGCGTAGGACGCGGCCTGGTCGACCTCGCGCAGCGTCTCCTCGTACTTCGCATCCGGGTAGACGTGCAGGCCCACCAGCGGCGCGAAGATCTCCTCGCGAAGGATGCGGTGGGTGGGGCTGTCGAGCTGCACCAGCGTGGGCTTCACGAACCAACCCTGCTTCCGGTCCACGTCGCCGCCGGCCACGATGCTGGCCCCGCTGTCGCTCTTGGCCAGGTCGATGTACGAGGAGACCTTCTTGAAGGACTTCTCGTCGATGACGGCGCCCATGAAGTTGCTGAAGTCCGACACGTCACCCATGCGGACCTCGCTGATGAGCGCCTGGAGGCGCGGCTTCAGCTTGGGCCACAGGGATTCGGGGATGAAGACGCGGCTGGCCGCGGAGCACTTCTGGCCCTGGTACTCGAAGCCGCCGCGGACGATGGCCACCGCGAGCGCCTCCAGGTCGTCCGCCGCGGACGGGTGGGCGACGATGAAGTCCTTGCCGCCCGTCTCGCCGACGATGCGGGGGTACTGCTTGTACCGGGAGATGTTCTCTCCCACCGTGCGCCACATGGCGTTGAACGTCGGCGTGGAGCCGGTGAAGTGGATGCCGCCCAGGTGCGGACTGGCCAGCACCGGGTTGCCCACCGTGGGGCCGTCACCCGGGAGCATGTTGATGACGCCGTCGGGCAGGCCCGCCTCGCGCAGCAGCTCCATGATGTACCAGGCACTCAGGGCCGCCGTGGACGACGGCTTGAAGAGCACCACGTTGCCCATGATCGCCGGCGCGGTGGCCAGGTTGAGGGCAATGGCCGTGAAGTTGAACGGCGCCACCGCGAAGACGAAGCCGTCCAGCGGACGGTAGTCCGTCATGTTCCACGTCTGGTGCGCGGCCTCCGGCTGCCAGCCGAGAATCTGCTCGGCGAAGTGGACGTTGTAGCGCAGGAAGTCCACGGCCTCGCACGTCGCGTCAATCTCCGCCTGGTGGGCCGTCTTGGACTGACCCAGCATGGTGGCGGCGTTGAGGATGGGACGGTAGCGCGAGGCCAGCAACTCCGCGGCGCGCAGGAAGATGGCGGCGCGCGACTGGAAGGGCATGCGCGCCCAGTCGTCCTTGACGGCCAGGGCGGCCTGGATGGCCTGCTCCGCGTGGCTGGCATCCGCCTCGTGCAGCGTGGCCAGCACGTGCGAGTGGTTGTGCGGCATGCGCACGGTGTCCGTCTTGCCGGTGCGGATGTGCTTGCCGCCGATGATGACGGGGATGTCGATCTGCTCACCGGCCATGCGCTTCAGCTCGGCTTGTACCTCCCGGCGCTCGGCGGTACCGGGCGCATAGGAGAGGACAGGCTCGTTCTTCGGCGGCGGGACGCGGGTATGGGCGTTGATCACGCGGATTCACCTCGGGCGGAAACGAAGGGCGCGCAGCATAGCCAAGCAGCCCAGTGGGGGAAGCGTTGAAGGTGACGTAATCTCCAGTGAACCTTTGGGGTTTTGGACAATTCCCTGTCATTCCGGGGCGTCTTGGCTCACTGACGCGGTGCGCGGATACGATGAGGCCCATGCGCGTCCCCTCGAGCCCCGCCGAGCTGCCTTCCGCCTCTGCTCTCGCCGCGCTGGAAACTCGAATCCGGAAGGACCTGGAGCAGTTGGAGTACCCACGCAGACCGTGGGTGCTGCCGCGCCGCACGCGGGACGGACGGGCCGTGTTGGACGTGCTCGTCATCGGTGGTGGGCAGAGCGGGCTCACCGCCGCCTTCGGGTTGATGCGTGAGCGCGTCACGAACCTGCTCGTGGTGGATGACTGCGAGCAGGGCCTCGCCGGACCGTGGAAGACTTTCGCCCGCATGCACACGCTGCGGACACCCAAGCACCTGACGGGCCCGGACCATAACCTGCCAAGTCTCTGCTTCCAGTCCTGGTACGAGGCGCAGCACGGCGAAGGTTCGTGGGAGGCGGTGGTCCGAATCCCCAAGGAGATGTGGGCGGACTACCTCGACTGGTACCGCGGCACGCTCGCCATCCCCGTGCGGTGTGGCACGCGCGCGGGGGCCATCGCCTGGGGCGCGGAGGAGGACTGCTTCTCCGTTCCACTCATCGACACACGCAAGGGCACCACGGACGTGGTGCATGCGCGCAAGGTGGTGCTGGCCACGGGCATTGACGGCTCTGGCCGCTGGGAAGTGCCGTCCGTGGTGGCCGGGCTGCGGCGCGAGCTGTACGCCCACACGCGTGACGCCATCGACTTCGAGGCCCTGCGTGGCAAGTGCGTGGGGGTGCTCGGCGCAGGGGCCTCCGCATTCGACAACGCCGCCGTGGCGCTGGAGCACGGCGCGGCCGAGGTCCACCTCTTCTACCGCCGCAAGACGCTGCCCAACGTGAATCCCTACCGCTGGGCGGAGTTCGTGGGCTTTCTCAAGCACCACGCGGACCTGCCGGACGCGGACCGCTGGCGTTTCATCCACCGCATCATCGAGATGGGGCAGTTGCCACCGTCGGACACTTTCAGCCGGGCGCGGGCCTTTCCCCAGTTCCACCTGCACGGCGGCAGTCCCTGGCTCGGCGCGGAAGAGGTGGACGGACAGGCGCGCGTCACCACGCCTCATGGGCAGTTCGTGTTCGACAAGCTCATCATCGGTAGCGGCACGGTGACGGACCTGTCGCTGCGTCCGGAGCTGGCGGGCCTCCACGGCGACATCGCCTTGTGGAAGGACCGGTACACGCCGCCCGAGGGACAGTCGCACGCGGACCTGCTGCGGCACCCGTACCTGGGCGCGCACTTCGAGCTTCAGGAGAAGCAACCGGGGAAGGCGCCATGGCTCCAGGGCATCTTCAACTTCACCTTTGGCTGCCTGCTCTCGCTGGGCTTCGGGGGCGCGAGCATCTCCGGCATGAAGTACGGCCTGCCCCGGCTCGTGTCCGGGGTGACGCTGCAGCTCTACGTGGATGACCGGGACGCGTTCTTCGAGTCCCTTGCGGGTTACGACGAGAAGGAATTCGAGCCATGAGTGGAGAGCAGTTCGTGGTGCGCGGCCGACGCGTGGTCACGGGCGAAGGCGTGCGCGAGGCGGCGGTCGTGGTGCGTGGCGGCAAGGTGGCCGCGGTGGTGTCTCACGCGGAGATTCCCTCCGGACTGCCAGTGGTGGACGTGGGCGACAAGGTGCTGATGCCCGGTGTGGTGGACAGCCACGCGCACATCAACGAGCCCGGCCGCACCGAGTGGGAGGGCTTCGAGACGGCCACGCGCGCGGCGGCCGCGGGAGGCATCACCACGGTGGTGGACATGCCGCTCAACTCGCTGCCGCCCACCACCACGCTGGCGGCGCTGAAGCTGAAGGCCGAGGCGGCCCAGGGGCGCTGCCAGGTGGACCATGCCTTCTGGGGCGGCGTCATCCCGGGCAACGCGGGCGAACTGGAGGCGCTCATCGACGCGGGCATCTCCGGCTTCAAGTGCTTCCTGTGCCCCTCCGGCGTGGACGAGTTTCCGCATGCGACGCGCGAGGTGCTCGACGTGGCCATGCCCATCCTCGCGCGCCGGGGCGTCCCGCTCATCGTCCACGCGGAGCTGGAGTCCCCGGTGGAAGGGCTGGTCGCCGGTGGGGACGCGCGCACGTACCGCGGCTACCTGGAGTCGCGCCCGAAGCGCTGGGAGAACGAGGCCATCCGGATGATGGTGGCGTTGGCGCGCGCGCACCGCTGCCGCGTGCACATCGTCCACCTGTCCTCCGCGGAGGCGCTGCCCGTGCTGAGCGAGGCCCGGCGCGAGGGCCTGGACGTGTCGGTGGAGACGTGCCCGCACTACCTGAGCTTCACGGCGGAGGAGATTGAGGACGGCGCGACCCACTTCAAGTGCGCGCCACCCATCCGCGAGGCGGAGAACCGCGAGCGGCTGTGGGCCGGGCTGGCGCAGGGGGACATCGAGCTGGTGGTGTCGGACCACTCACCGTGCACGCCCGCGCTGAAGCACCTGGAGCGCGGCGACTTCGGCGCGGCCTGGGGCGGCATCGCGTCGTTGCAGCTCAGCCTGCCGGCGGTGTGGACGGAGGCGAAGCGGCGCGGATTGGGGCTGGAGTCGCTGGTGCGCTGGATGTGCGAAGCCCCCGCGCGGCTGGTGGGCCTCGCGGGTGTCAAGGGGACGCTGGCGCCCGGTGCGGACGCGGACCTGGTGGTGTTCGACCCGGATGCTTCATTCGCCGTGGAGCCACAGCGCCTGCTACACCGTCATCCGATAACGCCGTACGCGGGCCGGACGTTGACGGGCGTGGTGGAGATGACGTTCCTGCGAGGGACGAGGGTTTTCGAGCGCGGCCAGCCGATGCCGCGCCCGTCGGGACTCTGGGTGCGCCGCCCCGTGGGGACGCGCGCCGCTGCTTGAAGCACTTGGGAGACACACACCATGCACTCACCCGAAGAGGGAAGGCTGCGGATTGCCTTCACTGAATTCATCGACCTGGCCGCGGAGAACGTGGGCGGTCAGGCGCTGCTGGCCAGCGATGAGTTCTTCGCGGGGAAGGAGAACCTGCTGAAGCCCGGCCGGGGCATCTTCATCCCCGGCAAGTTCACTGAGAACGGCAAGTGGATGGACGGCTGGGAGTCGCGCCGCAAGCGCGTCCCGGGCCATGACTGGTGCATCCTCAAGCTCGGCCTGCCGGGCGTCGTGCGCGGCGTGGACATCGACACCAACCACTTCCTCGGCAACTTCCCCGAGTACGCCTCGGTGGATGCGTTGGAGGTGGAGGGCTCGCCCACGCCCGAGGCCCTGGCCGAGGCCACCTGGACGCCCATCCTCCCGCAGCTCAAGCTGCAGGGCGGCACGCGCAACCTGTTCCCCATCGCCAGCGACAAGCGCTGGACGCACCTGCGGCTCAACATCTTCCCGGATGGCGGCGTGGCCCGCTTCCGCGTCCATGGCGAGGTGCGGCCGGACTTCGAGCGCCTGTCCCACGCCGGCGGTACGGTGGACCTGGCGGCGGCGGAGAATGGCGGCACGGTGGTGGCGTGCAATGACTCCTTCTTCGGCCCCAAGGACAACCTCATCCTCCCGGGGCGCGCCGCCAACATGGGCGAGGGCTGGGAGACGCGGCGCAAGCGCGTGCTGCCGGGCTTCGACTGGATTGTGGTGAAGCTCGCCGTCCCGGGCACCGTGCAGCGCGTGGAGGTGGACACGGCCTTCTTCAAGGGCAACTACCCGGACACGTGCTCCATCGAAGGCTGCTACCTGCGCGAGCCGGTGGTGGACTTCGCCAACGCGCATGACATCGCGTGGACGGAGTTGCTGCCGCGCACGAAGCTCCAAGCGCACCACCGCCACTTCTACGAGTCCGAGCTGGCGGCGAAGGGGCCCTTCACCCACGTGCGTCTGAAAATCTATCCCGACGGCGGCGTCAGCCGGCTGCGGGTCCACGGGCGGCCCGCATGAGCAGCGGACTGACTCGACTCAATTCCCTGTTGCCGTCGGAGGCGCGCGCGGAGTTGATGCGCTGCTGCGGCGCATCCCGCTGGGCGGACGGCATGGTGCGTTCGCGGCCCTTCCGCGACGCGCAGCACCTGTTCTCGGAGTCGGCGTGGCTCTGGAAGCAGACGGGACCGGACGACTGGCGTGAGGCCATGACGCACCACCCGCGCATCGGTGACGTGTCCCAGCTGCGCGCGAAGTTCGCATCCACCGCCTCGTGGTCCTCGCAGGAGCAGGGTGGGGTGCAGGGCGCGGACGAGGCGGTGTTGCAAGGGCTGGCGGAGGGCAACGCCGCCTACGAGCAGCGCTTCGGTTTCATCTTCCTGGTGTGCGCCACGGGCAAGAGCGCGGCGGAGATGCTGGAGCTCTTGCGCGAGCGGCTGGACAACGCACCGGACGAGGAGCTGCGCATCGCGGCCGGGGAGCAGGCGAAAATCACCCGCATCCGACTGGAGAAGCTGCTGGCGTCATGAGCACTCTGTCCACTCACGTTCTCGACACGCACCGGGGCCGGCCGGCGTCCGGTGTTCCCATCACCCTGGAGCTGCAAGGCGACTCGGGCGAATGGACGCAGCTGGCGCGCGGCGTCACCAACGGCGACGGCCGCGTGCGCGACTTCCTGCCCCAGGGGGCGCGCGTGGAGCCGGGCGTCTACCGGATGGCCTTCGACACCGGGGCGTACTTCCGGGCGCTCGGCGTGCGCGGTTTCTACCCGTCGGTGACGGTGGTGTTCGAACTCACGGCGCCGGACGAGCACTACCACGTCCCGCTGCTGCTGAGCCCCTTCGGCTACTCCACGTACCGGGGGAGTTGAGCCACGGCGCGCTTTCCCTTGGCGGCACGTCAGGTGTGTCGCGTCGAGCGGCCCCGGCCTCGCCGCGAGGCACATGGAGGCTTCTTCGGAGCGGCGCCGCCGGACGCCTCTTCGAGGAACTGTTGGAGGGCCGCCGCGTTGTTGTGCTCGGTGTCATGGGCGCTGTAGACGAGCGTCACCGTGCCGTGGCGCGCGGCTTCGAGCAGGGGCTGCCATGCCGCGGGATTCGCCGCGAGCTCGGCGGTGTATCTCCGGCAGAACTCGGACCAGCGGTCAGGGTCGTGTGCAAACCACTTCCGCAGCTCGGTGCTGGGGGCTGCATCCTTCAGCCAGGCTTCGATGGGAAGCGCTGTCTTCCGTACGCCTCGCGGCCACAGCCGTTCCACCAGGAAGCGCCGCCCATCCGTGCGGCTTGCTGCTTCGTACGCCCGCTTGAGTCGAATCGTCACCGGACCACCCCGTGTGTCACCCGTTCGTTGGTGGCAACGCCCGGGCGCCATGCGGCCGTCCCGCGCTCCAGCGAGGCCGGCGCCCGTCTTCTCACTCGCGACGCGCCGTGCCGGGTGCTTCGGGGTGGGCGGCCTCAGCTCTTCCACGCGGGCTGGGTGGTGGGCGCGGCCGGGGTGACGGCGTCCGCGCGAGCCAGCAGCGCGTGAATCTGGGCGATGAGCACGGGCGGCTTCACCGGCTTGACCAGGTAGGCGTCCGGGACGGGCTGGTCCGCGGGCCCTTCCGTGCGAGGCGCATAGCCGCTGACGAAGATGACGGGGACGTGCTTGAGCGTGGGCTCGGAGCGGAAGTGGCCACAGAGCGCGTAGCCGTCCATTCCGTCCATGTTCACATCGGAGATGAGCACATCGGGCGGGTGCGCCAGGGCCTGCTGAAGCCCCGACTCGCCGTCGGCCGCCGTGGTGCAGTCAAACTCGCCTGAGAGCAGGAGACGGAGCGTCTCCCGCATCGTCCACGAATTCTCGACGATGAGGACCTTCGGCTTCACGACACCCCGACTCTCAGGGAGGCAGCCGCCCGGCGGTGCCCGGTGCACACGCTCTCCCCCGGCGAAAGGCCCAGCATCACCCCACGCGCCAGCGGGGAGCAAGAGGGGGTGCTCAGCACCCCTTGGGTCCGTGGGGGACGAGGCGCGGCGCCTACTCCTCGGGAGGGGGGCTCACGAGGCCCTGACGCGAGACGGCGGAGTCGGGCTCCTCGTCGCCTCGGGCTTCCCTCTCCGGGACATCTTGGGACGTCCACTCCTCGCCGCGCTCCACGCGCGCCTCCCACGGTGTGTCGGCGTGGGGCGCCGCGTCGCCGTGCTCGTGGGCGAGGTGCCGGGAGGCGTCCGCCGCGCCACGGTCCTGCGCGTCCGCCACCTGCCCGCGGTTGCGCGGTTGGAAATTCTCCCCGGCGTGGAAGCCCGCCTGCTGGTCATCGCCAATGTCCCTGGGCCGCGCGTCCTGGGGGCCCTTGTCCTTCTTGCCAGCCATGGTGCCGTCTCCGTGGGTAGGGAGGGCGTGAGGTTCCGCCCCGTTCGCTCCAAGTTCAGAGCGGGCGGCCCCAGGGGCAACGACGCCAGGGCCCACTGATGGGAGGGCGGCCTGGCGAGGCGGAGGCGGCGCCCGCCGCGCCAGGGCCGGTCCCCTTCGCGGCAGCTGCGCCACCACCTCCGCGAGCCCCGCGGTGGGCGCGGCGATGCGGCAGGCGGCCCCGCCGTGGACCAGCCCCACCACCTGCATGCGCGCGTCCACCAACGGCGCGCCAGAGTCCCCCGGCCGGCCCCGGATGGTGGTGAAGAGCGCGGCGGGCACCTCGGGAAGCGAAGGGCAGCGGCCCAGCCGCTCCAGCACGGCCTGCTGAGGCTTGTCGGGACGGTCATTGCGGCCCGCGAACACCAGCGGCTCTCCCGGAGTGGGCAGGGCCTGGGCGACGTCCAGTGGGCGCACCGGCGCTGGCGCGTCCAGGCGGAGGATGGCGATGTCCCGGCCCCGGTCCACGTGCACGGCGCTGCCGTCCATCCGGCGTCCGCCCAGGAAGGACAAGGGCACCCGCGAGTCCTCATTCCGGAGGCAGTGCGCGGCGGTGAGAATGTGCCGGCCGTCTTCCACCACCACGCCCGCACAGTGGCCCGGCTCCAGCGTCACCGTCGCCGCCGCCACGTCGTCGAGGTCCGGCGGTGCCTCCTCCTCCGACGTGTGGCATGCCGCCAGCAGCAACGCCCCCACGCCCGCCCCCAGCCACGTCCTCCAGCCCGCGTGCCTCATCCGTCACCTCGTGGCCCGCTCATCCGGCCGGCGCCTTCTTCCGAGGGAGGATGTGCACCCACGCGTCCGGGGCTTCGGGCAGGGCTGCCAGGCCGCCGTCCAGCCGAGGCCCGTGTTGTCAGGTGCTTGTCGCCTGGGGCGCATGCGCGGTGCGACACTCAACGCCGACACGGCACTGATGATGTGTGCCTGTCGCAAGGAAACGTGATATCCCATTAACTTCTGCATTTCGCTGACCCCGCCGGTTCCCCTTCGTGAGCGACGAGGAGAAGACAGCAGTCCTGGACGAGCGCAGCCGTCCTCCAAGTTCATGGGGGGACCGCATCCGCACGCCCATCACCCTGCCGGGAGCGCGCGCCGGGGAGCGCCGCTCGTTGGCCGTGGGCATGGTGGTGACGGGGCGCTACCGGGTGGAAGGGCTGCTGGGCGAAGGCGGCATGGGCCGCATCTGGCTGGCCACGGACCTGCATGAGCACCGCCGGGTGGCGCTCAAGGAGATGCAGGTCCCCGCGGGCCTGACGGCGGGCAAGACGGAGGAGCTGGTGCTGATGTTCCGGCACGAGTTCTTCGCCATGAAGAAGCTCCAGCACCCCGGCACCCTCAAGGTCTTCGACTGGGGCATGACGGAGGCCGGCAACCGCTTCATCACCATGGAGGTGGTGGACGGGCAGGACCTGAGCTCGCTGGGGCGTGAGTCGCCACTGGACACGCGCACGCTGTACCGCGTGCTCATCCAGATGTCCCAGGTCCTGGCCTTCCTGCACTCGCGGCTGTACGTGCACTGCGACATCAAGGCCAGCAACATCCGCATCACCAGCGCGGGCGCGGTGAAGCTGATGGACTTCGGCGTCATGCACCAGCTGGGCACCCCCAGCCCCGGCCGTCTCAAGGGCACGCTGGAGTACCTGGCGCCGGAGTGGCAGCGCGGCGCGAGCATCGACGGGCGCGCGGACCTCTATTCGCTGGGCGTCATGGCCTACTACCTGGTCACGCGCCGGCTGCCCTTCAAGCGCAACACCCCGGCGGCGCTCCTGGCGGACCACCTGACGCGGCCGCCGCCGAAGCCGTCCACGATTTGCCCGGTGGATCCGCAGCTGGAGGAAATCATCCTCCTGCTGTTGGCGAAGGATCCGCGCGAGCGCTTCCAGGACGCCAGCGAGCTGATGGAGGCGCTCTGCCACGCCAGCGGCGAGCCGATGCCGGAGGAGCCGCTGTCGGCGCGCGCCAGCTACCTGCACGTGCCGGAAGTGGTGGGCCGCGCCGCGGAGCTGGAAGCGCTGATGAACGGCCTGGCCGAGGCGGACTGGGGCCAGTCCCGCGCGGTGCTCATCGGCGCGCCCGCGGGCGTGGGCAAGACGCGGCTGCTCCAGGAGTTCGAGCTCCAGGCGAAGCTGGCGGAGCTGCCCTTCGGCCGAGGCCAGTGCCGCGCGGAGGGGCAGGCGCCGCTGACGCCCATCGTCCAGGCGGTGCGGTGTCTGGTACCGCTCACGCCCTCGGAGATGATGGAGCGCCTCGGGCCGAAGCTGCGGCAGTTGCTCCCGGGCCTGACGCCGGACGCGGGCGAAGTGCATCCGGTGGTGGGCGAGGAGAAGCTGGCCTTCTTCGGCGCGCTGGCGGAGTGGGTGCAGGCGCTGGGCCGGCGGATGACGCTGGTGCTGTGCTTCGAGGACCTCCAGTGGGCCGACAGCGCCACGCTGGAGGTGCTCAACGTCCTCATCCGCGCCCTGTACGGCACGCGCGGCATGGTGGTGGGCACGTTCCGGAACGGCGAGTTGAGCCGCCTGAGCCTGGCCTTCCAGACGGTGGACGAGAAAATCACCACCCGCATGGACCTGGAGCCGCTGGCCGCCGAGCACGTGCGGACGCTGGTGGAGCTGGCGCTGCCGGGGCTGGCCGTGCCCGCGGCCTTCGTCACGCGGTTGCATGAGACCACGGGCGGCAATGCCTTCTTCGCCACCGAGTGCCTGCGCGCGCTGGTGGAGGAAGGCGCGCTGACGCGGGTGGGCGGCCGGTGGAGCGCCGTCGAGGGGCTGGATACACGGCCGCTGCCCGCCAGCATCCACGACGCGGTGCTCGCGCGCCTGGGCAGTGCTCCGGCGGAGCAGGTGTCGCTGCTGCGCCAGTTGGCGCCCGCGGGCCGCAGCCTGGAGCTGCCCATGCTCCGCGCGCTGGCGGAGCTGCCCGAGTCCGAGCTGTTCGCGGTGCTGGACGGCATCGTGGAGCGGCAGTTCCTCCAGGAGGTGGAGGGCCGCTACGTCTTCACGCACGACACTGTGCACCAGGCCGTCTACGACAGCACGCCCGAGGATGCGCGGCGCGTGGCGCACGGCCGCGTGGCGCTGGCGCTCCAGACGCTGCACTCGTCGCGGCCGGAGCTGTCGCGCACGGTGGGGTGGCACTACCTGCGCTCGTCGGAGCCGGAGCTGGCCATTGGCCCGCTGCTGGACGCGGGCCGGGCCGCCATCGAGGCGCAGGCGCTGCTGGAGGCGACGCTGCTGCTGAAGGAAGCGGCGATGCTGCTGGAGGCCGCGCCGGACTTCCCGGGCCGTGACAGGCTGCTCTTGCGCATCTGGGTGACGATGGTGGAGGTGGGCTATTCGAGCGACCCGCCCACCTCGCTCGTCTTCGCGCGGAAGCTGAGTGACCACTGGGCCTCCACGGTGGACCTGGTGGACGGGCGGGCGCAGGCGGTGGCCGCGCTGGAGGCCGCGTGCGCCGCGCCCGAAGTGGAGCGTCCCGCGCGCCTGAAGGCGCTGTTCCGTGAGCGCGAGGCGGATGCGTTCGCCAGCACCGCGGACGTCTTCTGGAAGCAGGCCGAGCTGCGCATTCTCCAGGCCATGGCCCTGGCCAGCGTGGGGCGCACGGAGGAGCTGACGGCGCTGCTCGAGCGTGTGCGGGCCGAGCAGCCGGAGGTGTCGCCCTATCGCGCCGCGGCGCAGCTGGCTCCCGCTCAGGTGTGTGCCTACACGGGCCGCTTCGCCGGCGTGCTGGAGACGCAGTACGAGCAACTGAAGCGGCTTCGCGGGCTGTGCGAGGTGATGGGCCGGCTACCCAAGCGCCTGGCGTGGGCGCTGGGCATGGGCGGCTTCACGATGAACATGAACCTGGCGCTGCGCGGCGAGCCGCTGGACGCTCAGGCGCTGCGCGACGGGTACGCCGTGGCGGAGGCCCATGGGCTCACGGACGTGCGCGGCTTCCATCTGTTCTCGGTGGTGACGCGCGCGGCCTTCACGGGCGACGGCGCGGCGTTCGTCCCGGCCTTCACGGAGAAGACGGAGCTGGTGCGGCGGCTGGGCAACCCCCGGTTGATGGAGCGCAACCTGGCCCTCTTCACACCGCCGTACTACCTGGAGCGCGGCGAGCACGAGCACGTGGCCGCGGTGGTGGCCCGCGCCGAGGCGCTGGCGCGGGTGCTGCCGGAGGACCGGTGGCTCCAGTGTCACCTGCGGGTGTATCAGGCCTGCCGCGACGTGCTCTTCGAGGATGCGGGTGCGGCGCGCCGGTCACTCCCCGCGGCCCTTGCCGCCGCGCGCGAGGGCGGCGTCCGCATGGAGACGCTGCTGCGCGTCTATCAGTCCCGCTTCGAACGGGAGCAGGGCAACCTGGTGGCGGCGCAGGACGCGGCGGAGGCGGCGCTGGCGCGGGCCATGGACCCGGTGCTGGCCAATCCGTGGGATGAAATCCTCTCCCGCCGGGCGCTGGCGGCGCTGCTGCCGGGTGAGGAGGGCCTGGCGCACCTGCGCCGGGCGCTCGCGCTGGCGGAGCTGACGGGCAACGTGCTCCAGGTGGGGCTGGTGCGCCTGGCGCTCGCGGAGCGCGCGCGGGACGCGGAGTCCTCGGTGGTGGCGCTGGAGGCGGCCGAGGCGGCCTTCATGGATGCCCGGGCCTCCAGCCTGCTGGCCCTGGCCAGCTCCCTGCGGGGTGCGCTCCAGCGCCGGGCCGGGGAGCTGCGTCAGAGCGCCTGATGTGACGCTGGAAAGTCGACGGGACTGTGTCCTCACAGCCCGGAAGTGGGGCGTTAGACTCGGGCCATGGCCCCGACCCCACTGCGGTTCCTGCTGGATTTCATCTCGCCGTATGCCTACCTGGCCTGGACGCGCCTGCCGGCGCTCGCCGCGCGCCATGGCCGCACCGTGGAGCCGGTGCCCGTGCTGCTCGCGGGGGTGCTCAACGCGACGGGAAACATCGGTCCCGCGGAGGTCGTGCCCAAGCGGGCCTACATCTTCAAGCAGACCTTTCGCATCGCCCATGACCTTGGCGTGCCCTTCGCGCCGCCGCCGACGCATCCCTTCAACCCGCTGCTCGCGCTGCGTGTGACGGCCGCCGTGGATGACGTGGAGGCCCGGAGCCGGCTGGTGAGCGCCCTGTATGCCTCCGCCTGGGGCGGCGGGAAGGGGGCGGAGTCGCCCGAGGCCGTGGGCGCGGCGATTCAGGCCGCGGGGCTGGACGCCCAGGCGCTGCTCGCGGCGGCCCAGACGCAGGAGGTGAAGGACCGGGTCCGGCGGAACACCGAGGCGGCGGTTGCCGCCGGAGCCTTTGGCGTGCCCACCTATCTGGTGGACGACGAGCTGTTCTTCGGCGTGGACTCGCTGGGGCACCTGGAGCAGTTCCTGCGCGGCGAGGACCCACTCACCCCGGCGGACGTCGAGCGCTGGAGCACGCTGCCAGCCAGCGCGTCCCGGCGCTGAAGCCAGCGCACGCGGGCGCCGCTTTCCGCTAGGGTCCCGGAGTCATGGTCTCCGGTCGGCCCGCCTTGTTGACCTCCCTCGTTCGGCTCCTCGCGCCCGTGGCGCGGGGGGCGATGCACCTGGAGGTCCTCCCTTCATGAATGTCCTCGCCGAGCTGGGCATCGTCGTCGCCGGCCTGGTGCTGGCGCTCGTGCTGCTGTCCATGAATCTGTGGCGCAGCATCCTCTTCCTCTTCCCGTCCAGCGTGCGGGTGGAGCCCGAGGCGCCCGCGGACCAGATGGATTTGCCCCTGGAGCTGTCGGGGCGCGCCAACCAGCTTCAGGCGCTGGGGTTCGTGCCGCTGGGCAGCCATGAGGAGAAGCCGCGCCTCCAGCGCGCCACGCGCTCCTACGATTGGGCCCACCCAGGTGAGCGCGTTTTCGCCACGCTCCACGAGGGGCAGGGCGGCGTGCCCCGGCTGTACCTCCTCACCCCCCTGGCCTCCGGGGGCTTCGTCATCACCGCGGACTACCGGCGCCCGGCGCTGGAGGTGCCCGGCGTCTACCTGGCGGGTTCACTGGAGGACGCTCCGCCCGACCGCCTGTTGCGCGCGCACCTGCGCCGCCTGGACGGGTTGCAGCCCACCGGGGATTTCACCTGGGAAGGCAGGGTGGCCGCCGGGCGTTCCTGGTACCAGGGGCTCGGCCGCAAGGAAATCCGGAAACAGAACCTTCAAGGTTTGTTGTGGACCGTCATCGCGCTTGCCATCGTCGCCAGCGCCTTTTTCGGGCCGCGCGCGCCCTAGGGCCGTCCGTCCCACACGTCACGACGTCACGGCGCGCGTGCACCGCGCGCCCCATGAGAGTAGGTAGACGACCACCATGAAGAGCGTGTCCAAGAACGAGGAAATCTACTTCCTGTCCGGCAAGCGCACCCCGTTCGGTACCTACGGGGGAAGCCTGAAGGACCTCAGTGCCACCGACCTCGCCGTGGAGTCGGCGAAGGCCGCGCTGGCCCAGGCGAAGGTGTCTCCGGAAGACGTCCAGCACGTCGTCTACGGCAACGTGGTGCAGACCAGCGCGGACGCCATCTACCTGCCGCGCCACGTGGGCCTGCGCACCGGCGTGCCCGTCCCCGTGCCCGCACTGGGCGTCAACCGGCTGTGCGGCTCCGGCTTCCAGGCCTTCATCACGGCGGCGGAGCTGATGCTCACCGAGCAGGCCTCCGTCGTGCTGGCCGGTGGCACCGAGTCCATGAGCCAGGCCCCCCACGTCATCCGCGGCGCCCGCTGGGGCCTGCCGCTGGGCAAGGGCAGCCTGGAGGACATGCTGTGGACGGCCCTCACCGACAGCTACACCGGCCAGGCCATGGCGCTCACCGCCGAGCAGCTCGCGGTGGACTACTCGCTCACGCAGGAGCAGGTGGACGAGTACGCCGTCCTGACCCAGAAGCGCTTCGCCGCCGCGCAGGAGGCGGGCCGCTTCCAGGATGAAATCGCCCCCGTCACGCTGAAGACGAAGAAGGGGGAGACGGTGGTGTCCCGGGACGAGCACAACCGCCCGGAGACGTCGGTGGAGAGCCTGCGCAAGCTGCCCAAGGTCTTCAAGAAGGACGGCGTGGTGCACGCGGGCGCGGCCAGTGGCATCTGCGACGGCGCCGGCTCCATGGTGATGGCCACCGGCAGCTTCGTGAAGAAGCACGGCCTGCAGCCCATTGCCCGGCTCGTCAACTGGGGCGTCTCCGGCTGTGATCCGAAAATCATGGGCATTGGCCCCGCGCCGGCCATCCGCCAGTTGCTGGAGCGCGCCCAGTGTCAGCTGTCGGACATCGACCTCTTCGAGGTCAACGAGGCCTTCGCGCCGCAGTACCTGGCGGTGGAGAAGGAGCTGGGGCTGCCCCGTGAGCGCACCAACGTCAACGGCGGCGCCATCGCCGTGGGGCACCCGCTGGGAGCTTCCGGCGCGCGCATCACCACTACGCTGGTGTACGAGCTGAAGCGTCGCGGCGCCCGCTATGGTATCGGGTCCGCCTGCATCGGTGGCGGCCAGGGCATCGCGGTGCTCGTCGAGGCGCTCTGATGACACAGGACTTCCAACCAGGACGCGAGATGAGCAACGAGGTGGACGCGAAGACGGCGCGTGAGCGGGCCAAGGCCATCGCGGAGCAGCGCCGCGCCGAGCGTCGCAACCGCAAGCGCAAGTGCGTGGTGTGTAGCGTGGAGGAGAGCGACAAGACGCCCCTGACGGCACACCCCGAGGGCATTGGCCCGGCCTGCAAGGATGAGGTCACCTGCCTGTCGCGCAAGGCCGCCAGCGGCCGGTGAAGTTCCAGCCCCCGGGCCCGCGCGCTCCGTGCGAGGCTCGGGAGCCCACCTCCCAGGTGGGATGCCCAGGACGCGCAAGGGCCGGATTGTCGGGCCCGATTCTTGATGGCGGAATCGTCTCGGGGTAAACGTCCAGAATCTCTGGTTTATGACGAGGGTCGGAATGGGCGTTATCAGCTTCACGGGCGTCAAGGTGTTCTCCACCACGCTCGCGCGTGACCGCGAGAACATGGGTGAGAACATCACCAAGTGGCTCAAGGAGAACTCCAACCTCGAGGTGGTCGACAGGGTGGTGACGCAGTCCTCCGACAAGGAGTTCCACTGCTTGACCATCACGCTCTTCTACAAGCCGAAGGCTTGATTGGCCGCGAGGCCGTTGACGAAGCGTGAGTGTTCGAGGGCGCTTTCCCCGGTGTCGGGGATGGGCGCCCTTCGTCATTTGGGGTTGCGAAGCGAGCGGTGTTCCACCACCTTTGGACGGCTCTGAGCAACGAGAGGATGGTGTACTGAATGCGACCGATGAGGAGCTTCGGAGGCGGGGGCGGCGGCATGGGACTGCCCGGCCTGGAGACCACGGCGTCCAAGTTGGCGGTGGCGCTGGTGGCTGGCTCCGTGATGTTCCACCTCACGAAGTCGCAGTCGGGTGGCTTGCTGCTGCTGTTCCCGGACCTGGTGTTCGGCAAGCTCTTCCTGTGGCAGCCGCTGACGTATGCCTTCATCGAGTCCAGCCCCATCGGCATCATCTTCGGCGCCATCATCACCTGGTCCATTGGCGGCTACCTGGAGTCCATCTGGGGCAGCAGGCGCCTGTTGATGGTGGCGCTGGGCATCGCGGTGAGTGCGGGCCTCATCACCTCGCTGCTGGCCATGCTGGTGCCCGGCGCGACGGTGCAGGCGTACGCGGGCGGCAACGTCATGACGTCGGTGCTGTGGGTGTCCTACGGACTCTCCATTGGCCGGGGGCAGACGAACTTCTGGGGCCTGCCGCTGTCGGGCAACGCGCTGGCGGGCATCGGTGCGGGCTTCGTCGTCCTGTCGGCCGTCACCAGTGGCTGGCAGACGCAGGTGCCGGACCTGCTGGGCCTCTGCATGGCGTTCGCCTACGTGCGCGGGGCCAGCCCGCGCAAGCTGTGGCTGCACCTGCAGCACTGGCGGCTGCAGCGCCAGTTGAAGGGCCGCTCCAAGCACCTGCAGGTGGTGCGGCAGGACCGGCCGGACCGGGACCAGTACCTCAACTGACGCCGGGCCCTTCGCGACTCAGTGGGCCGCCTCCGGGTGGCCGTACTGCTTGAGCTTGCGGTAGAGCGTCGCCACGCCGATGTCGAGCTGCTCGGCGGTGCGCGCGCGGTTGCCGCCGTTCTGCGCCAGCACCGCCAGGATGTAATGCTTCTCCATGTCCTCCAGCCGCTGCGGATTGCCGGTGGGCACCAGGCTGGGGGGCGCGGCGCGGACCTCCTCCGGCAGGTCCTCCCGCTCCACCCGAGTGCCCTCGCACAGCGCCACCGCGCGCTCCACGGCGTTGCTCAGCTCACGCACGTTGCCGGGCCACGCATAGCGCAGCAACTGGTCCGCCGCGTCCGGGGACAGGCCCGACACCCTGCGGCCCAAGCGCTCCGCGGCCTCGGCGAGCAGCAGCCGCGCCAGGGGGAGCACGTCGTCGCGGCGCTCACGCAGCGGCGGAATCTTCAGCTCGATGACGCGCAGCCGGTAGTAGAGGTCCTGACGGAAGCGCCCCTGGCGGACCTCCTCCGCGAGGTCGCGGTTGGTGGCGGCCACCAGCCGCACGTCCACCTTGCGGCTGGCGTTCTCGCCCACGCGGCGCACCTCGCGCTCCTGCAGCACGCGCAGCAGCTTGGCCTGCATGGACGGTGGCACCTCGCCCACTTCATCCAGGAAGAGGGTGCCGCCATGGGCCGCTTCGAAGAGGCCGGCCCTGTCGTGGGTGGCGCCGGTGAAGGCGCCGCGCGCGTGGCCGAACAGCTCGCTCTCCAGCAGGCTTTCCGTGACGGCGGCGCAGTTGACGGCGACGAAGGCCTTGTGCGCGCGGCCTGACTCGTCATGGATGAGGCGGGCGATGCGCTCCTTGCCCACGCCGCTCTCGCCCGTGACGAGCACCGTGGAGTCCACCTTCGCCACCCTGCGCGCCAGGTTGATGATTCGCTGCATCGCCTCCGAGCGCGCCACCATGCCCGCCGGGTCCTCCGTCACGCCCGCGCGCGCCAGCGACTGCCGCTTCGCGCGCAGCTTGCGCTCCGCCTGTCGCAGCGCCTCCGTCACCTGCGCCAGCATTCCTTCCATGCACTGGGTTTCATAGAGGCGCAGCACCTCCGTGCACTCAGTGCTCCACTCCTCGGCGGGACGGCCCACGTAGTGGCATGCCGCGTCGCCCTTGCCCACGCAGCGCAGCTCCGTGCCGTAGATGGGCTTGCCGTTGACGTAGCTCATGTAGCCGGACGCGAAGCCGGTGAGGCTCCAGCACACCGGCTGGTCGGACTGGCCCAGGTGCAGCAAGTGCTGCTCGGCTTCATAGGAATCGTGCCACTGCGCTTCGGCGAAGGGCTCCGGGCCTTCGTCCGCGCGGCGCTGGACGGGCTCCACCCGGACCTGCCCCTGGAGGGTGTGCAGCCGCCCGCCGGCACGGCGCCACAGGGATTCGTCCTTCCAGGGAACCGCGCCCTTCATCGCTTCGGCCGTGCGCCAGCCGTGCGCGTAGCCCAGGCGCGTGAAGGTGCCGCGCGCCGCCGTCATCCCCATTAGCTTGACGAGCTCCTTGCGAAGCAGCCCCAGCGCCACCGGGTCCATCAGCAGCACGCGCTGGCCCCCGAAGTGGATGAGCCCACCCCCTGGCTCGAAGGACAGCAGCTCACTCAAGTCCAGCTCGAAACGGCCACCCACGCTGTACGACTCCTTCCAGAATGAGTTGAGTCTCTATCGTTTTGAGAGTCCTGTTGCACGGAAGGTTTAGGGAGCGGAGCAAATCCAATAGGTTGGAGTTTTGGGTGTCGTGGTCTTCCGGTTGCATTAGAAGGCGGCCGTCATGGGCGACGAACTCGACAGACGCGTGGTGCTTCAAGGCGTGGCGGCGGCCGGGGTGGCGGGCGTGCTGGGGGCGGGTGGCCCTGGCGGCGGCCAGGCCGTGGCCCCCGCGGCGTTCATCTCTCACGGCTCACCGATGGTGGCCCTGGACGCGGATGCCTACCCGCAGGCACTGCGGCGCTTCGGCGGCGAGGCCCAGGCGCGGGCCCTGGTGGTGGTGTCCGCCCATTGGGAGACGCCCGGTGAGATTCGCGTCACCGCCAGCGCGCAGCCGTCCCTCATCCATGACTTCTATGGCTTTCCCGAGCCGCTCTACCGCCTGCGCTATGGCGCGCCGGGTGCGCCGTCCCTGGCCGAGGACGTGGTCGCCCGGCTGAAGGCGGGCGGGTTGCCCACCGTGGCTGACGCGGAGCGCGGCTGGGACCACGGCGCGTGGGTGCCGCTGCTGCATGCCTTCCCGGAGGCGAAGCTCCCCGTCGTCCAGGTCTCCATGCCGCTGGGCGCGAGCGCCGCGGACATCGCGCGGATGGGCGAACTCCTCCGGCCGCTGCGCGCGCAGGGCGTGCTGTTGATGGGCAGCGGCGGCATCGTCCACAACCTGCGCCGGCTGAATTTCCATGAGAAGGCGGCGTCCGTCGAGCCGTGGGCCGCGGCCTTCGATGCGTGGATTGCGCAGAAGCTGGAGGCGCGAGACTTCACCGGTCTTCAATCATGGTTGGATGCACCGAACGCGCGGCTCGCGCATCCAAGGGCCGAACATTTGATGCCGCTCTATTTCGTCCTCGGAGCTGCCCTCCCCGAGGACCGTCTCACCCCCGTATTCGAGGGCTTCCATCACGGAACCTTGTCCATGCGCAGCTTCGCGCTGCGCGCCTGACTTCGCTGTATCCCCAAGGAGCACACTTCTTATGAAGACGTCCATGAAGAGCGCCGTTGCCCTGTTTTTCGCCCTCCCGTCCATCGCGCTGGCCTCCACCTGGAAGGTGGATGACTCGCACTCCAGCGCCGGCTTTTCCGTCCGTCACATGATGGTGTCGAACGTCACCGGCTCGTTCAACGTGAAGAGCGGCACGGTGAACCTGGATGACAAGGACGTCACCAAGTCCAAGGTCGAGGCCGTGCTGGACGCGTCCACCGTCAACACCGGCAACGCCAAGCGCGACGAGCACCTGCGGGCCCCTGACTTCTTCGACACGGCCAAGTTCCCGGAGATCACCTTCAAGTCCACCAAGGTCCAGAAGGCGGGCCAGGGCAAGCTGAAGGTCACCGGTGACCTGACCATGCACGGCGTCACCAAGCCGGTCGTCCTGGACGTCACGGGCCCGTCGAAGGAGTCCAAGGACCCCTGGGGCAACACCCGCACGGGCGTGACGGCGACCACCAAGCTGAACCGCAAGGACTTCGGCCTGGCCTACAACCAGGCGCTGGAAGCGGGCGGCGTCGCGGTGGGTGAGGAAGTCACCGTGAACCTGGAGCTGTCGCTGGTGAAGCAGGCCGACGCCGCCGCGACAGACAAGAAGTAAGCCTTCGCTTCTTCTGAAATGACGGAGGGGCCTCCCACGGTGGTGGGGGCCCCTCTTTCATTTGCGGGGCACGGCGGCCCCGCCCGTTCTTCGGGGACGCGCCCGCTCAGCCCTCGGCCACCGCCTGCACGCTGGAGCGGTAGATGAAGATGCGCGCGGTGTTGGTGCGCTGGTCGGCGGGGATGACGAAGAAGCCCGGCGTGCTGCCCTGGAAGTCCTGGGAGAAGCCCGCGACCTGACGTCCGTCGTTGAAGGTGACCCGGATCTTCTGTCCCTCCACCTGCGGCTGACGCGCACCGGCGGCGAGCATGAAGAAGATGGCCTTCACGCGCTTGCCCGGAATCTGCTCGGCGGCGAAGCCGCTCTGCTGCTCGAGGGAGATGACCTCGTCGAGCAGGTCCGCGTCGCGGATGGTGCCGCGCTTCACCTGGCCTTCGACGGTGTGGATGATGACGCGGTGCTCGCCTTCCACGAAGGAGGTGAGGGCCGTGCCTCCGACGATGGCGGTGTCATCGAAGAGCGGCTCACGCTCCACGGCGACGTGGTTGGCGGGCGCGGCCGGCATGACGACGGCGGTGCGCTGCGCCTGCGCGGCGGTGGCCAGTGAGGCCGCCTGGGCGAAGTGCGCGGGCGCCGACGCGACGACGGGGATGGCGGCCATGGGGGCGGGCGGCGGCACCACGGCTTCTTCCTCGACGTCGATTTCGGAGACCTCCTGCTCGAGATCCATCGAGACTTCCTCTTCCTCGATGGGCGTGGCCTCGGTGAAGTCCTGCGCCTGAGCGCCGAAGGGGCTGTCCGTGCTGGCGGCGGCCCACTGCGACGTCACAGGGGCGCTGTCCAGGATGGGCTCCGCCTCCCACGCGGACGCCGCTTCGATGGGCTCGGCCTCCTCCATGACGGGCTCCACGTCCACGGAGGCGTCATTCCACTCCGCGGAGGCAGGCGTGGCCGTGTCCGCGAGGGAGACCTCTTCAGCGGGCGCTTCGTTCCAGTTCGCCGTCTGCTCCGAGGACCACTCGGTGGTGGCGGAGGCGTCCCAGGTCGCGCTGGTGTCGTGGCTGGTCGCGGACCATCCCGAGGCCGCGGGGGCGTTGTCCGCGGGCGTGTCCCACTGCGAGGCGGCAGGCGCGCTCGTTGAGGTCCATTCGGTGGCCGGAGCGGCTTCCTCGATGGGGTCGGCCCACTCGGCCTGGACTTCCTCGGTGGCGGGCGTGGACCACTCCGCGTGGGGGGCTTCCGTGGGCGTTGCCCACTCCTGCTGAGTGCCCTCCGCCGGAGCGGCGGCCCACTCTGCCTGGACTTCTTCTGCCTCGGGGGCGGCCCACTCTGCCTGCGCGCCTTCGGTGGGGGCAGCCCAGGCGGGCTGGGCGGCTTCGGTCGCAGGCGAGGCCCACTCAGGCTGGGCAGCGGTTTCGGTGGCAGGCGTGGCCCACTCGGACTGGGCTTCCTCGGTGGCGGGCGAAGCCCATTCCGACGCCGGTGCGGCGGTTTCGGTGGCAGGCGTGGCCCACTCAGCCTGGACTTCCTCCGTTGCGGGCGAAGCCCACTCCGATGCTGGTGCAGCGCCTTCCTCGGGCGTCGCCCACTCGGCCTGGACTTCCTCGGTCGCAGGCGAAGCCCACTCCGACGACGGCGCAGCGCCTTCCGCGGGCGTTACCCACTCGGCTTGAACTTCATCGGCAGCGGGATTCGCCCACTCGCCTTGCGCCTCTTCCGTCGCAGGCGAAGCCCATTCCGACGGGGCGGCGGCATCGGCAGCGGGAGTGGCCCACTCGCCCTGAACCTCTTCAGCCGCAGGCGAAGCCCACTCCGACGGGGCGGCGGCATCGGCAGCGGGAGTGGCCCACTCGCCCTGAACCTCTTCAGCCGCAGGCGAAGCCCACTCCGACGATGCGGCGGCCTCGGTCGCGGACGTAGCCCACTCGGACTGGGCTCCCTCGGTCGCAGGCGAAGCCCACTCCGACGATGCGGCGGCCTCGGTCGCGGGCGTAGCCCACTCGGACTGGGCTCCCTCGGTCGCAGGCGAAGCCCACTCCGGCGATGCGGCGGCCTCGGCCGCAGGCGTAGCCCACTCGGCCTGGACTTCCTCGGTCGCAGGCGAAGCCCACTCCGGCGATGCGGCGGCTTCGGCCGCAGGCGTAGCCCACTCGGCCTGGACTTCCTCGGTCGCAGGCGAAGCCCACTCGGGCTGAGCACCTTCGCCGGGCACGGCTTCGGTCGCAGGCGTGGCCCACTCGGGCTGCCCGGCGTTTTCGGTAGCGGGAGCGGCCCAGTCGGTTGGCGCTGCTTCAGCCGCAGGCGTCGTGGCCCACTCGTGCTGCGCGGCGGTTTCGGTCGCAGGCGCAGTCCATTCGGTCTGAACTTCCTCGGCGGTCGCCCACCCGTTTTCCGAAGAGGCAGTCCATTCCGACTGAGCCGTGTCGGCGCCCGGCGTCGTCCAACCTGCCTGGGCATCCGTAGTGGCGTCAGCGGTTTCTGGCGCAGCCCATTCGGCCTGGGCCTCCGTCGCCGCAGGTTCAGCCGTCAGAGCGGCTCCATCTTGCTGGGCGGGGTCGGCCCACTCGGCTTGCACTTCCACCGGCGCTGCGTCGGGCGTAGGGGCCGACCCATCGGCCTGAGCCTCAGTGGGCGCGGCCTCGGAAGACTCGGCCCACTCGGCCTGGACTTCCACGGGCGCTGCTTCAGTCGGCGCCGTGTTCCAGCCCTCGCTCGGGGACGCTTCAGTCGTGGCCCACTGGGCCTGGCCGTCCTCGGCGATCGGCTCAGCCCACTCCGCTTGGATTTCGACGGGCGCGGCCTCGGTGGAGGACGAAGCCCAGTCGGCTTGGGTCGCCTCGGGCGTGTTCGCAGCCCATTCCGTCTGCTCGCTGCCGAGGGCGGCTTGCGCGGCGGTCTCGGTCCACTGCGCCTGCGCCTCGGTGGGCGCCTGCTCCGCGGTGGTGGCCCACTCGGGTTGTGCTTCAGGGGCTGCCGCGTCTTCGGCCGCAACCCATTCGGGCTGGAGCTCGGTGGTGGAGTCGGCCCACTCGGCCTGAGGCTCCGGCGCTGCTCCGGTGGGGGATTGCGTCCACTCGGCCTGGCCAGCCTCGGAGGTGGTGCCTGCATCGGAAGCCGCCCACGCCGCGTGGCTCGTGGCAGGCGCCGATTGCTCGGAGGTCGTCCACTCGGAAGCGGTGACAGGCTCCGCCCACTCCGCCTGGAGTTCGACGGTTTCCGAAACAGGATCCTCCCAGCCTGCATACGCATCGCTGGAAGCGGCCTGCTCACCGGAAGTGGCCCATTCCGTCTGAGCCGCTTCCGCAGCGGGCTGCTCGGAAGTGGAAGCCCATTCAGGCTGCAGCTCGATGGCGCCCGCGTCACCCTCCGCCATCGCCACACTGCGCTCATCGGTCGGCGCGAAGTGTCCGTGGGCCAGGAACTCGTTCGCCGCCGCGAGAGGCACGGCCTCTTCGGGGTTCCCGCTCAGGTCGAACATCTCCTCGGCGGAAGGCGTGCGCGCGGACGAATGCGGCGGAACTCCCACCACCTCGATCGTTTCCGCGTGGAGGTCCGGACCCACCTGGACCGGCCGGAGCTCGAGCGATGGGACATCCGACGACGCGAAGGGCGCAGCTTCCGGCGGGATGTCCACTTCCGAAGCGGTGGCCTCCGTACCGACTTCGATAACCTCGAGCGTGGGCTGCTCGCTCCCGGCGTCAGCGGCCTGGAACGATGCCTCGTCCCCGGCGTGTCCGGGCGCGGACTCGACATCGATGACATCGAGCGAGGGCTCGTCGGACGACACCTCGGCCGCGTTGAGCTCCAGCGTCGGGACGCTTCCCTGCTGCGCGGGAGACTCTTCGCTCACCTCCGAGCCATCGAGGGCGATTTCAGCCGACTGCGGCTCGGCGACGTCGGAGGCCTCCAGGGAAATCTCCGCGGCCGGATCATTCGGGGCGGACTCGGCGACGTCGGACGCATCGAGAGCGATTTCGGGCTCGCTCATCTCGGGAGCAGTCTCGATGGCATCCAATTCGCTGACGTCGGAGGCCGCATGCGCCGTTGTGGCAAGCTCCTCGGCCGCGTCCGTGCTGCCCCATTCGCTGGATGCGAGCGCCGTGTCGAAGGTGGCTTCGGCAGCGGTCGTCACCGAGTCCAACTCCATCGTGGCCGCATCACTGACATCGGCGGTGTCGAGCGCCACTTCCGGATACGCCTCGGCAGTGGCCGACTCGCTCGCCTCGGACGTCGCGAAAGCGTGCTCGCTCACAGCCGTGTCGCTGACCTCTGCGGCGTCGAGCACCGCTTCGGTGTACGGCTCGCCAGCGGCGGTTGCATCGCCTTCGCTGAAGGCAGTCTCGGCGAAGGGCTCGAACGAGGCTGCTGCGCTGTCGTAGGGGGAGGCCTCGGCGACGACTTCGCTGCTGGCATCCGCAGCCGCCAGCTCCGGCTCGGGAGCAGACGTTTCGATGACATCCGAAGCCGAGAGCGCCAACTCGGGAGCGGCTGCGGTCGTATCACTTGCCTCGGAGGCAGTCAGCGCCGCCTCGGGATAAGCCTCCGCCGTCGCGAACTCCGTCGCGGGGTAAGCCTCCTCCGTCGCGAACTCCGTCGTGGGATAGGCCTCCGCCGTCGCGAAGTCTGCCGCGGGGTAGGCTTCCGCCGTCGCGGCATCGCTGGCGTCAGACGCCAGGAGGGTCGTCTCGGGATAGGTCTCCGCCACGGCGACATCGGAAGGGTCGAGCGCGATTTCGGCGGGCGAGGTGTCGGCGCCCGTCTCGGTCCCGGCAGACGCGTCGAACGCCATCTCCGAGGCGTGCTCAACCGCCGCATCGCTCACGTCGGCTGCATCGAGCGCAATCTCGGTGGGCTCGGCTTCGGCCGAAGCCTCATCCGCGGTGTCGAGTGCAATCTCGGCGGGCTGTGCCTCGTACGTATCGCCCGCGCTGTCCGCGATGAAATCCGTCGCGCTGTGGTCGGCCGTCGCAATGGCATCAGCCGTCACGTCGGTCGTCGCACCCGCGTCCCACGCATCCGTCGTATCCGCGGAGTCCGCAGCCGACGCTTCGACCATGTCGGAGGCATCGAGCGCGATTTCGGAATTCGCAGCCTGCGAGGCCGCCTCCGGCTCCGCCATGGCGGCAACGTCGATGATGTCGCCCGCATCGGCGACGTCCACGTGCGCAGTCTCGACGGCGAGCGGCGCGGAGGCCCACGCATCATCGATGGGGGCGGGAGACTGCTCGTGGGCCAGGACAGGCTCGCTGTCGGCGGTGCCGTCCAGCAACTCGACCTCGGAGGAGGGGACCTCCACTTCCATCGAGGCCAGGGCATCGTCCGTGGGCGCCATCGGCGCATCCGGTGCCGACTCGACCTCCATCGACAGGTCGGCGAACGACGCCTCCAGGGAGGTCTCGGGTTCGGCGCTGGCGGCCACCGCCGGGGTGTCCGACCCCACTTCGGAGAAGTCATCCTCCGCAACGCTCAGGGCTTCCGGCTGCGCCTCCTCGGACACAGGCTGCGCATCCTGCTGGAGGTCCGCGGTGACGTCCGCGAACGACGCAGACGGGTCATCCGCCGCGGCCGGTTCCTCGCCGGCGGACATCGCATCGATGTCGGATTCCTGCTCAGCGCTCAGTGCATTCTGAGCCTGTCCACCGGCGCCCGGCGTCATCCACGGCGCGGGCTCGCTCAGCGCGGGAATGTCGATGTCGTCCGAAAGGCTGAGGTTGTCCGGCTCGACCGCCGGCTGGTGTGCGGGAGCGGTGGGGTAGGACTGCTGATGCACGGACTCCGCGGCATATGCCTGCGGATCCGCCTGCCACGCTTCGGCCGTGCCCTGGGCGTAGCCCGCATTCGGGTCATGCGCCTGCTGCGCGTAAGCCTGCGCATTCGGGTCATACGCCTGCGCGTTCGGGTCGTAGCCTTGCTGCGCATAGGCCTGAGCGTTCGGATCGTAGCCTTGCTGTGCGTAGGCCTGAGCGTTCGGGTCGTAACCCTGCTGCGCGTAAGCCTGCGCGTTCGGGTCGTAGCCCTGCTGTGCGTAGGCCTGAGCGTTCGGGTCGTAGCCCTGCTGTGCGTAGGCCTGAGCGTTCGGATCGTAGCCTTGCTGTGCGTAGGCCTGAGCGTTCGGGTCATACGCCTGAGCGTTCGGATCGTAGCCCTGCTGCGCGTAGGCCTGCGCGTTCGGATCATACCCCTGGTTCGGGTCGTAGCCGGCGGGGTAGGGGTACCACTGGCCATCGGCGGCGTAGTAGCCCTGGGGTTGCTGCTCGTAGCCGGCGGGGTAGGGGTACCACTGGCCGTCGGCGGCGTAGTAGCCCTGGGGCTGCTGCTCGTAGCCAGCGGGGTAGGGGTACCACTGGCCGTCAGCGGCGTAGTAGCCCTGGGGCGCGGCCTGCTGCTGCCAGGCGGCGGCGTCCGCGGCTGGCGCGTCATCCACGCCCAGCTGTGCGCGCAGCTCGTTCCAGCGAGCCTCCTCCACCGGAGACAGGCTTCCCAGCTTCCGCTTCTCGTCGAGAAAGCGGAATTCTCTCATCGCTGCGCGCGTGTCCGACATCCGTCACCTTGCTGCGGACAGCGTACAGCCGAGCTTCTGTCGCAGCGTAAATAGAGGGGGCTGCGAGTCTAGGGGACTCCCGGGGACGGGTAAACCAATTGGCCCGTGCCCGGCTGGCAGCCTCCCCTACTGGAGAGCGGCCCGGACATCCTCGTCGAGGCTCGCCCGCGTCTTGCCGTAGTGCTCCGACAGGGCCTCGTCGATGGGTCTTCCCTGTCCCACCTCGCGGACCATCGTGAGGAACCGGCCCGTGCCGCCCCGCTTCACCAGCTCGCGGACCGCCACGGCGGAGGTGGCATAGGCGACCGTCGGGTTCCTCTGCATGATGAGGGACGCGCCCTCCATCTGCGCCAGCTTGGGCAGGGAGTTCGCCTTGGCGGCCTGGGCCATGTAGTTCCGGACCGACCGCTCGGGGTCCTCGCCTCCCAGGTAGCGCCACTCGACGTACTCGGCCAGACCCTCGTTGAGCCAGACGGGGAGGTTGTTGCCGTAGCCGTCGCAGAAGTCATCCAGCGCGGCGTGGACGTACTCGTGGACCAGGGTGGCCTTGGTCTGCTGGGTGAGCTCCGCGGCGTCGTTGATGCGGATGGCGTTGTCGGAATAGAGCCCGGCGACCGCTCGCGCCTTCGCCGCGCCGAAGTGCGTCTGGAACTCCGCGAGTGTGTACAGGATGATGTCCACCGGCGCCTGTCGCACCTCGCCCAGCATGCTGCGGGTGAAGTCGTAGGCCTCGTCCAGCGCGGCGACAATTCGTCCCTCGTACTCCGCGCGCTGGCCGAAGTCGCGCTGGTTGTTGAAGTACTTGATGACGAAGCGGCTGTTGGAGCGCGTCCGCATGCCGTCCGCGCCGGTGCCCGACTCGTAGTTGAGGCTGGCCGAGCGCGTGGAGCCCCGCCCCTGGCCGGCCACCGCGGGCTGGGTTTCGACCATGACGGTGGGCCGCCCGCTCGTGGCGCCATTCATCCGCAGCTCCAGGCGCTCCGCCTCCCGCCGCGCGGCGGTCTCCTCCGTCGTCTTGGCGCGGGCCTGCACGAGCAGCCGCTTCGCTTCCGCGGCCTCCTTCGACTTCGCCGGCACCTTCTCCAGCGCCGCCACGGCGCCCGCCGCGTCCTGTTCCTCCATCAGCAGCCGCCCCAGCTCCAGGCCGAAGGCGCCGTCTTTGGGGTACTGGGCCAGCCCCTTGCGCAGGGCGGCTTCCGCGGTGGCCCGCTGGTCCGTCTTCCGCGCGGCCCGGGCCAGGCACCGCAGCGCGCCCGCGGACTCCTCGTAGACGGTGGCTCGCTCGCCCAGTGAGTACGCCATCACCGGGTCCTCGTCCGTCAGCGCCTCGCAGCCCTTCTGGAGCGCCGTGGCGACGGTGCCCCGCTGCGGGGCGGGCACGTCCGACGCCTCTCCGGCCGAGAAGGCCAGGTAGAGCTCCTCCCAGGCGCGGCTGGCGGCGAGCGACTTCGCCTTCTGTCCGGGAGAAGAAGGGGCGGCGGTCAGTAGCAGGGCGGAGAGCAGGGCGGCGGGGCTCATGCCCTGAGTATCGCCGGACACGGGCGCACGGGCGCAAGGCCCTGCCCCCGGACGGGGTGTTACTTGCGGGCCACCTGCCAGCCCAGCCGGTGGAGCGCGCGCTCCAGCTCCTCGATGTGCGCGGGCCCGGTGGTTTCCAGCGTCACCTCCACCATTGCCTCCCCCAGGCCCGCCTTGGAGAAGGCGCGCTCGTGGTGGATCTCCACGACATTGGCGCGCAGGTCCGCCACCTGCGTGGTGAGCTTCGCCAGCATTCCGGGCCGGTCCGGCAGCCGGACCTCCAACTGCACCAGACGACCGGCCTTCACCAGACCGCGCTCGATGATGCGGCTGATGACGTTCATGTCGATGTTGCCTCCGCTCAAGATGATGGCGGTGCGCCGGCCCCTCGCGGCGGCAACGTCACCGCTGAGCAGCGCCGCCAGGCCCACCGCGCCGGCGCCCTCCACCACGCTCTTCTCCTGCTCCAGGAGGGTGAGGATGGCGGCGGCGATCTCCTCCTCGTCCACGGCCACCACCTCGTCCACGTACTTCTGCACCATGGGGAAGGTGAGGTCGCCCACGCGCTTGACGGCGATGCCGTCCGCGATGGTGGTGCCCGCGGCGGCCAGCAGCACGCGCTCGCCCGCCTCCACCGACGCCTTCATGCTGGCGATGGTCTCCGCCTGCACGCCCACCACGCGGATGTCGGGCCGCGTCTCCTTCAGCGCGCACGCGATGCCGGAGATGAGCCCGCCGCCGCCAATGGGGACGAGCACCACCTCCAGGTCGGGGCACTGCTCCAGCAGCTCCAGTCCGATGGTGCCCTGGCCGGCGATGACGTGCGCGTCATTGAAGGGGTGGATGAAGACGCGGTCCTCCGCCTTCTGGATGCGCAGCGCCTCCGCGTAGGCCTCGTCGTAGTTGGTGCCCTTGAGCACCACGCGCGCGCCGTAGTCATCCCGCGTGCGCGACACCTTGATGAGCGGGGTGCGCTCCGGCATGACGATGGTGGCGCTCACGCCCAGCCGACGCGCGTGGTACGCGACGCCCTGCGCATGGTTGCCGGCCGACGCGGCGATGACGCCCCGGCGCCGCTCGTCCTCGGACAGCGTCAGCAGCTTGTTGAGGGCGCCGCGCTCCTTGAAGGCCCCGGTGCGCTGGAGGTTCTCCAGCTTGAAGAACACCGCGGCGCACTCCGTCCGCTCCGTGAAGTAGTCCGACTGCGGGCACGGCGTGGGGCGGATGGCCGAGCGAAGGCGCTCGCGCGCGGCCTGGATGTCCTCGAGGGTGACCATGGGCGCGCCTCTATCGGATGCGAGCCCCGGGCGGAAGCGACACGAAGAAGGAGCGTGCTCCGCCGGCTGTCTGCCGCGCCGCGCTACGTCCAGCGCGCGACACGGCGGGCCGCGTCAGATGCCGCGCAGCACGGTGGCCTTGCCCACCCGGCCAATCGCCAGGATGTACGCGGCCGTCCGCATGGAGACCTTCCGGGAGCGCGCCACCTGCGCCACGCGCTCGTAGGCCTCCTTCATGGACTTCTCCAGCTCCGCGTTGACGCGGTCCTCCTCCCACGACAGGTGCTGGAGGTTCTGCACCCACTCGAAGTAGCTCACCGTCACGCCGCCGGCGCTGGCGAGCACGTCCGGCACCACGAAGATGCCGCGCTTCTCGAAGATTTCGTCGGCCTCCGGCTGGGTGGGGCCGTTGGCGCCTTCGATGATGAGCTTGGCGCGCACCGCGTGGGCATTCTCCCGGGTGAGCACGTGGCCCAGCGCCGCGGGGATGAGGACCTCACAGTCCGCGCCCAGCACGTCATCGTTGCTGCACGAAGCACCACCGCTGAAGCCCGCCACCGTGCCGGTGCGCTTCACGTGCTCGAAGAGGGACGGGATGTCCAGGCCCTGCGGGTTGCGCACGCCGCCCAGCGCGTCCGCCACCGCCACCACCACGCCGCCGTCCTCCCAGAGGAGCTGCGCGGTGTGGCCGCCCACGTTGCCGAAGCCCTGGAGCGCGAAGCGCGTGCCCTTCACGGGCAGGCCCAAATCACGCAGGATTTCACGCGCCACGTAGAGCAGCCCGCGGCCGGTGGCGGCCTCGCGGCCCTTGGAGCCGTAGAGCTCCAGCGGCTTGCCCGTCACCACCGCGGGAGAGTGGCCGTGGTAGCGCGAATACTGGTCCATGATCCACGCCATCACCTGGGGGTTGGTGTTGACGTCGGGGGCGGGGATGTCGCGCGTGGGGCCGATGACGTCCTGTACCTGGTCCACGAACTTCCGGGTGAGGCGCTCCAGCTCCTTGATGCTCAGCTGGGACGGGTCGCAGGCGATGCCGCCCTTGGCGCCGCCGTAGGGGACATTCACCACGGCCGTCTTCCACGTCATCAACGAGGCGAGCGACGCGCACTCGTCCTGGTCCAGCAACGGGTGGTAGCGCAGGCCGCCCTTCATGGGGCCGCGGCTGTTGTCGTGTTGAATCCGGTACCCAAGGAAGGTGCGAATCTCCCCGGAGTCCATCTCGATGGAGACCTGGACCTTCACCTCGCGCAGGGGCGTGGCGAGCAGCGTTTCGATGGGGGTGCCTACGTCCATGATCCGCGCGGCTTTGCGGAAGTAGTAGTTGGTACCCTCGACGGCGCTCATGTGTCGGCAAGCTCCTGGATGGCGGCGCGCGAGACCTTAACAGAAGGGGTGCGCTACCATAGGAAACTGCCATGCCGCCCGAACCGCCGGACGCCTCCACCGTGAGTGGGCACCTCCAGGGACTGGCCCGGCGCATCCGGGCGCTGCGGGAGCGGCGGGGGCTCACCCAGGAGGACTTCGCCGCCCGCTGCGGCATCTCCGTGTCCTTCGCGTCCCTGCTGGAGCGGGGCGAGCGCAGCCCCAGCTACGAGACGCTGCTCCAGGTGGCCGCCGCGCTCCAGCTCCCACTGTGGGAACTCTTGCGGCTGGAGGACACGCAGGACGCGGGTGTCCACCGGCTGGAGGCCTTCGTCCGGGGGCGCGGCCTGGCTCGCGTGGACGTGGACCGGTTGCTGTCGGTGGCGGAGGTGATGTTCAACGAGCCCACGCGGGCAACGGAGGACATCCAGGCCGTCCGGCCGGAGCCCGCCCGCTGCGGCGAGCCCGGCTGTGAGAAGCCGGTGCTCGCCCGGGGCCTGTGCGCCGCCCATTACCACCGCGAGCGGCGCAGGAAGGCCGCCAGCCCAGGGACTGGCGGCACCTGAGGGATTACTTCCGCTTGGCCTGCTCCACCTTGAGCGTGCGCTCGCCGTGGGGCTTGCCGTGCGTGGCTTCGAAGGCCGCCACGTCCTCGTCGGCGACGAAGACATACGCGTAGGTGGGGCGCAGGTCCGTGCGCAGCACCTTGCCGGCCGGAGCGCCCGCGGCCTCCAGCGCGGCGGCGACGCCCGCCTCGTCCAGCCCGTCCTGCTTGCCCAGGCCCACCCACAGGCGCGTCTGCCCAGGAACCTCCGGCAGGGCCTCCGTGCGGGGACGGCGCTCCGTGCGTGCGCCACGCGGACGGTGCCGCTCCACCTTCAGCGCCTTCTCGCCGTGGGGCTTGCCGTTGACGGCCTCGAAGCCGGGCGCGTCCTCCTCGGCCACGTAGGCGTAGCCGTAGGTGGGGCGCAGCAGGGTGCGCAGCACCTTGCCGGCCGGAGCACCCGCGGCCTCCAGCGCGGCGGGCAGCTTCGCCTCGTCCATGCCGTCGTCCATGCCCAGGTTGATCCACAGCTTCGCCTCGCCGGGGCCCGCGTCCGGGGACGGGGGCGGGCGGGGCGTGGCGTCACGCTCCGTGCGCGGCTTGCTCTTCTCCACGCGCAGCGTCTTGGTGCCGTGCTGCTTGCCGTTGATGGTCTCGAAGGCGGCGGCGTCCTCCTCCGCCACGAAGACATAGGCGAAGGTGGGGCGCAGCTCGGCGCGCACGACCTTGCCCACCGGGGCGCCCGCGTCTTCCAGCGCCGTGGCGATGCTACCCGGCCCCAGGCCATCCGCGGTCCCCAGGTTCACCCACAGCTTGGCCTCGCCCGGACCGGCCTCCAGCGCCGCCGCGCCGCGGCCACTCTCACCGCCGCGCTCGCGCCGCGTGTCGTCACGGCGGGGCCGGCGCTCACGCTCGCGCTCGGAGGACTCGCCACGCTTCTCGCGCCGGTCGTCGCGCTCACGGTCGCGGCGCTCACTGCCCCGCTCCTTCCGCTCGCCGCGCTCGCGCCGGCCGCCCTCGCGGCTCTCGAACTTGCGCTCTTGCGGAGGCTCACGCCCTTCCGCCGCCATCGCCGCGGCGGCCTTCTCCATGCGCAGGTGGCTGAAGAAGTACTTCAGCAGGAAGGCGATGAGGTCGTCGGCGTCCGCGCGGGGCTTGAGCTGCGCGGCCAGCGGCAGGAAGCCCTCGAAGACGGAGCCGCCCGCGGCCTCCTGGATTTCGCGCACGTGGCGCTCCGTCCACAGGCGCATGGCCTCTTCCGGGGCCGGCATCTCGCGCTTGTCGAACTTGATGCCGTACTTCTTCTCCAGCGCGGTGTACGTGGCCAGCTCGCGCCCGGAGAAGAGGTTGATGGCGGTGCCTTTGTTGCCGATGCGGCCGGTGCGGCCCACGCGGTGCAGGTACACCGCCGGGTCCTCCGGCAGCGAGTAGTTGATGACGTACTCCAGGCCGGAGATGTCGATGCCGCGCGCCGCGATGTCCGTGGCGACCATGAAGGCCACTTCGCCGCGCTTCACCTTGCCCATGACCCGCTCGCGCTCCTTCTGCGGCAGGTCGCCATTGAGCAGCTCCGCGTCGAAGCCGTTGCGGTTGAGCACCGCCGTCACCAGCGCCGTGTCATCCCGCGTGTTGCAGAAGATGATGGCGTTCTGCGGCTCTTCCTTCTCCAGCACGTAGATGAGGTTGCGCGGCTTGGGGAAGGCGTCCGACACGTCGTAGCGGATGTGGTGGATGTGCTCCACCGTGAAGACGTCGCCCGACAGCAGCAGCGTCTCCGCGTTCGTCGTGTAGCGCGCGATGAGGTTCTGGATGTCCGTGGGGACGGTGGCGCTGAAGAGCAGCACCTGGCGCGTCTTGGGAAGGCGGTCGAGGATGCGCGTGACTTCCTCGTAGAAGCCCTGGTTCAGCATCTCATCCGCTTCATCCAGGACGGCGTGGTCGCACGCGTCGAGCTTCAGGTTGCCGCGGTTGATGTGGTCGAACACGCGTCCCGGCGTGCCGACGATGATGGGGGTGCCTTCCTCCAGCGCGTCCTCCTGCTGCTTCATGGAGGCGCCGCCGTAGATGGCCGCGATTTTCAGGCCCTTGTGCTTGGCGAGCATCTTCAGCTCGTCCGCCACCTGGAGGGCCAGCTCGCGAGTGGGGCAGAGGATGAGCGCTCGGACGCGGCGTTCATCGGCGGGAATCTTCTCGAGCAGGGGCAGGCCGAACGCGGCCGTCTTACCGGTGCCCGTCTTGCTGCGAACGATGAGGTCTTTTCCCTCCATGGCGGGCCGGAAGGCGCGGGCCTGGACAGGGGTGGGGTTGGTATAACCGCGCTCCGCCAGGGCGAGGCGGATGGGTTCTGACAGGTTCATGTCGTCGAAGCCGATGTCCGCGATGTACTCGGCGGGACGCGTCGGGGCTTCGTCAGGCGCCGGACTCCCCGGCACGTTTGGCTCTTGGATGTCGCTCATCAGGCATGGGCATAGCCCCTGCATTACCCTGTGGCAACAATCGCGGCACTTTGCTGTATGGAGCCCCCATGGCGAATGGGAGGAAAAGAACCAAAGGTACGTCCCCCCGACCCCGCGTGAAACGGCCGGCCTCGCCTGGGGCTGGCGACGTCGTGGACGCCGAGGTGGAGGGGGCGGAAGTCGAGGCTCAATCGGACCCGGATTCCCTGGAGCCGGATGCGGCGGAGCTGGCGGAGGTCGAACCGGAGGCCGAGCTGGACACCCCCGTTGTGCCCCCTCGGGCGCTCGTCCGCTCGGCGGAGACGGGACTCACGCCCAGGGACCCCCTCCAGGCCTACATGGCCGAGGTGCAGCGCCATCCGCTCCTGACGCGGGAGGAAGAGCTCCAACTGGCCCGGCACTACAAGGAATCCGGGGATGTGAACGCCGCCTACCGGCTGGTGGCGTCCAACCTGCGCCTGGTCGTCAAGCTGGCCCATGAGTACCACCGCAACCCGTTGTCCCTGCTGGACCTGGTCCAGGAGGGCAACATCGGGCTGATGCAGGCGGTGAAGAAGTACGACCCCGAGCGCGGCGTGAAGCTGAGCAGCTACGCCGCCTGGTGGATCCGCGCGTACATCCTCCGCTACATCATGGACAACTGGAAGATGGTGAAGCTGGGGACCACCGAGGCCCAGCGGAAGCTCTTCTTCAAGCTGCGCCAGGAGCAGGAGAAGCTCATCGCCCAGGGCTTCGAGGCCAGCCCCAAGCTGCTCGCCGAGCGATTGAACGTCACCGAGCAGGACGTGGTGGAGATGGATCAGCGGCTGGGGCACGACGAGATGTCCATCGACGCGCCCCTGGGGAACGATGACGACTCGCGGACCACCCGGGCGGACCGCTACCTGCCGTCCAACTCAATGCCTGCGGACGAGCGCCTGGGCGCCGAGCAGCTCAAGGCCCTCTTCCGGGAGAAGCTGTCCCAGTTCGCCCGGACGCTGGAGGGCAAGGAGCGCTTCATCTTCGAAAGCCGCCTCGTCTCCGACGAGCCCCTGACGCTCCAGGACATCGGCGACAAGTACGGCGTCAGCCGGGAGCGGGCCCGGCAAATCGAGGCGGCCCTCATCAACCGGATGCGTGAGTTCATGCGTGAGCACATCCCGGACTTCGACCTGGTGGCCAGTCCCAAGGCCTGACGGCGGGGGAGGGGCGAGGCATCCGGCCGGGCACTGGCGATATGCTGGGGGCGCCCGGCCGTTCTCCTCGCACCTTCAGGGGACCCCCTCATGCACCGCTCCACCCGCCTCGCGGGAGTGTGTCTCGTCGTCGCCGCGTTGCTGGCGCTCATGGGGTGTTCCAGCTCCCTGCGCAAGAACTACGTGCGCGACAAGGCGGCCAACCACGTCTACCGCCAGGAGTTGGCGCAGCTGTGGCCCCACGTCCAGGAGGTGCTGCGGGGCCACGGCTACTCGTGGAAGGAGATGCCGGGCCGCTACGTCCTGGAGACGGAGTGGCTGGACTCCGGCGGCGGCAGCCTGGGCCCGGGCACGGCGTCCCGCTTCCTGGTGCAAGGCATCGTGCTCACCAGCGGCGGCACGGCCCTGCGGGTGATGCGCGGAGACCGCATCACCCAGTCCATTGGCGTCGGTTACGTGGACAAGGAAATCAAGACGGACGAGGACTACGCCCAGGCCGTCAACAACAGTCAGGCCAGCGGCGTCCTGCCCACCCGGCAGAACTACTTCCGGGACCTGGAAATCGAGCTGGAGATTCTCCGCCGCAGTGACCCGGAGGCGGCCGCGCGCTTCGACGCGGACGCGCTGGCCGCACACCCCTGAGTCCCGCGGTGGACCCCGCCCCTACTTCGACCAGGGGCGGGAGATGACGCAGGCGTTGATTCCGCCCACGCCCATGGACAGCTTGCCCGCGCAGCCCGCGGGCGCTTCGACGGCTTCGTCGAAGACGAAGCGGCCGTGGACGCGGGAAATCTGCTTGTTGAGCTCCGCTTCCTTCAGCGGCGTGGGGAACACCTTGCCCTGGCCGTAGCCCAGGTACTGCGCCGTCAGCTCCCAGCCGCCGCCGGCGGACATGCCGTGGCCGAAGGTGCCCTTGCGCGCCGTAATCAGCACCTGCTCGGGCAGCACGTCGCGCAGGTTCTGGACCTCCAGGTAGTCACCCGGGGTGGCGGTGGCGTGCAAGTCCCAGCTGCCCACGTCCTCCGGGGCGCAGCCGGCCGCGGCCAGGGCCTCGCGGATGGCCAGCGTGGGGCCTTCCTTGGACGGGGTGATGATGTGGTCGGCGTCCGCGGTGACGCCCACCGCGATGGGCTCCATGCCCAGCGGCTTGAAGCCCTTGGCTGTGAAGTGCTCCAAGTCACCCAGCACCCACACCACCGAGCCGCCCGCGATGTGCGTACCGCGCAGCGCGGTGAGGGGCTTGGAGATGGCGGCGTCCGCGGAGATGACGCGGGCGTTGTAGAAGCCGCCCACCGTGAGCGGCATCGGCGGCGGGTCCGTCATGCCCATGACGACGGCCTTCGCCTGCCCCAATTGAATCGCGTTGATGGCCAGCCGCAGGCCGTAGCCGAACGACGAGCACGCGGCCACCGGGGCGAACGTCATGCCGGTGATGCGGCCCATCATCGAAATCTGCGAGGCCGGCGTGTTGTGGATGTTCCACAGCACGTTGGAGGACACGGCGTTCCACGGCGGCTCCGGCGACATCCACTTCTTCTGGAGCCGGGCGTTGCGCGTGCGCTTCTCCTTGATGACGGCCAGCTTGGCGGACTCCACGTCGCCGTCCTCGGGCACGCCAATGGCCTCGATTTCGCGCAGCTCGTCCAGGTACTCGCGCAGCTCCGGCGAGCGGCCCGCCCAGAAGTGCCACCACGCGTCCTCGGCCTCGTCGCGCGTGGCCTCGTCCACCGTGGACGGCTCCGGCGGAAGGCCGGGCAGTGGCTCCTGCATCTCACGCCACTTCCGCAGGGCGCCGTTGCGCTCCGGCGCGGACCAGAAGCGGTCCCACCGGCGCTGCGCGCGGTACAGGTCCAGGGAGATGGAGCGGATGGTGGGCAGGTCGCCCAGGCCGGTGCCCACGTAGACGTGCGCGCGGGGCCCCAGTGCCTGCAGCTCCTGCTCCAGGCCCGGGTTCTGCGCCAGGGACTGGATGAAGGCGCCAATGGCGAACTGGGTCGGCTGACCCATCTTCCGCTCGAGCTGCGAGAAGCGGCTGCCCGGGAAGCGCGCGTCAATCCACGGCTTGTAGTCGGCCAGGTCGAACTCCGGCATGCCGACGAGGAAATTGTCGGGGCCGAAGCCGTTGAAGGGGGACAGCCAGCTTTCGGACGACGAGAGGTTGCGCTCGAACGCCTCGATGTTCCTGGACCGGGGGGCGACGACGCCCCAGCCGAAGATGCCTACTCTGCGCACGTGTGATTGTCCTTCGCCGCTAGGGGGCGAGCGGCTGAATCTTCAAGTTGTCGAAGTGAACCCGGTTCTTCCAACCGGAGAAGCCGAAGTACTGATTGCGTGGGCCCTCCAGCGGGACGGGGTCCTTGAGCGTCAGGTAGGGCTGGCCATCCAGCTCCCACGCCAGGGTGCCGCCGTTGCGGGTAATCTTGATGTGGTGGCGCTTGCCGGGCACCACCGCGGCGCCGTCGCGTACCGCCCGATCATTCGTGTGCTCGTTCTGCCGGGCGATGGCGGACTGGGTGTTGCGCCAGCCACCGAAGATGATGACGTACCCGGTGGCGGTGTACTGCAGCCGCAGGTCGCCCGCGTAGAACGAGCGCCCGTCACCCCACACCTCCACCTTGATGTCGCCCTCCGGGTTGTCCGTCCAGGCGTCGAATTCAATGGTGGCGTTGGTGGGGATGGGCTGCTTCAGCCACACCGGCCGGTTGTGCATCAGCTCCACCACCAGCGCCCCGTCCACCAGCTTCACCGCGCCAGGGTGGGTGGCGTTCCACGCGTCACCCAGCGTGTCGCGGTTGAAGTCGTCCGCGTAGGGGCCGGGGGGCGGCGTGGGCGCGCGCGGCGCCGCCGTGAAGGGCAGCTGGTCTGGCGTGTCCACCCGCAGGTTGTCGTAGAAAATCTGGGACTCGAAGCCGGACAGGCCCAGCCGGTCCTGCCCGGGGCCCTTGAGCGGGAAGGGGTCGTCCAGCTCCAGCATCAGCTCGCCGTCGACGAACCAGCGCAGCAGCGAGCCCCGGCGCTCGATGCGCCAGTGATACGTGCGGCCCGCCTGCACCGGTTGGCCTCGCAGCTCCACCCGGACCTTGGTGTTTTCCTTGAAGAAGCCGCTGGCCTTCAGGTCCACGTTCTCCTTGCCGCCGCGAGCGGCGCGGCGCCGGAGGGCGTCCAGGGAGGGCGCGTTCATGTCGCGCCGGCCGATGACGGACATGGAGTTGTTCCAGCCGCCCTGCACCAGCACGTACCCGGAGGCCGGGTCCACGCCGTTGCCGAAGAGCTCCACCCGGATGTCACCGGCGGGCAGCTCCGAGCGAACGTCGAATTCCACGGCGACGTCATCCGGCAGCGGGGCCTGCAGCCACAGCGGGTTGTTCTTCACGCCGGGGGCGAGCAGCTCGCCCTGCAGCACGCGCCAGTAGCCACCCGTGGAGAAGAAGTCGCGCTCCACCACGCCCGGGTCGGAGAAGTCCTGCGTGTAGGGCAGCTTCGCCGTCACCTCCGCCTGTCCGCGCAGCAGTGCGTAGTGGATGAGCGGGAACTGGATGACGAGGATGAGGCCGACGAGCACGGCCCACCCCTTGCGAGTCAGTCCCGTCGGCTTCACCCACGCGGTGCTCGCGGGAGGCTCCTGCCGGGGAGCGGACTCCGTGGGGGACTCGTGCTGCTTCTCCTGACGCCTGGCCTGACCCATCAATCCTTCCGGGGGGGAAAGGCGGCGGAATGTACGCCCCGGGCAGGGGGACGTAAAGCACGGCCACCAGTCTCTGGGGGCTACTTGACCCCCCACCGTTTTTCGAGCGCATGTTGCTCCGCCTGCCGCACCTTGAGCCGCTCACGCTCCGCGCGAAGCTTGTCCGCCTCCTCGGGAGAGGGCCGGACGGCGAGCTGGTACACCGCGCCGGCCACGGCGAAGAGGCCCGCGGCGATGATGACGCCCCAGGGCTTGCTGGCCACCGCCTGCACCACGCCGCCCACCTGGTGGAGCGCCGCGAGCGCGCCGATGACGAACATCCACGCACCCACCGCGGAGGCCACCATCACGGCCACCGGGCGTTGCAGCATCGCGCCCGCCAGCCCGCCGATGATGAAGCCCGGCGCGAAGCCCAGCAGGAAGTCCTGCTGCCCGGCGATCTGCCCGGCCACCAGGCCCAGCGGCACGCCCACGCCCAGGAAGGTGATGGCCGTGGGGAGCAGGAAGCCCAGCGCCATCAGCACTGCGGCGGCGATGGTGGACATCTTCGCCACGTCCGGCAGGCCCAGCTTCATGACGAGCACGGGCGTCCACAGCAGGCCCAGCACCGCGCCGATGGGGCCCGCGAGCACGCGGAACAGCTTGCCCCCGCCGGCGACGAGCAACGTCACGCCAGCGACACAGCACACGATGCCGGCCCACATGGGCAGCATCCGGTAGACGGCCACCCAGCCGGTCGGATTGAACGTCTGGTAAGCCCCGAGGGCCTGGAGGAGGCCTTCCATGGCAGATTCTCCTTGATGCGGTCCGCCGAAGCTTACGCGTATCGGACGATTGCGAGTACGAGCAGGAGCACGAAGACGGTGGCGGCGAGCAGGGCGAAGCCGTACAGGGCGCGCGGGGTGGCGGTGCGCCGCAGCAACTCCTCCGCCTCCGCGCGGTCCTCGGCGGACGGACTGCCCACGAGGATTCGCTCGGCGTCGCGCCGTGCACCCGCCACGTCGCCCGCGTCCTTCCGGGCCCAGGCGGCATGTGCCTCCGCCGAGCCGGGCGCCGGGGGCGTCTGTCCGCCTTTCGCCATGACTCCGTTCTATACCGGGGAATGCGCATACCCGTCGACGGTATATAGATACGCCCTATGTCCGCGCGGCGTCTGACCCGTCGAAACCTCCTGCTCGGCACCGCCGCGCTCGCCCCACTGATGGCCCGGCGGGCGCATGCCTTCGGTGAGAAGAACCGCTTCATCCCCGCCGTGGCCCGTCACAAGGGCCGCTGGGATACACGGTTGTCCGGGCTGCGCCGCATCGCCTGGGAACTCCAGCGCCGCACCTCCGTGGAAGTCGTGCCGGACGCGCGCCCGTTTCCGCTCAGTTCACCGGACCTCTTCGAATACCCGTTCCTCTACTTCGGCGGCGAGGGGGAGTTCCCCCCGCTGGAGGATGCGGAGGTGGCCAACCTGCGCCGCTACCTGACGTACGGCGGCTTCATGCTCGCGGACGCCAACGACGCCAGCGACGGCGCCGGCTTCGATGCGTCCTTCCGCCGGGAGATGGCGCGGGTGCTGCCGCAGAACCCGCTGGCCGAGGTGCCGTCGAAGCACGTGGTGTTCAAGTCCTTCTTCCTGCTGGACGCGGCGCCCGGGCGGGTGCTCAACAAGCCCCAGTTGATGGGCTGCAACCTGGGGAAGCGCGCCGCGGTGCTGTACTCGCAGAACGACCTGGCCGGGGCATGGAGCCGCAACGAGTCGGGTGACTACGAGTTCGACGTCTCGCCGGGTGGCGAGCCCCAGCGCGAGCTGGCGGTGCGGCTGGGCATCAACGTCTGCATGTATGCCCTCTGCCTGGACTACAAGGACGATGCCGTCCACCTGCCGCTCATCCTCAACAAGCGGCGCTGAAGCACCGGCCCTCCGCCGAAAGCCTGGATGAATTCCCCCACGTTCAACGCCTGGAAGCTCGTCACCCTCTCGCCATTGCCACCGTGGGCGCTGGTCCTGCTCGCCCTGGGGTTGGTGCTGGGCGTGGCGCTGGCCGCCTGGGGCGTGCGCCGGGAGCCCTCGCGCGGGCGCCGGGTCCTGCTCTGGGCCCTGCGTGTCGGCGCCGGCGTGGCCGCGCTCTTCTTCCTGCTGGAGCCCGGCATCCGTCACCTGCAGGTGGCGCGCATGAAGAACCGCGTCGCGGTGCTGGTGGACCGCTCCGCCTCCATGAGCTTCCCCGCGGAGGTGGGCGGACGCTCGCGCTCCGAGGAAGTGGCCGCGTTCCTGGAACGGGCCGCGCCGCGCCTGGCGGAGCTGCAGGACCGCTTCACGGTGGAGCTGTATGGCTTCGACCCGGAGCTGGCGCCGGCGACGCCGGAGACGCTGATGACGCCCGCGCGCGCGGGCACCACGGACCTGCTCTCGGCGGTGCGCGCCGCGGCGGGGGCGGGGCAGGGCTCGCGCAAGCTGTCCGGGGTGCTGCTGTTCAGCGACGGCGCGGACAACACTGAGCTCAAGGCGGGCGTGGTGGGCCGAGCGCGCGCGGCGCTGGCGGACCTGAACGTTCCCGTCTCCACCTTCACCGTGGGGCAGGAGACGCTGAAGGACGTCGCCGTGGAGGGGCTGAAGGTGGATGACTTCGCCTTCGTGCGCAACTCGCTCACCGTGGAGGTGGAGATTCACGGCCGCGGCTTCGCGGGGCAGGACATCCCCGTGGTGCTGAGTCAGGAAGGCAAGACGGTCGCCAGCAAGGTGGTGCGGATGGAGTCCGCGGACGACGTGAAGCCCGTGGCCTTTACCTTCACCCCGGACCAGACGGGGCGCTTCGTCTACACGGTGACGGTGCCCACCTTCCCGGGCGAGGCCGTGGCGGACAACAACACGCGCTCCTTCACGCTGAAGGTGATTCGGGACCGCGTGCGCGTGCTGCTGGTGGTGGGACGGCCCTCCTGGGACGAGCGCTACCTGCGTGGCCTCTTGCGCCAGGACGCCAACGTGGACCTGGTGTCCTTCTACATCCTGCGCACGCTGTCGGACGACCCGGGCGTGGTGAACGACCAGCGCGAGCTGTCCCTCATCCCGTTCCCCATGGAGGAGATTTTCGACACGAAGCTGGACACCTTCGACGTCGTCATCTTCCAGAACTTCGGGCACTCGGACCCGTCGCTCTCCATCGCCGAGTACGAGCGCAACCTGGAGCGCTACGTCCACAACGGCGGCGCCTTCGTGATGATTGGCGGCGACAGTGTGCTGGGCGAAGGCCGCGCCACCATGCCCACGCTGATGGAGGCGCTGCCCGTGGCCGCCGCGGGCCCCGCCAACCTGGACGCCTTCAAGCCGCGCCTGACGCCCGAGGGACTGCGCCACCCGGTGACGGGCATTGGCATGGGCGCCGCCAGCACGGAGGCCGCGTGGGCGGAGCTGCCGCCCATCCCTGGCGCCAACCTGACGCAGGCGCGGCCGGGGGCCACGGTGCTGCTGGACCACCCGCACCTGACGGTGGGCGGCAAGAACGCGCCGCTGGTGGCCGTGTGGGACTACGGCCGGGGCCGCTCGCTGGTGATGGCCACGGACGCCTCCTGGTACTGGGCCTTCGCGGCGCACAAGCACGGCTCGCCCAGCCGCGCGTATGACCGCTTCTGGGGCAATGCGCTGCGGTGGCTGGTGAGGGATCCGGACCTGACGACGCTGAAGGTGACGGCGGACCCGCCGTCGGTGGAGCCGGGCCGGCCCGTGGGCGTGGTGGTGCAGGCGCGGATGGCGGACTACCAGCCTGCGCAGGACGCGCAGGTGCGGGTGGAGCTTTTCTCCGTCGCCACGCAGAAGCCGGTGGCGGTGCAGACGGGCACCACGGGGACGGACGGCGTGGTGAGGCTGGAGTTCGAGCCCCCCGCGCCCGGGCCCTACAAGCTGCTGGCCTCCGCGAAGAAGGGCGAGACAGACCTGGGCAAGGGCGAGGACGCGGTGGCCGTGCGCGCCGTGGGGCCCGAGCTGTCGGACGCGTCCGTGCGGCCGGAGTTGATGGCGCAGATTGCGAAGGAGACGGGCGGCAAGTCGTACAAGCTGCCGCAGGACGGGCTCCCGGATGTGCCGCTGCTGGACCCGCCGGTGGTGGAGGTGGGCCGCGCCAGGGACCAGCCGCTGTGGGACCGTTGGTACTACCTGGTGGCGCTCATCGCGCTGCTGGGCGCGGAGTGGTTCGCCCGCCGGCGCTTCGGCTACGTGTGACAGCGGCCTCTCCCGGTGCGAGGGAGAGGCCCGGTTGCTTCCCGCGTGGGGCGGACTACGTCTTCTCCACCACGCCGCAGGCGATGCGGCCGCCCGCGTCGCCCGCCGGGTCGGTGTGGTAGTCGTCCTCCTTGGCGTGCACCACCACCGCGGAGCCGTCCTTGTCGAACAGCGACTTCAGGGTGAGACCGTTCTGCGAAAAGATGTCGAACTGCACCGTGCCGTCCTGCGCCACGTAGAGGTTGGGCAGGTCGCCTTGGTGCTTGCCATTGGGCGCCAGCAGGCCGTGGGCCTTCTTGCTGGGGTTGAAGTGGCCGCCAGCCGTGGTGAAGGCGGGCCCCTCGCACTTGCCCACCTCGTGGATGTGGAAGGCGTGCTCGCCCGGCGGCAGGTTGCTCAGCTTGCCCTTGATGAGGACGCCTTGCTTGGTCTGCTCGAGGGTGATTTCGCCCACGTCCTTGCCCTCGGAGTCCTTCACCTGGGCCTTGGCCATCTGGCCCTTGGGCAGCGTCTTCTTGGCCGCCGGCGGCGGCGTGACCGCGGCCTCCTGCGCCAGGGCGGGGAGGGCGGCGGTCAGTGCGGCGGCGGTGAGCAGGGCTCGAATCTTCATGAGTGTGTCTTCCTCCTGGGCTCGTGCGTTACGGAGCGAAGGAGGACACTAGCGGTTGCTCATGCCCGCCGCTGGGGAAAGCAAGCGGGCACCCGGTCCATCTGCCCTGTAGCGCTCATTCCTCCGTGAGGGGCACGGGCACCACGCGAGAGGCGCCGAAGGCGGGCGCCCAGATGCCTTGGACTTCCGGCCCGTTGAGGAAGCGGACCAGGGCCTGGAAGGCGGGCAGGGGGCCGCCCAGGCGTTCGGCCCACGCCAGGCCCTGGGGAGAGAGGTTGGGCACCAGCGGACCCAGTTCGTCCCGTGTCTTCACGGACCGGGTGAGGCCCAGGCCCTCGTCGCGCAGGCGCTGCGGCACATAGAGCGGGGCGAAGCGCGCGTGGCGGTGGTCATGCACGCAGCCTTCGTCCTCCAGCAGCGCGGCCGACAGGGGGAGTTCGCGCACGTTGAAGAGCAGCTTCACCGCGCCCAGGTGCGGGTCATAGGGGCCGCGCAGCCGGTGGTCACCGCGGGGGACGAGCCGCCGGTCCAGGTAGCAGTAGGCGCGGGCCTCGGGCGGCACGCTGCCGCGGTGGCGCGCGCCGCCGTAGCGATAGAAGGGCCGCACGTAGCTGGCGTCCACCTCCAGCGGTGGCCCGGCCTTCAATGCGCGCAGCTTGGGCAGCAACTCTTCGGGCAGGCCGTGGACCTTCGCGAACTCGGGCAGGGCTTCTTCGGGCGTGGCCGCGAAGTCCTTCACGCGGGTGAGGAGCCGCTCCGGGTCCGCGTCCACCAGCAGCTCGTCGAAGCGTGTCTTCACGCCGGGGAGGCTGACGGGGACCAGCCGCGTCAGGGGCTCCCCGCTCTGTCGCCAGCGGGCATCCAGGGCGGAGGCCTCGGGCGCGGTGGGTGCGAGCCGCCACTCGGGAGGCTCGGGGGTGAAGTGTTGTCCGATGCCGCGCCGCTCGAAGCGCGGGGCGGGGTGAGGGCCAGGGAGGGAGCTCCACACGGTGATGCAGGTCCGCACCTGGGTGCCCGCGAAGGCGCCGGGGCCCAGGTCCACCACCTCGCGCAGGGAGAGTGTCTCCAGCAGCGACTGGCGCAGCGGCGCGTACATGAAGGCGTCGAGGAAGCTCGCGGGGATGATGAAGGCGAGCGCGCCGGGACGGGTGGCCAGCCGGTGCGCGGCCACCAGGAGGAAGAAGGCGAAGTCGTCTCGCAGGCTGGTGCCAGGCATCAGTGCCAGTGGGAGCAGGGCGCGCAGCCGCGCATAGGTGCCCGGGTCCTTCAGCACGGAGGAGGTGCCGTTGTAGGGCGGGTTGCCCACCCACAGCTCCTGGTGGTCCGGCGGAGTGGTGGCGAGCAGGGGCTCCAGTCCGTCTCGCAGCGCGTCTCCCGCGCGCACGGTGGCCTCGGGCACGCGGGCCTGGCAGAGGCGGGCGACCTCGGGGTCCAACTCGAGGCCACAGAGCCGGACGCCGGGCCGCAGCCGCGAAGCGGCGGTGAGGAAGGCGCCCGCGCCGCACGAGGGGTCGACGACCGTGAGGGGGCCTCCGCCCACGTGCTGGAGCGCGAGCGCGAGGGTGCGTTCCGCCAGCGGTGCCGGCGTGAAGAAAGCACCCACGGCCTTACGGTCCAGGCTGGGGAATTGAAGGACGAGCTTCTCCTCATCCACTTCCAGCGACCTATGCGCGGTGCGAGGCATGGAACCGCATCCTACCCAGCGTGGTGCGGAGTGAACGCCGGGGGCCTGCTTTCTGGCGGGTGTTTCATCGAGTTGTGCGCTTGGCATCAACAGACCTGCCCTGGAGTCGCAGGAGTATGTGATGTCTGGGTGGGGCTCGTTGCCGTGTTGTTACAGGTTGGCCCAGGAACGTGGCGGGTGCGCCAAGATTCCCGGAGGCTCGCGAGTCGATGTCGTGGCGTGTTTGCGTGGGCTCCGGGGCGGATGGGCAGCTTGCTGTTCGGAAATGTCGGGGGTTTTCCCGCCACGAATGTCCCGACATTTCCGAACAGCAAGCCTTGAGCCGGTGCCGCCCCCCCCCCTGTACCTCAATGTGTGAGGCCGTCTTGCGCGCTGACCGGTGCCGTCAGTCCACAAGCGCGGTTGGCGGGAACCGCCACGTCGATGAGCTTGGGCTTCGGCAGGCCCAGGTTGTTCATGAGCTGGATGAAGTCGTCGCGGCTCCGGCCGGCCACGCGCGGGTTGTGTCGCTTCTCCTCGCCGATGGTCGTCACCGTCAGCCCTTTGTAGTCATGGGCCGGGTACACGAGCGTCTCATCGGGAAGCGCGAACAGCACCCGGGTGATGGAGTCATACAAGGTGCCGGCGTTCCCATTCTGGAAGTCTGTCCTGCCATTGCCACGGATGAGCAGGGCATCCCCGGTGAAGACACGGTCTCCCAACAGGTAGCTCACGCTGTCATCCGTGTGGCCCGGCGTCGCGAGCACCTGGAGCGTGAAGGTCCCGGCGCGCAGCGTGTCGCCATGCTTCACGTGGATGTCAGCGCACGGTGCCCCGGCGGTGCCGCCCACCACCTTGGCGCTCGTGCGAGCCCGGAGCAGGCCGGACGCAGTGACATGGTCCGCGTGCACATGCGTGTCGAGCACATGGGTGAGGGAGAGGCCAAGCTCCCGCAGCAGCGTGAGGTCCCGGTCGAGCTTCTCCGCGACGGGGTCGATGAGGAGTGCCGTTCCTCGTTCCTCGTCCCCAATCAGATAGGTGTACGTCGACGACGTCGTGTCGAAGAGCTGGCGGAAGAGCATGGTTGCCTCCAGGGCATCGAGAGCCAGGGCTCCGTCGATAAACTTCACCCTGTGAGGGGCATTGGCTGGAAGCGGACGTCCGTTCCGCCTCCGTCCCGTCCAGGAAGTGCCCGGCCGCCGGTACGGGGGCCATGCGAGCGCCCGCGGCCTAGAGCCCGTGACCGCAGTGCTTGCAGAAATGCGCATCCAAGTCATGCCCCTGCTGGCCACAGGCGGGGCATGCCCGATTGTCCACCGCGTGCCGCGTGGCGGCGGCCAGCTCCACGGAGACGATGCCCGTGGGCACCGCGATGATGCCGTAGCCCATCACCATCAGAATGGAGGCGATGAACTGCCCAGGTGCCGTCTTGGGGGTGATGTCGCCAAAGCCGACCGTCGTCACGGTGACGATGGCCCAGTACATGGCGCGCGGGATGCTGTCGAAGCCGTTCGCTTGGCCCTCCACCACGTACATCAGCGCGCCCATGATGACGACGATGGTCAGCACGGTGCCCAGGAAGACGGTGATTTTCGGGCGGCTGGCGCGCAGCGCGGTGAGCAGCACCTCCGCCTGGCCGAGCAGGTGCGTCAACTTGAGCACGCGGAAGACGCGCAGCAGCCGCAGCACTCGAATCGCCAGCAGGGACTGCGCCCCGGGAATCAGAACGCTCAGGAAGGTGGGCAGGATCGCCAGCAAATCCACCAGCCCGAAGAAGCTGCGGGCGTAACGCAGCGGCTTGCTGACGGAGAAGAGCCGGAGCAGGTACTCCAGGGTGAACAGGCCCGTGAAGAACCACTCGACGCCGAGCAGCACGCTCCCGTACTGGGCCCGCACCGAGGCGACGCTCTCCAGCATCACCGCGATGATGCTGAAGAGGATGGCCCACAGGAGGCCTACGTCGAACGCCCTGCCCGCGGGCGTCTCCGCTTCGAAGATGATTTCGTGCAACCGACCGCGGAGGCCCTCGGTGGGGCCCTGCTCTGAGGCGTTGGACACGGGCCCAGTGTAGGCGACCCGTGCCCCAGGGGAATGCCCGTCCTCAGGCCTTGGCCTCGCTGCCCGTGGCGGCGGGGCGGGACGGCCCATCCGCAGGCTTCGCTGCCACGGCGGCCACCGCGGGGGCTGGCTGGGGCGCCCCCACGTGCATCCGGTGCTTCACTTCGGCGAAGCGGGCGGCGGAATCGTGCTCGGGGAAGAGCAGCGACACCGCCGCGCCCACGATGAAGGCCAGGGGAATGGTGATGACGCCTGGGTTGCGCAGGGGGAACAGCGCGGACGTGTTGCCCAGGAGGTCCACCTGCACCGTGGGGGACAGGAGGATGAAGAGCACCGAGCTGATGGCGCCCGTCAGCATGCTGGCCACCGCGCCATTCGTGGTGAACTTCTTCCAGGCCATGGACAAGAGCAGCGCCGGGAAGTTGGCGCTCGCCGCGATGGCGAAGGCCAGACCCACCATGAAGGCCACGTTCTGCCCCTTGAAGGCCACGCCCAGGATGATGGCCAGGACGCCCAGGAAGAGGCTGGCCAGCCGGGCCACCTTGAGCTGCTCCGCCTCGGGGGCCTGGCCCTTGCGCACCACGCTGGACCATAGGTCGTGGGACAGCGCCGCCGCGCCGGACAGCGTCAGGCCGGCCACCACCGCCAGAATCGTGGCGAAGGCGACGGCGGAGATGAATCCCAGGAAGCCCGTGCCACCCACGACTTCGGCGAGCATGGGCGCCGCCATGTTGCCGCCCTTGTCCACGCTGGTAATCGCCTGACGGCCCACCAGCACGGACGCGCCGAAGCCCAGGATGAACGTCACCAGGTAGAAGTAGCCGATGAGCCCCGTGGCGTAGAAGACGCTGCTGCGCGCCGCCTTCGCGTCCGGCACCGTGTAGAAGCGCATCAGGATGTGCGGCAGGCCCGCGGTGCCGAACATCAGCGCCACGCCCAGGGAGATGGCCTCCAGCGGGTTGTTCACCAACTTCCCGGGGGCCAGCACCTCCGCGCCGTACTGGGTGGCGGCCTCGTTGAAGAGGCGCAGCGGGCTGAAGCCGAACTTGGACAGCACCATGCCCGCGAGCCCCGTGGCGCCCGCCAGCAGTAGCACCGCCTTGACGATCTGCACCCACGTGGTGGCAATCATTCCGCCGAAGAGCACGTAGAGAATCATCACCGCGCCCACGATGATGACCGCCATCTCGTAGGACAGGCCGAACAGCAGGTGGATGAGGTTGCCGGCGCCCACCATCTGCGCAATCAGGTAGAAGCTGACCACGGTGAGCGTGCCCACCGCGGCCGACAGTCGCACCGGCGTCTGCTTCAGCCGGTAGGCCACCACGTCCGCGAAGGTGTACTTGCCCAGGTTGCGCAGGGGCTCGGCGATGAGGAACGTCACGACCGGCCAACCCACCAGCCAGCCCACGGAGTAGATGAGCCCGTCGAAGCCGGACGTGGCCACCAGGCCCGCGATGCCCAGGAAGCTGGCGGCGCTCATGTAGTCGCCCGCGAGCGCGAAGCCATTCTGCGCCGCGCTCACGCCGCCGCCCGCGGCGAAGAACTCCGAGGTCGTCTTCGTCTTGCGCGCCGCCCAGTACGTAATCGCCAGGGTGATGCCGACGAAGATGAGGAAGAACAGGATGGCCGTCGCGTTCGGCTGGCCGAGCTGCGTCGTCGTTTCTGCGGGGTTCATGCCTGCCTCACTTCCCACCGCGGAGTTGGTGCAGGGCGCGGTCGTACTTCCCGTTCGCCCACAGCATGTAGATGCCCGTCAGCGCCCAGGCCGTGACGATGACCAGCGCGCCCAGCAGGATGCCAATGGACAGGCCGGGGACGAGTTGCTGCCCCATGAGCGGCTTGTTGAACGCCACCAGCAGGATGAAGCCCAGGTACGCCACCAGCGTCGTCACGGTGAGCACGCCGGCCACGCGCCAGCGCGCCGCCGCGAGTGCTTCCAGCGCTTCCTCATTCGGATTCGTGGACATGGGATGTCTCCTCCGGTCAGCGCTTCGCCTGTGGGGGTGTGGCCTTCGCGAGGAGTTCGTCGAGCACCGACGGGTCCGCCAGGGTGCTGGCGTCACCCAGGTTCTCCACCTCGCCCGAGGCAATCTTGCGGAGCATGCGGCGCAGAATCTTCCCGGAGCGCGTCTTCGGCAGGCCGTTGACCAGCACCACCCGGTCCGGCGTGGCGATGGGGCCAATGACATGCCGGACCTGCTCCTTGAGCGCGCCCACCATCTGCTCGGAGCCGGACTCCTGCCAGTCCGGCTTCACCGTGACGAACGCGCACACGCCCGTGCCCTTGAGGTCGTGCGGGAAGCCCACCACGGCGGCCTCGGCGACCGCCTCATGGGCCACCAGCGCGCTCTCCACCTCGGCGGTGCCCAGGCGGTGCCCGGAGACGTTGAGCACGTCATCCACGCGGCCGGTAATCCAGTAGTACCCGTCCTCGTCGCGGCGGCACCCGTCACCGGTGAAGTACAGGTTGGGGAAGCGCGCGTAGTACGTCTCCTTGAAGCGCTGGTGGTGGCCGTACAGCGTGCGGGCCTGTCTCGGCCACGAGCGCGCCAGACATAGGTTGCCGCTGACGCCGTTGCCTTCGATGACGCGGCCCTCGTCGTCCACCAGCACCGGCTCCACGCCGAAGAAGGGCAGGGTGGCGGAGCCCGGCTTGGTGGGCGTGGCCCCCGGCAGCGGGGCAATCAGGATGCCGCCCGTCTCCGTCTGCCACCACGTGTCCACCACCGGGCAGCGGCCTTCGCCCACGACGTCGTGGTACCAGCGCCACACCTCCGGGTTGATGGGCTCGCCCACGCTGCCCAGGAGGCGCAGCGACTGGCGCGAGGACTTCTTCACCCACGCGTCACCCTCCTTGATGAGCGAGCGCAGCGCGGTGGGCGCGGTGTAGAGGATGGTGGCCTTGAGGTCGTCCACCACGCGCCACAGCCGCCCCGCGTCCGGGAAGGTGGGCGTGGACTCGAACATCACCGTGGTGGTGCCGTTCATCAGCGGCCCGTAGAGGATGTAGCTGTGTCCGGTGACCCAGCCCAGGTCCGCCGCGCAGAAGTAGACGTCCTCCGGCTGGATGTCGAAGACGTAGCGGAACGTGGTGGCCGCGTAGACGAGATAGCCGCCGGTGGTGTGCAGCACGCCCTTGGGCTTCCCCGTGGAGCCGGAGGTGTAGAGGATGAAGAGCGGATCCTCGGAGTCCATCCATTCCGCGGGACAGACGCCGCGGTGCTTCGCCATCTCCGCGTCCAGCCAGTAGTCGCGGCCGGCGAGCATGGGCACGTCCTTGCCCGTGCGGCGCACCACGAGGATGGACTCCACCAGGGACAGGCCCTCCACGGCCTCGTCCGCGATGGCCTTGGTGGGCACGAACTTGGGACCGCGCGGCCCTTCGTTGGCGGTGATGAGCACCTTGGCGCCGGAGTCGAGAATCCGCTCGCGCAGGGCCTCCGATGAGAAGCCGGCGAACACCACGGAGTGCACGGCGCCGATGCGCGCGCACGCGAGCATGGTGTAGGCCAATTCCGGCACCATGGGCAGGTAGATGCAGACGCGGTCGCCCTTGCGCACGCCGTGCGCCTTCAGCACGTTGGCCACGCGGCCCACGTGGTGCTGGAGGTCGCGGTAGGTGATGGATTCGTACTCGCCCGGCTCGTTCTTCGCCCAGATGATGGCGACCTTGCCTGGGCGCTCCGTGGCGTGCCGGTCGATGCAGTTGTAGGCCGCGTTGAGCTTGCCGCCGCCGAACCAGGAGAAGTCCACCTGTTCGGTGTCCAGGTCCATGATGGCGTCTGGCTTGTGGAACCAGGTGAGCTGTTCGGCCATCTCACTCCAGAAGGCCTCGGGCTGCTGGATGCTGCGCTGGTAGAGGCGCTGGTAGTCCTCCAGGCTCTTCACGTGGGCTTTGCGGCTGAAGGCGTCCTTCGTGGGAATGAGCGCGTCCTGCGTCTGGGCCATCGTTGGCATCCTTGGGAGTGGAGGAGGGTTAGTAGAAGAGCTGCAGCTGGCTCGTGCCCGTCACGGCGGCCCGTGCCTGGGAGATGTCGCCGGTCCACGCGACGGCGACCTCTGTCCGGAGGTTGAGCGTGTGCTTCTGGAACCAGATGTTGAAGCCAGGCTTGAGCGCGAGCAGGTCCTGGCCGGCCACGCGCGCCTTGAAGTACTCGCCGGAGATGAGCGGCTGGAACTTGCCGAAGCGCCAGCCCGTCTCCGCGTAGAACCCCGTGCCGCTCTGCGGGTTGTCCAGGCCCTGGCGGTAGTGGAAGAGGGTGGCGTTGAAGACGAACTCCTGGTCGTTCGCCAGGGGCACGTCGAGGAACACGTCCGCGGCCGTGCCCAACGCGTCATGGAGACCGGATTCCGTGGCCACCGCCTTGGGCTGGTAGTCGGCGCCGATTCCCACCGACAAGCGCGGCTCGGAGGCGAAGTAGATGCCTTGGAAGAAGAGGTCCTCCTCGCGCGTGAAGAAGTTCCAGCGCGCCATCGCCGTGACGCGAGGCAAATCGTCCGGGTTGAGCATGGTGCCATCCGGGGTCGTCTTGCCGTTGACGCCATTGAAGATGGCGGCCCGGAATCCCAAGGGGCCGGCGAAGCCGCGGACCTGCACGCCGATGTCCCGCCACACCTTGCCCACGCCAGGTGCCCAGCGGACCAGGCTGGAGTGGTAGTCCACTGCCTGCAACGCGACGGCGCCCTGGAGGACATGGCGCGTCAGCGGCGGCAGCAGCATGCCCACGTCAATCCAGACTTTCTCCGCCACCTCGTAGGAGATGAACGCGTCCTGGATGAAGAAGGCGACGTTCCAGTCGCCGTTCTTGCCGAAGTTGGGCTGGTCCGTCTCGGCGAAGAACGACAGTTTTTGGGTGATGTGGCCGAAGACGAGCAGGCGCGTGCGCCGCAGGAACATGTCGGAGCTGGGGCCGCCGGACGGCGCGCCTTCGTCGACAATCTGGAGCTGCGGCTGCAGGAGGATGGCGACGTTGAGATAGGACTCCTCGCTGAGGGGAATCTTGAATGCGCTCGACGGAGTGGCTGACAGCAGGACCGCGAGCGCGGCCATGAACGACAGCATGCGTGCGGGGGCAGTGCGCATGTCCCAGCACAGAGCAACGTGTCTGCCAACGCGCCGCGCTCGGAGATTCAAGACGTTGCAGGTTGGCTCGGCGCGTCAGGACGTTACCGAAGGTGACGTTCGCGTTACCGCGGTAACGCTTCATGCGCTGCGTCGTAACGCTTCGCGCGCGGCGTCAGGTCTGCTTGGAGTTCGAGTGGTCGCCTGTCTTTCCTAGCAGGTATCCACCATGGCTGATGGCCAGCAGGGCGAGCATTCCTTGTGACAGGGCGGGCATCGCGTGGGTCGTCCCGCGCGCCACCGACATGGCTACGTCCATGAAGTAGCCCACCGCGGCGATGAGCGTGAAATAGAACATCTGCACCTTGGCCAGGTCGATGTGCGCGGTGTTGCCCACCTCGTCTCCCTGGAACATGTCCGCCATGCGCGCGTCCGTCATGTTCGCGTTAGCGTAGAGCACGCCCTGGCGGTGAGCGTCGATGTCCGCGGGGGCCTCCGCGAGCTGGACGGAGGTGTTCTGCACCAGCTTCTCGTCCGGGCTGCGCGCACGCTTGCCTCCCAGCACCAGTGGTGTGCCCAGCAGGGACGTGGTGGAGATGCCCATGGCAATCCAGAGCTCCTGGGGGATGTCGACCCCCACGGCGTTGGACGCGCCCGACTTCACGCGGGAGAGCGTCATCGTCAGGTAGCCCGCCATCACCACCACGGTCCACACGAGCGCCTGGAATCGGGAGAGGCTCATCAGGTTTCGCTCACTGATGAGCAGCGCCAATGGCACGCCCGCGATGGCCTTGCCCAACACCAGCAGGAAGCCGGTGAGCATGCCGGCCGTTCCGAGCAGGTTCCATCCCGGCGGCAGGAACCACGTCGTGGTGAGGACGGCCATGGGCATGACCGTGGTGAGCACCACCATCCGCCCGTACTCCGCGCGAGGAATGACGCCAACGACTTCCCCCGCGCGATTGCCAGCCCCACTGCCAATCACAGGCACGCTGTCTGCCATGAGCACCCCCTGCGGTGTGTTGGCGGGAATCCTAGCGATGGGTCGCGGCAGGCGTTCCGCCGTGCCGGGGCGCCGCCCATGGCGGACGGGCTTCCAGCACTGGAGGGCAGTGGACAGGCGCGTGGGCTACGTGCCTCAGGCGCGCGTGCGAGGGATGCCCAGCTTCTGGCGCTTCTCCCACAAAGCCTTGCGGCTGATGCCCAGGCGCTTCGCCAGCTCCGTCTCGCCCATGTGCTCCTGGTGCTCCATGACGAAGCGGCGGAAGTACTCCTCCATGGAGTCCGGTGAGGCGCCGCTGGCTTCCTCGGCGGCGGCAGGGCTTGTGTCGGCGGACTCGGTGGACGCTCCGAAGCTGTCCGCCGTGTCGGGTAGCTCCAGCGCCAGGAGTCCCGCTGTCACCACCGGGCCATCCGCGAGGATGACGGCGCGCTCCAGCGCGTTCTCCAGCTCGCGCACGTTGCCCGGCCAGGGATGGGAGGTGAGCGCTGCCAGGGCCTCGGGAGACAGGCTCGCCGTGGGGCGGCCGAGCTTGCGGCTCGCCTTCTCCAGCAGGTGCCTGGCCAGCGCGGGCACGTCCTCCGTGCGCTCCCGCAGCGGCGGCAGGCGGATCTCCACCACGCGCAGGCGGAAGTAGAGGTCCTGACGGAAGGACCCTTCCTGCACCCGGCGGGGCAGGTCTCGGTGGGTCGCCGCGACGATGCGCACGTCCACCTTGCGGGGCCGCGTCGCGCCCACTCGCCGCACTTCGCCGTCCTGGAGCATGCGCAACAGGCGCGCCTGCGCGGGGGCGGGCAGCTCGCCAATCTCGTCCAGGAAGAGCGTGCCACCGTGCGCCGCCTCCACGAGCCCCGGGTGCGCGGCCTGCGCGCCGGTGAAGGCGCCCTTCTCGTGGCCGAAGAGCTCGCTCTCCAGCAAGCCTTCGGGAATGGCCGCGCAGTTCACCGCCACCAGCGGCCCGTCCGCCCGGGGGCTCTGGGCGTGGAGTGCCCTGGCCACGAGCTCCTTGCCGGTGCCGGACTCGCCCAGCACCAGCACGGTGGCGGGGGAGGGCGCCACCTTGCGGACGCGCTCGAAGACCTCGCGCATCGCGTCGCTGTTGCCCACCATGCCGCTGACGGGGTGGGCCTGCTCCACCTCGCGCTTGAGCGCCGCGTTCTGCCGCGTCAGCAGTCCTTCGCGCAGCACCCGCTCCACCTGCATCAGCAGCTCGTCGTGGTCGAAGGGCTTGGCGATGTAGTCCACCGCGCCCAGCTTCATCGCGTCCACCGCCGACTTCACGGTGGCGTAGCTGGTCATGATGAGCACCGGCACACCCGGACACATGGAGATGATGTCCGTCCCCGGGGCGCCTGGCAGGCGCAGGTCCGACAGCACCAGGTCGAACGAGTCCAGCGGGTAGTCGCTCGACGCCTCCTGGACCGAGCCCGCCTCGGACACGTCATGCCCCGCGCGCACGAGCAGCCGGCGCAGCTCCGTGCGGATGATGGGCTCGTCTTCGATGACCAGGATGCGGCTCATTCCGGGGCCTCCCGCTCGGGGTTCACGCTGGCTTCCATCCGGCGTGGCTCCGGAAGGCTCACCACGACGCTAGTCCCTCCCCCCTGCCGCTTGTCCACCTGCATCGTTCCGCCGTGCTCTCGGACGATGCCCGCCGCGAGTGCCAGGCCCAGGCCCGTTCCCTCGCCGGGGCCCTTCGTGGTGAAGAAGGGCTCGAACACGCGCTGCGCCAGCTCGGTGGGAATCCCGTGCCCCCGGTCCATGACGCGCAGGCGCACCGCGCCACCGTCGATGTCCGCTTCCAGCTCCACCAAGCCGTGCTCGGGTGAGGCGTCCATCGCGTTGGTCAGCAGGTTGACGAGCACCTGCTCCAGCCGCTGCGCGTCGCCTTGCACCTCCAGGCCCTCTGGACAGCGATGCTCGAAGCTCACCCCATGCTGCTTGCGCGCCAGCCGCGCCAACTGCACGGCTTCGCTCAGCAGTGGCGCCACGGCGACGCGGGTGAAGGGCCGCGCCTGTCCGCCCACCGTGCCTTCGTGGCTGAAGCCCACCAGCGTCCGGACGATGGCGTCGATGCGCCGGCACTGCTGGAGGATGAGCCCCGCGCGCTCCTGCACCGCCGCCGGGTCCTCCAACTCGTACTTGAGGTTCTGCGTCAGGCTGGCGATGGCCGTCAGCGGGTTGCCAATCTCATGGGCCACGCCCGCGGCCACGCGCCCCAGCGAGGCCAGCCGGTCCTGATGCGCCATGCGCGCGTCCACGGCCTTTCGTGCCGTGAAGTCCTCCACCAGGAGGGCCATGCCCTCGGACGTGCCCGTTCCCTGCTCCGCGGGAGAGAGCCGGGAGCGGTGCAGCCGGAGGATGCGCTCGACGCCCGCCACGGTGACACGCGTTTCCGTGTCTCCGTCCACACCGCTGGCGAAACCGGACAGCAGCGGGCCCCAGGGGGCGGGCAGGGCCTCCATGGGATGGCCACGCACGGTGTCCACCGGCACGCCGGAGAGTTGCTCGAGCGTCGCGTTCCAAATGACGACCTCACCATCCGGTCCCACGGCGCAGACGCCCACCGGGAGGTCCTCCAGGATGCGGCGGAGATAGCGGCGCACGGCCTCCAGCGCGGGCACCGGGCCTTGTAGTCCCCTCGCGTCGCGAAGGCGCTCCTCGACGAAGCGGAGTTGTTCGGCCAGGGCCGTGCGCGCGCCGGGCTCCAGCCGCAGCGCCTCCTCCACCGTCATCCGTGCGAGCACGGGGCCCAGCAGGCCCGACAGGTTTCGCTCCACGCCGTCGCGCAGGCGGCGCAGCTCGGAGGGCCGGCGCTCGTCCTGCGGCAGCGACAGGGACTTCAGCGCCCGGTCCACCTCCGCCGTCGCGGCCTCCTCACCCAGCAGCGGGGCCAGCTTGCGACGGAACTCGTCGGGCGAGCCCGCCACCACGCCGCCCGCGGCGGGCGCGGCCTCCTCGCGTGTGCAGGCCCGCGCGGCCTCTGCTTCCTCGGCGGACTGACGCGTCGCCAGCGACACGCCGATGAAGGCCAGCCCGTTGAGGGTGAGCGAGGCGAAGGTGGCGAAACCCCAGGGCTCGTTGACGGGGAAGCCGAGCAGCGCCGCCATGCGGTGCGTCCACGCGACGACGTCCGGCGAGGCCCATAGGGGCACCACCAGCGTCAGGAACCACAGGCTGGCGCCCACCGCCAGGCCCGTCAGCAGCCCGGCGCGCGTGCCCCGCTTCCAGAACAGCAGCCCCAGCACGCCCGGGATGAACTGCGCCACCGCCACAAAGGACACCAGCCCCAGGTCCACCAGTCCCGTGCCGCGAATGTTCAGCAGCCAGTGGAAGCCGTAGCCGGCCAGGATGATGATGCCGATGAGCAGCCGGCGCGCCCACAGCAGCCAGCCGTAGAGATGCGGCTGCCCGCGTGCGTAGCCCAGCGGCAGCACCAGGTGCGTGAGGCACATGGGCGCCAGGGCCAGCGTGGTGACGATGACCATGGCGCTGGCCGCGGAGACGCCGCCCAGGAAGGCACCCAGCGCCAGCCACGTGGCGCCGCGTGACGCGGGCACCGCCAGCACGTGGAAGTCCGCGGGCCAGGGCAGTCCCAGCGCCTCGCCGCTCCAGAGCACCACGGGGACGACCAGGTTCATCACCAGCAACAGCAGCGGGAAGGCCCAGGTGGCGGTGGCCAGTCCCTCACGCTCCGGGGCCTCGGTGAAGGCCACGTGGTAGCTGCGAGGCGTGAGGAACGCGGCCGCGCAAGAGAGCACCAGCAGCGGTGACCAGGAGGCATCTCGCGCCGGGCGCTGAAGTGCGTCGATGGCCTCTGGATGCGCGTCTATCCAGGCCAGCAGCCCGTCCACGCCGCCGAACACGTTGGAGACCGCCCAGACGCCCACGGCCACCAGTGCGACGAGCTTCACCGCGGACTCGAAGGCGATGGCCAGCATCAGACCTTCGTGCCGCTCGCGCGGAGTGAGGTGCCGTGCGCCGAAGAGGACGGAGAAGACGGTGAGGACCGCGCAGAAGCCGAGGCCCACCAGCGTGGGAGACGCGGAGGGACTGAGCACGCGCGCGGACTCCACGACGGCCCGCACCTGGAGCGCCAGATAGGGCAGGCTGCCCGCCAGCAGGAACAGCGTCACCGCCGTGCCGGTGGATTGCCCCGGGTAGCGGAAGGCCAGCACGTCCGCCAACGAGGTGAGCTGCAACTCGCGGGACAGGCGCAGCAACGGGCGCCACAGCACGGGAATCAGCAGGCATGCCAGGGTGACGCCCAGGTAGATGCCCAGGTAGCGGAAGCCATGCCGGGCCGCGTAGCCCACGCTGCCGAAGTAGGACCACGACGTGGCGTACACGCCCAGGGCCAGCGCGTAGACGAGCGGATGCTGGGTGACGCGCGCGGGGATGGCGCCTCGCTCCGCCGCGTAGGCCACCAGGAAGAGCACCAGCAGGTAGGCGACGGACGCGGCGACGAGCGAGCCGAGCTCGAGCGTCATGGGCCACGACTCCGGTGCGCCGCCCAGCCGCCCAGGAGGATGACGCCCAGCCACACCGCGAAGGGCAGGTACCCCGGCGCGCCCTCCGCCAGCCACAGTCGGCGCAGGGGAGAGCCGAAGAGGAGCACTGCGACGGCGAAGACGAGCAGCGACGGCATCACGGGGGCGTCGGGCTCGGTAGGGCGCTTCATGGCGGCGAGGATACCAGCCGTGTCGCCTTCGGGTGACGAAGCCACCACGTGCGCCGTGTTGAAGCGGTGGGCCGGTTCGCCGGGCGCGGGAGGCGCATTCTCACGGCGCACCTGCTGTCCGGACGTGGGCGCACGGGCCTGCCTGGCCGTGGATTGTTGCTCGACAGGCAGGCCGGGCCGTCCTGAGAATGTGGGCGGCCGAGAGGCGCCTGCGTGCGCCATCGGGGAATGGAGATGCGCGTGGAGACGCAGCCTGGCGACTTCGGACCGCCACGAGACGAACGTGAGATGGCCGCCGTCGCGGACATCATGATGCAGTCGTATGCCATGTCCCCCGCCGACAGCGCCGCCTGGATGCAGCGGGCGTCGCGGCCGGACCTGCGGTTGTTGCGCGAGGGCGGCGAGGTGGCGGCCACGCTCGTGTTCATCCGCATGGGGCAGTGGTACGGCGGGCGCAGCGTGCCCGTCATCGGCGTGGGTGGCGTGGGCGTGTCTCCCGTCCATCGGGGACGCGGCACCGCCACGCGACTGATGCGGCACCTGCTGCGCGAGGCCCGTGCGACGGGCGCCCCGCTGTCGGTGCTCTATCCCGCGACGCAGCCGCTCTACCGGCGCGTGGGTTACGAGCACGCGGGCACGCGGCAGGAGATCCGCATCCAGGTCCCATCGCTGGACTTCAGTGAGCGGACGTTGTCGCTCCGGCCCATCGAGGAGAAGGACACGCAGGCCATCGTCCTGAGCTACCAGCGCCACGCGCGTCATCGTCCTGGCTGGCTGGACCGCGGGGACTTCTCATGGGGCCGCGTCCGCAACATGCGCGGCGAGGTGGCACATGGCTACCTGGTGGAGGGCAGCGCCGGTGTGGAGGGCTACCTCTACGTCATCCGCCGGTCGCTCAAGGACTTCAAGCAGGAGCTGTTCCTCACCGATGTCGTGGCCCATACGCCCACGGCGGCGCGGAGGATTCTGAGCTTCCTGGGGGACCACCGTTCCCTGGCCACGGATGTCTTCTGGTACGGCGGCGTGGACGACCCGCTACTCCTGCTGCTTCGCGAGCAGACGTACGCGGTGAAGCTGTACATGCACTGGATGGTGCGGGTGCTGGACGTGGCCTCCGCGCTGGAGGCGCGCGGCTGGCCGGAGGGACTCTCCGGCACCCTCCATCTGGACGTGGAGGACGACCTCTTCCCGGAGAACCAGGGCCGGTTCGTGCTGGAGGTCTCGGACGGTCAGGCGCGCGTGCGCCGTGGCGGCGATGGAGGCCTGCGGCTGCACGTGCGGTACCTGGCGCCGCTCTACACCGGCCACCTGTCCGCGGAGTCGCTGCGGGCCATGGGCGCGCTGGAGGGCGATGATGCCTCGGTGCGCGCGGCGAGCCGTCTCTTCGCCGGGGCGCCGCCCTCCCTGCGCGACATGTTCTGACCCGGGCCGGGCGCTCTATCGGGCCCGGCGCGGGAGTGCTAGGAGCGCAATCAGTCCTTCACAGGAGCGTGCAGGCAATGCGGGCATTCGTCACCGGTGGTTCAGGCTTCGTGGGCAGGCACCTTCTCACCGCGCTGAAGGTGCGCGGGACGCCCGCTCGGGCCCTGGTGCGCTCCGCCGCGGCGCAAGCCTTGGTGACGGAGGCCGGCGGGGAGCCCTTCGAGGGCGACCTGTCGGACGTGGAGAAGCTGAAGGCGGGCATGGAGGGCTGTGACACCGTCTTCCATTGCGCCGCGGTGGTGAAGGGCTGGGGCGCGCGCAGCGAGTTCTACGAGACGAACGTGCGCGGCACGGAGCGGGTGCTGGAGGCGGCGCGCGCCGCGGGCGTCAAGCGGTTGGTCCACGTCAGCACGGAGGCGGTGCTGGCGGATGGCTCGCCTCTGGAGCGGGTGGATGAGACGATGCCCCTGCCCGAGCGTCCCATTGGCGACTACCCCTCCACCAAGGGCGAGGCGGAGCGCCGGGTGCTCAGCGTGAATGCGCCGGACTTCGTCACCGTGGCGGTGCGTCCCCGCTTCATCTGGGGCGCCGGTGACACGTCGCTGCTGCCGCAGTTCCAGGAGGCGGTGCGGACCGGGCGCTTCCGGTGGTTCGGCGGCGGCCGTTACCTGACGTCTACCTGCCACGTGGCCAACTGCGTGGAGGGCATGCTGCTGGCGGCGGAGAAGGGTCGTGGCGGCGAGGCCTATTTCCTCACCGACGGGGAACCCGTGGAGTTCCGGGGCTTCATCACCGCCATGCTCGCGACGCAGGGCGTGGACGCGGGCGAGCGCACCCTGCCATACGGGGTGGCCGCGACGGTGGCCACGGTGGGGGACTTGCTGTGGGGCACCTTCGGCCTGGGCGGCAGACCTCCGCTCACCCGCACCGAGGTGCTGCTCATGGGGCGGGAGGTGACGGTGCGGGACGACAAGGCCCGCCGGGAGCTGGGGTACGAGGGCCGCCGCTCCCGTGAAGAAGGGCTCCGGGAGATGAAGGCGGAGCATCAGGGCACGGCGTCGCGTATGCTCTGAGGCATGCGAAGGTTCGAGTTCGTGGAAGGCTCCAGCTCCAAGTTCTGGGAGCCGGAGCTCAAGGGCAACACCTTCATCGTCACCTTCGGCCGCATCGGCACCGCCGGTCAGCGGCGGGAGAAGGCTTTCGCGGACGAAGCCGGCGCCCGGAAGGAATACGAGAAGAAGGTCGCTGAGAAGCTGCGCGAGGGTTACCTCGAGGTGACGGAGGGCGGCGCCGCGGAGGCTGCGCCCGTGCCACCGCCCGCGCCGAAGAAGGTGGAGCTTCCCCGCCGCGTACCCGCGGCCATGCCCACGCCCGAGTCGCTGAAGGCCGCCGCCGAGGCCCTGGCCGCGCTCCGGGCCCGGCTGGGGTGGCGGAGCTGGGAGGTGACGTCGCGGGCCCGGCGTGCGAAGCGCGCGCTGCGGGCCTTGGGCGGCGTGGACCCCGCGGCCCACTCGGAGCTGGCGGGCACCTTCACCGCGTTGATGGAGCGCGTCGTCGCTCCGAAGAAGGACGGCCGGCTCCCGCTTCGGCACGCGCTCGCGTTGCTGGGCGAGCTGGACGTGGCTGCCTTCACCCGAGCGGCCGAGGTGTGGCTCGCCGCGCCGGACGCCGTCCCCGCCGCGACGACCGTGGCCCGGCAGGCGTCGGCGCTGGGGCAGCCCGAGCTGGCGCTGCGCATGGGCATGCTGCTGGCGGAGCGTCCCGGTCAGGCGGGCGCGCCTTCCGAGGAGGGGTGGAGCAAGCGGTGGACGCGACTGCGGCCGCACGTGGAGGAGCAGCTGTCCTCCAGCGGCGGCTCGCTGGCCACCTGGGCCCAGTCCGTCGATGCCTCGAAGGACGCGCACCTGGCCAGCCGGTTGGCCCGCCTGGAGGCGTGAGGCGCCGGCGTCGCTGGCTTTCAGGAGCGCGTGGGAGTGCCCCCCGCGCTCCGCGAGAGGCGGTGGGCTAGCCCGGGCCGCCGTCGCTGGGCGCGGACGACTTCTTGGCGGCGCCCTGGCCCGAGGACGGGACGCTGTCGGGCTGACGGTCCATCTCCGCCATCGGATAGGCGCGCGCGGCATCCAGGTAGGACTGGGGCTTGATGCGCCGGCGCATGCGCGACGTCAGGTTGTCGGGCTGCACGAGCACGGGCTCACCTTCGGAGCGCTGCTCCACCAGGTGTCCGTCGCAGAAGCGCCACAGCTTGCGGCCGTCCACCTCCTGCCGCGCGTAGAACAGGTCCGTCTGCCCCACCTGGGGGTTGGGCGGGCACCAGGTGCGGCGGGCGGCCTCCTCCCGCTCGGGCATCTCCTCGCGCCACTGCCGGCGGGCATCCTTCAGGGCCACGGCGGCCAGCACCTTGGGCCCTTCTTCCAGCCGGGCATCCACCTCCGTCAGCAGCTCCTGGCCACGACGGGCAATCTCCGGGAAGGCCCCGGTGTCGCGGAAGCGGCACTCCTTCAGCCGGTTGAGCGTGTAGCGGTGCACCTCCATGATGGGCGGAAGTGAGCCGGTGGCCTCCCGCATCATCGCCAGTTGGCGAGCGTGGTCCGGCGCGTCCAGCTTGGAGAGCTGCTCCGTCTCCCGGAGGAAGCGCGCCATCGTACTGTTCACCGTCGTCAGCTCGTCCGCCAGCCACCGCGGTTCCGAGGACGCACAGGGGTCCGCTTTCGCCTTCTTGTAGTCCCGGTACTCCGCCCGAGACATGCCGAGCGAATAATGCTCCACCGGAGGAGCGGGCTTGGTCGCGCACGCGCTCAGCGCCGTGCCCAGGCCCGCAAGCACGAGCTGCCGAATGTTTGGCGTCATCCGCCCATTCTGGCATGTCATTTGTGTTCAAACAAACGTGCGAAAGCGAACACTTCGGGTTCCAGGCCTGGGTTCCGAGGCGGACGTGCCGCCCCTGTACGGCGTCGCGGAGGTTGCCTACAAGGATGCTCAGGCGCAGAGCACCCGTTCCCAGAAGTGCGAGCCGGTACATGAAGCCCGCGGTCCTCATCATCATCGGGGTGCTCACTGCGTTGGGTGGGGCCCTCTACCTGTCTTCGCGGCGCGCCGCGGAGCGAACGGCAGAGGCGCGTCCCGCGGCGCAGGCGCCCGTATCCACCCGCGCGGTGCGGACGGAAATCACGTTCCTCTACAGCACGGAGAAGAAGGCGTGGGTGGAGGAGGCCGCGGCGGACTTCCAGAAGGTGCATCCGCTCATCCGGGTGAACCTGGTGGGCCGGGGCTCGCTGGAGGCCGCGCGGGCCATCCTCGAAGGTAGTGAGCGGCCCACCGTGTGGAGCCCCGCCGACAGCGCGGTGCTGCGGATGCTGGAGTCGGACTGGGCCACGGATGCCACGCGTGAGCCGCTGTTCGCCACGGAGGGCGAAGCGGCGCCGCGGCCGTTGGTGAAGACGCCGCTCGTCTTCGTGGCGTGGGAGGACCGGGCGGAGGTGCTCCAGCGCGCCAGCGGCGGGGGCGCGGTGTCCTGGAAGGTCATCCACGACGCGGTGGCCAGTGACCAGGGCTGGCCCGCGGTGGGCGGCCAGCCGGAGTGGGGCTTCGTGAAGCTGGGCCACACGGACCCCACGCGCTCCAACTCCGGGCTCCAGGCGCTGCTGCTGGCGTCGCTGGAGTTCTACGGCAAGCAGAGCGGATTGACGGTGGCCGACCTGCTGGAGCCGCGGTTCCAGACGTGGCTGAGCCAGTTGGAGCGGGGCACGGGCCGCTTCGAGCAGTCCACGGGCGCGCTGATGGCGGACATGGTCCGCTTCGGCCCGTCCCGCTACGACATCGCCGTGGTGTACGAGAACCTGGCCATCGCCCAGCTCTCCCAACCGCCGGGGAACTGGGGGGCGCTGAAGGTCCTGTACCCGACGCTCACGTCCTGGAGCGACCATCCTGCGGCGGTGCTGCACGGGGACTGGGTGCTGCCCCGCCAGCGTGAGGCCGCGCTGGAGTGGCTGCGCTATCTGCACAGCCGGCCGGTGCAGCAGCGCGCGCTGGCCTTCGGCTTCCGCCCCGCGGATGCCTCCGTGCCGCTGACGCCCCCCGGAGAGGACAGCCTCTTTCCCCCGCTGGCCGCGCGGGGCCTCCAGGTGGATGTGCCGGACGGCGCGGCAGTCCCCGAGGGCGCGGTGGTCCGCAACCTCCTCACGCTGTGGACGCGGCGGGTGGGCAACGCGCGGTCGCCGTAGCCCGCCGCTTCGTCCGGTGCTCCGCCATCAGCCGCCGCGCGCCACCAGGTCGATGAAGCCGCGAATCCAGATGAGATTCACCGCGTCGCAGGCGTCACGCGGTGTCGGCGTCGTCGTCTCCAGCGCGGCCGTGTAGGGCACGCCCTGGCGCGAGTACCAGTCGGTGACGCTGCCGTCGTGGTACTCGATGAGGCCGTCCGCGTCGGCGAAGCTGTGGTCGTCCACCTTCTGGCTGCGCACCACCGCGACGTGCTTCGCGCTGGCTTCCACCAGCGGGCGGTAGGCGGCCTTGTCTCCGAAGGTGTACGCATACGTCGACGCCCCGCCCAGGTAGTCGTCCTGGTGGATGTCGAGCGCGGCGGCCGGAGCGGCATAGCGCGCCAGCTCGCTGCGTATCGCGCGCGTCTCCTTGGGGCCTCCGTCATACAGCGCCCAGCGGAGGATGGGGCGCGCGACGTTCAACTCGCCCACCCACTCCCCGGGGGCGACTTCGTAGCGGAGGAAGTCGTTGTTGGGTTTCTCGCCGCTGCGGTTGTACCGGGTACCCGCCTCGAAGCCGGACGGGTTGATGCAGGGGTAGACGCGCAGCCCCACGCCGCGCTCCACCGCGTACGCCGCTACCGCCGGGAAGTGCTCGGCCAGGGTGAGGGGACCGGCGGGTTCCTCCCCGTGGAAACCGGAGGTGATGACCAGCCAACGCTCTCCCGGGACGACGAGCCGGAAGAGGGGGTAGTCCTGGTCCCCCTCCGTCACGCGGCCGTATTCGGAGACGTCCGCGACCTGGGCGTGGGCGCGGATCCGCTTTGCGTAGTCGGTGTAATTCACGCACCTAAACTAGCCGTGCTCCGCCGCCCCGCCCACCCTTTCCCGCAAGCACACACCCCACCTGTCCTGACGCCACGGTGGCGTGCGCGCGGACTACGGGCCTACGTGCTCGCGGAACTGTTCGGCCAGCGCCTTGCGCTGCTGCGGCGTCAGCGTGCCGTGGACCTCCAGGGCGGCGTCTGTCGCCTGGTGAGCGAAGGCGCGCATGGCCTCGATGCGCGCGTCCACCAGGGCGTGGAGCTTCTGCCGGTCCGGCGTGTCCGACGCGAGCTGTTGGAAGGCCTCCTCGCGCACCGCGTGGTGCTCCTGCATCAGCTGCACCCCGTCGGAGAACAGTCGGTCCTTCACTGCGTGGATGGACTGGCGCTGGGACTCAGTGGCGTCCAGCGTGTCCAGCTTGTCGTCGAGCTTCCACGTCACCAGCTGCTTCACGCGCTCTGGGTCCTTGCCCCAGCGGGGGCCTCCCCGCAGCGCGAAGCCGCTGAGCAGCGCGACGGCGAGCATCGCGGAACCGACGACGGCGAACCTCTTCATCATGGCCTTCTCCTGGGTGGAGCGCGGACGGCTCCACGTGAAGTCGCCACCCCTCGCGGCGACGGTGGGCAATGTGCCGGCCCGCCGTTGCTGGGACTTGTACGAGGCGTGAAGAAGTATGAAGCCGCCCGTACGCTCACCGGGCCTGGGAACAACACTGGACTGGCGAGCAGGAGAGCTGGGCTCTAGTGTTCGGCGGCCCCCCGGCCTCCAGGAGCGGAACGCGCACATGTCCTTCACCCACCTCCACCTGCACACCCTCTACTCGCTCCTCGATGGGGCGATCCGGATGAAGGACCTCATCAAGACGGTGAAGGAGAAGGGGATGAGCAGCGTTGCCGTGACGGACCACGGCAACATGTTCGGCGCCATCGACTTCTACAAGAAGGCGAAGGACGCCGGCATCAAGCCGATTCTGGGCATGGAGGCCTACGTCGCCGGACCCAAGGGGCGTGAGGACCGCTCCGAGAAGGTCTCCCACCACCTCATCCTGGTGGCGAAGAACGCGGAGGGTTACGCCAACCTGCGCTACCTCTCCTCCACCGCGTACATGCACGGGTTCTACTACCACCCGCGCATCGACAAGAAGGTGCTCGCCGAGCACAGCAAGGGCCTGTTCGCGCTCACCGCGTGCCTGGGTGGTGAAGTCACCAGCGCGTGCTTCCGCGGCGACATGGACCACGCCCGACGCGCGGCGCAGGAGTACAAGGACATCTTCGACCCGGGGCACTTCTTTCTGGAGGTGCAGTCCAACGGGATGCCGGAGCAGGACAAGGCGAACGAGAACCTCAAGCAGCTCTCGCGCGATCTGGACATCCCGCTGTGCGCCACCGCGGACGCGCACTACATCAAGCGCGAGGACGCGCGCGCCCACGAGCTGCTCATGTGCATCGCCAGCGGCAAGACGCTGGCGGACGGCAAGCGCATGAAGCACTCCACGGACAAGCTCTACGTCACCAGCCCCACGGAGATGCTGGAGTTCTTCAAGGACATCCCCGAGGCGGTCCACAACACCCAGCGCATCGCCGAGCAGTGCAACCTGGAGCTCAAGCTGGGCAAGCCGATGCTGCCCACCTTCAAGGTGCCCGACAGCCACACGCCGGACAGCTACATGGCGGAGCTGGCGTATGAGGGCCTGCGCGAGCGCTTCACCGAACTGGCGGCCACCGTCACCTATCCCATCGACCGCGAGCAGTACCAGGCGCGGCTGGCGCTGGAGATTGGCGTCATCCAGAAGATGGGGTTCTGCGGCTACTTCCTCATCGTCCAGGACTTCATCAACTGGGCGAAGAAGATGAACATCCCCGTGGGCCCCGGCCGTGGCTCCGGCGCCGGCAGCCTCGTCGCCTACGCGCTGCGCATCACCGACGTGGACCCCATCCCGTACAACCTCCTGTTCGAGCGCTTCCTGAACCCGGAACGCGTGTCGATGCCCGACTTCGATATCGACTTCTGCCAGGACCGCCGGGACGAGGTCATCCAGTACGTCGGCCGGAAGTACGGCGAGATGAACGTGGGGCAGATCATCACCTTCGGCTCGCTCAAGGCGAAGAGCGTGCTGCGTGACGTGTGCCGCGTGTTCGCGCTGCCGTTCAGCGAAGGTGACCGCATCGCGAAGCTGGTTCCCGAGGTGCTCAACATCACCTTGAGGGAGGCCATCGAGATGGAGCCTCGCCTCAAGGAGATGATGGAGACGCCCTCCAACATCGGCGAGGTGGAGGGCAAGCCCGTCACCACCAAGGATGTGCTCGAAATCGCGCTCGCGCTGGAGGGCCTGCACCGCCAGCCCGGCATGCACGCCGCAGGCGTGGTGATTGCCGACAAGCCGCTGTGGGAGTTCGTGCCCGTCTACCAGCCGCCGGGTGAAAAGACGCTCATCACCCAGTTCGCCAAGGACGAGGTGGAAGCGGCCGGCCTGGTGAAGTTCGACTTCCTCGGTCTGAAGACGCTCACCGTGATTCAGCACGCGCTGGACCTGGTGAAGCGCAACCACGACAAGGACATCCCGCGGCACGAGATTCCGCTCAATGACGATAAGACCTGGGAGTTGATGGCCAAGGGCGACACGGCCGGCATCTTCCAGATGGAGTCCAGCGGCTTCACGGAAATGGTCGTGAAGCTCAAGCCGAACTGCTTCGAAGACGTCATCGCCGCCGGCGCGCTCTACCGCCCGGGTCCGCTGGACTCCGGCATGGTGGACGTCTTCATCAACCGCAAGCACGGCCGGGAGAAGGTGTCGTACCCGCACCCCGCGCTGGAGCCGGTGCTCAAGGACACCTACGGCGTCATCGTGTACCAGGAGCAGGTGATGCAGATTTCGCAGGTCCTGGGTGGCTACACCCTGGGCCGCGCGGACCTGCTTCGCCGCGCCATGGGCAAGAAGAAGGCCGAGGTCATGCAGGCCGAACGGGCCGGCTTCCTCGAGGGCTGCGCGAAGAACAACGTCGACCTCAAGGTCGCCGGTGAAATCTTCGACCTGATGGAGAAGTTTGCTGAGTACGGCTTCAACAAGAGCCACTCGGCGGCCTACGGCCTGGTCACCATCCACACGGCCTGGCTGAAGGCGCACTACCCCTGCGAGTTCATGGCGGCCCTTCTCTCCAGCGAGAAGGACAACACGGACAAGGTGGTGAAGCACATCGGCGAGGCGCGTGAGTCGGGCCTCGAGGTGCTGCCGCCGGATGTGAATCAGTCCGACATGGAATTCGGCGCGGTGAGCGGGAAGATTCGCTTCGGCCTGGGCGCCATCAAGGGCGTGGGCGAGGGCGCCATCGAGTCCATCCTGGAGGCGCGCAAGGATGGCTCCTTCAAGAGCCTGTTCGACTTCTGCGAGCGCGTGGACAGCCGCAAGGTGAACCGGAAGGTGATGGAAGCGCTGGTGAAGGCGGGGGCCTTCGACTTCGAGAAGCGCTCGCGTCGGCAGGTTTTCGACACCATCGAGAGGGCGATGAACCGCGGCTCGTCCAGCCAGAAGGACAAGGCGGCCGGCCAGAGCTCGCTGTTCGGCATGCTGGCGGGTCCGTCCTCGGACGGTGGTGGCGGCGGGCTGAAGGACGACTACGTCGAGGTGGAGGACTGGTCGGAGAAGGAGCGGCTGTCGCTGGAGAAGGAGGCCATTGGCTTCTACGTGTCCGGCCATCCGCTGCACCAGTACGACAAGGAGTTGAAGCGCTACGCGCGGCCGATTACGGCGGTGCAGCGCGCGCGCAAGGACGACAAGCTCACGGTGGCGGGCATCGTCACGGTGCTGCGCGAGCGGCCCACGAAGACGGGCAAGCGCATGGCGTGGGTGACGATTGAGGACTTGTCCGGCTCCATCGAGCTGGTGTGCTTCCCGGGCAAGGATGGCACGCGCAACGTGATGGGCCGGGACGGCAAGTGGGCGAAGCAGGGCCCCAAGCCGGGCTTCGAGAACTGGGAGCACCTGCTCAAGTCGGACGACCCCATCCTGGTGTCGGGCACGGTGCAGATCAGCCAGCGTGACGAGGACTCGCCGACGCCGGAACTCATCGTCGACGACATCCAGAGCCTCAAGGCGGTGCGTGAGAAGCGCACCAAGCGCCTGGAACTGCGCGTGCCGGCGGACCTGCTCACGGAAGAGCGGGTGGCGAAGCTGCACGAGTTGGCGAAGAAGTACGCCGGCGCCACGCCCGTGGCGGTGAGCGTGCTCTTCAAGGGCGAGGGCGAGGCGCTCATCGGCAACACGTCCATCAAGGTGCAGGTGAATGACGACCTGCTGCTCGCGGTGGACCGCCTGTTCGGCATGCGGGTGGTGGAGTTCGGCTGAGCCGGGGCTGATTTCTAAAAGCCGGATTCCATGACGGCTGATGGGCCAGTGCCAGTACAGTGGCTGGCCCATGGAGCTTGAGTGTCGTGGATGGCTGCTGCTGTCTGGGCTCGTGAGCCTGCTGTTGGTGGGCTGTGCGTCGACGGCGCCTGGGCTCGCTTCGCTAAGCGAACCTCCTTCCTCGCTGGAGTGCGCGCGCTCGGATGAGGGTGCCTGCGTGGTCCTCGCTTGCGAAAGCGGGACGTGTGGGCTGTTCGATTGCGAGGACGTCGCGCTGGAGGAAGAGGCGCAGGCCGCATTCAGGCCGGTGCTGGCTGGAGCGTTTCGCCCACCGGCACGTGGAGTTCCCTCGTTTCGCCACTGGCGGAACCTTGGGATTCGCTCCGGTTCACGGCCACGGATGACGTTCCACTTCCGTTACCGGGAGGGCTTTCTTCCCGCGCTGCCTAGAGGTCCCGGCAAGTTGGTGCATCACCACCTGTTTCCTCAACAGCCAGAGCTTGCGAGGTGGTTCAGGTCGCACGGCGTCGACATCCACAAGTTCACCATCCTCATCCCCGAGCACATCCACCGCCAACTCCATAGCGGCAAGGGCCGGGGTGGTATGTGGAACCAGGCGTGGCGGGATTTTCGGGACAGCCAGCAGGGGCGTTCGATGACGTCAGAGGAACTGCACCGCAAGGCGGTGGAGTTGATCTTCCGCTTCGAGTTGACGGGGCCCGTCGTGCCATACAATGCGCCGGTCGCGCCCTATCAAGCAGCGCCGTCCATCCGTGCTCCGTGAGGAACCTTGAAGTTCTACCGAGTTCATCCAGACACGGCGTCGGGCTACACGGGCTCCTTGGACGCGGTGAACAAGTGGTGTCTTCCTGGCGTGCATCCCTGTCCCGTGTGCCGCGCGGGCGGAGGGGCTCCCTGGCTCGCATACCCGTGCGTGGACCTGTCCAGCCTTCCTCGCGATGAGTTGAAGAAGCTGTCCGACCCCTGGCCGGTCTCTCGCGAGGAGTTCTCGCGATTGAAGGCGTTGATTGCGCCAATGGCTCCGCCGTGGGCATTGCTGGAGCCGGGGGCCCAATTCGGACCGTGTGAAGGGAAGGGCGCTGGCCGTTTCGGCCCGCTCTTCATGCAGGACGCACCCACGTTGTTTGTTCAGCGGGCCGCTTTCGAGCGATTGAACGCCGCGGGCGTGCGAGGGCTTCAAGGGGCGTCGGTCGAGGTGCGTTTCCGTGGAAAGGCTCCGCCCGAACTGCTCCAACTGCAACTGGAGTTGCATGGACTGCTGCATCAAGCCTGTCTGCCGAAAGAGCGCGAACCACCATGCCCGGCATGCGGCGCCAGCAAACAGGCCTGGCCCCGCACCGTCGTCCTCGACGCAGCTTCGTTGCCGGGAGACCGGGACGTCTTTCGTCACCGGCAGGGCTGGGCAACCGTCATCGTCAGCGAGCGCTTCGTCGAAGCCGTGAATGACCTCGAGCTGGATGGCGTGACGTTCGAGGAACTCGAAGTCCGGGAGGGCTGAGCTGAATGGACGGGACCTACAAGTCGCTGCGCATCGAGAAGAATGAAGGCGTCGCCGAACTGGTGCTCACCGGCCCTGGCAAGGGCAACGCCATGGGCCCGGACTTCTGGCGGGAGATGCCCGAGGCCATCCGCGCGCTGGATGCGGATGACTCCGTCCGCGTCGTGCTGGTTCGCGGAGAGGGCAAGCACTTCACCTTCGGCCTGGACCTCATGGGGATGATGGAGTCCCTGGGGCCGCTGCTTACCGGCGAAAGCAACCTGGCCCTGGAGCGCTTGAAGCTGCTGTCGCTGATTGGCGACATGCAGCAGGCCACCGAGGGCATGGCCCGCTGCCGCAAGCCCGTCATCGCCGCCGTGCACGGCTGGTGCATCGGTGGGGGCATGGACCTCATCGCCGCGTGTGACTTCCGGTACTGCTCCGAGGACGCGAAGTTCTCCCTGCGTGAGGTGAAGGTGGGCATCGTCGCCGACCTGGGCGCGCTCCAGCGCCTGCCTCGCATCATCGGCGAGGGCCACACGCGCGAGCTGGCCTACACCGGTGGTGACGTGGACGCCGCGCGCGCCCTGCGCATGGGGCTGGTGAACGAGGTGTTCCCCACGCCGGAGGCCCTGCTGGAGGAGGCCCGAGCGACCGCGAAGCGCATCGCCGAGAATGCCCCGCTCGTCGTCCAGGGCGCCAAGCAGGTCATGGAGTACTGCGCGGACAAATCCATCGCCGATGGCCTGCGTTATGTGGCGGTGTGGAACTCCGCGTTCCTTCAGTCCCATGACCTGGCCGAAGCCTTTTCCGCATTCGTGGAACGCCGCCCCCCTCACTTCCAAGGGCGCTGAGCCCCCGGGCCGAGGGGCTTCCTCCGTTTGCGCTGGCGATGCGAGAATTCCAGGAGCACCTGGGATTCGGAGTCCGGCGACATGACGGAGAGCATCGCGCTGCTGGGGTACGGCCGCTTCGGCCGTGCCCTGTCTGGCCTCCTGCTGGAAGCGGGCATCCCGCATCGGGTGTTCGAGCCACGCCAGGACGACGTCCCCGACGCACTGAAGGCAGCGACGCTCGCGGAGGCTGTCGAGGGCGCGGGGCTGGTGGTGCTCGCCATGCCCGTGTCTGGAATGCGCTCGGTGCTGGAGGAGCTTCGCCCGCGCCTATCGCCCGCGCAGACGGTGCTCGACGTCGGAAGCGTCAAGGTGCGCCCTGTGCAAGTGCTGGCCTCCGTGTTGGGGCGGAACATCCCCTGGGTGGGCACGCATCCGCTGTTCGGCCCGGCCAGTCTGGCGAGGGGCGACCTGCCTCGCCGCACGGTGGTGTGCCCGAACGAACTGCACCCAGAGGCTGTGCGCAAGGCCCGGGTACTGTTCGAACGCATCGGCTGTGAAGTGACGGAGCTGTCGCCGGATGCGCACGACGCGCTGATGGCGCGCACGCACGTGCTCACCTTCTTCCTGGCCCACGGACTGCTCAAGGCGGAGGCCGGAAAGGACCTTCCCTTCGCGCCGCCCAGCTTCCAGCCGGTGGCCCGCCTGGAGGAGTACGCACGGCTGGAGGTGCCCCACCTCTTCGGCGTCGTGCAGTCGGAAAATCCCTACGCGCGAGACGCACGGGCGCGCCTGCTGGATGCCCTCACGCAACTCCACCTGGGCTGCGATGCAGGGCGCTCGGGCGAGCCGGAGCCTGTCGCCGTGCCGCCGGGGCTGACGCAAGTCAGGGAGCGCGTGGATGCGTTGGACCGTGAGCTGGTGCAACTCTTGGAGCGTCGTGCCCAGCTCATCCAGCAAGCCGCACACCTGAAGTCCGGGCACGGACTCCCGCTGCCAGACGCGGAGCGCGAGGCGAGCCTGCTGGAGACCCGGCGCCAGTGGGCCGCGGAGCAGGGGATGGACGCGGACGACACGGAAGACGTGTTCCGTGCCGTCCTGCGCTTCTCACGCCGTGCCGTACCCACGCGCTCTCGCTGAACGCAGTGGGCTTCAGTGTCAGCGCTGCACGGTGAACGTGGGGTTGAGCACCTTCATCGTTCCCTTCGTCACGCCGAACTGTTCATGCACCGCTGCGCGGCGCACGGCCTCCGCAGGGGAGATGCGACCGGCCAGCAGCTCTTGATACGCGGAGAGCACGCGCGAAGCCTCCTCGCGAGACTCGCGCACGAACTCCACCCGGAAGCGCCGCACGCCCCTCGCGAGCAGCGACGGCACGAGCGAGGCCGCGCTCTGCGCCTGCGCGTTGAACACCGTGTTCCGGCACCCCACGTCCACCACCACCGGATGCTCCAGCCCCTTGTGGTCTCTCAGGGACACGCGGTGCTTCTCGCACGGACGACCACAGCTCCGGTAGTCACGCCCGTGGGACAGTGTGTGGGAATACACGCAGTGCTCGGTGTGGAACGTGGAGATGTGGTGATGCACCGTCACCGTGAAGCGCTCCGCCGGCAGGTGCTCCAGCATGGCCCCCAGTTGTGCCGCGTCCAGGTCATGCGCGAACGTCAGCGTGTCCAGCCCGAGCCCCAGCAGATGCAGCGCCGTCACGGAGTTGGTGACGTTGAGCGAGAAGTCCGCGTGCAGGGCAGGGCGCGTCTCCCCGGGCGCGGGCGGACGCTCCAGGAAGTGCATCATCGCGCCCCAGTGCCGCACCAGCACCGCGTCCGGCTTCAGCTTCGCGATGCGCGCGTCGTAGCCTTCCTCGCCCGGCTTCTGCACGCGCACCGTGGCAATCGTCACGCGCAGCCCCGCCGCGCGCGCTCGCTCCACCGCGCGCTGCAGGCCCACCAGCTCCATCCAATCCAGCTCGACCTCGGGCAGCCCCGCGGCAATCACCGCTTCGAGCTGCTCGTCCGTGCGGCACAGCGGCAGCAAGCGCACGTCCTCCACGGCGCGGGGCGTCGGCTGCACACGCTCACGCAGCGACGCGCGCAGGGACTCCAGCGTGGAGCCTTCGTTCACGGTCCGCACCGGACCGCGCGCCACGGCTTCCGACAGCTCCGCCACCAGTTGGCGACGCAGCGCCTTCATCTCCGACACCGGCAGGTGCAGCCCCGCCGCCAGTCCGGACGTATCCAGCCCCGTCAGCGTGAAAGGCGTTCCGCCCAGCGCCGCCAGCTTGTCCCGCAGCAGCGCTTCGTCGATGCCACCACCGCGCGCCTCGGCCAGCGCAACCTCGCTGGACACCGAGTAGACGTGTCCACCGCGCGCCCGGCCCAGCACCGTCAGCGGCGAACCGGCGGCGCCTGTCACGGTCAGCTCCAGCGGCACTCGGCCTTCGGGCTCGCCGCGCCCCAGCAGTTCCTCCGTGCGCTTCGCCAGAGCCGGGTCGCTCGTCATCCAGACGCGCTGGCCCGGCTTCACCCGGCCCATGTCCGGACCGGGATTGCCGAAGCCCAGCACCCATCCACGGCCCTTGCGCTCCACTCGGAACAGCGGGCCGCCGGGCTCGTGCTTGTCCTCGGGGTGCCCGTCGTCGAACACCACGCCCATGCCGGGCCGGGGCGACACCTCCGCCGCCACCGGTGTCTCCGTCTCCAGTGGGGAGGACACCTTGCCCACGGGCGCATCCGGGCGCGCCTTCTCGTCGTCCTGGCCCAGCCCGCCCGTCCAGGGACGGCCCTCCGTGTCGTCCACCACGCGCACGTCACGACCGTGCACGGACTCCACGCGGCCCAGGTATGCACCTCGGTGCTTCGGGAAGCGCCCCTCCACCAGTGTCTGGTGGTCCGAGCCCGCGAAGAAGCCGTGCGAGAAGCCCCGGCTGTACGACAGCGTCATGTCCGCCAGGTCCTTGCGCAGCGCCCCCGTGTCCGGCGTCCCCGCGGACACGCCATCCACCCAGCGCCGGTAGCCCTGCACCGCCGTGGCGACGTACTGAGGCCCCTTCTGCCGACCTTCAATCTTCAGCGAGTGGACACCTATCTCCACCAGCTGCGGCACCGCCATTACACCCGCGAGGTCCTTGGGGCTGAGCAGGTACTGCACGTCGCCCAGCTCGCGCGTCTGGCCATCCACCACCAGGTCGTACGGAAGCCGGCACGACTGCGCGCACTGTCCCCGGTTGGCGGAGCGTCCACCCCACGCCTCGCTGGTGAGGCACTGACCGCTCCACGACATGCAGAGCGCGCCGTGGATGAAGACCTCCAGTTCCACGTCCGTCTCCGACGCCAGCCGGCGAATCTCCGCCACGGACAGCTCGCGCGGCACCACCACGCGCGTGGCGCCCAGGCCCTTCGCGAAGCGCGCGCCTTCCGCGCTCGAAATGGTCATCTGCGTGGAGGCGTGGACCTCCATCTGCGGACACACCGCGTGGGCCACCAGCGCAATCGCGGGGTCCTGGACGATGAGCGCGTCCACGCCGGCTTCGGCGATGCGGCGCAGGATGTTCTCCACCACCGGGAGCTCGGGCTCGAAGACCAGGGTGTTCAGCGTCAGATAGGCGCGGGCGCCGGCGCGGTGCACGAGCGCCAGCGTCCCCGGCAGGGTGGCGAGCGAGAAGTTCTCCGCGCGTGCGCGTGCGTTGAACCCTTCGTCCAGTCCGAAATAGATGGCGTCCGCGCCACTGGCGAGCGCGGCCTTCATCGAGTCGAGGTCCCCAGCGGGGGCGAGGATTTCGGGGCGGCGGCGGGTCATGGCGCGACCTCTAACACACGGCCCCGGGTTCCGCTGTCCGTCCGGCGAACGTCATGGACGCAGTGCGGCAGGTTTGTTCAAGTCCCTGCCCGGTTGCTTCCACAGGAGACGGGTCCAAATGGCTGATGGCGTGTTCCGGGACGGGCTGCTCGCGGGCAAGGTGGCGTTCATTTCTGGCGGCAGCAGTGGCATCAACCTCGGCATCGCCGAGGCCTTCGTGAAGGCGGGCGCCAAGGTGGCCATCAACGGCCGCAACGTGGAGAAGCTCGAGGCCGCGGTGAAGGGGCTTCAGGCGCACGGCACCGCCATGGGCGTGGCCGCCGACGTCCGGGACTATGCCGCGGTGGAGAAGGCCCTCCAGACGGTGCGCGAGGCCTACGGAGAGCTGGACGTCGTCGTGTGTGGCGCCGCCGGCAACTTCCCCGCGCCCGCGCTGGGCATGTCCTCCAACGGCTTCAAGGCCGTCATGGACATCGATGTGCTGGGCACCTTCAACATCAGCCGCGCCGCCTTCGAGCACCTGCGCAAGCCGGGCGCGTCCCTCATCAACATCTCCGCGCCCCAGGCCTATCTCCCCATGGCCATGCAGGCCCACGTCTGTGCCGCCAAGGCCGGCGTGGACATGCTCACCCGCGTGCTGGCCATTGAATGGGGTGGCTCCGGCGTGCGCGTCAACTCGATTACCCCCGGCCCCATCGACGACACGGAAGGCATGCGCCGGCTCGCCCCCAGCGACGAGGGCCGCGACAAGCTCGCCCAGGCCCTGCCGCTCCAGCGTTTCGGGAAGAAGCAGGACATTGCCCAGCTCGCGCTCTTCCTGGCGTCGGAAGGCTCGTCCTACATCACCGGCTCCATCATGGTCTGCGACGGTGGTCAGTCCCTGCTGGGCGGCGGCGCGCTCATGGCCGCGCTCGGCATGTAACGGGGACGCACTCAACGGGGCATGGGTCACGATAGCCCCGTGGGTTCCACCCGGGATGCAAAGCTCTGGTGAGGGTCTACGTGGTGAAGGGACTTGTCTGGTAGAAGGCACTGGGACCTCGCGAGTGCTCTCTTCCGTGCGGGGTCCGTTCGTTCCCGGAGCCGCTCATGTCCCGTTGTCCTCTCGCGCTCACCCGGTTGCTGGGGTTGGGCGTGCTGTGCCTCGGCGTTGTGCTGGTGGGGTGTGGTGACAGCGCCACGTCGCCGCTCCCGCCGTCAGCGAAGTCTCTGCCCGACGCGGCGCTCTCCACGGTGCAGGTGGACCGGGTGGAGCAGGTGCTGGCGGACGGCGTGGACCGGGTCATCATCACCGTGACGGTGCGGCAGAAGGACGGCGCTCCCATGGAGGGCCGCACGGTGCGGGTGGAGGTCTCCGGCGACGGGAACACCGTGACGCAGCCCGCGGACCGGACGAATGCCCAGGGCGTGGCCACCGCGTCCGTGGTGTCCACGCGAGGCGGCTCGAAGCGGGTGACGGCCTCGGTGGATGCCGAGGGAGGCGCGGTGGTGCTGGGCTCGCGTCCCGTCGTCGACTTCACCGTGCTGCGGGCCTCGAGGCTGGCCTTCGCGGCGGCCTCGCTGTCGGCCCGAGCCGGTGCACCTATTGGCGGGCTGGACGTCGAGTTCCGGGACGCCGACGGCCGCCCGGTTCCGTCCGTCACGGGAGAGGTGACGCTCTCGCTGGCCGCTGGCCCGGGTGGGGCTTCCCTGGGAGGCACGCTCCGGGCTCGGGCCGTGGACGGCGTCGCCCGCTTCCAGGAAGTGGTGCTGACGCGCGCGGGCCTGGGCTATCAGCTCAAGGCCGAGGCCACCGGCGTCGAGGGCGCGGTCAGCCCTTCGTTCGACGTGACGCCGGCCGCCGCCGCCACCGTCGAGGTGACGGGGCTGCCGCAGACCGCCATCGCGGGCTCCACGCATGATGCGGAGGTGACGGTGCGTGACGCGTTCGGCAACGTCGCCAGTGGCTATCGCGGCACGCTGAGCGTGCAGTCCTCGGACGCCACGGCCACGCTGCCGGGCGGGCACACCTTCACGGAGGTGAACGCGGGCCGCTTCCGTTTCACGGGCATCACCCTGCGGCGGGCGGGCACCCAGCGTGTCGACGTGCAGGACGCCGCGCAAGCGGGACTGGCGGGGCGCCAGGACGTGCGCGTCTCGGCGGACCGGACCTCGGCATTGGCTTTCGCGCGCGTGCCCTCGCATGCGTCCGTTCGCGCCGCGCTGACCGCCGTGGAGGTGGTGCTCCAGGATGCGCATGGCAACCGGACGCCCGTGGGCGCACCTTCGGTGACGCTGTCCCTGGTGCCGGCGGGTGGCTCGCCACTGCGTGGTGTCACCGAGGTGGCGCCCGTGGAGGGGCTGGCGTCGTTCTCCAGCGTGCACGTGGACACGGAGGGCCGCTTCCAGCTTCAGGCCACCGCGGATGGACTGACGCCCGCCACGAGCACGGACATCGACATCGTCGATGATGTGTTCCCCGCCGTCCCTGTCCTCGCCGCGACCGTGGCCACGCCCGACAGCGTCACGGTGTCCTGGACGGCGGTGGGGGATGACGGTGACCAGGGACGGGCCGCGTCGCATGCCCTGCATTACTCGCTGAATCCGATTGAGACGGATGCGGACTTCAACCAGGCGACGCCGGTGGGCGGCCTGAGCGAGCCCGCGGAGGCTGGCACGCAGGAGTCCGCCGTCCTCACGGGCCTTCAGCCCGGCACGAACTACCACGTGGCGCTGCGCGTGGCGGACAACCAGGGCAACGCGGTCCGCTCCTCCAGCTTGATGGTGCAGACGCAGGTGCAGGGCGTCACGCGGCTCGTCTTCTCCCAGCAGCCCGTGGATGGTGACGCGGGCGATACGCAGCCGGACATCCGCGTCTCGCTGCTGGATGACGACGGACAGGTCGTCACCACGGCCACTTCGCCGGTGACGCTCACGCTGGAGGATGAGCCCGGCTTCACGCCGTTGCAGGTAGCGGCGGTCGCGGGCGTGGCGACCTTCTCGGGCGTGGTGGTGGAGCAGGCGGGAACGCACCGCTTCATCGCGTCGGCCACGGGGGTGGCTCCGGTGCCCAGCAACGCGTTCACCATCGCGCCGGGCGACGCCGTCCGCCTGTCGCTCGCGGGCCTGGTCTCGCCGGTGGCCGCGGGCGCCGAGGGCAGCGTCGTGGTGACGGCCCATGACGCCTTCGACAACGTGGCCACGGGTTACACCGGCGCGGTGCGCTTCTCGTCCACTGACGCCGAGGCGGAGCTGCCTGGCGACTACACGTTCACTGTGGCGGATGCGGGCCGGCGGACCTTCAGCGACGTGAGGTTGCTGACCTCTGGGCCGCAGAGCGTCGCCGTGGTGGACACGGCGCGGCCGGAGCTGACTGACACGCTCGAGGTGGAGGTGAGCACCGGTGCACCCGCCGAGTTGGAGCTGAGCGCGCTTCCCGCGGAAGTGGCGGCCGGCGAGGCGCAGAGCCTCACCGTCACGGCGCGCGACGGCTTCGGCAACATCGTCACGGGCTACACGGGCACGGTGCACTTCGAATCGAATGACCCGGAGGCGACGCTGCCCGCGAACTACACCTTCGTTCCCGGGCAGGATGCGGGGCAGCGCACGTTCTCGGTGACGCTGGTGACCTCCGGCGCGCGCTCGGTGACGGTGCGGGATGCGGGCAACGCGGGGCTGGCGGCGACGGTGAACACCCAGGTCCTGTCGGGTCCCGCCGTGCAGTTGACGGTGCAGTTGACCGCCTCGACGGTCCTCGCGGGCGAGCCCGTGGCGGCCACCGTGTCGGTGCGGGATGTCCACGGCAACCTCGCCTCGGGTTATCGAGGCACCGTCCACTTCGAGATTCCAGGGGACGCCCAGGCCACCGTGCCTTCGGACTACACCTTCACCGAGTCGGACGCTGGCCAGCGCCTCTTCAATGTGACGTTCGCCACAGTGGGCACTGGTCAGCTCGCCGTCACGGACACCACGGCGGCGACGCTGACGGAGACTGCCTCTGTGACGGTGCAGCCCGGACTCCTCACGGCGTTGTCCGTGGTGGGGCCGACGGAGTCCATCGTCGCGGGCGAGCCCCAATCCTTCACTGTCTCCGCGCGTGACCGCTTCGGCAACGTGCTGACGGCGTACCAGGGAACGGTGGCGCCCGCGTCCACGGACCCGGAGGCTGCGCCCCTGGCGGCGCACGTGTACACCGAGGCGGACCAGGGAGCGCACACCTTCACCATCACCTTCGAGACGGCGGGAGCGCAGTCGGTGACGTTCACGGACGGCGATGCCGCGGTGTCCGGTACGTCCGACTTCACCGTGGAGGCGGGCGCGCCCGTGCAGCTCGCGTTCGTCGCGCCTCCGGAGCCGGGCACCGTCCTGGAGCCGCTGTCCGAGACGCGGGTGGCCTTGCAGGATGCGTTCGGCAACGTCTCGAACGTCACGGCGCCGTCCGTGACGCTCCAGTTGGTGGGGGCGGTCGGGGTGACGCTGGGCGGCACCTTGACGGTGGCGCCGGTGGCGGGCGTGGCCGACTTCAGCGACCTCACGGTGGACCAGGCGGGCAGCTTCGTCCTCTCCGCGACCACGGAGAACCCGTCGCTGCCATCAGTCGACACGATGGTCACCATCACCGACGACGTCGCGCCCGCCGAGCCCGTTTTGAGCGCCAGCCTGGTGGACAACACGACGGTTCGCCTGACGTGGCTGGCCACGGGAGACAACGGCGTCGTGGGCAACGCCGCGCGCTACGAGCTGCGCTACAGCGCGGGGCCCATGGACCCGCAGAGCTTCGCGCTCGCCAGCGAGGTGCCCACGGCGGCGCCACGGGCGCCGGGACAGGCGGAGGAAGTGACTCACGCGCTGCCGCCGTCCCAGGCGGCCACCTGGTACTTCGCGCTCCGCGTCTTCGACGGCGCGAACAACGGCAGCACCGTGGCGTTCGTCTCCATCTCAGTGCCGGGCCCCTGCGGCGATATCGTCTGCGCGCCGCGCGCGCCGGAGTGTGACGAGGACGGTGTGCAGCGCGTGACCTACGAGGACGCGTGCGTGGTGACGGCGGGCCTGGCGGAGTGCCAGTACACGGCCACCCCGGAGGTCTGCCCGGGGCAGGACGGCGTCTGTGTCGCGGGGGCGTGTGACACGGCGCCCGCGCCCGTGGCGGGTGAGTTGGTCATCAGCGAGGTGATGCACCGCCCGGACGCGAACACCACCGAATACATCGAGCTGACCAGCACCGTCGACGGACCGCGGGACATCGCGAACCTGCGCATCCGCTTCGACAATGGCGCAGGCAGTGAGACGGACTTCAGCGTGCTGACGACCGGAGACCGGCCGCTCGTCGTCCCGGGCCGGGGCACCTTCGTCCTCGCGAGCAACACGGATGAGGCCACCAACGGCGGCGTGGTGGCGCAGTACGGCTACGGGAGCACGCTCTTCGAGCTTGGCCACTCGGGGCACCTCTTCGTCGAGATGGGCGCCACCGTGGTGGATGACGTGGCGTACTCGGCCTCCTTCCCGCAGACGACGGGGCGCTCGATGAACCTGTCGTCCGTGGTGGTGGGCACGCGGGCCAGCCAGCACGCCTGGTACTGGTGTGACTCGGAAGAGGTGCTTCCTGGCGGTGGACGGGGCACGCCGGGCGGCGCCAACGCGTCCTGCGGTGTGGAGATCACCGGCCCGGTGGACCACTGCGCCATTCAGTATCCGAAGTCCTTCGCTACCCCCATCCGGGCGGGCCGCGCGGAGTCCGTCTCCAGCCAGTTCTATGCGCCCCAGGCGAGCACTCGGAACCAGAATGGCAACGACGGCTTCCCGCACCTCGTGGCGGAGCTGGGCTACGGAACCGATGCCTCGTCACCCGCCTCGTGGACGTGGGTGGCGGCGGAGCCGAACGCGGGCTTCGCCACGCCGGGCAACAACGACGAACTGGTGGCGCCCCTGAACATCGCGGCGCCGGGCAACTACATCTACGGCTTCCGCTACCGTTTCACCCAGGGGCCCGCGGCGGCTCAGGCGTGGGTGTACTGCGACCAGGACGGCGTCGTCGCGGAGGGGAGCACGGGCAACTACGGCACGGTGACGGTGGTGCCGCCGCCGGCCGTGGCCAATCACGTCGTCATCAGCGAGGTGAGTGGCGGAAACGGATCCGGACCCGGGATGACCGATGAGTTCATCGAGCTCTACAACCCGACGAACGCCGACGTGAACATCGGCGGCTGGCTGGTGCAGTACAAGTCTGCGACAGGGCCTTCGTACTCCGGCACTGTCACCATCCCCGCCGGGACTGTCATCCGCGCCCACGGGTACTTCCTGCTGGGGGGCGCCAACTACAGCGGCCCCGTGGTGCGGGATCTGGGCTATTCGTTCGACGTCTCGTCGTCCACGACGGCTGGTGGCCATGTTCGTATCGGTCCTGGCCTGACGAACGCCGTCAATGACGTGGCGGTAGACAAGGTGGCGTGGGGCACCGGTAACTCGCCCGAGGGCACCGCCGCGCCCAATCACCCCGCGGCGGGTGGCAGCCTGGAGCGGAAGGCCCTGAGCACCTCGACCCCTGCCACCATGGCGGATGGCAGTGCTGACGCGTCCTTCGGCAACGGCTGGGACTCGAACAACAACAGAGCGGACGTCGTCACCCGGGCCAGTCGTCAGCCACAGAACTCCCAGAGCCCGATAGAGCAGCCGTAGGGAAGCACCGCGTTTCCCACGGAGGCCGCCGGGCGTGCATGCGCCGGGCGGCCTCTCGCATTTCCGCCGCCAATCCCTGCTGCCCCCCGGCGTCCGGCGCATTACCTTTGCGGCCGTATATTCGCCGTCATCACGTCCAGGAGCAGATTGTGTCAGAGAGCCAAGTCCCCGACGCCGCCCGCCTCGTCACCTGCCCACCGGCCGAATTCACGCGTGCCGGTGAGGAGGCCATGGCCGCCGCCCGAGCGGGAATCGCCCAGCTCAAGGCCCTCCGCCCCCCCTACGTCACGCGCGAGGTGCTGGAGATCTACGACGAGGCCACGGCCGCGCTCGACGATGCGGGAGCCCGCGCCAGCGTCGCCCGCCACGCGCACCCGGACGCCGCCATGCGCGAGGCCGCCGAGGCCGCCGAGCAGGCCCTGGAGACGCTCAGCAACGACATCCGCATGGACCGGGGCGTCTATGACGTGCTGGCCGCGCTGGATTTGTCCGGCGAGGACGCCGCCACGCGGAAGTGGATGGAGAAGGTGCGGCGGGAGTTCCGCCGCGCGGGCGTGGACCGGGATGACGCCACCCGCGCCCGGGTGAAGGCGCTCCAGGAGGAGTTGGTCCGCATCGGCCAGGAGTTCAGCCGCAACATCCGCCAGGACACGCGCACGGAAGCGCTGGCTCCATCGGCGCTGGAGGGCCTGCCCGACGACTACGTGCGCGCCCACCCGCCCGGGCCGGACGGCAAGGTGCGCATCACCACGGACTACCCGGACATCGTCCCCTTCATGACGTACTCGCGGGATGCCCAGGCTCGCGAGCAGATGTGGCGCGTGTTCCGCCAGCGCGGCCATCCCGCCAACGCGGATGTCCTGCAGCGCATGGTGTCTCGCCGGAACGAGCTGGCCACGCTGCTGGGCTACCGGAACTGGGCGGCCTACGCGACCGAGGACAAGATGATTCGGGACGAGGGGGCCGCCTCGGACTTCATCGAGAAGATCGCCGCCGCGTCCGGCGCGCGCATGGAGCGCGACTACGCCACGCTGTTGGAGCGCAAGCGCCGTGACGTCCCTGGCGCCGAGCGCGTCAATCCGTGGGACCAGGCGTACCTGGAGGACCGCGTGAAGGCGGAGCAGTACGCCTTCGACTCGCAGGTGGTGCGGCCCTACTACGAGTACACGCGCGTGAAACAGGGCGTGCTCGACCTGACGGCGCGCCTGTTCGGCGTCACCTACCGCCGCGTCGCGGACGCGCCGGTGTGGCACCCGGACGTGGAGGCCTACGACGTGTTCGAGGGCGCCACGCTGCGCGGGCGCTTCTTCCTGGACATGCACCCGCGCGACGACAAGTACAAGCACGCGGCCCAGTTCACGCTGACCAGCGGGAAGTCGGGCCGGCGGCTGCCGGAAGGGGTGCTGGTCTGCAACTTCCCCCGTCCTGGCGCGGAGCCCGCGCTGCTCCAGCACAGCGACGTGGAGACCTTCTTCCACGAGTTCGGCCACCTGCTGCACCACATCTTCGGCGGGCACACGCGCTGGGCGGGCGTGTCCGGCGTGCGCACGGAGTGGGACTTCGTGGAGGCGCCGTCGCAGATGCTGGAGGAGTGGGCGCGTGACACCGCCAGCCTCCAGACGTTCGCGAAGCACTACCAGACGAACGAGCCCATCCCCGCGGATGTGGTGGAGCGCATGCGTCGCGCGGAGGAGTTCGGCAAGGGCCTGTGGGTGCGCCAGCAGATGTTCTACGCGGCGCTCAGCCTGGAGCTGTACCGGCGCAAGCCGGAGGGCGTGGACGCGGTGTCGCTCGTGCGCGAGCTCCAGGGGAAGTTCACGCCCTTCCCGTACGTGGAGGGCACCTACTTCCACCTCTCCTTCGGCCACCTCGACGGGTACTCGTCCAACTACTACACGTACATGTGGTCGCTCGTCATCGCGAAGGACCTGTTCACGGTGTTCCAGCAGAAGGGGATGCTGGCCCCGGAGCCCGCTCAGGCCTACCGGCGCGCGGTGCTGGAGCCGGGTGGCTCGGACGACGCGGCCCGGCTGGTGAATGCCTTCCTGGGGCGCGACTACGACTTCCGCGCCTATGAGGAGTGGCTCAATCAGGCGGCGTGACGTCCCGTCCGCGTTTCAGTTGCGCCCCCACTGCCGGGGGCGCGTGAAGCGGAAGAGGCCACTGGCCTCTTCCTGGGCGATGACGTCCGCCTCGGTGCCGAAGTAGCGGGCGCGCACCTCCTGGAGCCGGGCCTCCAGCGCATCGCCGGAGAGCGTCCGTGCCAGGGTCGCGCGCTCCGCCATGTACCGGATGCCCGCTTCCCAGCGGGCATCCCGAGTCTGGTCCAGCACGCCCCATCGCCGCAGCGCTTCGTCGTCGAGCCCCATCTCCTGGCGCACGGTCCACAGGCTGCGCGCGCGTTCGGCCGGTGTCATGCCCGTCAGTTCACGTTGGACGGAGGGCAGCGCCAGGAAGCGATTCATCGTCTCCTGCGGATGCCGGGCGAGCTGCGCTTGTGCCCCGTCTCCGTAGACCTCGCCTAGCCGCGCCTTGTAGTCAGACAGCTTCTCCGAGAGAGGCAGGTCCTGCCTCGCATCAATCACCTGGAGCGCGTCCAACAGCGCCTGGTGTTTCAACTCCGAAGCCCAGAGGCGTTGCGCCGTCTCCTTCCCGAAGAGGCGGTTGCGCGCATCCGAAATGGCGGCACGGCGCTGCTTCGAGTCCAACCCTCGCAGGTAGGCGTCGTTGTCCTTCACCCACTTCTCGTAGTCCAGACGGTCGCGCAGCAGGGCGGCCAGCGCTTCGTACTGGCCGGGAAAGGCTCTGCGGAGGAATGTCTGGAGTTCTTCTCGCCACCGGTCCGGCGAGCGCGTCTGGAAATACCGCATGAGCTGCTCCAGCATCCGAAGCTGGACGGAGGGCTCGTGCAGGCGCGAGCCGAAGCGCTCGAGCAGTGAGAGCCGCAGCACCTCCCACTCCTCGTCCAGGGACTCCGCCGCTGAGCCGGCTGCGTTGACGGTGCCTGGCATGGGCGGACGGGTCGCCGGGGCGCCCGCGAGCGTTGGACGGCTGCGGCCCTGGGGACTCGAGGGGCCAGGGGCGGGGGGCACGCCAGAAGTCTGGCCCACGGGGAGAAGCCGCCATCCCAAGAGCAGACCCAGGATGGCCGCACTCGCTCCCAGCACCCGGTTGGCTTGCAATCTCATGCCGCCAGGTCCTCGGACGTGGCGACTCCAATGCCAATCACCCTCCAGTCCCTTGAGCGGAGCCGGATGCCTCGGACGTCCGCTGAAGCGCAGCGGACGCCGCGGGTGTTTTCCGTACAACGCAGGTGAGAGGCGAGTCCGTGGGGTATTTATGTTCTGATTTGGATTGTTCGCTTCGAAGGCAGTGTGGTGCCCTTGGTTGCCAGCGCTTCGTCGTCGAGCCCCATCTCCTGGCGCCATCTGCTCCGTGGGAGTTCGCAGGTGGCGTCGACTGGGGCAATTGTCAGAACGTGGCGAACTCCAGAGGCGGGCGCACGGCCTACGGCGCCTGCTGGATCCACTGAGCCCATCCCGGCCTGACCTCAAGGCCTCCCACGTCGCACCAGGGGCAGCCCGGCCTGGGCATACGTCCGCTTCTCGCGCAGACGTCCTGCTTCCCAGTGCAGGACGTCCAGCCCGTACCAGCCGAAGTGCTGGCCATACATCAGCCGGTACATGAGCTGGCGCGGGCCGCGGCGCGCGGACACCTCGTGCTGGCAGCGCCACCGCAGCACCACCTTGCCCGCGGGCGCATCCACCACCATGTCCTCGGTGAGGAAGCGAATGCGCCCGAAGTCACCGCGAAACTGCGCGGCGAAGGCCTCGCGCACCTGCGCGAGGCCCCGGCACAGCTTCCCGTCGTACGTCTCGTACAGCGCGTCCGGCGTGAAGTACGCCATCACCGCATCGAGGTCGTCGCGGTTGAAGGCGTCGGTGAAGGCCCGCACCACGTCCTCCAGCGCCCTCCGGCCGGCGTCGTCACCGGACGGGAGGGAAGGGGATGCGGGCCCTGCGCTCACGGATCCACCGGCGTCGGCTGGATGCGCCAGATCTCCTCGGCGTACTGCTTGATGGTCCGGTCCGAGGAGAAGATGCCGCCGCGCGCCACGTTGATGATGCACTTGCGCGCCCATCCGTCGGCGTCCTTGTAGGCGTGCGCGACGTCCTCTTGCTTCGCCATGTACGACGGGAAGTCCGCCAGCATGAGGTAGCGGTCCTCCTCCAGGAGGCTGTCCACCAGCGGCTTGAAGAGGTGCTTGTCCTCCGGCGAGAAGAAGCCGGTGGAAATCAGGTCCAGCGCCTCGCGCAGCTCCTGGTGCTGGCTGTACACGTCGCGCGGGCGGTAGCCCTCGCGCTTGCGAGCAATCACCTCGTCCGCCGTGAGGCCGAAGAGGAAGAAGTTCTCGTCGCCCACCGCGTCGCGAATCTCCACGTTGGCGCCGTCCAGCGTGCCCAGCGTCAGCGCGCCGTTGAGCATCAGCTTCATGTTGCCGGTGCCGGACGCCTCCATGCCCGCGGTGGAGATCTGCTCGGACACGTCCGCGGCGGGGATGATGCGCTCGGCCAGGCTCACCCGGTAGTTGGGGGCGAAGACCACCTGCAGGCCCGTGGTGCCCGCGTCGCTGTTCACCACCTCGGCGATGCCGTTGATGAGTCGGATGGTCAGCTTCGCCAGGTGGTAGCCCGGCGCCGCCTTGGCGCCGAAGATGAACGCCCGCGGGTGGATGATGGTGGACGGATCCCTGCGCGCCTTCATCCACAGCGCCACGATGTGCAGCGCGTTGAGGAGCTGGCGCTTGTACTCGTGCAGGCGCTTGATCTGCACGTCGAAGATGGCGTCCGGATTGAGCTGCACCCAGCGCAAGTCACGGATGTGTCGGGCCAGGTCTTCCTTGTTGGCGCGCTTCACTTCGCGGAAGGCCTTGCGGAACTCCGGGTCCTCCGCATGCGCCTCCAGCTTCGTCAGCTTGTCCAGGTCCGTGACCCAGCCCTCGCCGATGCGGGACGTAATCAGCTTGGACAGGCGGGGGTTGCACCATGCCAGCCAGCGGCGCGGCGTCACGCCGTTCGTCTTGTTGTTGAACCGCTCCGGGTTCATGGACGCGAAGTCCGTCAGCACGTCCCGGCGCAGCAGGTCGGTGTGCAGCGCGGCCACGCCGTTGACGCTGTGGCTGCCGACGACAGCGAGGTGGGCCATGCGAATCTTCTTCTCGGCCCCTTCCTCCACCAGGCTCATCCGCTGCATCTTCTCCTGGTCGTACGGGTAGCGAATCTGCACCTGCCGCAGGAAGCGCGAGTTGATTTCGTAGATGATTTCCAGGTGGCGGGGCAGCAGCCGCTCGAAGAGCGTCGCAGGCCACTTCTCCATCGCCTCGGCCAGCAGCGTGTGGTTGGTGTAGCCGAACGTCTCCTGGGTAATCGTCCACGCCTCGTCCCAGAGCAGGCGCTTCTCGTCCACCAGCACGCGCATCAGCTCCGCCACGCCAATGGCCGGGTGCGTGTCGTTGAGCTGGATGGCTGCCTTGCGGGAGAAGTCCTTGAAGTCCGTGTGGTTCTTCAGATAGCGGCGGACGATGTCCGCGATGGAGCACGCGACGAAGAAGTACTGTTGCTTGAGCCGCAGCTCCTTGCCGGCCTGGAACGCGTCGTTGGGGTAGAGGACCTTGGAGATGACCTCCGAGTCGTTCTTCTCCACCACCGAGCGCTCGTAGTCGCCCGCGTTGAACAGCAGCAGGTCGAACTCCTCGGAGGCGCGCGCCTGCCACAGCCGCAGCGTGTTGACGGTGTTGTTGTGGTACCCGGCGATGGGTGTGTCATACGGAACGCCCACCACCGTCTTGCCGCCCACCCAGCGCGCGACGGGACGGCCATCCGGGCCCTGGTGGTGCTCCACGCGCCCGAAGAAACGCACCGGCACCGCCTTCTCCGGCCGGACGATTTCCCACGGGTTGCCGAACTTGAGCCACTCGTCGGCGCGCTCCACCTGGTACCCGTCGACGATGTCCTGCGTGAAGATGCCGAACTCGTAGCGGATGCCGTACCCCATGCCGGGGTAGGCCAGTGTGGCCAGCGACTCCATGAAACACGCGGCCAGGCGGCCCAGGCCGCCGTTGCCCAGGCCCGCGTCCGGCTCCATCTCCAGCAGGTTGGTGAGGTCCACTCCCACCTCCTGCATCGATTCGGCGGCCGCTTCGTACATCCCCAGGTTCAGCAGGTTGTTGCCCAGGGCCCGACCCAGCAGGTACTCGGCGGACAGGTAATAGGCGCGCTTGACGTCCTTTTCGTAATACGTGCGCGACGTCTTCACCCACCGGTCCGCCAGCCTGTCACGCACCGCGAGCGACAGCGCCATGAAGCGGTCGTGGGGGGTGGACGACTCGTAGTTCTTTCCGCGCGAATAGCGGACGTGGTCGAGGAAGGAACGGCGCAAGCTGGCAGCGTCGTGCCCGAGCCCGCTGTCGTCAGTCGTGGCCGGCTGGGCGGGGCGGGGCGGCTGGGAGGCGGAGGCAGGAGGGGCCATGGCGCTGGGTATCTCTGGACGGAGTTGCTGCGGGTTCATGGTTTCGCGGGCCCCGGGGTTTCCCGGGTTCGCGAAGGTGCGTCAGGCTAGCGCAGCCGTGTCTCGCATCGCACCGGTAAAGCGCGTCCCGGCCCCTCGGGACAGCTCACCTGGAAGGGCGGCGGACTGCCTGCCGGTGGATGGCGCGCCAACCCGGAGACGGATTGATGTAGAGAGCAATCCGCCATGGGCTTTCCGCAGAACGACCTCGAACAACGGTTGGCCGTCATCCGTCCCGACGACACGGTGCGTGGGCTCGTCTTCAACGCGGTGTTCAACCTGACAGAGAAGAAGCTGGGCGCGGAGGCGGCCACGCGCCTGCGTGAGCCCTTCTTCAAGCGCTCCCCGGTGGACTTCTTCTCCTACCCGGCCGTGGATGCCCTGCGCCTCTTGTACGCGACGTCGGAAGCGCTCACGCCCGTCTACGGCACCATGGAGGACGCGGTGCGGGCCTGCGGGGCCGCGGCCGTCACGCACTTCTTCCAGTCTACGGTGGGGCAGACGCTCAACCGGCTCATCGGCAAGGGCGACCCCAAGCGGCTCCTCTCCCACGCGCCCACCGCGTACTCGACGCTGGTGAACTACGGCCGGCGCGAATTCGCCGTGCTGGGAGACAAGCAGGTGCGCCTGGCCTTCCACGGGGACATGCAGCCGGTGCAGTACCACGAGGGCGTCTTGAAGGAGGCGCTGAGCGTCGTCGGCTGCAAGAGCCGGGTGGTGGGCACGCCTCGCGGCGTGACGGGCGCTGACTACGTCATCACCTGGGAGTAGACCCGCGGCGCGCGTCCCACGGAGGGGACGCGCACGGCGTCACAGCGTCACGGCATCGCCGCGGCCTGCCCGGCGACGGCGGCCACGGACACGGCCTCCATCTGCCCCGTCAGCTCCTGCGCCTTGGCGAGGAAGTCCGGCAGCAGCTCCTTGGGCAGCGGGTCCGCGCGGGGGAACTGCTGGTTGAGCGGGTTGGTGTACTGGCCGTTGCGCTTGAGCCCGAAGTGCAGGTGCGGCCCGGTGGAGCGGCCGGTGTTGCCGGAGTAGGCGATGACCTGCTTCTGCCGCACGCGGGCGCCCGCGCGGACGCCTTCGCCGAAGCGCGACAGGTGCATGTACTGCGTCTCGAAGCCGTTGGCGTGGCGGATGACCACCATGTTGCCGGCGGCGCCCGAGTAGCCCGCCTGCGTCACCGTGCCGTCCGCCACCGCCCACACCGGGGTGCCAATGGGGGTGCCGTAGTCCACGCCATTGTGGGCCTTGAGGTACTTGAGCACCGGGTGGAAGCGCGAGCCGAAGCGGCTGGTGACGTTGGCGTACTTCAGGGGCGTCTTGAGGAAGGTCTTCTTCGCGCTGGCGCCCTCTTCGTTGAAGTAGTTGGGCTGCCCGTCCGGGAGCACGTAGCGGTACACCTTCTTGTTGCCCACCAGGCCGCCCGCGTACGTCGCCGCCAGCACGTCGCCGTAGCGCAGAAGGCGGCCCTTGGAGACGAACTTCTCCACCAGCGCGCGCGCCGTGTCGCCCTTGCGCACGTCACGGTAGAAGTCGATGTCCCAGGCGAACACGTCCGCCAGCACCATGCCGATGGCCGGGTCCTCGCCGGCGGCCACCGCCGCCTCGTACAACGACGACTGGATTTCCAGCGCCACCACGGCGACCTGCTTCTCCACCTCGATGGCGCGCTTGCTGCCTACGTACTTCTCGCCGTCGCGGCGGACCTGCCATTCGTCCACCATGCTCTGGCGGTAGTCGAAGAAGTCCAGCTCCCCGTCGCGCATGACGAGCCGCAGCTGGTCGCCCACGCGCGACTTGCGAAAGTCGAACACGCCCTCCAGCGCGGAGATGACGGCGGCCACCTGCGCGTCTGGGAGCTTCGCGTCGTGCAACGCCTGCGCGAGCGTCTGGCGCGGCTCGATACGGCGGTTCTTGATGACGTGATGGACCGCGGCTTCGGACGTCGAAGCCAGCAGCGCGGCGGCCAGGCAGAGCAGGGGAGCGATTCTCATGGGGCGGCGGCCGAGTGTAGTGGACACCCTGGCGCTCGCCCAGCGAAGGGCCGGGAAATTTCCGGGCTCGGCTGCCTGGCTGCTTGAAGCCACCGAGGAGCGCTTGGCCCGGCCTCCGGCGCATCGACGAGGCCTGTGTCCGCGGGCCCGGGCTACCTCGAACAGGCGATGCCGTCGGTGAACCTTTGACGCACCGCCCGGGGCCGGGCTCGGCTGCTCAGAGTTCCACCTTCCGCTCGGAGTGGCTCTGCCCGTCGAAGCGCAGAATGGCGCCCTTGTTGTCGTACCGTGTGAGGATATTGACGGGCCGGCGCCACAGGGACTGGAGGTTGCGCAGCGTTTCTCGGGCGTAGTCGCCCTTGAGGTCCTGTCCGTCGTGGCGGTGCGCCAGCAGCAGTTCGCTGCGGTTCTCGAAGTTGCCGTCCACCACCTCGATGATGGGCTGGCCGAAGTTGGTGAGTCCCTGGAGGAGCTTGTTCTTCACCTTCTTGAACTCGCGGTCGAGGATCTCCCACGAGTTGCGCTTGTCGTTGAAGCCGTACACGAAGAGCTTCTGCTCCATCGCGAACTCGGGCGTCAGGAACGTGTCGATGAAGGTGATGTCGTTGTAGTGCTTGCGGACCTCGAAGATCTTCTCGCGGCCGGCGCCCAGCTTCTTGTCCCAGGAGCGGCGCGCGCGCAAATCATCGCACTCGTCCCACTCCTTGCCGAAGCGGCCCTTGTTCCACCGCTCCTCGATGTCCCGCCACAGCTCGATGCCCAGTTTGTACGGGTTGATGGCGCCAGGGCGGGTCCCCATGGTGCCGGAGTGGTGGTCCGCGTAATCGATGATTTCGTCGTCCTTGAGGGCCCGGCGCGTCATGATGGTGGAGTGCCAGTAGCTGGCCCACCCCTCGTTCATGATCTTCGTCTGGCCCTGGGGCGCGAAGTAGTAGGCCTCGTCGCGAAGGATGGCCAGGATGTCCGCCTCCCACGGTTCCAGCGGCGCCTCTTCCAGCAGGAAGAGCAACACGTCGCGCTGTGGGCGCTCGGGGAACTTCTTGGCGCGCTGCTTCTCGTCCTCCACCTTCTTGCGCTGTGAGTCGAGGAACTCGGACGGGTTGATGTAGCCGCGCATGTATTCGCGGCCCACCTTGAAGCCCTCCACGCGCTCGTTGGCCTTGAGCTCGTCCTCGGCCTTCTTCGGGTCCGGGTTGCGCCGGATGTGCGGCGCGTGCTGGTCGATGAGGTTCTCCAGGCTCAGTGTCCGGTCGATGAAGTCCTCGACCTTCTCCACGCCAATCTTGTCCACCCAGCGCCTCACCCGCGTGGCGTGGTTGGCCATCTCATCAATCATCCGGCGGTTGGTGTGCCGGAAGGAAAAGTTGTTCTTGAAGAAGTCGCAGTGACCGTAGACGTGGGCCATGACGAGCTTCTGGTCCACCTCCGGGTTGCTCTCCATCAAGTAGGCGTAGCAAGGGTCGTTGTTGATGACGAGCTCGTAGATTTTGCTCAGCCCGTACTCGTAGCCCTTGGCGAGCTGCTCGTACTCCATGCCCCAGCGCCAGTGGGGATAGCGGGTGGGAAAGCCGCCGTAGGCGGCCACCATGTTCATCTCATCGTAGGACACCATCTCGAAGAGGGTGTCGAAGAAGTCCAGGCCGAACTCCTTGGCGTAGCCATGGATTTCGTCCCGGAGCGAGGCGAGGCGAGGGGAGAGGCTCTTGGGCATCGGGCAGTCGCTCCGGTGGGAAAGGACCGCTGAAGTCAGCGGCCCTTGCCGAGGAAGTCCTTGATGGACGCGTAGATGGCGTCCTTGTCCGCGATTTCGCTCAGCGCGACGTTGGGCGTGTCCCCCACCGCCTCGCGCAAATCCTTGATGAACTGGCCGCTGCCGTAGGGTGACTCCACCTGGCCGTAGGCGAACTGGTTGACGTTGGGCAGCACGTCGTTGCGCAGCATTTCAATGCACTGCCGCGTGTCGTCCGCGCTCCAGTTGTCCCCGTCGCTGAAGTGGAACGGGTAGATGTTCCACGCGCTCTTCGGGTAGTCCGCCAGGATGATGTCCCGGCAGAGCTTGTACGCGCTGGAGATCATCGTCCCGCCGGACTCGCGGGTGTGGAAGAACGTGTCGCGGTCCACCTCGCGTGCCACCGCGTCGTGGATGATGTAGCGCGCCTCCAGGCCCTTGTATTGGTGGCGCAGCCACGTATCGAGCCAGAAGCTCTCGATGCGGACGATCTCCTTCTGCTCGTCACCCATGGAGCCGGATACGTCCATCATGTAGATGATGACCGCGTTCGTTTCGGGCAGGTCCTGGAGCTTGTAGCTGCGGTAGCGGCGGTCCTCGCGCGTGGGGATGATGACGGGCCGCGCCGGGTCATACGTGCCAGCGGCAATCTGCCGCCGCAGGGCCTGCTTGAAGGTCCGCTTGAAGTGCCGCAGCGACTCCGGGCCGGTGGTGTTGACGCCGGTGTAGCGGATCTTCTGGGTGATGATGCGCTCGTTCTGCCGCCGCTCGATGTTGGGCAGCTGCAGCTCCTCGCCCAGAATCTGGGCGAGCTCGTCGAGCGTGACGTCCACCTCCATGGCGTGGTCGCCTTCGCCCTGGCCGGCCTGCTTGCCTTCCCCGGGCTCCACCGCCCCGGGGCCGAGCTGCTGGCCGACCTCGCCGTCACCCTGTCCGACGCCACCCTGTTCCTTGTGGCCGTACTTGAAGCGGGGGATGTCGATGAAGGGGATGGGGATGGAGATGGCGTCCTTCCCCTTCTTCCCAATCATCTCGCCCTTCTGCACGTACTTGCGCAGGTTGGCTTTGATCTTCCCCCGGACGATCTGTTTGAAGCGGGAGTGGTCCTGGTGGATCTTCAAGGTCACGACGGCTCGCCCCTCTCTGGTGTTACTCCTTCGCGTCGCCGCGGGCGAAGATGCTGGCCACGAAGTTCAGCACGTCCGTGGAGCAGATCTCGCAGTAGCCGTAGTTCTTCATCATCCGGTCCTTCACCAGGTCGATCTTCTCCTGCGTCTCCTTGTCGACGACGGAGGACACCAGGTTCTTGAGCTTGATGCTGTCCTTCTGGTCCTCGAACAGCTTCAGCTCCAGCGACTTGTGGAGCCGCTCGTTGGTCCGGTAGTTGAAGGTCTTCCCCTCCACCGCGAGCGCGCCGATGTAGTTCATGATTTCGCGGCGGAAGTCGTCCTTGCGGGTATCGGGGATGTCGATCTTCTCCTCGATGGACCGCATCAGCCGCTCATCGGGCTCCTCGTAGAGGCCGGTGTACTTGTTCTTGACCTTCTCCTTCTGGGTGTAGGCCTTGATGTTGTCGATGTAGTTGCCGCACAGCTTGGCGATGGCGTCCTCGTCCGCGGAGATGGCGCGCTGGACCTCGTTCTTGACGATGTCCTCGTACTCCTGCTTCACGGACGTGAGCAGCTCCTTCATCCCCTTGCGCGTGTCCTCGTTGCTGATGAGGGAGTGCGTCTTGAGGCCGGCCTCCAGCTCGTTGAGAACCATGAAGGGGTTGATGCAGCCCTCGCCCTTGTCGCTCACCAGGGCGTTGGAGATCTTGTCCTGGATGTAGCGCGGGGAGATGCCTTCCAGGCCCTCGCGGTTGCTCTCCTTGCGCAGCTCCTTGATGTTGTCCTCGGTGAAGTTCGGGAGCGTCTTTCCGTTGTAGAGCTTGAGCTTCTGGAGCAGCGACAGGTTGTGCTTCTTGGGCTCTTCCAGGCGCGTGAGCACGGCCCACATGGCGGCCATCTCCAGCGTGTGCGGAGCGATGTGCTTGCCCTTGATGGCGCGGGAGTTGAAGTCCTTCTCGTAGATCTTCACCTCTTCGGACAGCTTGGTGATGTACGGGACGTCAATCTTCACCGTGCGGTCTCTCAGGGCCTCCATGAACTCGTTGTTCTCGAGCTTCTTGTACTCGGGCTCGTTGGTGTGGCCGAGGATGACCTCGTCGATGTCCGTCTGCGGGAACTTCTTCGGCTTGATTTTGTGCTCCTGCGACGCGCCGAGCAGGTCGTAGAGGAACGCGACGTCCAGCTTCAGCACCTCGACGAACTCGATGATGCCGCGGTTGGCGATGTTGAACTCGCCGTCGAAGTTGAAGGCGCGCGGGTCGGAGTCGGAGCCGTACTCGGCGATCTTCCGGTAGTTGATGTCACCGGTGAGCTCGGTGGAGTCCTGGTTCTTCTCGTCCTTGGGCTGGAAGGTGCCGATGCCCACGCGGTCCTTCTCGCTGAAGACGAGCCGGTTGACGCGGATGTGGCCCATGGCCTTGGCGAAGTCGCCCTGGTACTGCGTCATCAGTTCCTTGAAGACGAAGCGGCAGGCGGGGCACAGCTCGGAGCCATCCGGAATGGTGTAGCCGGACTCGGGCGGAGACAGCTCGGCGTAGATATTGGAACGCCACTCCCGGGGGATGAGGTTGAGCGGCTCCTCGTTCATCGGGCACTTCATCTTCTCCTTCACCGGGGCGCCGTCCGCGCTCTTCTTGTCGGTGAGCCAGGAGAAGGTGTACGCGGCGCCCTCCGGCGTCTTGGAGTAGTCCTCGGTGCCCTTCTTCAGCAGGCGCGCGATGGTGGACTTGGACGAGCCCACGGGGCCGTGGAGGAGGATGACGCGCTTCTCGGTGCCGTAGCCCTGGGCGGCGGACTTGAAGACGTTGACCAGCTTCATGAGCGGGACATCGAGCCCGAAGATGGCGTCACGGCCGCCGAACTTCTCGTCACTGAAGAAGTGGTAGCGGATGAGCTTCTTCTTGTTGTCGATGTACTCCGTCTTTCCGTGGCTGAGGATCATGTCGTAGATCCTCTGGAAGGCGGTGCGGGTGACCTTGGGGTTCTGCCGGACGATTTCGAGGTACTCCTCGAACGAGCCTTCCCAGTTGAGCTCCGCGTAGGTCTTCACGTCCTGCAACGCGGCGATTCTGGAGACCCACGAACCCTTCTCAGCGTCCTTCATGTCTCTCCCTCGGAGCCACCCGGGGACGCGGAAAGCCGCGCCGACAGGGGGGCCAAAATGGTCAACCTGGAGGGCATGACTGCCATTCCATACCCACCCCGACGAGGTCCCAGGCACGACAGCCCTGCTGCCCCTTCGGGACCCCGCCGCGGAGTGGGACCGCGCGTTACGCTCGTGTCAGGGGTGGAACGCCCGGAGGCGCACCCCCTCCACGGGGTGAAAAGGCATCTTGATTATAAGGGCCCTCGCCCACGGGGGTAGGCGCACACCGGCTGCACGAGGGGTAGTGAACGCCTGAACGGTTATTTCCTCGGCGCCCGGCAGCAGCAATGCTCGTGTGGGTTGTGGGGCAGCGTGCCCTTTCACTCGACATGTCGGCGCGGAGCCTTCACGGACGAGGCTGGCGTCGCATGCATGAAAGCAGGCGAGCGGCCATGCGGGATGGGCGTCGGGTACCTATCGGGCGCGCGGGAAAGGGGCCCGCAGTCCAAGGGCTCGCCGCAACCAGGCATACCGGATGAGACATCAGGGCGTGCAGGAAGGGGGCTCGCCGTTGGCGCGCCCTCCACTGAATGAAACGCGACACGGTTCATCCGTGTCCGGCCCGGTGCAGCCTCTGCTTCACTTGCAGCGTCTCCCATTCTGGACGGTGCAAGGGCGTGCACGGGAGGGAGGGCCTCTGAGCATGGCGTATGCAACGGGGCGCGGCGCCTGTCCTTCCTCGGAGTCTCCTGGTGCCTGTCCTGCTCGTTGCAACCTGTCTTCTTGGCGCATGGGTCCAAGCAACAGTCCCTCATGCGGAGGGAGACGTGGTGGCGACGGCGCTGCTCGATGCGGGGCGCGCACCACGCCGCGCGCTGCGGCTGGCGCAGCGGCCAGGGTGGGGCCAGGGCCTGGTGGTGTCGGTGTCACCTGAGGTTGAGACGGTGCTGGGCGCGGGGGCCAGCAGCGAGCTGCGAACGGAGTACGGCCCCGAGGTCGCGGTGCCGCTCTACGTGGAATGGCAGGCGGGGGCGGGACGGGGACAGGCGCGTTACCAGGTGCGGGTGGGGCGTCCCGAGGTCCGCGCCGTGGACGATGAGGGGATGGAGCCCGCGTGGCGGTTGGCGGAGGAACTGGGCGCGGTGAGTGGCCGGGATGGCGCCGTGGTGCTCTCCGACCGGGGGACGCCGGTTCAGGCATGGATGCAACTGGGGCAAGGGGCTTCCGCGGCATTGAGCACCCTGGTGCGGGCGGCGCTGTCCTCGGACTGGCTCGTCACCCCGCGGTTTCCAGAAGAGCCCGTGGGAGCAGGAGCGCGCTGGGTCGTGGCGCGAGCCATGGAGGGAGGGCTGGCCGTTGTCAGATACGAGTTGGTGGAGCTGGATGGAGCCCGCGGCCGGGTGCGCTTCCTCCTTCTGTCCCAGGGCGCGGACGGCCCTCCAACCCCCAGGGCCGAGGGCGAGCTGCGTTTCGACCTGAGCCGCCCATTTCCCGAGCGGCTGGAGGTCAGCTACACGTCGCGCGCCGAACTGGGGACGCAGGGCGCCCGGCGGCTGGAGGTGGTCCGCCGCACGCGGGTGACGCTGGAGTCCGGCAGCCCCTTGGCCCCGGCGCACCCTGAAATGATTGCAGCCCCCTGGATATCGGAAGGGGAGCAGGTTCGCGCACCGTGAAATCGGCCGCGCTCCCCGAGCAAGGGAACAATGGGCGTTGGCTTGGCTTTGGGCCGTGCCTGCGTATCCTGCCGCGCGTCATGGCCACCGCCCCCGCCCCCCTCTCCGTTTCGCCTCCCCACGCACCTGGCCTGTCGGCGGTGCCTGCCCCTCAGCACGAGCCAGGCACCTGGCTGCTCGTCGGGCTGTTGCTGGTGGCGGCGCTGGTGCCGCGGCTGGGCGTGTTCTTCGTCAACGAAAACCTCTTCGGTGACGCGGTGGTGCGCACGGAGCTGGCGGAGCGCTGGTTGCGGGCGCCGCACATCATCACCGCCTATGGGGACGGGGCCTACCAGTTCGGTCCGTTGCACATGTACCTGGTGGGCGCGGCGCTGTCGGTGTTCGACCGGGAGGTCGCGGGCCGTGTGGTGAGCCTGCTGTTCGGCGTGCTGTCGGTGGTGCCGCTGTTCGCGCTGACGCGCCGGCTCTTCGGCTGGCGCGCGGGCGTGGTGGCTGGCCTGTCCTTCGCGGCGTGGGGCATGCACATGCAGTTCTCCACCACGGCCAGCAGCGAGGCGGTGTCCCTCTTCTTCATGCTGGCCACCTTCGCGCTGTACGCGGAAGGCGTAGACGACAACCGCTTCCTGCCCCTGTTCCAGGCGGCGTTGATGCTCAACCTGGCGTGCGCGCTTCGCTACGACGCGTGGATGTACATCCCGCTGCTTACGGTGGCGTTGTGCTTCAGCAGCCAGGACAAGGTGGTGTCGCTGACCCGGGCCGTGGGCTTCGGCCTGGTGTGCCTGCCGTTCCCCCTGTTGTGGATGCAGGGAAATGAGCTGATGCACGGCAACCCGTTCTTCCCGGTGGCGGCGGTGGAGGACTTCCACCGCAACTGGGTGAAGTCGTCCCTGGGCTCGGGCTCGAACGTGCTCTGGCGGCTGCAGCAGCTGGGGTTCTGGCCCGGCATCGCCTTGCTCACGCTGTCGCCTCTCGTCGCGTTGCTGGGCATGGCGGGCATGGTTCGCGCGTGGCGCTCGCGTCCGGACACGCGCTGGCTGGTGGCCGCGGCGGTGCTTCCCGCTGCCTACTTCACCTTCCGGGCGGCGGTGCTGCTGACCTTCGTTCCGCTGGGCCGCTTCACGGTGACGCAGGTCGCGCTGGTCCCCGTCTTCGTGGCCTTCGGCTTCGCCGGGCTGGTGGCAACGCGTGGAGGGCCCGTGCTGCGCAAGGCCCTGGCGGGCGTGACGGTGCTGGTCGCCGTGGCCGTGCCGGTGGCGATGGGCGTCTATACGTTCCGTGCCGACGGGCCGCTGCAGACCACGATGCGCCCCATCAGCCCCACGTCCACGAATCCCGTGGCGCTGATGCAGGTGGCGAAGTTCCTGAAGGCGGAGGTCGCCGCCAAGGGTGGGGCCGCCGCGCTCGACATCGACCCGGACTACATGGACCTGCAGCTGGCCTTCTTCTCCGGTCTTCCCGAGGAGCGGCTGGCGCGCGTGCGCTGGGACACCTTCCGCCAGCGCATGCAGGAGGCCCGTCCGGAGGTGCTGGTCCGCTTCGACGGTGGAGCACTGGCGAATGACGCGGGCGTGAAGCTGGAGGAGCGCTCGCTGGTGCTGGACGGCGTGGCCTACCAGAAGCTGGATGGCTTCACCGCGCCGTTGCACGTGTATCGGCGTCAGCCGTAGCGCGGGTGCCTGGAGGGGCCCTCAAGCCCCCTCAGGGCTCCGAGTCGTAGTCGTCGGGGTGGTAGTCGGTAACAGGCGGCCGGTGGGCGTCCAGCCATCCCTGGAGGATGAACTGCGCGGCCACCTGGTCGATGACCTCCCGGCGACGGGCCCGGCTGACGTCCGCCTCAAGCAGGGTCCGTGTGGCGGCCACGGTCGACAGCCGCTCGTCCCATAGTTCCACCGTCACCCCCAGCGACTGGGCCAGGGTGTCCGCGAACTTCCGGGACGCCTCGGCGCGCGGGCCCTCGCTGCCGTCCATGTTGAGCGGCAGGCCCAGCACGACGTGGGTCACCTCGTGTTCGCTCGCGACGGTGGCCAGCGCCGCGAGGTCCGCCTTGAGCGACGTGCGGCGAACGGTGGTGACGCCTTGAGCCGTGAGGCCCAGGCCGTCCGAGACGGCCACTCCAATGGTTTTGGTGCCCAGGTCCAGGCCCATGGTGCGCATGCCGCGGAACTTAACCGCAATCCTTCGTCGTGGACCGCTCCGTCCGCGCCTGGGGACGTGCCCCTGCTTCGGTGCGTGCTAACCGCCGGAATTCGCTGGGTGCCTCCCACGCCCACGGACGGCACCGCCGCTGCAATCCAGCGGTCCCGTCCGAAGGACGACTGCGCGGCGTCCACTTCAACCCCGTCGCGCGAGAGGGTTCATGCTCGACTTCCTCAAAGGTGCGGCCAACCTGCTGGCTGGCCCCATGTCCACCGCGGTGGATTTCGCGGGCAACGCGCTGGGATTGCCGCCGCTCATCACCAACTCCATCAAGGCCGCGGCGGGGGCCGCGACGGGCAACGTCATGCTGGCGGCCAGTGGCGCCATGGGCGTGGCGCAGGAGCTGTCGAAGAACCCGCCCGCGAAGACGGAGTACCACGCGTCCTCCTCGGGCAGCTCGAAGGCTGGCAGCGGCTACGCGCCCTCCGCGTCCTCGTCGCCCATCCTGAATCCGGGCAGCAGCCCGTTGGATCCGAAGATGCTCGACTACTCAGACGCACTGAAGGTGCTGGAGGCGAACTTCCAGCAGTTGGACCTGCTGGATGGAAAGAAGAGCGGCTCGCTGTCGAAGAAGGACCTGCAGCGCATCTCCACGGACTCCAGCCTGTCACCTCAGTTGCGGGACGCGGCCCGCTTCATGGTGGACAACACGGCCCTCTTCGAGCGGCTCGACCGTCAGGGGCCGCTGGCGAGGATTGGCGTCTTCTCTCCGCTGTACAACCTCGACACCTTCTCGGTGAAGGACCTGCAGCGCGAACTCACGGCGGTGGATGCGGAGTTCGCGCGGTATGGCCGGCCCGTGCGCCCTGGAAGCGGTGGCACGACGCCTCCCGGGACGGGATGCACGCCCGGCGGTGGTGGCACGACGGCGCCGGGGACGGGTGGCACGTCCGGCGGCGGTGGCTCCGCGCCTGTGCCGGGCAGTCCGCCGACCTCGACGGCGAGCCCGCTGGACCCGGACTTTCACGAGTACCACGACGCATTGCGCGTGCTGAACGCGAACTGGGACACCTTCGATACCGCGGTGGGGGCCCGGGACAACGTGCTCACGCGCGACAATCTGGACGCCATCCTGAACAGCCCGGCCGCATCGTCGACGCTGAAGCGCGCCGCGCAGTTCTTCAAGGACCACCCCGCCTACTACGACCGGCTGGAGATGGCCGCGGGCGTGGGGCCGCGGGATGGCATCGTGGGCCGGCCGGATGTCACGGCCGCGCTGCGACAGGCAGACACGGCGCAGGCGTCATCCGGAACGCAGCCCGCGAGTGGCTCTGGCGGAAGCCGGCCGGTGGGCGGCGCTTCGTCGAATGTGCGGAGCATCGTCGACAACCCCAACATGAGCATCGAGGACAAGATTCAAGCCATCTTGATGTCCATCTCCAGCGACACGGACGAGGAGATTCTCGACGTGATGGAGCAGATGGCGAACGTGCGCGAGCAGCGGGCCTCGTTGGGCAACGGTGAGTCGGACCGGAAGGCCGGCGCGAAGCTGGAGAGCAGCATGCAGGAGCTGGAGCTGCGCCTTCAGCGGCTGGTGGAGAAGCGCAAGGCGATGTTCGACCTGATGAGCAACATGTCTTCGAAGTTCCACGAGATGGCGAAGACGGCCATCTCCAACCTGCGGAGCGCCTGAGCCGTCATGGGACGCATCATCAAACACGAGGGAGCGGTGGCCATGCGGATGCAGCGCGGCGCGGTGCAGGGCTTGAAGGCGTTCGCCCGGGGAGAGGCGACGTGGGCCGAAGTGGAGGGGATGACCTTCGAGGAAGCGAAGGCCATTGCCCAGGTGGGTTGTGACCTGGCGGCGGCGGGACGTCTGGAGGAAGCCCGCATCCTCTTCGAAGGCCTGGTGGAGGGAAACCCGAAGGACGCGGCGGCGCGGGCGGCGCTGGGCACCGTGTACCAGAAGCTGGGCAAGCTGGAAGACGCCATCGCCGAGTACAGCGTCGCGCTGGAGCGTGAGCCCGACAACCCGGTGGCGCTGGCCAACCGGGGTGAGCTCTACCTCCGCAAGGGAGAGCGCCAGGGCTTCACCGACCTGGCGAACGCGGTGGAGGCGGACCCGCATGGAGAGACGGCGGGCGGCCGCCGGGCGCGGGCGCTGGTGAAGGCCATCACCTTGGTGGCGGTGGAGAAGCTGAAGGAGGACTCGCAGCCGTAGTGCCGTAGTGCCGTAGTGCCGTAGTGCCGTAGTGCCGGAGTCGGGGGGAGTGGGGCCACCCGGCTGGCGGGGAGTCGCCGGGTGGAGGCAGTCGGCGGGTGGGCTCGGGGAAGAGGCGTGGCCGGAAGGGGAGGGGGGAGCCCACCTGTCGACCGCTGTTTCAGGGCGTGGGAAGCGACGCAATCCGTTCGCCGATGGGCGGATGGCTCATGCCCTTGAGGACGACCCAGCGGGGGGGCTCGGGGTCCATCTTGTTGACGCGTGCGGCCTTCACCAGCATGTGCCGAAAGGCGTCCACGTCACCCGTGAGCCGCAGGGCATAGCGGTCCGCTTCACGCTCACGTTCCCGGGAGAAGGCACCCGAGATGGGCTTGGCCGTCAGCACGAGGAGGAAGAAGAGCAGGGAGATGAGGGGCAGGTTGCGGATGTCCGCGAAGTGGGTGGCGCCGAACCAGCCCCGCGACGCGGACAGGCGCAAGAGGCGGTCGAGCGCGAAGAGCAGGGCCACCAGCATCAGCGATGAGGCGATGCGGGCGGGCCACTTCGACTCATTCACATGGCCTGCTTCGTGGGCCACTGCGGCCAGCACTTCGTCCTCGGAGAGTTCCTTGAGGATGATGTCGTTGAGGACGATGGTGCGCGTGGGGCCCTGCCCGGCGAAGTAGGCCTGCAGCCGGCGCGAGGAGACGGAGGTCTCCTCCACGAGGACGTCGGCGAAGGTGATGTCCGCCTGTCCCATGAGGTCCACGATTCGGGTGCGCAGGGGCCCCTCGGGCAGCGGCTTCTGGTTGAAGAAGAGTCGGCTGCGGTACGGGTCCAGCGTTCCGGAGACGAGGAGCAGCAGGGCCACGGGCACGCCCAGCACCAGCCACCAGTGGCGCAGCTTGCGCGCCAGGCCGAACATGCCGATGACGAGCGCGGAGATGGCGAAGGCCGCCAGCAGTTGGGCCTTGACCATGTCATAGGCGAAGGTGGCGGGCGTCTGCGTGGACATGCCGTGCCGGTGCTCCAGCGTGTAGCTGAACCAGACGTCCACCGGCAGGTAGACGAGCGACACGAACAGGTCCGTGAAGAGGGCGAAGAGCACCGCCGCGCCCCAGCCGGGCTCGCCCCACAGCCGGTCCATGGCGTGGAAGAAGGCGCGGCTGACCGGCGCCGTCCGGAGGAAGCCGAGCCGCCGCTCCAGGCCCGCAGCGGCCGCCACGGCCAGACGGTGGAGCGGTTGGACGAGTACGCCCAACATGAGCAGCATCAGGGCCAAGTTGGCGAAAGGCCCCACCGCGGCCCGGATGTAATAGGGCTGGTGGAAGGCGTGAATCTCCGCCAGTTGCTCGGGCGTGAAGAGGGGCTCCATGGAAGCCCCAGGCTACGCCGTGCGCCCCGGCCTGCCCAGCCAGGGGCGTTACTGCCGCGCTCAGGTATGCGGCTCTCTCTCGGAGGAAGGCGCCGCCGACGCGGGCTCGCCCTCCGCGTCCGCCAGCAGCAGGGCCTTCACCTTGGCCAGGCTCTCACGCGTGCGGTCCACGAAGGTGCTCTGCGAGCCGATGCGCTCGGCCGTCTCCAGCGTGCGCTCGTAGATGTTGATGGACTTGGTGAGCAGCACCCGAATCTTCTTCCTGAGTTCCTGCCGGTAGATTTCCGCCTCGCTGGCATCCAGCTCAGCGGGGGCGGGCGAGTTCACCATGTGCTCGTAGAGGTTCTCGTACAGCGAACCAATCTGCGTACCCGCGGCGGTGGCCCAGTAGCCGTTGCCCACGCGGATGGAGCGCAGGTAGTGGCCCTGCGCGGACAGGAGCAGCTCGGCTTTGTAGTTGAGGTCCTGGGCGAGCTTGTCCGCGCCCTTCGCCGGGTCCAGCTTCACGCCGTCATAGTGGAGCCGGTACAGCTCGCCGATGAAGAAGTGGGCCTGGGCGGGGAAGTAGTCGTCCACCTCGCCCTTGTCCTCAAGGGCGTCATAGGTGGAGAGCGCCTTGCGCAGGGTGACCTCGGCGGTTTCCGGCGAGCCGCTCTCCAACTGACAGATGCCCTGCTGCACCTGCGCTTCGAGGCGGCGATTGAGGGGGAGGTCCTCGCGCGCGGCGATGATGCCCAGCAGCTTCGAGGCCTGTTCGTAGCGCTCCAGGTGGTAGTCCACCTCCGCCACGCGGAAGGCCGCGTCCAACGCGTCCCCCTGGCCCCTGGTCGGGTCCGACAGCTCGGAGAAGCGGTGGCCGGCTTCCTCCCACTCCTTGAGGCGCTGGTGGGCAAGGCCCGCGTTGTAGAGCGCCGCGCGACGGTGGCGGCTGTCGGGGAAGAAGTCCACGAGCCGGCCGAAGTAGCGCGCCGCCTGCTGGAAGTCGTTCGCGGCGAAGGCCGACGTGCCGCCCGCGAAGAGCTCCTCGTCGTTGAGCTTGTCCAGCTCCAGGTCCGCCGTCACCGTCACCGCGTCGAAGTGGAGCTCCTGCTTGGGCACCTTCGCCTGCGGCTCCTCCCGCGCGGCGGAGCCCGTCGTCCGGCACCCGGACACGACGACGCCCAGCGCGGCCATCCACCACCACCGGCTGACATGCTTCTGCTTCAGCGCTCTCCCGTTCACCACATCATCCTCCTGGACCGGCTCCCCCTCCCGGACAGCACCGGGCACCGCGGGGTTCCCACCACCGTCATCGGGTCCGCCAGCTTAATGCGCGCGACCTGTGCGCGCTTCCTCGGCCGCCTGCTTCCCGCGGACGGCTGGACTGAAGAAGTGTGGCGGTTTCGCACAAGCACCGTGCGAAACAGGGAAACGCGGCGGTGGGCCCGAAGCGTGTGGGCCCCAGGCCGTGGTCAGCCGAGTGTCTCGTCGCCCACCAGGTAGCGTCCGGTACGCCACAGGGCGGAGATATCGTGCACATCCATCGCGAAGCGGGGCACCTGGACGATGGGGACACCCGGACAGGCGGCCTGGAGCTGGTTGATGCCGGTGCGGTCCTGCTCGGCCAGGATTTGCTGCTCGCGCAGCGTCTCTTCCACCTTGGCGCGGCGGCTGGGCGTCAGCGTGGCCGCGTCCGCCCACAGTGCCTCAGTGGGCATGGGGTGCACGCGGTTGACCACCAGCGACACCACCTCCATGCGGTGCTGCTTGAGCATCTTGTGGAAGTGGATGGCTTCGTCCATTCGCTCGGGGTGGGGGCTCGTCACCAGCACGAAGCCGGTGTTCCGGTCCTCCAGCAGCTGGCGCACGCCCCGGGCGCGCTCGCGAAAGCCCTCGTTGAGCGAGGAGATGGCGAGCATGAAGTTGGAGAGCTCCTGGAGCATCTCCGTGCCGGTGAACTTGGCCAGGCCCCGCATGACATAGCCGCCGCGGTTGAACAGGGACATCCCCAGCTTGCCGGCCTTGAGCGCCGGGGTGAGGAGCCACTTCGCCGCGTCGTTGTCCAGGAAGTCCAGCACGCGGTTGGGCGCATCCAGGAAGTCCAGCGCGTGCGCGGTGGGCGGCGTGTCCAGGACGATGAGCTCGTAGTTGCTGCTGCGGCGCAGCTCCCACAGCTTCTCCATGGAGATGTATTCCTGGCTGCCCGCCAGGGCCGTGGAGAGCGACTGGTAGAAGCGGTTGGACAGGATGCGCTCGCGCTGCTCGGGCGGAGCGACGCGGGTGATGAGATCGTCCCACGTCTGCTTCATGTCCAGCATCATCGCGTACAGCGACGCGCGGGGCTGGACGCCCAGTGGCTCCAGCGCGGTGGCGGGGACGCGCGTCTCCGCGTTGCCCAGCGCCGTGAGGCCCAGCGAGTTGGCCAGCCGCCGCGCCGGGTCGATGGTGCACACCAGGCTGGAGCGCCCATCCACCGACGCGCGCAGGGCCAATGCGGCCGCCGCCGTCGTCTTGCCCACGCCGCCGGAGCCCACGCAGATGAGGACGCGCTTGCCCGCCAGCGCGGGCGACAGGGCCGTCGTGCTCACGCCGCCCCCGTCACGAGAGGTTCGAGGTGCTCCATGACCTGTTCAATCGCCTTGCGCCCGAACTCGGGCGTGAAGAGCCGGGGGACGGGGTAGACGGGCGCGTGCAGGTTGCGCTCCAGCTTCGTCCCGGCGAGCACCGCCTGTGCCGCGCGGTCGTGGTGCGCCTGGGCCACGGCGAGCAGCTCCGGATGGCCCCCCAGGGCCTCCAGGTCCGCTTCGGTGAAGCGCTCCGGAAAGGCTTGGTTGAGCACCGCCGCATGCGTGCGCAGGCTCACCTTGTCCCGCAGCGCCGCGTGTAGCTCCAGCGCCTCGTTCACCGGCATCTCCTCGGGGAGCGCCACCAGCACGGCGGCCGTCACCGCCGGGTCCACGAGGAGGTCGCGCATCTTCTGGGCCTCGCGGGCCATGGGCCCCGGCGGCACCGTCTGAATCAGCACCTGCGGCACGCTGAGGAAGGAGATGGCGTGGCCCGTGGCCGGCGCGTCCATGATGACGGTGTCGAACCGCCAGCGCCCGTCCGGGAGCTTCTCCTGCAGGTGGAACATGATTTTTCCCAGCAGCACCAGCTCCTGCAGGGACGGGATGAAGCGGAGGAACTGGCGCACCAGCCGGTTCTCGAAGACCGTCTTGTAGAGGGTCTCGAAGCGGAGGACCATGAGGCCGTACTCGCGCATGGCCTCCTGGGGCCGCACGTTGACGGCCCAGAGGTTCTGCTCCAGTTGGGCCACTTCGGGCCCGGCCTCGGGGCGCTCCAGGAAGCGGCTGACGCGCTCCTGGGTGTTCACTTCGCACACCAGTGTGCGCTTGCCCGCGCGCGCCGAACGCAGGGCCAGGGCCGCTGCAACGGTGCTTTTGCCGACTCCGCCCTTGCCGGAGACGATCCACAGGCGCTTGTCGAGTAGTCCGGCCATAGGTTGAGAGCGGCGAACCGTAGGAATCGTGTTCACAGGAGTCAACGCGTTTGGCCTCGGCTTGTTGCTCTGCTTGACACGTCGCGTTGCCCCCTCGCAGAGTGCGGCGTTTTCTTCAAGACTTCCAGATGGCCCGGTAGGGCTTTGCTCGCGAGGACGCGCGTTTTCATGCTCAAGAACAACCCGGTGATGAAGAAGCTCGTGGAAACGGGCGAGGAGCGCATCGGCAAGCTGGCGCAGCAACTGCTCTCGAACGAGAAGTTCGTGGCGGCGGTGCAGACGCTGGTGTCGCGCTCCCTGGCGGCGAAGGGCACCCTGGACAGCGCGCTGCGCACGGCCCTGTCCGCCGCGAACCTGCCGTCCACCGCGGACCTGGAGCAGCTTCGTTCGAAGGTGGACGACTTGGAGCGTCTGCTCTCGTCCGTCGAGGGCAAGGTCGACACGCTGCTGGCGGCGAAGTCCCCGAAGAAGTAGTCCGCACGTCGGAAGCCGCCACCTTCTCGGTGGATGAGGAGTGCCCAGGCATGAGGCGCATCGCGTTCATCAATGAGAAGGGCGGGACCTGCAAGACGACCCTGGCGGTGAATACCGCCGCTTGGCTGGCCAAGGAGCGCGGCCTGCGGGTGCTGCTGGTGGACCTGGACACGCAGGGCCACGCGGGCAAAGCCCTGGGCGTGGACGTGCGCACCTTGCCTCGCAACGTGTTTCACCTGCTGACGGACACGTCGGTGCGCTTCGAGGACGTCGTCCAGCGCTCGGCCCTCGATGGCCTGGACGTGCTGCCTGCCTACAAGGAGATGGCGGACTTTCCCGTCGTGGTGGCCGCGGATGAACGCCGGGCCCACCGGCTGGCGGACCGCCTGCGCGCGGCGGAAGCGGCGGGCTACGACGCCATCGTCTTCGACGCGCCACCCTCCATGGGGACCACCACGCGTAACATCCTGGTGGCCGCCACCGAGGTGGTGGTGCCGGTGGCACTGACGTACCTGGCGCTGGATGGCTGCGCGGAGGTGGCGGACACCGTGCGCCAGGTGGGCGAGGCGGAAGGGCGGCCGGACCTCCGCGTCACGAAGGTGGTGCCCACGCTGTACCGGAAGACGGCGCTGGCCACGGCGATTCTGGAGCGCCTGAAGGCCTACTTCCCGGACGCGCTGGCGGCCACGCCACTGGGCTACGACGTGAAGGTCGACGAGGCCCAGAGCCACGGGCAGACCATCTGGGAGTACGCGCCGCGCAGCCGGGGCGCGCAGATGCTGGCCGCCATCGCCGCGGAGTTGCACGGAGAGCCCGCCCCCAAGCGGAGGCGGGCCTCACAGAAGGACTGAAGCCGCGCGGCTACTCCTGCTTCGGCGGGCCCTTCTGCTGCTCGGCCTGCTCCAGCTTCTTCTCCAGCTCCTCGAGGCGCTGGGTGAGCGAAGCCATGTCGCGGCCGAGCGCGGGCAGGTTGCCGGTGAGGTTCTCCACGACGTGCTTCACGCGCTCGTCGATTCGGCGCTGCCACTCCTCGAAGGCGCGCTGGCTGGCCTTGAGCAGGTCGGCCGGGCTGAGCCCCGCGGCGGCAGCGGTGTCCGCGGCGGTGGTTTCCTCGGCGGTGGCGACGGGGGCCTCGGGCTCTCCCTCTGCCCGGGGGGCGTTCTCATCCCGGCGCAGGAGCTTGTCGAGACGGGACTCGGCCTCCTCGCGGATGGAGGCGACTCGCGGGGAGACCTCCTTCTGGATGAACCCGGAGATGGACTCGCCGGGGTGGCGGATGATTTCCCGCAGCACCGACAGCGGCATCTGGTTCTTCTTCTTCTCCTCTTCGAAGATGATCTGAGCGAGGGTGACGGAGGTCAGGTCCTCCTTGGTACGATTGTCGACAATCCGTACCTCGGTGCCCTCCTTGATCATCGCTGCGATCTCATCAAGGGTGACGTATCGGCTCTCCACGGTGTCGTAGAGCTTCCGGTTCGTGTACCGCTTGATGATCTTCGGCTCCTTGCTCGGAGCGCCTGCTTGCTCAGCCTCGCTCATGTGTCTCTCCGCCCCTTTTGGGCTCGACATCAAGCCACGTGCCCCGCCTGAGTCTCGCAGGGGCGTTTCTCGTAGCAGAGGGGGTGGGGGCGAGCAAGCAACGTGAACCCGGCTCGCCGTGCCTACCCCGTCGTCCTATACTCGTGCTTCCAGCCGGGCCTGCTGAATGATCGTCAAGTGTGAGCGGTGCCAGACGCGGTTCAAGATCCCCGACGAGAAGGTGACCGAGAAGGGGGTCAAGGTCCGCTGCACCAAATGCCAGAACACGTTCCGGGTCACCCGCGAGGCCGCTGCCGGCGCTCCGGGCGAGCCGCCAGCCCCCTCAACGGACGGGCAGGTGGACCCTTTCGCTCAATTTGGGGTCGCGCCAGACCCCACGTCGGTGGACGTCACCAAGCCGGGCTACTTCGAGCTGGGCGTCGAGGCGAGCAAGCCAATGCCTGCTCGCCCCAGTCCTCCCGGGCCGAGCTGGAACAGCATGGACGGGGACCTGGGCTCGGAAGACGGCGTTTTCCGGGAGCCCACGCGAATCACGTCGCTGCCGCTGCCTCCCGCCGCGCGTCCGCCCGATGCGCCGGTTGGCCGCGCGCCACCGCCGGGCGCCTTCGTGGTTCCAGGTCCTGAGCGTTCGGGGCGTCCACCCGCCGCGGTGCCTGCGCCCCCTGGCCCGGGAAGCGCACCTGCGCGAGCGGCGGGGGCCCGAGGTGCGGGTGGCCCCGCTGGCATGGAGGACCGCTCGGTGCCTCCCGTCCCCGAGACAGCTGGGCCCTCCGTGTCCCCGGCCAGTGCTCGCCGCGCCGCCGCGCCGCCGCCAGTGGCCGACCCGTTCTCAGAGCTCTTGGGGCCGCCTTCGCCTGCCGAGCCGTCGGCTGCGAATGCGCTCCGTCGAAGCGCGGTGCCGCCGCCTCCGGGGGGCGCGCCCGCGGGCGCCGTGGCGCTTGGGACGATGCGCCCGAGGGCGGCTCAGCCTCCCGCTGCCCCGCCCGCTTACGGCGGGGACGATCCGTTCGCGTCCATCGACATCGATGATGCGGCGGCGATGCCATCGATGGCATCGGGGGCGCCGCCACCGGTGGAGAACGACCCGTTCGCGTCCATCGACATCGACGATGCGACGGTTCCGTCGGCGGCTCCCGGCCTGCCTCGGTCCGTGGGCAGCGCCCCGTTCGCGGCGGTCGACATCCATGCGTCGTCGCCAGCCGCTGCGGGCAGTAACGATCCCTTCGCCGCCATTGACCTGCGGGCACCTGCCGCGTCGACTCGGAAGGCAGCGCCGCCGCCTGCCGGAAGCGACCCGTTTGCATCCATCGACATCCATGCCGACGCTTCCGCCGCGTCTGGCAGCGGACCTGTTCCAGGCGGGAGTGACCCGTTCGCGTCCGTCGACCTCCACGCCGACTCCTCGGCCGCGATACCGCCTTCCGCGAATCCCCGGGATTTGTTCGACCTTGGCTCGGACGTGGGCGGGCACGGCGAGGATTCCGGTCTGCTGCCCACGGACACGGGCCGCGCCGCGCTGTTCGGGACCTCGGATGCCTCCGATGCCTCCCTGCTTGGCGATGTCCCCCCCGCCGTGGATGACGCGGAGGCCTTTGGCGTCACCCTGGGCCGGGTTGGGGCACCCAGCGGCGTCCAGCGCGAGGTGTTGGACATGGACGGGCTGCCGTCGAAGCCCGTGGTCACCGTGGCCAAGCCCACCGCGCGTCCCGAGGACGTGGGCATCCCGCAGAGCCGGCCGTCGAGCCGGTTTCGCAAGGCCTTGGGCTTCACCGTCAACTTCGTGTTGGCCGCGGCCCTGGTGGCCGTTCTGGGCACGGTCGGCCGGGTGTACCTGCGCGAGGGCCGCCTCGACGTGTCGGCCCTGTCGCTGGACTCCCTGCGCGCGCTCTTCGTGCCCGCGCCGAAGCCGCTCGTGGTCGTGGATGTGACGAACGGGCTGTACGAGACGCGCGAGGGCCGGTCGCTCTTCTACGTCCGCGGGGACGCGGCGAACCATTCGGACACCGCCACCCGCATCCGCGTGCGCGCCGCGCTGTATGACGGTAGCCAGCGTGTGGCCTCCGCCGATGCGCTCGCGGGCAGGGTCCCCACGCCCGAGGAGCTCTACGGCGTGGGCTCACCCGACGCGGCGGTGGCCCTGCGCCAGCGCGTCGACGAGGCCGCCGTCTCCGTGGCGCCCGGCGCCAAGGCCCCCTTCGTCGTCATCTTCCCCGAGCACCCCGCAGACCCGGGGGGCTACCGGTTGGAGCTGACACTGGAGCCCGAGCGCTCCAAGACGGCGGAGGCCGCCCCCCGGACGGAGTGAGCCACCATGCCCACGCAGGAGGATGCCCGGACCGTCGCGCGCTTCATTCATGCCTTGAGCGGTGGGGCGGAGGTCCGTCGCAAGGCCGCCGCGCGTGAGCTCGCCTGGAGAGATCCGCTCGACTCCAACGAGCTGGTGGGCCACCTCATCGCCCTCTCGCGCGCGGGGTGGGGGCCCGCCTCCTGCGCGTTGTCGGACTTCATGGCCGCGCTGGAGCAGGAGGCCGAACACATCCCCCATGTGGAGTCGCTGCGGCGGCTCGCGCACGTCCAGTCGCTCGACACCGTGGCGGACCTGTTCGCCCAGGGCCCCGCGAAGCTGGAGATGGACCCGGACGCCGCCGCCCGCGCGGACGCCAACGCCTTCTCCCAGTCGCTCGGGCACCTGAAGCAGCAGGCCCGCCTCACGAGGGACCCGGACACCTTGTCCCGCCTGGCCACCGTCAGCAATCCCACCGTCCTGCGCAACGTGCTCATCAACCCCCGGCTCACCGAGGAGTTGGTGGTCCGCATCGCCGCGCGCCGCCCGGCCCGGCCCGAGCCACTCATCGAAATCTGGAAGTCACCGCGCTGGTCCGTGCGCCACGCCATCCGGCGCGCGCTCGTCTTCAACCCCTACCTGCCGCCGGAGACGGGCGCGAAAATCGTCCCGCTGCTCAACACGGCGGACTTGAGGGAACTCGTCTCGAACGCCGCCCTCCATCCCGCCCTGCGCGCGCAGGCCTCCCGGCTGCTCGCCGAAGGGAATGGAACAGGGCTCGCGGCCGCATCACTCATCCCCGGGCATCGCGGCCGCGACTGATGGGCTTCACATCCTGGGGAGGGGAGAGGCCTAGCGGCGGCGCGGCTGCTCGGGCTCCGTGAACTCGGCGTCCGTGGTGCTGCGGCGGCCCGGAGGCAGCGGCTTCGCATCCACCAGGTCCTCGCCGCGCGACGCCTTGCGGAACGAGTACACGAACTTGCCCACGGCATTGCCGAGCTGACCCATGCGGGCGGCCGAGAAGACCACCAGCAGGATGAAGCCGAGGACGATGATTTCTCCGAGGCCGAGGCCCAGCATGATGGAGCACAGTGCAGCAAAGGGCGGGGGGAGGCAAGCCATGCGTCCACCGCCGCACGCCCGGTTGGACTTCTGATGCACGGCGGCGGCCACCCGCGCAGACTGGAGGGCATGCTCCTGCTTGCCCACCGTGGCGCCAGCGCCGATGCCCCCGAGAACACCCTGGAAGCCTTCGCCGAGGCGGTCCGCCAAGGCGCGGATGGTGTGGAACTGGACGCGATGCTCTGTGGCTCGGGCGAGGTCGTCGTCTGCCACGATGAGCGCCTGGAGCGCCTCGCGCGGCTGCCTTGGGAGGTTCGCCTCACGCCGTGGTGGAAGCTCCAGCGGGCGGACGTCGGCTCGCCGCTGGGCTTCGCCCCCGCCCGAATCCCGCTGCTGGAAGAGGTGCTGGAGGCCCTGCCGCCGCAGTTCCTGGTCAACATCGAGCTCAAGTGCGAGCGCGCCGACGACGGAGGCCTGGCGGAGCAGGTGGCGCGGCTGGTGCGCCGGCGCGGGCTGGCGGGCCGGGTCGTCATCTCCAGCTTCAACCCGCTGTGTCTCTTCCGCCTGGCGGCCGCGGCACCGGAACTGCGCCGGGGGCTGCTCATCGACCCGGACAAGTCCTGGGCCCTGCAGGCCTACGGGGTGAGCCCGCTCGTGTCGTCACACTCGGTCCACCCCTTCCACGAGGCCTGCACCCCGGAGCGGGTGGCCGCGTGGCGCGCAGCCGGGATGAGCGTGGCGGCGTGGACGGTGGACGACCCCCAGCGCGCCCATGTCCTGGAGCGGATGGGGGTCAGCTACCTCATCACCAACCGGCCGGGGGCGGTCCGTCAGGCCCTGCACCCCGCCGCGTAGCGCTCAGAAGTCCAGGCCGAGCGTGGTGTTGAAGGCGAAGACGGCCGGCAGGCCCCGGTCCACGGTGCTGCCGTTCTCCTCGTAGGAGACGCTGCCCGTGCGCGTCAGCGACAGCTCCGCGCCCAGCTGGAGCACACCGCCAATGAAGCGGACGCCGCCGTAGACGCGCTGGTTGATGTTGCTGCCGAAGGACACCTTCCGGTACGCGGCGGTATCCGTCAGCGCCGCGCGCGAATCGTCCCCCGTCGTGTCATCGAAGCTGCGGTCCGGGTTGAAGTCGATGCGGCTGGACGTCGCGCCGACGAAGCCCAGGTCCAGGCCGCCGTAGGGCGTCAGCGTCACCATGCCGCCCAGCGGGAACTGCTTGCCCACGCCGAAGTCCAGGCCCATGACGGTGAGGCCCAGGTCCCGGGCGCCGAACAGCTTCGTCACGTGTCCGCGCACGCCAAAGTCGGGCAGGTAGGTGAAGCCCTCGTTGGCGGCCCACTTCAGCTCGCCGGTGGCCACCACCTGGCTGCTCTTCTCCACCCAGCCGACGCGCCCACCCAGCTCCAGCGAGAAGGGCAGGCCCTTGCGCGCGTGGAAGGAGGGGATGAGCACCGTGGAGGGCTGCTCGTTCTGCGTGGGGATGTTCACGCTGCCGGGCAGGGACACCACGGAGAGCTCCGCGTTGATGGCCCAGGCCGAGTGGCCCGTCGTCTCCGGGGGCATCAGGTTCACGGAGGTGATGGCCGCGCCCATGATGCGGGCGAAGGCCTGGAAATCCGCGTCAGCGGACGCCACTGGGTTGTCACCCGTGGGGTTGCCGAACCGCGCGATCTGCAGGTCATTGGGCGCCGCGACAACGGACGCACCTGACGCCCAGGCCGCGAGGGCCACCCACCGACTGAACGTCCGCATTCGAGTCACCGCCTCCAGGGCGCGCGACCGGCCGGTAAGGCGCCCACCGCGCCGGACGGTAACGCCTGCTCGCGAGGAGCGTCAACAAAACGGGCGGCCCCTCCCGCGGTCTCCTCTCAAGGAGTCCCGCTGGAAAGGCCGCCCGGAAGGAGGCGGCGCGCCAGGTGGGCGCGGGGCGCCTACTGCGGCTTGTTGGCGGGGCTACCGGCAGGCGAGGCCATTTTCTGGGCGACCTCGGCCGGACGGCGGCGGATGACCAGCGTGCGGCGGCTGGCGAAGTCGTTGTCCTCGCGCGCCACCACCAGCACGTTGTTGTTGCCCTCCTTCAGCGCGAACTCCGTGGAGAACTTCAGCGTGTTCGGCTCGGCGCCCTTGGGGTCCACGCCCTTGAAGTAGACCTTCTGGTCGTTCACCAGCACGTAGACGTCCAGCAACCCGTGGGGGTCCGTCACCACGCCGGAGAGCGTGAACTTGTCCCCGTTGGCCACCATGCCGCCAGCGGCCGGATCCACGTCCAGGCGGATGTCGGGCGGGCGGTGGTTGGTGACCAGCGTGGCCTTCGGCGTGGTGGCCTTGCCCGTCTTCAGTTCCTTCGCGTCCTGGCTGCGCACGAAGGCGAAGCGGTCCTTCTCCAGTTCCACGCGGTAGTAGCCCTTGGTGACCGCCTCGGCGGGCAGCACCGTTGTCCCGCTCAGCTTCGCCACCGCGCGCGCGCCCTGCGCGGGGGCGCCATACAGGTCCACCTTGTCGCCCACGCGGACGAGGCCCTTCTTCGGCTCCATCGTGGCGACCGCGGCGTCGGTGACGGGCAGCTCCAGCTTCTCCATCACGAACTCCTCAAGCGGCTCGTCGATGATGGCCAGCTTCAGCGGGAAGGTGTTGCCCTTGAAGCCCTTCTTCACCTCCAACTGGAAGCGCGCCGTCTTCGTCTCACCGGGCTTCAGCTCGCCCAGTTTGAAGCGGCCCTTTTCGATGAAGATGTTGGCGTCGCCGCCATTCTTGATTTGCGTGAAGGAGTCGAGCGCCGTGCCGGTGCCCGCGTTCGTCACGTCGAGCAGCACCGAGACAGTCTCCCCGCGCTGCACGGTGCCGTCGCCGTTGCAGGTGGCGCAGTCGTCGATGACCTGCCAGTTGAAGGCGAAGGCGGGGCGGGGCAGCTCCACGAAGTTGAGCTCGGCCACCCGCGTCTCAGGCAGGGCGCCGTGGTCATCGAAGAAGCGCACCGTCACGTCGTCGCGGCGGCTGGTGAGGTCCTTGGGCAGGCGCACCTTCACCTTCCACGTCTTCTTCTCACCCGGCGCCAGCGCACCGAAGAGGAACTCGCGGCGGTCCAGGAAGGCGTTGTCGCTCTCCGTCCAGGCGCGCACGCGCTTGAGCGGCTCGGTGCCACGGTTCTCCGCGGTCAGCGCCATCTCCATCACCTCGCCCGCGAGAATCTTCGCGTCCGGGCCCGGCGTCAGCGATACGGCCATCTGCACGTTCTTCGGCGTGGGACCCGCGCTCCAGTCCACGCCCAGCGCGGCGATGGCGGCGTTGATGCGGGACTCCTCCTCGGCGCGCTTCTGGTCGATGAACGCCTTGCCCTGCTTGAGCTGCTCCTTGCGCGTGGTGGCCGGAGCGCGCAGCACGAAGTCGCGGGCGAACTGGACCTCGAAGTCCTCCTTGATCTCCTCCTGGGCCTCGGCGTCGAGCTGGTCGTCCAGGTCCTCACCCATGCCGGCCACGTCCACGTCCAGCAGCGGGTCCTTGTCCCCGTGCTTCTTGGCGTTGGCGGCCGTCTTCGGCGGGGCCTTGCTCTCTTCCTTCTTGGCGGTGGCCTGGGCCAGCTTCTCGTCCACCTTCAGGTACTTGAGGCTCTCCAGCGGCTTCTCGCGGTTGAGCACGTCCTCGCGCTTCTTGGCGACGGTGCTGGAGTCCGGGTTGCCGAAGTGCTGGTCCAGGTCGGCCTCGCCCATGGAGCGGCGCGGCGCGAACACGTCCACGCGCTCATCGGTGGCACGGGTGGGGACCAGCTGGATGTCCGGGACGATACCGACCTCCTGGATGGAGACGTCGCCCGGGGTCAGGTACTTGGCGATGGTCAGCTTCAGCGCGCTGTCATCCGGGAAGTCGTACAGCACCTGCACGCTGCCCTTGCCGAACGTCTGACGGCCGATGATGGTCGCGCGGTCGAGGTTCTTCAGCGCGCCGGCGACGATTTCGGACGCGGAGGCGCTGCCAGCGTTCACCAGCACGGCGATGGGGTAGCTGTCCTCTCCGTCCGTGGCGCGCGCGCGCTTCTCCTCGCGCAGCTTGTCGGACAGGCCCACCGTCGCGACGATGGTGCCGCTGGACAGGAACGTGTCGGATACCTGGATGGCCTGCTCCAAGAGGCCGCCCGGGTTGCCGCGCATGTCGAGCACCAGGCCCTTGAAGCCGCCCTTCGCGTCCGCCTGCTTGCGCAGCTGCGTCAGCGCCGCCTCGAGGTCGCGGGTGGTGTTGCCCTGGAAGTTCTTCAGGCGGATGTAGCCCACGTTGTTGGAGAGCATCTTGTGCTGCACGCTCTCGATGGAAATCATGGCGCGCGAGAGCGTCATGATGCGGGGCTTGTCCCAGCCGTCGCGCTCCACGGTGATGGTGATGCGGCTGTCCACCGGGCCGCGCAGCTTCGACACGGCCTCGTTGAGGTCCATGTTGACGGTGGACTCCTCGCCAATCTTCTTGATGCGGTCGTCCTTCTGGATGCCGGAGCGGTGCGCGGGCGTCTTCGGGATCACCTTGACCACGGTGAGGTTGCCCTCGCGCATCTGGATGACGAAGCCCAGGCCGCCGAACTCACCCTTGGTGGACAGCTTCATCTCCCGGTACAGCTCCGGGCGCAGCAGCACCGAGTGCGGATCCAACGTGGACAGCATGCCGTTGACGGCCGCGTACTCCACGTCGCGCGTGTCCTCGATGGGCCGCATGTTCTTCGACAGGAAGTCGAAGACGTCCTTGAGCGCGAAGGACATCTTCCACAGCGAGTCCACGTGGGCGATGTCGAACTCGCGCTGCTTGCCGTTCACGTTGACGTTGAGCTTGCCCGTCTCCGCGTTGCCGTCCACGAGCACGTCGGGAACGCTCTTCTCGACGTACTCCAGCGAGGCGATCATCATCTCCTTCGGCTTCACCCGCTTGGGGTCGACGTAGTTCTCCTTCACGTAGAGGATGACCTTCGTCAGGACGCGCAGGCTGTTGAGGTCGTGCGGGGCCTTCTCGCCTTTGACGGTAGGAAGACTGCCGTCCCACGAGCCTTGCCCGGCCTCGGCTGCACCCATGGTCAGCGGCAAGGGAGCCCGGTCACTGCCCACCAGGGCCCAGGCGCCGAGGAGCACGGCAACGGCTGTGATTCGGCGGAGGAAACGCGGCATTTGGTTCATCCAAGCTGGGGCGCGCTGTCCGGCACCCCGGGTGTGGCGAGAAGCCTTGAGATTTCGACCGTTTATACCGAGTAGGCGAACACTGTAAGCGGCCGGGCAAGCCTAATCACGGGCTCCTGGTGCTTCAAGGCATCGCCTCTCTGCTGGTGGAGCAGAACGTCCCTGGCGGGCATTGCGTTCCCGGTTCCCCGGGTTGGACACCCGGCTCGGGCGTTTATTTCAACGCAGCGGTAGTGGACTCCCCAGGAGGGGGCGCCAGCAGTCGGGCCTCGCGCAGCCCGCCATAGAGCAGGGTGCCGGCGACGATGGCCACCGGGAGGAAGAAGGCGTTGAGGATGGGGACCCAGAGCAGCACGTAGATGCCCGCGCCCAGGCCCAGGCAGAGCGCCCGGCGCTCGCGCAGCATCCGGCGCACCTCGGCGAAGGGATACATGTGACGCGTCATGGGGGCGGCCAGGTACTCACCCGCCATCCACGTCATCGTGTAGAGGCTGGCGAGGACCGTCCACAGCACGCTGCCCACCCCCGGTATCAAGTGGAGGGGCAGGAGCACAGCCAGGCCTGCGAGGAGGAAGAACAGCCGCGCGAGCGTGTGGGCGATGCCGGTGACGAGCCCCCGGATGAAACCCGACAGGGTGAAGGGGGTGCCCGGGCCGCCGCCACAGGCTTCCTCGGTGAGCTCGGACAGCGGATCCTGGAGCGGGGCCAACAGCAGGGGTGGCAGCACGTTGGCGCCCACGACCCAGAGCACCAGGCCGGACAACACCAGCACCGTGGTCCAGGCGGCCTTTCCGTACCAGCTCTCCGGGCGGGTCCAGACGGATTCCAGGGTACCGGGGGCGTAGCGCCACAGCAGCCAGACGAGCCCCACGAGGGCGGCGGCGGTGACGGCGGCACAGAGGGCGGACAGCAGGAACAGCCGGCGGTCGCGCAGGATGAGGGAGAAGGCCCGGGCGAGGAGCCCCATCCCCTGGAAGAAATCGGACAGGCGGGGCTGGGGGGAGATGGT
>NZ_JAAEAH010000119.1 GCF_010998615.1 Myxococcus sp. CA023 | reverse complement strand
CCCCGGTGCCACCGCCCCACGTCCGGCAGGCACGGCCCCAGCCGCTGGCCCCGGCGCCACCGCCGCGCGTCCCCCGGTCGCCGGGCCCGGCGCCCAGCCCCGTCCCCCACCGTCACTGTCCGCACAGGGCGCGCAGCGTCCAGCCGCGCCCGCCGCCGCGGCGACGCCCGCGAATGCACCAGGGGCTGAAGAGATTCCCGCCCTGCGCCAGCTCACGATGGCGATGAAGCAGCAGAACCACTTCCAGCGGCTCGGGCTGACCGAGCAGACGAACTCCAGCGCGGTGAAGATCGCATACTTCCGCCTGGCCAAGCTCTACCACCCGGACACGCTCCCGCAGGGGGCGCCGCCGGAGCTGGAGAAACTGAAGGCGGAGGTCTTCGCGTATATCGGCGACGCCTACCGCACCCTCTCCGACGACAGCAGCCGCGCCAGCTACATCGAGGAACTCAAGAGCGGCGGCAGCGGAGACGGGGTGGACATCAACGGCATCCTCATGGCGGAGGAGCTGTTCCAGAAGTCCTGCATCCTGGTGAAGGCGCGCAAGTTCCCGGACGCCGTGAAGATGCTGGACGAGGCCATCAAGCTGAACCCGGAGGAAGCGGAGTTCTACGCGTGGCGTGGCTACGCGCGCTTCTTCACGGCGGCGGACAAGAAGGCCGCCCAGCCCGAAGCCTTCCGGGAAATCCAGAACGCCATCAGACGCAACGAGCGCTGCGCCCCCGCGCACTACTTCCTGGGCGTCATCGCCAAGCTGAGTGGTGACGGCCAGGGCGCGCTCAAGCACTTCAAGCGCACCGTGGAGCTTCAACCGGACCACATCGACGCACAGCGAGAAGTCCGCATCGCGTCGCAGAAGAAGTAGGGTGCGCCCCCCGACGGTGGGGCCCAGGAGGCTCCACCCGAAACCACGAAGGAGAGAAGGAACGTGCCGCTCACTGGGAAGCAACGCCGCCACCTGCGCGCGCTAGGACACCACCTGGAGCCGGTGGTCATCGTCGGTCAGGCCGGCGTCACCGAGGGTGTCATCGCCGCCATCGAGCAGGCGCTGCAGGACCACGAGCTCATCAAGGTCAAGATCAACGAGGGCCCGGAGACGCGCCAGGAAGCCGCGGCGCGCATCGCCGAGGGCGCCCAGGCGGAGCTCGCGCAGCTGCTGGGCCGCACCGCGCTCATGTTCAAGAAGCGCAAGAAGGACTCCAAGTTCGAGAAGTTCTAGCCAGCCTCAAGCCGGCCGCGCCGCGGAAAGTCCTCCGCGGCGCCCGGCCGCCTCAAGGCGTGAAGCCCGCCGCCCCGGCAACGAACTCCGCCGCCACGCTCAGCCGCTCCAGCAGCGCGGGCCCGAAGTACTGGCGCCTGGCCTCCCCCAGTCCACCCTGCACGTTCGCCGCCGTCTCCACGTAGCCCACGTAACCGTCCGCCAGGCTCAGCACGCCCGTGGCGCCGGTCCGCTGCAGCAACTCCATGCCCGCGGCCACGCTGGGCTCACCCGGCACCGCCACCAGCTTCAGCGGCCCCAGCACCAGCGCGCCCACCTCCGCCAGACGCGGCGCGGATTCACACAGCAGGTTGTCCCCCGCCGCCCGCGTCAGCGCCGGCACCAGCCGCGAAGCGTCCGGACGTGGCATGGCCGCATCAGCGCGCGCCAGAGACAGCCGCACGGTCTCCCCCACGGGTGACAAGGGCGCATCGCCGGCCAGCTCCGCCAGCGCATGCGCGAAGCCCGACACCCGCTCCAGCCCCTGCCCTTCCGAGTACGCCACCGTCGCATTGCCCCCCGCCCCCTGCAGCAACAGCGTCACGCCGCTGCCCGCCTCCTCGCGCAGCGCGCTGAGCCGGCCGGGGTAGTCAGGGTCGACGTAGGCGCGGCGACGCGGCACCATCGTCGGGTGCGCGGCGTAGAGCAGCAGCTCCGCCACCGGGCCCTCTTGCCCCCGGAACACCGCGCGCGTCAGGACGCCATCCGGCTTCTCGCCACCGCTGCGGGAGATGACGAACTTCTGCTGCCGCGCCTCGCCGACCTCCAGCGACACCGGGGCGAGCGACGCGGCCGCCTGGGCCAATGCGTCACCCGCTGCCGTGGTGATGGCATCCACCACGTCTTCCCGGTAGCGCCCGGTGCCGGACAGCTGGGCCACCAACCGCGAGTCATACCCGCCCAACGACGAATGCGTGTGCGTGGCCAGGACCAGCACATCCTCCAGCCCCGAGGCCCGCGCGCGCTCACGTACCCGAGAGGCCAGCACATCCGGAACGAGGAGCAGGTCCAACGACACCAGCCCCACCTGTGTCCCTCCTGCCTCCAGCACCACCGCGCGCGCGTGGAGCGGCACGTCGGCCTGGTCCGCGTCGGGCCGTGGCGGCGAATAACCGGCCACCACCACCGGGAAGGGCGGCGAGAGCGCCACCTTCGCCGCACCCGCGCGCAGCGGCCCTTCGCCATGGACCTGTGACACAAGGACTGGCGCGCGTTCGGCCCAGCTGCCACACCAGTTCCAGGACGCCAGCGAATACGCGGCGCCCACGGTGAGCAACACCAGGGGAAACAAGGAACGCCAGCGGACCCGTCGCGAAGATGCCATGCGGGAACCAGACTAACCGCAGGGCCTGGCCTTTGGGACGCCTGACTGCCCACATGAAACGACTCTGGCGTCGGGTGGAATACCCACCAGAGGGGCATGCGTTCCTGTTCCGCTCACCGCTCGAAAGGAGTAAGGCAGCGCGCCATGTGCGGCATCTTCGGAATCGTGGGGCACGCCGAGGCCTCCAACCTGACGTACCTGGGGCTGCACGCCCTCCAGCACCGCGGGCAGGAGTCCGCGGGCATTGTCTCCTCTGACGGGATGGGGCTGCGCGCTCACCGGCAGATGGGACTCGTCGCCGACATCTTCGATGCGCCGGTGCTCGCCGACCTGCCTGGGCAGGCGGCCATCGGCCATGTGCGCTACTCCACCGCTGGAGGCAGCGCCCTCAAGAACGCCCAGCCGCTCTTCGTGCAGTACGCGGGCGGGCAGTGCGCCATCGCGCACAACGGTAACCTGGTGAACGCGATCGAGCTGAAGCAGCAGCTCGAGGCCGACGGAGCCATCTTCCAGTCGGACGCGGACACGGAAGTCATCCTGCACCTGCTGGCGCGCTCCAAGCAGGCGACCTTCGAGCAGAAGCTCGTGGAGGCGCTGCGCAAGGTAACGGGCGCTTACAGCCTCCTGGTGCTCACGGAGAGCAAGCTCGTCGCGGTGAGGGACCCGCACGGCATCCGGCCGCTGGTGCTGGGGCGGATGAAGGAAGGCGCCTACGTGCTGGCCAGCGAGTCGACCGCGCTGGACCTCATCGAGGCGGAAATCGTGCGCGAGGTGGAGCCGGGCGAGCTGCTCGTCATCGAGAACGGGCTGCTGCGCACCAGCAAGCCCTTCGCGGAGCCGCCGCGTCAGGCGCGCTGCATCTTCGAGCACGTGTACTTCGCGCGGCCGGACTCCACGCTGTTCGGCAGCAACGTCTACGAAGTGCGCAAGGAGCTGGGCCGTCAGCTCGCGAAGGAGCAGCCCGCGCCCAACGCGGACCTGGTCATCGCGGTGCCGGACTCGGGCGTTCCAGCGGCCATCGGCTTCGCGCAGGCCAGCGGCATCCCCTACGACGTGGGCCTCATCCGCAGCCACTACGTGGGCCGCACCTTCATCGAGCCGCAGCAGTCCATCCGCCACTTCGGCGTGAAGCTGAAGCTGTCCGCGGTGCGGCAGGTGCTCAAGGGCAAGCGCGTGGTGGTGGTGGACGACTCCATCGTCCGCGGCACCACGAGCCGCAAAATCGTGAAGATGATCAAGGCGGCGGGCGCGGTGGAGGTGCACCTGCGCATCTCCTCGCCGCCCACGAAGTGGCCTTGCTACTACGGCATCGACACACCGAGCCGTCAGGAGCTCATCGCCGCGACGCACAGCCTGGAGGAGATCGCCACGTACGTGACGGCGGACTCGCTCGGCTACATCTCCCAGGAGGGCCTGGGCCGCGCGGTAGGCGACCCGGAGCGCGGCAGCTTCTGCACCGCCTGCTTCTCCGGCAAGTACCTCATCGGTGACTTCGGCGAGGAGCGCTCCGAGCCCAGCAAGCTCACCGCCTGACGTCATCACCTGCTTCACGCCCCTGGCCCCCTGCCCGCTTCATTCCGGGCTGGGGGCCTTCGCGTTTCAGGCCGGCAAAGCCACGGGCCGGCCTTCGATGAAGTCCGTGAGGTCCGCGGGCAGGGGCGCATCGAACACCACCGCCTGGCCAGAGCCCGGGTGGGGGAAGGCGATGCGCGCGGCGTGCAGTGCCTGACGGGGCAGGCGCAGCCGCGGCCACGCCTCGGGCTCCAGACAGTGCTTGCTGAAGCGGTCGAAGTAGCCCGGATCCGGCCCGTACATCTTGTCGCCCACGAGCGGGAAGCCCGCGTGGCGCAGGTGGATACGAATCTGGTGCTGGCGGCCCGTCTCCGGGAAGCAGCGCAGCAACGTGAAGGGCGCGCCGTCCCGCGTGAAGCGCTGGAGCACCTGGAAGCGCGTGCGGCTCTCCTTGCCCTCCACCGGGTCGATGCGCACGGCGATGCGGATGAGCTCGGTGCCCTCCGCGATGGGCGCATCCACGGTGAACGTGTCCTCGGGCGGATGCCCTTCGCAGAGCGCCAGGTACTCCTTGTGCACGTCACGCGAAACGAACAGCCGCCCCAGCACCCGGCAGGACTCGGTGGTGCGCCCGCAGACGACCAGCCCGCTGGTCTCCCGGTCCAACCGGTGCGCGGGCTCGGCGAAGCGCTCACCGAAGCGCTCCCGCAGCAATGTGACGAGGGTGCCCTTGTGGTAGCGCGCCGTGGGGTGGATGGGCAGACCCGCGGGCTTGTCCAGCACCAGCAGCCAGTCGTCCTGGAACACCACGGGCAATTCCGTGGGCGTGTCCGGCTCCTCGCTGGCGCGGCGGCGGATGCGGAAGGCCAGTCCCGGGTACACCGGCGTGGACGGCTTCAGGCGCCGCTCCTCGCAGATGACACCCCTCAGGATGACGCCCTGGAGCCGCTCCCGCGTCATCCGGCGGAGCTTCTCACCCAGGTACTCATCCAGCCGCCAACCCGCGTAGTTCGGCTCGACGACGTAGCGGATGTCGACGTAGCCCTCGGGGGCTTCTTCCTGCGGTGCGCTGTGCATGGGCCTGCCAGCGCTCTACCACGGCGGGCCCTCCTGCACAGGCGGGGACGGGCGAGCGGGCGGGCCCACGGAACGCCGGGGCCCCCACCCGTCATTTGTCATCAGGCCGAGGCCGCCTGAATCGGCCGGTCCTCGACGCCCAGGAAGCTCGCGAACAGGTCCGCGATGCGCTCGGCGGCGCGGCCATCCCAGAACTCGGGCACGCGGCCCTGCTTGCCTTCACCATCCAGCACGCGGTCGGCGGCCAGACGGATGCGGACCGGGTCGGTGCCCACCACCTCGTTGGAGCCTTCCTCCACGGTGATGGGGCGCTCGGTCTGCTCGCGCAGGGTGAGGCACGGGATGCCCATGGCCGTCGTCTCCTCCTGGAGGCCGCCAGAGTCGGTGAGCACCAGGCGCGCCTTCGACGTGAGCGCCAGGAAGTCCAGGTAGCCCATGGGCTCCACGGGCCGCAGGTTCGGCGTGCGCTCGAACCACGTGCTCAGGCCATGCTCCGAAATCACCTTCCGCGTGCGCGGGTGCACCGGGAAGATGACCGGCAGGCGCGTGGCGACGTGGGCCACCGCGGACAGGAGGCCGCCCAGAATCTTGGGGTCGTCCACGTTGGAGGGCCGGTGCAGCGTGCACACCGCGTAGCCGTGGGGGATGAGCCCCAGGTCCTTGAGCAGCGGCAGCTTGTCGGCCTTCTCGCGCGAGGCGAAGAGCGAGTCGATCATCACGTTGCCCACGAAATGGATGCGGGCCGGGTCGGTGCCTTCCTTGAGCAGGTTGGCATCCGCGTCACGTGACGGCGTCAGCAGCAGGTCCGACAGGCGGTCGGTGACCAGGCGATTGATCTCCTCCGGTTGGTGTGGCGAGTAACTGCGCAGCCCCGCTTCGACGTGTGCCAGGGGGATGCCCAGCTTCGACGTCACCAGCGCCGCCGCGATGGTGCTGTTCACGTCGCCCACGACAGAGACCAGCGCCGGAGGGTGGGCTAGGAAAACCTTTTCCAGCTCCACCATCATGCGCGCTGTCTGCTGCGCGTGGCTGCCCGACCCGATGCCCAGATGGACGTCCGGGGCAGGAAGGCCGAGGTCGGCGAAGAACACGTCGCTCATCTTGGCGTCGTAGTGTTGCCCCGTGTGGACAAGGATTTGCTCCAGGGGGGTACGTTCGGCGATGGCGCGATAGATGGGCGCGACCTTCATGAAGTTCGGACGCGCCCCAACGATATGAATGACCTTCTTCATGTTGCGACCAAAGCTAGGCACTGGAGCCGCGCTGGCCAGTGTCCCATGATGCGAATGTCCAATCCCGGGGGCCGGCATTCGTCGCGAACCTGATAGATGGAGGGGTCATGCAATCTTGCCGGACCGTTGCAGTCATTCCCGCCCGACATGCCAGCACCCGCTTCCCGGGCAAGCCGCTGGCAATCATCGCCGGCCGAACAATGATTGAGCACGTCTGGCGCCGCTGTCAGGAGGCCCAGGCCTTCGATGAGGTGTGGGTTGCCACCGATGACGACCGCATTCGCGCCGCCGTGGAAGGTTTTGGCGGCAAGGCGGTGATGACCAGCCCCGCCTGCGCCACGGGGACGGATCGGGTCGCCGAGGTGGCGCTCGGCCGTCCAGACATCGACATCTGGGTGAACGTCCAGGGAGACGAGCCCCTGGTGGACCCCGCCGCGCTCCAGCGGCTGGCGGGGCTCTTCCAGGACGCATCCGTGCGGATGGGCACCCTGGTCCGCCCGCTCGAAGCGGACGAAGCCGCCAGCCCGCACGTGGTGAAGGCGGTGCTCGCGCTCAACGGCGACGCGCTCTACTTCAGCCGCAGCCTGGTACCCCACGCCCGCGAGCCGAACACGCCCGTCCAGCGCTGGGGCCACATCGGCCTCTACGGCTACCGGCGCGAGGTGCTGCTGTCGCTGGCGAAGCTGGCGCCCACGCCGCTGGAGGACGCGGAGAAGCTGGAGCAACTCCGCGCGTTGGAGCACGGCATCCCCATCCGCTGCGCGAAGGTCACCTCGCACACGGTGGCCGTCGACCTCCCCGGTGACGTGGAGAAGGTGGAGGCCCTCATGCGCGCGCGGGGGGGCTGACCATGGGCTTCCTCAAGAACGTGTTTGGCGGTGGCGCGGCGAAGGCGGACGCGGAGTCCCCCTCGCCTGACGCGGCGCCCGCTACCGCGCCAACCACATCCGCCCTGCCCGGAGCGGGAACCACGGTCCATGCCGCCGGCCCAGCGGGCGCGCCCCATGCCGCCGAGGCTCGGGAGCATGCCCCCGCGGAAGCCCCCCGGCCCGAAGCCGCCCCGAAACCACCCGCGCCTCCGAAACCGCAGCGCGCGCAAGAGACCCGCAAGCAGCAGCAGGAGGACGAGGACATGGAGGGCGTTCAGCGGCTGTTGTCGCGCAAGGTGGAGCGGGTTCTGGAGCAGTTGGGAACGCTCGCCACGCGGGCGCGCTCGGGCGAAGAAGTGCCCACCATCACCGTCACGCTCCACCTTGCGCACGGTCATTCGATGACGGGCGAGGTGGTGGACTACGTGCCCCGCGAATCGGTGCTGATGGCCCTGGGCAAGGAAGGGCTGCGCCGCTCGGAGTCGGTGGCCTACGTGGACCTGTCCACGGTGGTGGCGGTGGCGGTGGGCAACGCGGAGAAGCTGCTGGAGCTGACGCAGCTCGTACGGCCCAACCCCACGCGGCAGGACGTGGTGACGCTGCTGGAGAAGCTGCCCCACGCCCTCACCGAGCAGTTCTGGCCGGGCGAGGCGTCCCTGGGCGGCAAGCCCCTGCGCTTCGAGGTGGACTGGGTGGGCCTGGACGACGAGCCGGGCCGCCGCGCGCTGGAGTCCGCCGTGAATGTCGCCAGCCATGCCTTGCGCGCCCTGGCCCAGGAGCAGGGCCGCGAGGTGCTGCGCCGCATCACCACCGTGCGCTTCCTCAAGGGCCGCGACACCCGCGCCGCCGTGGAGGGCGAGACGGGCACGGTGACGGTGGGCCCGGGTGAGCCCACCGTGTCCGCCTTCCGCAAGGCCTTCGCCGCCGGCATCAGATGACGGGCAGCGACGCCGGCTCGGACCCCAGCGGGAAGGCCGCGTCGAGGTGGGCCAGTTCGTCGGCGGTCAGCGTCAGCGACGCGGCGGCGGCGTTGTCGCGTGCGTGGGCTTCCCGGCTCGCCTTGGGAATGGCGAACAGCGACGGCCCGCGCACCAGGAACCGGAGCGCCACCTGGTACGGCGTGACGCCGTGCGCGCGGGCGATGGCGCCCAGCACCTTCCCACCCCGGCTGTCGGGCCGGGGAAAACGGCCGTTACCGAAGGGGCTGTAGCCCACCACCGCCACCCCCTGGGCTTCGCACCAGGGCAGGACGGCGTGTTCAATGGCGCGCTCCTCCAGGTGGTAGAGCACCTGGTTGCAGGCGATGCGCCCGGGCCCCGCGAGCGCGAGCGCCTCCTCCAGGTCCTCCACCCCGAAGTTGCTCACGCCCCAGGCGCGAATCTTTCCGTCCGCCACCAGCTTCTCGAAGGCGCGCACCGTCTCCTCCAGCGGGTGCGAACCCGGCCAGTGCAGCAGGTAGCAGTCGAGGTGGTCCGTGCGCAGCCGCTTCAGGCTCCGCTCACAGGCGGCGAGCGTGCCCGCGTAGGAAGCGTTGGACGGCATCACCTTCGACACCAGGAAGACGTCGCCGCGCCGGCCCGCGATGGCCTCGGAGACGATGGACTCCTCCACCTTGCCGTGGCCGTACAGTTCAGCGGTATCCACGTGCGTCATTCCCAGGTCCAACCCGGCGCGAAGGGCGCGGATGGCGCCTGCCCGGTCGTCCTCCTCCATCTGCCAGGTCCCCTGGCCCAGGACGGGCACGGACACCCGTGTGCTTCCGAACGGACGCTGCTCCATGGCACTCCCCCTGATTCGGCGTATGACTCGCTTCGAGAGGATTAATACCGCTTCAACGCACACGCAGGCGTCCGGTGCGCAGGTTGGAAGCTCGCGTTAGTCTCCGCCGGTGTCTTCCCCCGCGAACGATTCGAAAAGCAGTGCCTCCCCTGGCGTCACCGTTCGGCGCCTGCTGAAGCTGGCGCGCCCGGAACTGCTGCCACTGGCCGCGGGCACCTTCTTCCTCCTCATCAGCAGCGGCGCCACGCTGGCCTATCCCCGCGCCATTGGCGACCTGGTGGACCAGGCCCTCAACGCGCGCGACCGGTACGTGGTGGATCGGCTCGCGATGCTGATGCTCGCCGTGTTCACGGTGCAGGGCATCGCCATGGCGCTGCGCATCTACCTCTTCACCAACGCCGGCGAACGCGTGGTGTCGCGGCTGCGCAAGGACCTCTTCCGCGCCCTGCTGTCCCAGGAGGTGGGCTTCTTCGATTCGCGCCGCACGGGTGAACTCACCAGCCGGCTCTCCTCGGACACCACCGTCCTGCAGACCACCGTCACGGCCAACGTGTCCATGATGCTGCGCTACGTCGTCACGGCCCTGGGCGGCGTGGGCCTGCTGCTCTACACGTCCGTCCAGCTCACGCTGGTGATGCTGGCCGTCATCCCGCCCGTGGCCATTGGCGGCGTGTTCTACGGGCGCCGGGTCCGGGTGATTTCCCGTCAGGCCCAGGACGCGCTCGCCGCCAGCGGCGAGGTGGCCGAGGAGGACCTGTCCGGCATCCGCACCGTGCGCTCCTTCGCCGCGGAGCGGCACGAGGTGGAGCGCTACAGCGTCGCCGTGGAGCGTTCCTTCACGCTGGCGAAGAAGCGCGCGCTCCAGACCTCCGTCTTCATGGGCGTGGCCTCCATCGCGGGGTATGGCTCCATCGCCGCGGTGCTCTGGTATGGCGGCCGGCTGGTGGTGGACGGCGGCCTCTCCGTGGGCGAGCTCACCTCGTTCCTCATCTACACCATGCTGGTGGCCTTCTCGTTCAGCGGCATCGCAGAGCTGTGGGCGGACTTCATGCGCGCCAGCGGCGCCGCCGAGCGCGTCTTCGAGCTCCTGGACCGCAAGCCCGCCATCGGCGCTGGCGGCGAGCAGCTGACCGACCTGCGCGGGCACGTGCAGTTCCGCGGCGTGCACTTCGCCTACCCCAGCCGTCCCGACGTTCCGGTGCTCCAGGGCCTGGACCTGGAGCTGCGGCCGGGCGAGGTGGTGGCGGTGGTGGGCCCCTCCGGCGCGGGCAAGTCCACGCTGGCCTCCCTGCTGTCGCGCTTCTACGACCCGCAGAACGGCGAGGTGCTGCTGGACGGCCATCCGCTCACCGCCCTGGAGCCGGAGTGGCTGCGCCGCAACATCGGCATGGTGGCGCAGGAGCCCCAGCTCTTCTCCTGCTCCATCGCGGACAACATCCGCTACGGCCGGCCCGGCGCCACCGACGCCCAGGTGGAGGAGGCCGCCCGGGCCGCCAACGCCCACGCGTACATCGAGCGCTTCCCGGAAGGCTACGGCACCCAGGTGGGCGAGCGCGGCGTGCAGCTCTCCGGTGGCCAGAAGCAGCGCGTGGCCATCGCCCGGGCGGTGCTGAAGGACCCTCGCCTGCTCATCCTGGACGAAGCCACCAGCGCCCTGGACGCGGAGAGCGAGCACCTGGTGAAGGACGCGCTGGAGCGCCTGATGAAGGGCCGCACCACGCTCATCATCGCCCACCGCCTGTCCACCGTGGCCAACGCGGACCGGGTGCTGGTGCTCGACGGCGGCCTCGTCATCCAGAGCGGCACCCACGCCTCCCTCATGAGCCAGGAGGGCCTGTACCGGCGCCTGGTGGAGCGGCAGTTTGTCGCAGCTTGAACGCTTGGTGCCCACACGGCGCTCGCCACGCACCCCACGGCAGTGGCGCGCCCCATGGCTCCCGATTAAGTCTGGGGCTCCGAAAGGAGGTGATGCCTTGAACGACAGCAACTCCAAGGCGTCCACCTCCGCTTCGCGGGCCTGAAGAGGCTCCGAGGCGGTGGCGGATGCTGGCAGTTCCGGGCCCGTTCCCCGCGAGGGGGACGGGCCTTTTCGCGACGACTCGGGAATGCCAGACCGCCCCTCCTGTTCGGAGCGCGCCGGGGGGAGAGGCCGACTCAACACGTTTCATCCGGGAGTTTCCGCCGTGTCCATCACTCCATGCCCCAGCCCGCTGCCCACCGCCCTCCGGGACGAGGAGTCCGTGGACGCGCAGCGCAACCTCTTTTGCCCCAACTACGACGCCTGCCTGCACCTGGTGGTGAAGCGGGGCTGGGAGGGCTGGAGCTGCCGGAACTGCGATTTGCGCAAGTTCCGCGTCGGGCAGCCGAACGCCCAGGAGTTCGCGGTCGCCCGGCCGGGTGCTTGGGACGGCAACTGACGCCGCCCCCGCCGGCCCCAGCGAGCGGCCGTCCATCGGAAACAGAATAATTGACGCATCCCTGCCTCAGTAGGCAGAACGGGACATGCGCTCCAAGAAAACCAAGTTCATCTTCGTGACGGGCGGAGTGGTCAGCTCCCTCGGCAAGGGTCTCGCCTCCGCTTCGATTGGCGCCCTGCTGGAGAACCGTGGGCTGGCCGTCACCCTCATCAAGCTGGACCCCTACATCAACGTGGACCCGGGCACGATGAGCCCGTTCCAGCACGGCGAGGTGTTCGTCACCGAGGACGGCGGTGAGACGGACATGGACCTCGGCCACTACGAGCGGTTCACCAACGCGCGGATGAGCCGGCTCAACAACTTCACGTCCGGCCGCATCTACCACGCGGTCATCATGAAGGAGCGGCGGGGTGAATACCTGGGCAAGACGGTCCAGGTGATTCCGCACGTCACCGACGAAATCAAGTCCAGCATCCGCCAGGCGGCGCAGGACGCGGACGTGGTCATCGTGGAGGTGGGCGGCACCGTGGGCGACATCGAGTCGCTGCCCTTCCTCGAGGCCATCCGGCAGATGCGCTACGACGTGGGCAACGAGAACGTCGTCTACGTCCACCTCACGCTGCTGCCGTACATCGGTGCGGCTGGCGAGGTGAAGACCAAGCCCACGCAGCACTCGGTGATGAAGCTGCGGGAGATAGGCATCCAGCCCGACTTCCTCGTGTGCCGCACCGACCGCGAGGTGCCCCGCGAGCTGAAGGACAAGATCGCCATGTTCTGCAACGTGGACACGCGCAGCGTCTTCACGTCGCCGGATGTGCGCAGCACCTACGAGCTGCCGCTGGAGCTGCACCGCCAGGGCCTGGATGAGCGGCTCGCGGAGGTCCTCAACATCTGGAGCCGGGCGCCCCACCTGGAGCGCTGGGAGAACATCATCCGCAAGGTGTACGAGCCCGCGCGCGGCCAGGTCCGCATCGCGATTGTCGGCAAGTACGTCAACCTCACGGAGAGCTACAAGAGCCTCAACGAAGCGCTGCTGCACGGCGGCATCGCCAACGACGTGAAGGTGAACCTGCACTTCGTCGACAGCCAGGAGGTCGAAGAGCAGGGCGCGGAGAAGTTGCTGGCCGGCGTGGACGCCATCCTGGTGCCCGGCGGCTTCGGCGTGCGCGGCACCGAGGGCAAGATCGCCGCCGTGCGCTACGCGCGTGAGAAGAAGGTGCCGTTCTTCGGCATCTGCCTGGGCCTGCAGATGGCCGTGGTGGAGTTCAGCCGCGGCGTGCTGGGCCTGTCCTCCGCCAACAGCCTGGAGTTCAACGAGCACACGCCGCACCCGGTGGTGACGCTCATGGAGAGCCAGGTGAAGGTGCAGGACAAGGGCGGCACCATGCGCCTGGGCAGCTATGCCTGCGCGCTGAAGCCCGGCTCGCTCGCCCACCAGCTCTACGGGCAGGACACCATCCAGGAGCGCCACCGCCACCGCTACGAAGTGAACAACGCGTACCGCACCAAGCTGCAGGAGGCGGGGCTGGTCATCTCCGGCTCCAACCCCGAGCTCAACCTGGTGGAGATGATTGAGTTGGCCGACCACCCCTACTTCGTCGGCTGCCAGTTCCACCCTGAATTCAAGAGCAAGCCCTTCGCACCCCACCCCCTCTTCTCCGGCTTCATCCGCGCGGCGCTCGCCCAGCGGGACGCGAACGCGGCGGCCGGCAAGGTGACCGAATGAGTGCCCCCAACCCCATCGAGCTGTGTGGCTTCAAGGTCGGCCAAGGTCAGAAGCTGTTCGTCATCGCCGGCCCCGACAGCATCGAATCCGAGGACATGGCCCTGCGCCATGCCTGGCTGCTGAAGGAAATCACCGGCCGGCTCGGCGTGCCGTACGCCTTCAAGTGCTCCTACGACAAGGCCAACCGCACCAGCGGCAAGTCCTTCAGAGGCCCGGGTCTCAAGGAAGGCCTGAGAATCCTGAAGAGAATCCGGGATGAAGTGGGCGTTCCCGTCCTCACGGACGTCCATGAGACGAGTCACGTCGGGCCAGCCTCGGAAGTTGTGGATATCATCCAGATACCGGCCTTCCTGTGCCGGCAGACGGACCTGGTGGAAGCCGTGGCGCGTACGGGCAAGGGCGTGAACCTGAAGAAGGGGCAGTTCGTGGCGCCCAAGGACATCGTCCACTCGGCGCGCAAGGCCTTCGAAGCGGGCAACCCCAACGTGCTCGTCACCGAGCGCGGTTCGACCTTCGGCTACAACAACCTGGTGGTGGACATGCGTGGCTTCGCGCAGATGCGCGACGCCGGCCTCGCCGTGTGCTTCGACGCCACCCACTCCGTTCAGCTCCCCAGCGCTGGAAACGGTGAGACGGCGGGCGAACGCCGCTTCGTTTCATTGCTGGCCCGCTCCGCCGCGGCCGCCGGGATTGACGCGTTGTTCACGGAAGTCCACGAAGATCCGGATCGTGCCCTGTGTGACGGTCCCTGTTCGCTGAATCCACAGATGTTTGAAGACGTGGTACGAAACGTGCTGAGCATCCGCCGGGTGTTGGGACACGAGCCAGGTTGATGTGTCGGCAAACAAGGGAGTCGAGCAAGCCATGGTGACGGACGCCCCTTCCAGACTGGCAACGGAAGAGCTGACGTCCCGTGCTGCGCGCGTGCGGCTGCTCGTCTTCGACGTGGACGGGGTGCTCACCGACGGCGGCCTCTACTACGGCCAGGACGGCGAGCTGATGAAGCGCTTCGACGTCAAGGACGGCCATGCGCTCGTCATGGCCCGGCTGTCCGGGTTGCCCGCCGCCATCCTCACCGCCCGCACCTCCGGCATCGTGGAGAAGCGCGGGCGGGAGCTGGGCCTCGCGGCCGTGTTCCAAGGCCGCCGTGACAAGTCAGCCGCGCTCAAAGAGCTGGTCACCCAGTTGGACGTGCCCCTGGACGCTTGCGCCTACATGGGTGACGACCACAACGACCTGGGTCCACTTTCAATGGTGGCTCTTTCCGCTTGTCCTGCGGATGCGGTCCCCGAAGTGCGCCGCGAGGCACACTTCGTTACCCAGAGTCCTGGCGGCCGAGGAGCCGCTCGTGAACTCGTGGAGCTGTGTCTCAAGGCCAGTGGCCGCTGGGACGACGCAGTGGGTCTGATGAGAGGGACTGATAGGCGCGGTACTCTGTGAGGTTGAAGAAAACCCGTGTTCAAGGTAGGTGAATAGTTCCATGGGCAGCGGAATGATGCAGCAAGAGGGGAGTACGGCGATGACGGACCAGCTCTACACGACGCACGACATCAGTCGTTTGCTTCAGGTGGATCCGTCCACGGTGAGCAAGTGGATTGACCGTGGCATCCTGATGGCGTTCAGGACGCCGGGTGGCCACCGCCGCGTGCGGTCGGCGGACCTGCGCACGTTCCTCATCACCCACCAGATGCCGGTTCCCGAGGAGCTCGGCAGCGGCACGGTGCGCCTGCTCGCGGTGGATGACGAGCGTCCGGTGCTGGACGCCATCAAGCGCGCGTTCAAGCCGTTCGCGGCCCAGGTGGAGCTGCAGACGACGACGAGCGGCGTGGAGGCCCTGCTGCTCGTGTCCGAGCAGAAGCCGCACGGCATGATCATCGACCTCAACATGCCGGACATCGACGGCCTGGAAGTCTGCCGCCGCATCCGCGCGCGCAAGCAGATGGAGGGCGTGCGGCTCATCACCATGACGTCCGCGCATACGCCCGAGGTCGTGGAGCAGTCCAAGCAGGCCGGCGCGCTGGCATGCATGGCCAAGCCGCTGGACGTGCAGCAGGTGCTGGAGCTGTTCCGCGTTCCGCTGGCGCTCAGCGCCAAGCGGTAGAACAGGCAGGGCTTCCGCCTTGCTCGCGGAAGCCCTGGGCAGGGATTTCAGTGGGAGGCAAGTGACCTCCCTGGCCCGCGGTGTGCGCCCGCGGATTCAGCCCTGGACCTTGACTTCGATGACGCGGGGCTTGGACTCCTCGCGCCGAGGCAGGGTCAGCGTCAGAACGCCATGCTCGTAGCGAGCCCCCACCCGGCTTGCGTCCACCGTGTCAGGCAGCGCGAAGGAGCGGGCGAACGTCCCGAAAGCGCGTTCCTGGCGGCGCACGTTGACGCCCTCCGCGCGCGGCTCGGCCTTGCGCTCGGCCTGCACGGTGAGAATGTCCTTCTCCACCGTCACCTGGATGGCCTTCGCTTCCAGCCCGGGCATGTCCAGTTGGAGGGTGAGGCCGCTCTCGGATTCGGTGATGTCCGCGGCCAGCGTGCGCTCACGCGGGGCCTGGCGCCACATGGGCTGCGTCAGCTCGCGGAAGAGCGCGTCGACATCGCGCATCAGCGGGTTCACCACGACGGCGGAGTTGAACGGATTGCGAGTCTGCATGGTCGTCTCCTGTTCGTGACGTCCTCGCGGACGCACGGCATGAATGAGCCTGGGTTGTTCTGGTTCGCGGTCGCCGCGGTGCCCCCCACCGGAGCTCCAGCGCCGCCTCACAAGACTCAAGAGAACCATGCTTCGGAACGTGTCAAGCAACGCCCCGGCGCCCTCGCCGGCGCCACGCTTCACGCCCGCCAGCCTGCCCTCCAGGCCGACTCAGTCGTCGTCGCGGCGCAGGTGCACGGCGAAGCTCTCCTCGTCGCGGGACACCTGCACCGTCCAGGGACGGCAGCACACCGGGCAGTCTTCGATGTACGTCTCCGAGGCCACACCAATGGGGTCCACGGCGACCTCCACTTCCTCACCGCAGTAGGGGCAAAGCTGGGCGGCGGATTCCGCGAAGGGCTGCATGGCTGGGTCTCCTCATCACGGACTCAGCGTCCGCGCATCTAGACGGTAGAATGCCGAGCCATGGCCTCTCCTTCCCGGAATCGCATTGGCGACATCCTCGTCAAGGCACGCGTCATCGACGACTTGCAGCTGCGCAGCGCGCTGGCCACCCATGACCAGTGGGGCGGACGTCTGTCGCGCATCATCGCGGACCTGGGTCTGGCCACCGACGACGTCATCACCGAGGCCATCTGCCAGGGCCTGGGAATGCAGCGCATCCAGTTGGGCAACGTCACGCGCGACGCAGGCGCGCTCTCACGCGTGGACGTGAGCCTCGCCGAACAGAAGGCCGTCTTCCCGGTGTCGCTCAAGGACAACGGCAAGACGCTGGTGCTGGCCATGGCGGACCCCACGGACCTCGTCACCCTGGACCAGGTGGCGGCGAAGAGCCGCGCCCGCGTGGTCGTCATGGTGGCGGGCGAGCGTGAAATCGAACACGCCATCCTCCGCCACTACCGTGGCCAGGAGCCCGTCGTCAGCACGCGCTTCGGCGGCAACAAGCGCCCGAGCAGCTCGGACGCGCCGGAGGACGAGGACGAGTTCAAGGTCGTCGACATGAGCGGCAACACGGTGGTGAAGCGCATCGCCGACATCACCCCGCCCGCTCCCGCCGCGGCGCCTCCGCCCGCGCCCCGCGCGCCGGAGCGCGCCCCCGCCCAAGGCGCTGGCGCCAGCGCCGCGGACATCCTCGACGAGATTCTGGCGGGTGGCACGCCCGCCAACGAGTGGACAGACGAGGACCTCAAGCGGCTGCAAACGGTGCAGCAGAACCAGGAGAAGAGCTCCAAGATTCTGCGCGCGCTGCTCGAGCTGCTGCTGGAGAAGAACCAGCTCCAGCAGCGCGAACTGGCGGCGCGAATGCGGCTGTAGGGCGCGCCCTCAGCCGGCGCCGGAGCCCGCTTCCAGCAGCTCGCGGCCGGTGAGCCCCAGCAGGTAAAGGATGCTGTCCAGGCCGCCCGCGGAGATGGACGTGTCCGCCGCGGCGCGCAGCTTGGGCTTCGCCCGGAAGGCGATGCCCAGCCCGGCGCGCTCCAGCATCAGCAAGTCGTTGGCGCCGTCTCCCACGGCGACCACCTGGTCCAGCAGGATGCCTTCCGCCTGCGCCAGCGACTCCAACAGCTCCGCCTTGCGCTGCGCGTTGACGATGCGGCCCACGGTGCGGCCGGTCAGCTTCCCGTCCTGAATCTCCAACGCGTTGGAGTACGCGAAGTCGATGCCCAGCCGCACCTTCAGCGCCTCGGCCGCCACGGAGAAGCCGCCGCTGATGACGGCGGTGCGGTAGCCCAGCCGCTTGAGCACGCGCACCAGCGTCTCCGCGCCCTCCGTCAGCGGCAGGTTCGCCGCGAGCTGGTGGACCACGGACGCGTCCAGGCCCCGCAGCAACGCCACGCGCTGACGCAGCGATTCGTCGTAGTCCATCTCGCCGTGCATGGCGCGCTCGGTGATGCGCGACACCTGCTCGCCCACGCCATGCGCGCGCGCCAGCTCGTCGATGACCTCGATGCGGATGAGCGTGGAGTCCATGTCCATGACGACCATCCGCTTGCCGCGCCGGAACAGGCTCTCGCGCTGCAGCGCCACGTCGAACCCGCCCGACTGCATGGACAGCTCCAGCAGCGCGTGCTTGAGCGCGTCGGGCGGCTGGCCCGGCGGCAGGCTGATGTGGATGTCCACCGAGCCCAGGTGCGGCTCGCTGAGGCGCGTGATTCGCTCCACGTTGGCGCCGTGCCCCGCGAGCACCTGCGTCAGCGAATGAAGCTCCTTCGCGCCCAGGGCGCGGCCCACGGCGGTGACGACGTGGCGCGCGGACGCGGCGGGCGTGGCAGACGCCTCCACCGCCTGGAAGTCCAGCGTCACGCCCAGCGTCTTCGCGGCGGACAGCAGCGCCTCCAGGGTGCCGCTCGCCGGGGGCAGACGCACCAGCAGGCAGAGCGTGAGGCGCCCCTGCACCACCACCTGCTCCACGTCGAGCAGCTCGGCGCCAGCTTCCGCCAGCAGACCGGTGAGGCGCGAGACGATTCCGGGATGGTCCTTCCCGGTGACGGTGATGAGCACGCTTTCGGACAGGGGCGGAGTCATGGCGCCACGGAGTGTGGCAGCCCCCAACGTGCGCGGCGAGCCCCGAGTGCGCCGGGGCCCGGCCGCTCGTCCGTCACTCCTTCGGCGTGTCCGAGGAGATGACGAGGTCGCCCTTGGCGAGGAACTCCTTGTCCGGGAACGCCTTGTAGAAGTCCTCCAACATGGCGTCCACGTCCGGGTAGCGCTGCTCGCGCTTGTCCTGGGTGGCCTTGTCGAAGAGCTGGTCGAGGCCGCTGGGGGCCTCCGGGTTGACCTCAGAGGGCAGCGGCGAGCGGCGGCCCGGAATCTGCCCGGTGAGCATCTCGTAGAGCAGGATGCCCAGCGCGTAGACATCCGCGGAGGCGCCCGGCTCCTTGCCGCCCCGGTTCATCAGCTCCGGCGCCATATAGGCCATGCCACCCGTGCCCACGAAGACCTGGGGCATGCCCTTGGTGGCGTCCACCTCCACCACGCGGCCCAGGCCGAAGTCGGCCAGCTTCGCGTTGCCGTACGTGTCGAAGAGCACGTTCTCCGGCTTGATGTTGTGGTGCGTGAGGCCCGCAGCGTGCGCGGCCCGCAGACCATAGGCCATCTGCAGGAAGGCGCGCAGCGCGAAGGGCACCGGCACGCCGTTGCCACCGCCCGCGTCCAGCCGCTCACGCAGGCTGCCCTGCATCAGCTCCAGCACGAAGTACGGCCGGGCGGCATCCACGTTCTGGTCCACCACCTGGACCACGCCCGGGTGGCGCACCTGCGCCTGGGCGCACAGCTCCTTCTTCAGGCGCTTGAGCACCTCGCCGCGCTGCAGGAAGGAGAAGTAGCCGAAGATGTCCTTCAGCTCCTTCAGGCAGATGTCCAGGCCCAGCGCGGTGACGCGCCCCTTGAAGACGGTGCCCAGCGGCCCGGTGCCGATGGGGTCGAACTTCTGGTAGCGCAGGTCCAGCTCGGCGCCCTTCGGAGCGGGAGCGGCGGGCGCTGCTGCGGCGGCGGGGGTGGAAGCGGGGG
>NZ_JAAEAH010000118.1 GCF_010998615.1 Myxococcus sp. CA023 | reverse complement strand
GGATGGGGGACGACGCGGGGGTGTTCGACGCGGTGAAGGGCCCCTGGACGATGACGGTGGCCTCGCGGCGGGGCTCGGCTGACGGCGGCGGCATGGGGATGGCCGCGGACGGCATGCCCAGGTCCAGCGCGGGCATGGCCGAGCGCGAGCTGCGCACCGGCGGCATGGGCGGCGGCGCGGGCGGGCCGGAGGGCACGGGCGGCGCGCCGTCGACCTCGGCCTCATCCAGCAGCAGCTCCGGCGGGGGCGGAGGAACCATCAGCGACTCGTCCCCACCGGCCCCCTCCAGGGGCGCGTCCGCGGCGGCGGCCAGCTGATCGGCGAAGAACTCACCGACCTCCAGGGAGAAGCGCTCGTTCAGCTCCCCACCCGCCACCTGCTCACCCTGGTCGGTGAGCTTGAGCTGGGCCTCGCGGTCCATGGCGATGTAGTGGAACTTGCGCAGGAAGAAGAAGTAGTTGTCGAACTCGAGCGACACGGATGGCTCGAGTGCGGCCTTCACGTCTGCCAGCTTGTTCGAGCGTCCAAGACGGCCGTTCTCCCTCAGGTTCCGGAGGATGAACAGCGCCTCGCCACTGACGGTGTCGCGATTGAGGGCGGGCTTCTGCATGGGGAAGCGACTCTATGCCGTCCCCACGCCGTGGCTCAACGGATGACTGGCGGTAAAACGCGCCCCTACTTGATGCGCAAGAGCTGCTTCACCGTCTCCAGGACTTCCACGAAACGCACCGGCTTGCGCAGGTAGATGTCCACGCCCAGTTGCATGGCGCGATCCTGCGCCTCCTTGCCGCCGGCGGAGATGGCGATGATGGGGATGGTGCGCAGCGCTTCTTCCTCGCGCATCCGCTCCACCAGGGCGAAGCCGTCCATCACCGGCATGTAGAGGTCCGTCATCACCAGATTGAAGCGGTCCTCGCGCAGCATCAGCAGCGCGTGGTGCCCGTCCGGCGCGAAGTGGACCTCCAGGGGGACCTTTCCGTGCAGCTCGCCGCTGGCCAGCTTCTTCAGCACGTAGCTGTACATCTCGATGATGTGCGGGTTGTCCTCGACGATGAGCACACGATACCCCTCGTGCGCTGCGTGGGACGCGTGGCTGTCTGCTCCTGCCGCACTCAAGATGTCACCCAGTTTCCGCCGGTCCTGCTCGCGCTCCACGCGAACGCCGACGCCCGCAGGCTGATCGGAGCCCGCTGGCCGCAGCCAGGCCACGGTTCCGCTGACTTCTACCGGATCCAGCAGTCCCGGGAAAGAAAGTGCGAGCCGGACTTCGTCCCCCCTGACGAAGGCCTGGTCCGTCTGGACGAACAGGCCCTCGTGGGACAGGTTCTCCGTCACGTCGCGGGCCTGGCGCCCGTCCGTGTAGTCCACTCTCAGCACGGCCGGGACGCGGGGGTGCTGGCGCTTGTCCTCTGGACCCGGGTTCATAACAAGGGCTTGAAATCGCTCGGCAATTTGCTGATGGCAACCCAGTGTAGCTTCGAGGGTTTATGTTGACAACGTAGCCATTGGGGCAATACGTACCGGCCCGCCATGGCGGAGCCCCTGTTCACCTCTGAAGAAGAGCAGAAGAAGTTCGACGCGGGAATCGCGGAGATCATCTCCCACTACCCCCCGGATCGGAAAAGCGCGGGCATGCTCCCAGCGCTGCGTCTGCTCCAGGAAATCAAGGGATGGCTGCCCCCGGAAGGGTTGCGGCTGGTGGCGAAGCATCTGGAGGTCACTCCCGAGCGGGCCATGGAAGTGGCCAGCTTCTACGTGATGTACCACCTCAAGAAGCCGGGCAAGTACGTCATCGACGTCTGCACGAACCTGTCCTGCTCGCTGTGGGGCGCGGAGAAGATGCTCGCCTACCTGGAGGAGAAGCTGGGCCTCAAGGCAGGTGAAGCCAACGAGAAGTTCACCTTGCGAGAGACCGAGTGCCTGGCCTCGTGCGGTACTGCGCCCTGCCTGCAGATCAACGAGGATCACCACGAAAGCCTGACCCAGGCGAAGCTGGATGCCATCCTCGCCAAGTTGAGCTGAACCCCCACCCTTCTTAGGCTTAGGACGTCATCACATGGCCTCTACGGCAAAGGCGATCGAACCGATCATCTCGGCGGCCTGGGGTAAGCCTCAGTCCTGGACCCTGGACAGCTACCGCAAGCGGGGGGGCTACGAGGCGCTGAAGAAGGCGCTCCAGATGGAGCCCGCCGCCATCATCGACGAGGTGAAGAAGTCGAACCTCCGCGGTCGCGGCGGCGCCGGCTTCCCCACGGGCCTCAAGTGGAGCTTCGTCCCCAAGGACAGCCCCAAGCCGAAGTACCTGGCGGTCAACGGCGATGAGTCCGAGCCGGGCACATTCAAGGACCGCTACATCCTGGAAGACGACCCGCACATGATGCTGGAGGGCATCGCCATCGCGGCCTACGCGCTGGGCGTGCACACCTGCTACGTGTACCTGCGCGGCGAGTTCAAGTTCCCGGCGGAGCGCACGCAGGCGGCCATCGACGAGGCCTACAAGGCGGGCATCTTCGGCAAGAAGGTCCTGGGCAAGGACTACGAGCTGAACTGCTACCTGGTCCGCGGCGCGGGCGCGTACATCTGCGGCGAGGAGACGGCGCTGCTGGAGAGCCTGGAAGGCAAGAAGGGCTGGCCCCGCCTGAAGCCGCCCTTCCCCGCGGTGGTGGGCCTCTTCGGCTGCCCCACGGTGGTGAACAACGTGGAGACGCTGGCCAGCGTGCCCGCCATCTTCCAGCAGGGCGCGGACGCCTACGCGAAGCTGGGCACCGACAAGTCGGGCGGCACGCGGCTCGTCTGCCTCTCCGGCACGGTGAACCGGCCGGGCGTCTACGAGGTGTCGATGTTCACGACCCTCGCCGAGCTCATCTACGACGACAAGTACGGCCGGGGCATGCCCGCGGGCCGCAAGGTGAAGGCCGTGATTCCGGGCGGCTCCTCGGCGCCGGTGCTGGGCGCGGACGAGCTGGACGTGGCCATGGAGTTCGAGGCCCTCAAGGTGAAGCAGACCATGGCGGGCTCCGGCGGCGTCATCGTCATGGACGACGCCACCTGCATGGTGCGCAGCCTGTGGCGCGTGGCCCGCTTCTACGCGGAAGAGTCGTGCGGCCAGTGCACGCCGTGCCGTGAAGGCACGCCCTGGCAGACGCGCCTCTTGCGCAAGATCGAAGAGGGCCGCGGCGAGCCGGGCGACATCGACATGCTGTCCAACGTCGCGTCGTCGATCGCCCCCTACCCGCCCATCGGCCTGGGTAACACCATCTGCGCGCTCGGCGACGCGGCGGCGCTGCCCACGCACTCGTTCCTCATGCGGTTCCGGGACGAGTTCGAGGCTCACATCCGTGAGCACCGCTGCCCGTTCGGCGACAAGCCCTGGGGTTCGTTCGGAGACTGGTCTTGAACATCGAGCTCATCCTCTTCGGGGCGTTCGCGCTCCTGACGCTGCTGTCGGCTGGAACGGTCATCTTCGCGCGCAGCCCCATCAATTCGGCCATGGCGCTGGTGTCCACGTTCTTCTTCATGGCCGGCATCTACGTGCTGCTGTGGGCGCACACGGTGGCCGTCATGCAGGTGCTCGTGTACGCGGGCGCCATCATGGTGCTCTTCCTGTTCGTCATCATGCTGCTCAACCTGGGAGAGTCGTCCACGCGTGGCAAGCCCACGGTGGCGCGCGTCGCGGGCGGCGCGGCGACGGTGGGCCTGTTCGCGGTCCTGGCCATCATCCTCCTGAAGCTGCCCGCCGAGCCGGCCACGCTGAGCACGGGAGCCCAGGCCTCCTTCGGCACCATCGCCACCATGGGTCAGGTCATCTTCACCCAGTGGCTGTTCCCTTTCGAAGCTGTGAGCTTGCTGCTGCTGGTGGCCATGGTGGGCGCAGTCGTCGTGGCCAAGTCGCGGATCTGATCGCCCATCCCGGACAACTTTTCTGTGCTAGATGGCGGCGCAGGTAGCCGCTCGCGAGGCCCCGAATCGGCCCATGGTTCCCATCACCTACTATCTCCTGCTTGCCGCCGCCCTGTTCTGCATGGGCATGTTCGGTGTGCTCGTTCGCCGCAACGCGCTGGTCGTCTTCATGAGCGTGGAGCTGATGCTCAACGCGGCCAACCTCACGTTCGTGGCCTTCGCGCGCATGCGCGGTGACAACCTCGGCCACGTGTCCGCCTTCTTCGTCATCGCGGTGGCGGCGGCGGAAGCCGCCATCGGTCTGGCCATCGTCATCGCCGTCTTCCGGAGCCGGGGCAGCATCCTGCTGGAAGACCTCCGGACGATGAAGCACTGATGCCCCCCCAGGAGCCACTGTCATGACTCTCGTCGAATTCTTCCGGGCGGCACCCGTGGCGCCAGACATCCTGGCGCCCTCGCTCTGGCTCATCATCGCGCTGCCCCTGCTGGGCGCGTTCATCTGCGGTGTGTTCGGCAAGATGATGGGCCGGGCCAACGTCCAGCTCGTCGCCTGTGCGGCGGTGGCCGGCTCCTTCGTCCTGAGCCTGTTGGCCTTCTGGGCCACCAGCCACCACAACCCCGAGACGGGTCGGCTGGCGGCCATCTTCCCCAACCCGTTCGGCATCGAGCGGGACTTCGTGCGCTACGCGCTCGCGTACGACTACGGCACCTGGTTCTCGGTGGGCGACTTCCGGGTGAACTTCGGCCTGATGGTGGACCATCTGTCCGGCATCCTGCTGCTCATCATCACCGGCGTCGGCTTCCTCATCCACCTGTACTCCACCAGTTACATGGAGCACGACGCCGCGTACTGGCGGTTCTTTGCGTACCTGAACCTGTTCGTCGCGGCGATGCTGACGCTGGTGCTGGCCGACAACCTGATCCTGCTCTTCGTGGGCTGGGAGGGCGTCGGCATGGCCAGCTACCTGCTCATCGGCTTCTGGTACGACGACCCGGCCAAGGCCTGGGCCGGGCGCAAGGCCTTCGTCACCAACCGCATCGGTGACTTCGCGTTCCTCATCGGCACCTTCCTGCTGGTGCTGCTGGTCTCCGCCTTCACCCAGCAGTCGAACGCGGCGGACTACAACAACGCCGGCACCACCGCGCAGCACTACACGGCCGCGCTGGAGAAGAAGGGCCCGGTGACGTTCAAGGGCCTGGAGAAGATGGCCGAGGGCCTGGTGGACGGCTCCGCGGACAAGGTCGACCTGAGCACCCCCATCGAGGCGGGCCCGCTCGAGGGCTACACCTTCGGCGGCGTGATGACGGCGGCCATGCTGCTGTTCCTCCTGGGCGCCGCGGGCAAGAGCGCGCAGCTGCCCCTCTACGTCTGGCTGCCGGACGCCATGGCCGGCCCGACGCCGGTCTCCGCCCTCATCCACGCCGCGACGATGGTGACCGCCGGCGTCTACCTGTTCAGCCGCATGTCCGCGCTGCTGGTGCTGAGCCCCACCGCCATGGCGACCATCGCCATCATCGGCGCGCTCACCTCGCTGCTGGCGGCGCTCATCGCCTTCGCGCAGGACGACATCAAGAAGGTGCTCGCCTACTCCACGGTGTCCCAGCTGGGCATCATGTTCATGGGCGTGGGCATGGGCATCTTCTGGGCGGCGGTGTTCCACCTGATGACGCACGCCTTCTTCAAGGCCTGCCTCTTCCTCGGCGCCGGCAGCGTGATGCACGGCAACGGCGACGAGACGGACATCAAGAAGCTGGGTGGCCTGCGCAAGGAGATGCCCTGGACCTGGGCCACCTTCCTGGTCGCCACCCTGGCCATCACCGGCATCATCCCGCTGTCCGGCTTCTTCTCGAAGGACGCCATCCTGCACGGCGTGCACCACAACCACCTGCAGGGCCTGGAGTGGGTGTCCAGCCTCGTCTACTACCTGGGCCTGCTCATCGCGGCGTCCACCGCGTTCTACATGACGCGCGTGTACCTGCTCACCTTCGAGGGTCCCCGCTCGAAGGAGGCCCGGGTGGCCCACGCCCATGAGAGCGCCTGGCAGATGACCCTGCCGCTGGTGGTGCTGGCCGTCCTGAGCGTGGTCGCCGCGCGGTACGCGTTCGGCATCGACCTCTTCAACATGACGGCGCAGCCGGTGCTCGACAACTTCCTGAGCCCCGTGTTCAGCGCGACCAAGCGCATCACCGACGCCAGCGCGCTGGTGGCGCTGGACACCAGCCGCCCGCAGTTGGTGCCGGACTACCTCAAGGCCTGGGCCGTGGCCCTGGCGGGTGGCGGCGCGGCGGCCTTCCTCTACCTGCGCTACTTCCCTTCGCGCGTGGGTCTGCCGGATCCCGCCTTCATCCGCGCGGTGCGCCCTCTGGCGCTCAACAAGTTCTACGTGGACGAGCTCTATGAGCTGATTGTCATCCGTCCCGTGAAGTTCATGAGCTTCCTTCTCTTCCGCGTGGTGGACGCGCTCGTCATCGACACCGTGGCGGTCCGCGGCACGGCGTGGGTGACGGCGCGCGTGGGCAGTGCGCTCCGCTACGTGCAGTCGGGCGACGCCCAGGCCTACGCCGCTGTGATGGCCATCGCCCTGTTGGGCGGGATGGCCTACGCCCTCATCCAGGTGATGCAATGAGCTTCTTCGACAACCACCTGCTCAACCTCGTCGTCTTCCTGCCGCTGGTGTTCGCGGCGCTGGTGGCGCTGCTGCCGGCCGGCGAGAGCGGCCAGATTCGCACCGTCACGTTCATCGCCATGGTGCTGGACCTGGTGTTCGGGGTCTGGGCCTACATGAAGTACGTGCCGGGCGGACCGGAGTTCCAGCTCGAGTACCGGGCGCGTTGGTTCGACCTGTTCGGCACCAGCTACCACATTGGCGTGGACGGCCTGGCCGTGAGCCTGCTGCTGCTCACCGTCTTCCTGGGGCCCCTGGTGGTGCTGGCGTCCACCACGTACATCAAGTTCCGCATCAAGGAGTTCCACCTGGCGCTGCTGGTGCTCCAGACGACGATGCTGGGCGCGCTGGTGTCGCTGGACGTGCTGCTCTTCTACATCTTCTTCGAGGCCATGCTCATCCCCATGTACCTCCTGGTGGGTGTGTGGGGCGCCGAGGACCGCCAGATGGCGGCGGTGAAGTTCTTCCTCTACACGCTGGCCGGCTCGCTGCTGATGCTGGTGGCCATCATCGCCGTGTACTTCATCAGCACGCCGGTGGGTGCCCGCTCGTTCGACTACGCGAGCATCTACAACGGCCTGCTGGACGCCAACCGTCAGCTCAGCGCATGCACCGCGGGGCCCGCGGGCGCGTGTGACTCGCTCACCGGGCTGGCCGCCACGCTGCACACCTGGGGTCCGTGGCTGTTCGCGGCGTTCGCCATTGCGTTCGCCGTCAAGGTCCCCATGTGGCCGCTGCACACCTGGTTGCCGGACGCGCACGTGCAGGCACCGGTGGCTGGCTCCATGATTCTGGCCGGTGTCACCCTGAAGATGGGGACCTTCGGCTTCTGGCGCTACGCCATTCCCTTCTTCCCGGTGGCCACGCAGCAGGCGCGGCCCTTCCTGGCCACGCTGGCCGTCATCGGCATCGTGTACGGCGCGCTGATGTGCTTGGCGCAGCGGGACATCAAGAAGCTCATCGCGTACTCGTCGGTCAGCCACCTGGGCTACTGCATGCTGGGCATCCTGGCGATTACGGCCGAGGGCGCCACGGGCAGCGCGTACCAGATGCTCAACCACGGTGTGTCCACGGGCGCGCTGTTCCTCCTGTTCGGCTACCTGTACGAGCGGCGCCACTCGCGCCTGATGGCGGACTACGGCGGCATCGCGAAGGTGATGCCGGTGTTCACCGCGGCCTTCGTCATCATCACCTTCTCCTCCATCGCGGTGCCGGGCACCAACGGCTTCATCGGTGAGTTCCTGGTCCTGCTGGGCACCTTCAAGAGCGACCTGGGCGAGGCCGCGGGCAACCCGCACCTGACGGCGGTGTTCGGCGGGTTCGCCACGCTGGGCGTCATCCTGGGCGCCGCCTACATGCTGTGGATGGTCCAGAAGGTGTTCTTCGGTGGCATCACGCACCGGGAGAACCAGCACCTGACGGACATGAACCTGCGTGAGGGCCTCACGGTGCTTCCCTTCATCATCCTGGTCGCCGTGATGGGTCTGCAGCCGCAGCCCTTCCTGGACCGACTGGAGCCGTCCACGGACCGCTTCCTGGCCCGCGCCCGCGTGGGCACGCCGGGGGCCGAGTTGCAGGAGGACCGGCTTCGGGTAGAGGTGATGTCCCTGCCATCCCGTCAGGTCGTCGCCGCGCCGTCCGCGCCCGTTCCGCTGGCCGCCGCCCCGGCCGTTCCCTCGCCGCGGCAGTAAGCCGCCTGAGCTTCCGACATGAACCTGCCCAATCTCAGCCTGGCGGACTTCCTCCCGCTGCTGCCCGCCATCATCATGGTGGTGGGTGCCTCCATCCTGCTGCTGTCGGAGGTGTTCCTCTCTACGACGGCGTCGCGCGCGTACCAGGCGGTGCTCACCGTGGTGACGGCGGTGGCGGCCGGCGCCATGGCGCTGACGACGATGTTCGAGCCACCCCAGGAGGTGATGCTCGGCTTCGGCGTGATGGACCCCTTCTCCAGCTTCCTCACCTTCGTGGTGTGCGTGGGCCTGGCGCTGGCGACCCTGAGCTCGGTGAGCTTCCTGCGCAAGCGCGGCGCGGAGCGCGGTGAGTTCTACGCGCTGATGCTGTTCGCCTCGGCGGGCATGAGCCTGCTGGCGATGTCGAACGAGCTCATCACGCTCTTCGTCAACATCGAGGTCCTCTCCCTCTCCACCTACGCGCTGACGTCGTACCTGCGGCGTGGCACGCGGCCGAGCGAGGCGGGCTTCAAGTACTTCATCCTGGGCGCCTTCTCGTCCGCGGTGCTGCTCTACGGCGCGGCGCTGCTCTACGGCGCCACCGGCACCACCCACCTGACGGCCATGGCCGGTCCGCTGTCCACCGCCATGTCGTCGCAGCCGGGCCTGGTGTACGCGGGCATCATCCTGGTGATCACGGGCTTCGCCTTCAAGGTCGCCGCGGTGCCGTTCCACATGTGGACGCCGGACGTCTACGAGGGCGCGCCGACGCCGGTCACCGCGCTGATGAGCGTGGGCGTGAAGGCGGCCGCCTTCGCGGCGATGGTCCGCGTGTTCTTCATGGTGGGCAAGGGCGTGGACCCGCAGATTCTGCTGAGCCTGTTCTCCGTGCTGGCCTTCCTCACCATGGTGGCGGGCAACCTGCTGGCGATTCCGCAGCGCAACGTGAAGCGCATGCTGGCGTACTCGTCCATTGCCCACGCCGGCTACCTGCTGGTGGGCGTGGCTGCCCTCTTCGTCACCGGCCCGGGCGAGCAGTTCCGCCTGCTGGGTGCGTCCGCGCTGACGGGTGGCACCCCGCTGGACCTGGCCCGCGCGGAGGCGCTGCGCGGCATCCTCTACTACCTGCTGGCGTACACGTTCAGCGCGGTGGGCGCCTTCACCATCGTCTCCGTCCTGGAGCGTCGCGAGGACGAGGAGAAGGGCACCGCGTGGGACTTGGAGCGCTTCAGCGGGCTGGCGCAGCGCAAGCCGGGCTGGGCCTTCGCGATGGCGGCCTTCATGCTGTCGCTGGGTGGCATCCCGCCCACCATCGGCTTCATGAGCAAGCTGCTCATCTTCCAGGCCGCCGTGGACGCGGGCCTCATCGGCCTCACCATCGTCGGCGTGCTCTCCAGCGCGGTGGGCATCTATTACTACCTGCGCGTGGTGGTCTACATGTTCATGCGGCCGGTGCCGGAGGGTGCGCAGGCGCTCGAGAAGAGCTGGTCCACCGAACTGGCGCTGGTGCTGTCCACCGCGGCGGTCGTGATTCTGGGCATCATCCCCGGCCCCGTCATGGGGTGGCTGGAGCAGGCCAGCAGCATCTTCGGCCAGTAGCCTCCCGCCTCCGCCGTCACACCCCGCCCGCCCCGGCTTCGTGCCTGGGCGGGCGTCGTGTTTTCACACGCCCGTGAATCAAGGAGACGCGTCCACCAATGGGCCGCGAAGCTCCAGCGTCTCGAGGCGAGTCTGCGCTCCCGCTTCGCGGAGCAGGTGCACCAGTGGCGCGTCATCCATCACCGAGACATTCAGCGAGGACGCGCCCTCCCCCAGCCGGCTGAAGGCCTCTTCGAGCAGTGTCCGCGCATGCTCGGGAGACACCGCGAAGAAGGGAAACAAGACGGGCCCGGGGCGCAGGTCCATCATCCCCAACCACCGGCGTGCACGGGCTTGGGGGTCGACGAGCCCCAGCAGCCGGTGCGAGTCACTGGCCGCGGAGGCCGCCAACTTGCCGGGAATCATCCCGAAGGCCTCCGTCAGCGCGCCGCAGTCCTCCAGCGACACCGGTACCACGGCCCCGTCTGGTGACGCGGGGGGGAACGCAGCCAGGTGGGCCCGCGTCACCCGCAACGTGATGGCCTCGCGAGCCGGCCGCATTCCCAGCGAGGTGTAGAGCGTGAGCGCGGGCGTGTTGTCCCGCTTCACGTTGAGGCCCCAGTGGGTGCACCCTTGTGCGCGAAAGTGCCCGGCCAGGTGCGTCATCATCCTCCGCCCCAGTCCCTGCCCCCGGGCGAACGGCGCCACCACCAGTTGCCTCACGAACCCGAAGTCCCCCAGGAGGTTCGTCACGGCATAGGCGCCCACACACTGGGGACCTTCGGCGAACAGGGAGAGCTGAGCGATTTCCGCCGCCCAGACGGGCTCGGGCGGCGGGGGCTCATCCACCCCGAGTTCAAGAAACAGCCGGGCAAAGACAGCGTGGTCTTCCGGCCGACCGGGACGCAGCACCCACTGAGCTTCAGAGGAACCCACCTGCGCTTCCTTTCGTCGCGAGCTGAGGCAGCTACAGACGCGGAAAAGAAGGCGGCCCGACACCCCAAAGAGGTGCCGGGCCGCGGGTCTTCTCAAGGTGACTCACCGGAAGTGCTGAAGGGGTGGGGGGGAACCGCCTTCAGCCTCGCTTCGATGTGTCCCGCGTGTTCCCTTAGCAGTCGCCGTGCCAGCAGCCTCGCGGGGAGAAACTCTAGTTTTCTCAAGCACTTGAAGGACTAACTGACGCTGCGCTTGCCCCACCGCCCCATTTCATGGCTGCAATGGAGTTTCATAAGTGAAAAAGATGAGCAAATTCAGCCACTTGCCTTTTTCACCTATGAACCCGTCCATTTCGGATCTGAATCCATGGCCGCGGGAAAGTTACATGGGTGAGTCTTCCCCCTACTCCAGGGCTATTCCCGGGCCAGCTCACTGGGCGGACGGAGGTTGAGCCGCTTCATCTTCCGCCAGAGGGTGGTGGAAGAAACGCCGAGTTCATCGGCGACGCGGGCCAGGTCCACCCCGTGCCGCTCCAGGGCCTGGGTGATGGCGTGGCGCTCCGCCTCCTCCACAACCTGGGCCAGCGTGGGCCCCGCGCTGGCGTTGCGTCCGAGCGCCCCGCCCTGCCCGTCCAGGAAGGCGACGCTAGGGGTGCCATGGGCCGGCGTCATGCGGCCCTGTCGCACGGGGAAGTCCTCGGGCAGCAGCTCATCGCCCTCCGCGAGCGCGGCGGCCTGCTCCACCAGGTTCTCCAGCTCGCGCACGTTGCCGGGGAAGCTGTAGCTCATCAGGTGAGACACCGCGGCGGCGGACAGGCGCTTGGGGTTGGGGCTGCGGGCATTGGCCCGCTCCAGGAAGTGCTCCGCCAGCGCTGGCACGTCCTCCAGGCGCTCGCGCAGGGGCGGGACGCGGAGGGCCACCACGTTGAGGCGGTAGAAGAGATCCTGCCGGAAGCGCTTGTCGCGCACCTCCAGTTCGATGTCCCGGTTGGTGGCGGCGACGATGCGCACGTCGACGCGCAGCGCGGTGGACTCACCGACGCGGCGGACCTCGCCCTCCTGCAGCGCGCGCAGCAGCTTGGACTGGAAGGTGGGGCTGGTCTCCGTCACCTCGTCAATGAAGAGCGTGCCCCCGTCCGCCTCCTCGAAGAGGCCCCGGCGGGACTTCACCGCGCCGGTGAAGGCACCCTTGGCGTGGCCGAACAGCTCGCTCTCCAGCAATGACTCGCTGATGGCCGCGCAGTTGACGGGCACGAAGGAGCGGGCCTTGCGGCGGCTGTGCGCATGGAGCGCGCGAGCCACCAGCTCCTTGCCCGTGCCGCTCTCTCCCTGGATGAGGACGGTGGCGTCGCTCTGCGCCACGCGCATCAGCCGCGTGGTGAGCTCGCGCATGGCGGCGCTGCGCCCCACGAGGGCGGACAGGCCGTGGCGCTGGTTGAAGTCGGTGGTGAGGTTGTCCACGTCGCGCTGCAGGCGCGCACGCTCCAGGGCGCGCTCCACGCGGTAGCGCAGCTCACTCTCCTTGAAGGGCTTGGTGACATAGTCGTAGGCCCCCAGGCGCATGGCCTCCACGGCGCTCTCGATGGAGCCGAAGGCCGTCATCATGATGACCTGGAGCCGGGGTGCCACCTCCAGCGCGCGCCGTAGGAGCGTGAGCCCGTCCATGGGCTCCATCTTCAGGTCCGTCAGCAGCAGGTCGATGCTACCGCTGGCGAGCTGGGCCAGGGCTTCCTCGCCGGTGGCGGCCTCGAAGACGGTGTAGTTCTCCGCCCGCAGCAACAGGGCGGTGGTGGCGCGCATGTTGCGCTGGTCGTCCACGACGAGGAGCCGTCCTCGGGTCGGCGGAGTGTTCGCGTCGGTCATGGGAAGGACGGAGGCTGCGAGAACGGCAGCCGGAAGGTGAAGGTGGTACCGCGCCCCGGGATGCTATCCACGGCGATTTCGCCCCGGTGCTCCTCGAGGATGCGCCTGACGACGGCCAGCCCCAGGCCGGTGCCCTGGGCCTTGGTGGTGAAGAACGGCTCGAAGACGCGGTGGAGCAGCTCGGCGGGGATGCCCGGGCCCTGGTCCACCACGTCGATGCGCAGCTGCTCGCGCCCCGCGTGGGCTTCACGGCGCGCACGAACCTGCACGAGTCCACCCTGCGGCATGGACTGGATGGCGTTGACCGCCACGTTGACCAGCGCCTGTCGGATGAGGCGCCGGTCCATGGGGACCGGCGGCAGGCCGGGCTCCACGTCGGATTGGATGCGGATGGAGCGGTCCGCGCCGCCGCCCTGCATCCGCGCGGCCTCCAGCGAATCCTGGAGCACGCGTCCCAGGTCCTCCTGCTGGAGCACCGGGTCCCTGGGACGCGTGTAGTCCAGCAAGTCACCGACGATGCGGTTGAGCCGGTCGCTCTCCTCTCCCAGGATGTCGAGCAACATGGCCGCGTCCCCGCCCGGCACCAACAGCCGGCGCAGCGAAGCCACCGCGTTGAAGATGACGCCCAGCGGATTGCGCACCTCGTGGGCGACAATCGCGGACAGCTCGCCCAGCGCGGCCAGCCGCTCGCGCTTCACCATCTCCGCGCGCGTGGCGGCCAGCTCCGCGTAGCTGGCCCACAGTGACTCGTACAGGCGCGCGTTGGCGATGGACAACGCCAGCTGGCCACACGTGGCCTCCGCCAGCTCGATGAGCTCCGGACCGAAGGCGCGCGGGCCCCGCGTGTCGTCCACCACCACCACGCCGATGAGCTCCTCGCGCGAGGTGAGCGGCAGCGCCAGCAGCGCCTTCTCGTCGAAGCGGTGCGCGAGCTCCGGGTTGAAGCCTCCGTCCGCGGCGGACACGTCCTCCACCGCGACGGGCCTGCGCTCACGAGCCACGCGCGCCGCCAGGCCGTCTCCATGGAGGGGCAGCACCACCGTGCGGAAGTAGTCGCGATGCGCGATGGAGGCCGCGGCGCCGCGCAGCAGCCGGGCGCCCTCGTCGTACAGCAGGATGTAGCAGTTGGACACGTCCAGCAGGCGGACGAGGAAGTCGGCGGCCACGTCCAGGATGCTCGATGTCTCCAGCACGCCGGACGTGGTGCGCGCCAGGTCCAGCAGGAGGCGCGTCTCGGCCAGTTGGCGCGAGGACTCGGCCCGCAGCCGGCGCTGCTCCAGCAGCGTCACCAGCAACTCCGACAGCGTGCCCAGCAGGCGCAGGTCCCGTTCGTCGAAGGGCTTCCCCGGCGCACGCAGCACCTGGAGCATCCCGCACACCTCGCCGCCGCGAGTCAGACACACCGCCGCGCCCGCCCCCAACCGCCCTCCGGACTGCTCCGCCAGCAGGGCCTCGTCCGCGGACGAGGACAGCGCGCCCTCCGCGCCACACGACAGCACGCCCGTGAGCCGGCGCGCGTCCGCCGCGTCCTGAAAGCCCACGTGTGAGGACAGCGTCAGCGTGACTTCGGGAGGCGTCGAGAGGTGCAGCGCCGCGGCGTCCGCCTGGAGCAGTGAAGCGACGCGCTCCAGGAAGTCCTCCTGCGTGGGCGGAGACGGCTGCGCGACGAAGCGCGCCATCTGCGCGACCGCCTCCATCTCCCAGCGGCTGCGCGCGCTCTCCGCCTTCACGCGCGCGTCCGTCAGCGCGGCGCCGACCACCTTGGCGAAGAGCATCAACACCGAGCCATGGTGCGGCGCCACCCAGTGCCCCTCCACCCACAGCACCTCGGCCTGGGGGCCGCCCACGGGCAGGTAGACGTGGGTGGGCGCGGCCTGGTCCGAGCCGCCAAAGACGGGACGCCCGTCCGCGAGCGACTCCAACCCCAGGCGCGAATCCTCCGGCAGGGGCTCCCCATCCCGAGCCAGCAAGCCCTCGCCGTCCCAACGCAACAGCCGGGCCCGGAAGCCCGCGGCCTCCAGGCCCTTCAGGGCGACGCGGCGGACGGCGTTCTCCGAGTGCGCGGACACCAGCCCCGCGGAGGTCTCCACCAGCCGCTCGGCCACCGACATCTCCGGCGGCCGGTTCTCCATGGGCACGCAGTTGAGCAGCAGGCCCCCGCCCCCGCGCTCCAACACGAAGCGGGACGCGGTGACGGCCACCTCGCGCGCCACGCCATCCGCGCAGGGGACTTGGAAGAGCTGGGAGCCCTCATGGAGCGGCGCACCGGCCTCCACCCGCCAGTAGCGCTCGACCACGCGGCTGCGGTCCTCCGGCTGGATGAAGTCCATGACGGAGCGGCCCTCCACCTGGGCGCGTTGCAGGCCGAGCAACGCGACATAGGCGTCATTGGCCACGAGCACCCGTCCCTCCACCACCGCCAGCATGGGGTTGCGGAAGGTGTCGACGAGGGCTCGAAGCTCCGCCTCGCTGTAGCGCTTGGTACTCATCCGCGACGCAGCACCCGCTTCTCTCCTACCCGGAGCGTGACCTTCTCCCGGTCGAAGTATTCGGACAGGGGGATGACGAACTTGCGGCTTTGCCCCACCATCTCCTTGAAATCCTGGGTGGTAATCTCCTTCTTCTCGCGCAGGTGGGCAACCAGGCGCTCTCGCAGTGACGCCAGCGCTCCGGCCGCGAACCACAAGCCCTCCGAGACGCGCACCGCCGCCCCCTCCACCACCATGACGCCCAACAGCTCACGCAGCCGGGAGGCGGGGAGCTGGAGCTTCTGCTCCAGCTCAGGAAGCGAGGGAGGCGCCAGGGCCGCGGCGGACAGCTCTGCCGCCAGCCGCGCCCGAGCGGCGGTGTCCCCCAGGCTCAGCGTGCGGCCGCGCCCCTTGAGGCGTACCACGTCCCGCTCCAGTTCCACCCGTCCTCCTTCCACCAGGACCTGCAACACCCGCTGGAATACCCGCGCATCCAGCGCGGAGGACAGCCGCTGCCGCAGCTCCTCGCGTGACAGGCCTTCGCGCAGGGGCTCGCGCTCATGGAAGGTGGCCAGCAGCGCCAAGGCGCGGCCCTGCAACGCCTCGAAGACATCGCCGGAGAGGTACAGCCGCCGCTCCCGGTCGATGAGGAGCGCGCCGCCCCGCGCCCCCAGCAACTCCAGCGCGCGCGTGAGGACCCGGGGCCCCAGCGCCGAGCGGCCGAACAGCTCCGGCTGCGTCAGCCCGCGATAGCCCGCCTGCCGCAGCAGCCAGGCCACCTGCCCCGCCGGGTCCGCCTCCAGCAGGGGCGCCACCGCCGACGCGCCGCCTTTGCGCCGCTTCGGCGGGGAGATGGACAGGATGCGGCCTCCCGCCACCGTGGCGCCTCGTCCCGGAAGGGCTCGCGCGCCGCGCAGGATGAAGCGCTGGCCCACCAACGCCCCCACGGAGGTGCCCAGCCGCAGCTGCGCCAGCGTCGTCTCGCCGGGCTCCAGTCGCTCCACATCCAACAGCGCCACCGTGGCCTCCACCTGCGCGGTACCCAGGTGCAGCAGCAGCTTCGAGCGACGAGGCAATGGCGACGGGGCCGCGGGCAGCAGCGTCAACTCGACATCGAGCATGCGCGTCTCCGGCAGCTCGCCCGCGCGTACCAGCACCATCCCCCGCCGCAACGCCTCCGGCTCCACGCCGGTGAGGTTCACCGCCGCGCGCTGTCCCGCCTCCACGGCGGACACCGCGTCGCCGTGCTGCTGCACCCCGCGCACGCGCAGCGGACCGGGCAGTCCGGGCAGAAGCGATACCGCGTCATCCACCGACAGCGCTCCCGACAGCAGCGTGCCCGTCACCACCGTGCCAAAGCCCTTGATGGTGAACACGCGGTCGACTGGCAAGAAGGCGGGGCCCTCCGAAGGCCGCTCGGGCAGCGCCGCCGCGGCCCGGGTGAGCGCGGCGCGCAGCGCGTCCAATCCCGCACCCGTTCTGGCGGAGCAGGCCACCACGAGCGCCGACTCCAGGAAGGTCCCCACGGTGAGCGCGGACAGGTCGGCCTCCACCAGCGCGCGCCACTCCGGGCCCAGCTCCGCCAGCGTGTCCGACTTGGTGAGGGCGATGACGCCGGCCCTCACGCCCAGCAACCGGCAGATGTCCAGGTGCTCGCGCGTCTGGGGCATCACGCCCTCGTCCGCGGCCACCACCAGCACCACCAGGTCCACGCCGCCGGCGCCAGCGGCCATGGCCTTCACGAAGCGCTCGTGGCCCGGAACGTCCACCACGCCGGCCACGGTGCCGTCATCCAGCGTCAGGTGGGCGAAGCCCAGCTCCAGGGTGATGCCGCGGCGCTTCTCTTCCTTCAGCCGGTCGGTGTCGATGCCGGTGAGCACCTTCACCAGGGACGTCTTGCCATGGTCGATGTGGCCCGCCGTCCCGACAATCATGGCGTCACCGCGCCAAGGCTCATGCGCCAGCCTTGTCCGGGTCCTCGTCGAAGCGCGCGTCTCCGGTGGAAGGCTCGTAGTCCCAGGGGAAGACCATGAGCGAGGCGCTGGAGAGCGCGGAGTAGTCCGGCGAGAAGCCACCAGGCTTGGTCATCAGGCACGCGGTGGCCACCTTCTTCGCGCCCGCCTCGCGCGCCAGGGCGGTGGCCAGCTCCAACGTGTCACCGCTGGAGGCCACGTCATCCACAATCAACACCCGACGGCCCTTCAGCTCCGCGGGCATCTCCCCGGCGAGCTGCGGCGTTTTCGAGGTGCGAGGCGTGGAGTTGGTGCTGCCCCGGTCCCTGCTGCGGCGACTGATGCGCACGGGGAAGAACGGACAACCGAGCGCCCCCGCCAGCGCGCCGCCCACGAAGACGCCGCCGTGGGCCACGCCGACGACCACCTGGGGTTCAAAGGTCTCCTGGATGGAACCCGCGAGTTGCTGGACCGCGCGGTCGAACTCCTTCCAGGTCAGCTCCTTCACGCCGCTGGACGCGGAGCGGCCCCGGGACTGGTCCTTCCCTGTCGGCTGGCGCGGCGCCTCCACCTGGGGCGCCAGCACGAGGTCCTCGGGAATGGAGACGAGCTTCTTCGCCTGCGTCCGCGACGACTTCGACGTGGGGGACTTCTTCGAAGAGGCCTTCTCGGTGGGCTTGCTCTGCCGCTTGGTCGCCACGGCGCTGAACTCCGGCTGGGGTGTGTGCGGCCCCGTCATACTCCGAGGACCGCACGGTGGCCACATCCGGCCACACCCCAGACGTCGCCTTTGTTTCGCGGCAACACACGCACTGCGTGCGTGGGCGCTCAGCCGGCCAGCCGCTCCTCGACCATCCGGTCCGCCACCTGCTCGGGGCGCAGGCCGGATTCCTTCGCGCGGGCCAGCACCGTGTCGATGGTGTCGAAGATGAGGGAGGCGCGGGAGTACGCCTTGTCCCGGTCATACCCCGCCCACTCCTGGGCCACGTTGATGAGGCCGCCGGCATTGGCCGCGTAGTCGGGCACGTAGAGGATGCCGCGTTGGGCCAACTGCTCGCCGTGACGCGACGTGAGCAGCTGGTTGTTGGCCGCGCCGCACACCGCCTTCACGTTCAGCAGCGACAGGGTGGTGTCGTTGATGGCGCCGCCCAACGCACAGGGGGCGTAGATGTCCGCCTCCATTCGATGCAGTGCGTCGGCGTCCACCGCCGTGACGCCGTACTGCGTCACCGCGTGCTGCACGCTGGCGGGGTTGATATCGCTCACCCACACCTTGGCGCCGCGCTGGTGCAACTCCTTCACCAGGTACATGCCTACGTGCCCCACGCCCAGTACGGTGACGCGCAGGCCCTTCAGGTCCGGGCTGCCGAAGACGTGCTTCGCCGTGGCTTCCATGGCGCGCGCCACGCCATACGCTGTCACCGGCGACGGGTCTCCGCTGCGCTCCTTCAGTCCAACGACATACTTCGTGTGGCGGCGCACGTGCTCCATGTCGTCGGGACTGGTGCCGCTGTCCTCGGTGGTGATGTAGCGCCCGCCCAGGGACTCCACCGCGCGGCCGAAGGACTCGAAAATCCTCTCACGGTCGAAGCTGCCGCGCGGCAGCATGATGACCGCCTTGCCGCCGCCGTGGGGCAGCCCCGCGAGCGCGGCCTTGTATGTCATTCCGCGCGCCAGCCGGAGCGCGTCTGCGACGGCTTCTTCCTCACTGGTATAGGTGGACAGCGCGCGAGTGCCGCCCAACCCCGGGCCGAGCCGCGTGTTGTGCATGCCCACAATGGCACGCAGGCCCGACTTGGAATCACTCAACAAGTGGACGGCTTCGTAGCCGCCCTCAAGCAACTGCGTGAAGTAGCTCATGGCGCGCGGCAAGTACCGTCGCGCCTCGTGCAAGTCAAATGGCGCCGCGCTCCAACATGCCGCGGATTTCGTCTCCAGGAATGACATAGTGCGTCGTGCAGAACTGGCACGTCGCCTCCGCCTGCCCTTCCTTCTCCAGAAGGTCCGTCAATTCCTCACGTCCCATGGCCAGGAGCGCGCGCAGCACGCGGTCCTTGCTGCACGAACAACCGAAGCGCAGCGGGTAACGCGACATGACCTCGAAGTCGGACTCCGGCAGCAGCGCACGCAGCACGGCCGTGGCCCCCGCCGCGCCGTGCGCCTGGAGCGCGGGCAAGAAGTCACGGCGCAGCCGCTCACCCAGCGCCGCGAAGGCCTCCATGTCCGCGTTGGGAAGCGGCTGGACGAGCAGGCCGGCGACGCGGCCCAGCGGCTCCGCGGCCCCGCCTTCCGGCAGCTGCGCCAGCAGCACATGTGACGGGAGCTGATCCGACTGACGGAAGTAGCGCTCCAGGTCGGCCGCCAGGTCGAAGGCCTCCAGCTCCACCGCAGAGCGGTAGTACTCGCCGCCGCCCAAATCCCGCAGCACGGACAAGAAGCCCTTGTTCCCCAGCACGGGGCGCCAATGGTACTGCCCGTCGCTCCCGGAGTACTCCACGTAGGTGTTCTTCACGTACCCGCGGACGAGCCCGGACGTGTCCCCATCCACGAAGAGGCCGCGCAGGGGGCCGTCACACTCCACCTGGATGTTGATGCGGGAGTCGCCCTTCTGCAGGGCCCCCATCAGGGCGGCGGCGGTGAGGGCCTGCGACAGGAGCACGGCGGCGGCGGGCGCGGTGCCATGGGTGGCACGCGCCTGGCGCGACAGCTCCGTCGTGGTGGCGAGCACCACGCGCAGGTCCGTGTTCTTCAACATTCCACTGACAAGCTCGTCGGACATATCGATGGCAACTAGCGTGCCCGAGCCCGCATTGCCCGCCAACGACAGAAGGCGGGTGCCCCTGCGCCCGGCAGGAGGGCAGCAGTGGGGACCGGGGTGACGCATAAGGTCAGCCTTATGCCTCCGTGTGGGTGTGCTGGCATGCCGGGGTGAGGAAGAAATCCAGCCCCGGCGCTGGAACGGCTATAAACCGCCGTCCGACTGTCACCTGCCCTCGACCGTGGACGCGGCAAGACGCCCGCGCGCCGCCGCTGGAGATTCGATGAGCACCCAAGCCGCTGCCGCAGTAGAGACGAAGACACCGCTCCTCAAGTCCCGCCTGGGCTCGTTCCTCGCGGTGGTTCCCCTGTCCATCTGGGTCGTCAACCACCTGTGGGACAACCTCTCCGCCTTCAACGGCGCGGACGCCTGGCAGAAGTCGGTGACGACGTACGCCAACCCGTTCTCCCAGGTCTTCACGTTCATCATCGTCCTGCTGCCGCTGCTGATGCACACCGGCTGGGGCCTGGTGCGCCTGTTCAGCTTCCGGCCGAACAACGTCAGCTACAACAACTACGGCAACCTCAAGTACATCCTCCAGCGCATCACCGCGGTGGGCGTGCTGGCCTTCCTGGGCGCCCACATCTGGCTGGCGTTCCTCTACCCGCGGCTGGTGCTGGGTCACCCGGAGGCGTTCGATGACATCGCCCGGGAGATGCACCACCACGTGCCCACCCTGGTCGTCTACCTGCTGGGCACCCTGGGCACCTCGTACCACCTGGCCAACGGCCTCCAGGGCTTCGCCATGGGCTGGGGTCTGCTCTCCAGCGAGCGCTCCATGCGCAAGTTCGAGCCGGTGGTCATCATCCTCTTCCTGGTCCTGACGGCCATGAGCTGGGCGGTCATCTACGCGCTCTACACCGCGGGCGCCGCCTTCAGCCCCGTGGGTGCCACCCCTCCGTGACGCGGCCCGGGCCCGGCGTTCCCGGGCCTGGAAGTCCAGGCGCACGAAGCACACCGGCCGCCCCCGAGACTTCCGGGGAGCGGCCGGTTTCATTTCCAGGGCACCGCTGGCGTCAGCCGGACCTAGAAAGGGATGTCGTCGTCGCCGTTGCCGCCGCCGCCATGGCCACCGCCCATGTCGTCCGGAGGCGGCTGACCGTAGTCGTTGTTGTCTCCCCCGCGCGGCTGGGAGAACTGCCGACGTCCCCCGCCC
>NZ_JAAEAH010000117.1 GCF_010998615.1 Myxococcus sp. CA023 | reverse complement strand
GCCCCCCCCAGGCCGCCCCGACTCGCCCATGCGCGCTCAGCCTCCGTTCGCTGCCGCCGTGGGGTCCACCAGGGGTTCAGGCATGACCCAGAGCGCCGTGGGCTGAAGATAGGCCGCGTCGAATGCGAAGAGAATGCCCGTCCAACGGTCCCAGAAGAGGGCCCAGTTGTACTCAGTGGGCGGCGAGGTGAGCGGGTTGCCATCGCGGTCCGGCTGGCTGTAGGCGAAGTCCGCGTACGTCCACGTCATCGTCCCGAAGTCCGTGGACAGCAGCGGGGTGATGGCGCGCAGCAGTTCGACGCGCGAGACCTCGTCCGGGCGCTGGACGGCGGGGGAGAAGACAGGCTGGGCCATGTCGTGCTGCTCACGCCAGGCGATGTAGTTGTTTCCCATGGCGATCAGCGCGTCGCGCGCGGCCGGCGTGGGCGCCAGGCGGGCCTCTTCGTACAGCGCGAAGGCCGCCACCAGCAGGCTCTTCCAGTGCATTCCGGGGAAGAGGGTGTCGAACTCGAACGGGCGCGGCGTGTCGAAGGCGTGCGCGAGCGCGTAGTCATAGGCCTGACGGGACTGGGTGGGCACCGCGTCCACCAGCGTGAACTCCGTGAGCACGCGCTCGGGCGTCACCACGCCGGCCCCCGCGCGCCAGTCCATGTAGAGGCGCCCCGAGCCGCCAATGTCCGTGAAGATGGCGAGGTTGCTCTCGTTCAGCGTGCGCTCCAGCGTGTCCACGATGCGCTCCGCCTTGTCGAGCGGGAGCACGCCTGGCGCGCTCGCGTAGAGCGCGGCGAAGCGCGCCGTGGTGGTGAGCAACGTGCGAGGGTCCAGCAGGGCCGCGCCATTGACCGCCGTGGTGAGCGAGGCGAGCGACGCCGCCACGTCGAAGGGCAGGCCCGACAGCACCAGTTGCAGGCCCAGTTTCTGGACGGACAGATGCAGGGGGCCCGTGAGGCCCACGCGCCCCAGTGCCTGCTGAAGCGACAGGGACGGCTGGCCGCGGGCGGCGCGGATGACGCTCCGGGCCAGTGACGCGCCGAGAAGGCCTTCGCCGCCGGTGCGAGAGGCATGCGGCGCGAAGACGAACCAGTTGGGCCGCACGGCGCTGGTGCCACCCGGGGTGAGGGTGGGGTCCAGCAGCCCGCCGACTTCATAGGCCAGTTCGATGTAGCCCGCGGTGATGCGGTTGTTGTCCTCCAGCGGCGTGGTCTGGGCGTGGGACGTCGAGGCCAGCAGCACGCTCGCGACGAGCAGCGCGCGGGGCAGGCCCAGGGGGATGGGGCGGGATGGGGTGAGGTGCATGAGAGAGGGAGGTAGCCACGCCCATGCGCCTTCCAATCCATTCCTCCACGCGCACGCGTCAAACGTCTAACAGCAGACGCTCGCGCGGCTCACCTCACGGGCAGGGGCCGCAATCCTGTGCGCAACTGTCGTACCGGTTGGAGGTGCCACACTGCTCCGTGGCCTGACATACGCTGTCTCCACACACATTCACATTCGTGGGGGACAGCCGCGTGGTGATGGGGCGGTAGGTGACACCGCCGAGCGTGCACGTCTCGTAGTAGAGGCCGCTCGAGTCCAGCGCGCAGTGGGACGTGCAGGCGCCCACGTACACCATGGGGGCGCAGGGCACGAGCGTCTCCGTGCCATCGTGGAGCAGGCCCGCGCAGGCGCGCGAGGTGCTCTCCTGGGGGCTCAGCGGAGCGCGCTCCGCGCCCACGTGGATGCCTTCGGAGTTGAAGAGGTTGCCGAAGAAACACGACTCCTGCCGGGAATGCGTGGCGAGCTCCTGCGCCGTGTAGGGAATGACGGCGCCTGCGCCGTCCAGGCCGAGGATGGAGATGAGCAGCTCCTCTCCCATCCGGTTGGCGTGGGCCGCCAGGCACGCGGAGACGACCTGCTGTTCGGCCAGCGTGGCCGGGCTTCCGCTGGCCCAGTCCGGCGCCAGCCCCAGGCCGCCTTCCCACGTGTACGACTGCACCATCGCGGGCTCTGTGTAGGTGCGCGTCTGCCCCGCGGGTACGGCGCAGCGGACCACGTAGCGCATCGCCATGTCGGCCAGTGAGGGATTGGTCTGGAACCAGGTGTTGAAGGCTTCCGACGACAGGCCATTGAAGGACAGCCCGTTGAATGACAGGCCATTGAAGGACAGTCCGTTGAATGACAGGCCATTGAAGGACAGCCCGTTGAACGACTCCTGTGGCTGCGTCAGCGCGCCGGTCGGGGACGCGGCGTCTGGCGGCAGAGGCTCGCAGCCAGCAATGCCAAGCATCGTCAGGGCGAGCATCGGGAACGTCTTCGGAAACAGTGTCTTTTTCATCGACTCCCCAGTGGGTCCAGGTCGCCGGACGGCTCGCGGTGCAAGTGTCCGGGTGGGGCCACCCCGAGGAGTGCGGGCATGGTGAAGGGTGGCCGGCGCGAAAATTTGCACCGGGGATGCATGCGGGCAACCCGTACCCACGGGCAATGTTTGCAGTCGCGGACAGTCGAGGCGTGCTGGAGGTGGGCACGGGGTTCACACCGGCGGTGCCTCTCGGGACGAGGGGGCCGTGGCGTTGTGGACGCGTTCGCGCGCGAGCGTCTCGTGCCGGATGCTGTCTGTGTTGAGGCCCGGAGCATGTGTCCGTCACGCATGGGCGGTGTTCGTTCCGCGTGGTGTCATCTCTTCATCGGGAACTGGCATCGCAGGAGCGTGCGATGGGTGATGTGTCCTCCAGAAGGCTGGCAGGCTCCGCGGCGGGCATGCTGAGGGCACTGCCCGGCCAGGAATCCCAGCCGGCCTCCGCGGCGCCTCCCGAGGGCTCAGTGGCGCTGGTCTTCACCGACGTGCAGGGCTCCACGCGGCTGTGGGAGCGTTGTGGCGCGGGCATGCGTGACGCACTGGAGGTGCATGACCGCGTCCTGCGTTCCCTGCTGGTCGGCAGCACCGGCTACGAGGTGAAGACGCAGGGGGACTCCTTCATGATTGCGTTCCCCTCGGTGGTGGAGGCGCTGACGTGGTGCCTGGAGGCGCAGGACGTGCTGCTGCGCGCGCCCTGGCCGGTGGACATCCTCTCCCAGCCCGAGGCCGCCGAAGAGGTGGGGCCCGGAGGCCTGTTGTTCCGGGGCCTGCGGGTCCGCATGGGCGTGCACGTGGGCGAGCCGGAGTGCCGCGTGGACGTGCGCTCCGGACGGACGGACTACCTGGGCCGCATGGTGAACGTGGCGGCGCGCGTGGCGGCCGCGGGCCATGGAGGTCAGGTCCTGGTGAGTGGCGGCGCCTGGGCGCAGGCCGCGCAGGTGTTGGAGCCGCTGGGCCGGCCCGCGGTGCGTCCCCTGGGCGCGTTCCGATTGAAGGGCATCGATGATGCCGTGGCCCTGGTGGAGGTGCTGCCCGCGCACCTGTCGGAGCGGCGCTTCGGAGTGCCACGTGCGCCGAGAGAGCGACAGGGGAACGTGCCCGTGCTCCAAGAGGGACTGGTGGGGCGAGGCATCGAACTCGGGCTGCTCCGCCGCTGGCTCGCGGATGGCGCGCGGCTCGTCACGCTGCTGGGGCCGGGTGGCATGGGCAAGACCCGGCTGGCCACGTCCTTTGGTGCGCTGGAGTTGGAGTCGGGGGAATGGGAGGGCGGGGTGTGGCTGTGTGAGCTGGCCGAGGCCCAGACAGCGGAGGCGCTCTGCCTGTCGGTGGGCCATGCGCTGGGAATCCCCCTACGCGCGGACGGCGACCCGACCGAGCCGGCGGAGCGGCTGGGGCGCGCGCTGAACGACTGCGGTGACGTGCTGCTCATCCTCGACAACCTGGAGCAGGCCGTGCAGCACCTGCCCGCCACGTTGGGGCGCTGGCTCCAACTGGCGCCTCGCGCGCGCTTCCTGGCGACGTCGCGCGAGGCACTGGGCCTTCCCGGTGAGCGACTGCTGGACCTGGCGCCGCTCTCGGTGCCGGAGGAAGGCGAGTCCCGGCTGGAGGAACTGGTCCGGTCGGACGCGGTGCGCCTGTTCGCGCAGCGGGCGCGTGAAGCTCGAGGCTACTTCGAGCTGACGGCCGGCGAGGCGCCGATGGTCGCGGACATCGTGCGGCAGCTGGATGGAATCGCCCTGGCCATCGAGCTGGCCGCCGCGCGCATGGCGCTGTTGAGCGTGAGCCAGCTTCGGGAGCGGCTCACGCGTCGCTTCGAACTCCTGCGCACGGGACGGCGTGACGGCCGCGCGCGGCAGGCGACGCTGCGAGGAGCCATCGACTGGTCCTGGAACCTGCTGGAACCGGAGGAGCGGGCCGCGCTGGCGCGCTGCTCGGTGTTCCGTGGTGGCTTCACGCTGGAGGCGGCCGAAGCGGTGCTGGGGCTGCCCCCGGACGGGCCCGCCGTGCTGGACGTGCTCCAGTCGCTGCGCGCCAAGTCGCTCTTGCGCGTGCTGGAGGCGGAGCTGCCCGGCGGTGACTCCCGGCTGGGCCAGTATGAGAGCATCCGTCAGTACGCCGCGGCCCGGCTGGCCGAAGAGGGCGTGGGCAATGCGGCCGCGTTGGCGGAGCGGCACGCGGATTGGTACCTGTCGCTGGCCCACGGCCTGCGCGCGCAGGTGCGCAGCCAGGGCGGCGCGGAGGCCTTGCAGCGGCTGGCGCTGGAGCGGGAGAACCTCCTGGCGGCGTGTGACAATGCCCTGGCCGTGGCGCCCGCGACGTCACGCTCGGTGGAGCGGGCGCTGGAGGCGTTGGTGGCGCTGGAGCCGGAGGTGGTGACGCGGGGCCCGGTGCGCCTATTGCTCGAACGGTTGGACGCGGCGCTGGCGTTGACGGACCGGGTGATGGGCGCGCCCAGGCTGGTGGCCGAGGCCGTGGCGGTGCGTGGCCGCGTGTTCCTGGAGGCGGGCGACGTGGTGTCGGCCCGCAGGGATTTGGAGTGCGCACGCGCATCACTGCGGACGCTGGGCGCGGTGGCGGGCGAGAAGCGCGTGCTGGTGGACCTGTCGATTGTGGCCCGTCACGAAGGGGAGCTGTCCCGGGCCTGGGCGCTGGTGCGCGAGGCGCGGCTGTTGTCGTCGGAGGGCGACCGCTGGTTGGACGCCTACACCGTGGGCAACCTGGGGCTGGTGGAGCAGGCCCGCTGCGGCGCGGAGGCGGCCATTCCCCACCTGCGCGCGGCGCAGGCGCTCTTCCACGGCGTGGGCGACGTGACGTTCGAGGTGGGCTTCCTCTCCAACTGCGCGGTGGCCATCGGGGAGATGGGGCGCACGCGCGAGGCGATGAACCTGCTGGAGGATGCGATGGCGCGCTCGGCCAGTGTGGGAGACCGGGCGGGGCATGCGCTGGCCCGCCTCAACCTGGGCTGCTACCTGCTGGAGGAAGGGCGCCCGCAGGAGGCGCGCGAGCACCTGCTTGCCGCGGTGCGCATTGGCCGGCAGTTGGGGCAGCGGCTGCTGGAGGGCACCGCGCTGGGCGAGTTGGGGCGCGCGGAGCTGGCCCTGGGGGCGTGGAGCGAAGCCTGGGCCCGACTGTCGGAGGCGGTGTCCGGCCTGGGGCGCGTGTCGCGCGGGCAGGTGCTGCGCTTCGCGGTGTACCGGGCCGTGGTGGAGGCGTGCGTGGGAGACGCAGCGGCGGCGGAGGCGAGCTTCGTCGTGCTGGAGGGCGCGCCGGAGCTGCGGGATGACCCGGTGCTGCGCGAACTGGCCGCGCTGCTTCGCGCGGCGGTGGACCTGGCGGAGGCACGGGCGGCCCGGGACGACGTCGCGCGGGCGCAGCGGGCTTTCGAGTCGGTGCGCCGGCGCATCGCGCGGGCCCGGAGCGCCCCGCCAGAGGCCGCCTCGTCGGACCTGCGTGGCGCGCTGGGCTTTCTGGAGGAATCCTTGTGGCGGCTCACCTCGGAGCCCGAGGACGTGGAGGCCCTGGAGGTGGAGGGCAGGGGCGCCCCTGTCTGCGCCGGGGCCGCTTGACGCCCCTGAAACGGCTGTGCTTCAAGCGGCGCTTCCATGCCCGAAGCGCGCGTCACCTTCGTCTCCGTCGCCTCGCGTGAGTGCCGTCCGTGAGGCCCGCCCTGCCCGAGCGGCTGCGGCGCATCCTGGACACAGTTGCATCGTTCGTCGTGGCGAACGCGGGCCCGCTGGGGGCCGCCGGGGTGGGGCTGTTGGCGTTCCTGGCCATCTACGGTCCGGCGGCGCTGAATCCCACCCGCCTGGCCTGGCTCATCCGTGACGACTTCAGCCAGCACCTGCTGGGCTGGCTGTTCTTCCGCAACGAGCCGCTCCGCTTCCCGCTGGGCGCCATCGACGGCTACCTGCATCCGCTCGGGACGACGCTCGGCTACATGGACGCCATCCCCTGGGTGGCGCTGCTGCTGCGGCCGTTCTCCAGCCTGCTGCCCGCCGACTTCCAGTACATCGGTCCGTGGATGTGCATGTGCCTGATGCTGCAGGGCGCCTCGTCCGCGTGGGTGGCACGGCGGATGGGCGCGACGGTGCCGCAGCAGTGGCTGGTGGGCGCGCTGCTCGTGCTGTCGCCCACGCTGCTGGCGCGCATGAGCATGGCGCACGAAGCGCTGTGCGCGCACTGGGCCATCGTGTTGCTGGTGGGGCTGAACCTGATTCCGCAGCGGGACGCGCGCGAGGCGAAGCAGGCGCTGGGCATCGCGCTGGCGTTGTGCGTGTTCGCCGCGGGCGTGCACCCCGTGATTACCGCCATGGTGCTGCCGCTCGCGCTGGCGCTGTGCATGCGGACCGCGCTGGAGCGGAGGCTGCCCTGGCGGTGGCCCCTGCTGGGCGCCGTGGTGAACGTGGGCGTGGTGCTGGTGCTGTTCTACGTGCTGGGCTATCTCGGCACGGTCCGCACCCTGGGCGCCGGCGCCTTCGGTGGGTTCTCCGCGGACCTCCTGACGTTCGTCAATCCGATGGGCTACCGGGACTCCTGGTCGCGCTTCCTGGGTTCGCTGCCGAGGCAGGGCGCCCAGTACGAAGGCTTCGGCTACCTGGGGCTGGGCGTGCTCTTCGCGCTCTGGGCCGCGCTCATCCTGCTCGTGCGGGACGCGCCGCTCGTCGCGCGGCAGTGGCGCAGGCTGGTGCCGGTGGGGCTGGTGGCGCTGGGCCTGGGCTTCTTCGCGCTGTCCTCGCGCATCACCCTGCAAGGCGAACTCATCGCGGACCTGACGGGCCTCTACGCGCCGGTGATGCGGTGGGTGGAGCCCTTCCGTTCCTCCGGCCGCTTCGTGTGGCCGCTGTACTACCTGCTGGCGCTGGGCTCCGCGCTCGCGCTCATCCGCCTGCCTCGGCCCACGGTGGCGCCGTCGCTGCTGGCCCTGGCGCTGGTGCTGCAGTCCTTCGATGTGAATCTGGGGCGGGGCCATCAAGCGAAGGAAGGGCCGGCCTGGAACACACAGCCGTCCGAGGCGCTGCGCGAGGCCGCCGTGGGACGCAAGCACCTGGTGCTCTACCCGCCGCAGATGCATGACGGCTCCGGGCGGGGCTGCCGCGCCGGGCCCATGGACTTCCACCGCTGGGCCTATCGCGCCTATCTGCTGGGGCTCACCTTCAACAGCGGCTACGTCGCGCGACTGGATGACGCGCGCGCGCAGCCCTACTGCCTGGGGCTCGACGACGATATCCGGGCGGGCAAGCTCGACCCGGAGACCATCTACCTCTCCATTCCGCAGCGGCTCCATGAGTTCCGCGCCATTCGCGGTACGCGCTGTGTGCAGGAGGAGCGACTGTGGATGTGCGTCCTGGAGCAGGCGCCCGCTGCTCCGCTGGAGCACGCCTCGCCCTGAGTCCGGAGGGAGGACAGGGGGCTCGAGAGGGGGTATGGAAGGTGCGTGAGCGCTTCCTCTTCTCGCGGCATCCTCTTCGACCTCGACGGCACGCTGGTGGACTCGCTGCCGGACATCATCGACAGCTTCCTCCACGCCTTCGGGCACCTGGGGCTTCCGGCGCCGACCTACGAGCAGGTGCGTGCGCTCATCGGCCATCCGCTGGACTGGATGTACAACCAGTTCGCGCCGGACCACGTCCCCGCGTTGTGCGTGGCCTACCGTGAGCACTACCCGCTCAACTTCCACCGGCGCTCGCGGCCCTATCCGGGCGTGGTGGAGGTGCTGCGCGCGCTGCGCGAGCGGGGCTACCTGCTGGCGGTGGCCACCACCAAGCGCCCCGACATGGCGCGCAAGTTCGTGGACGCCATGGGCCTGGGCCCGTTGCTCCACCACGTCCAGGGCACGGATGGCTTTCCGCACAAGCCCGCGCCCGACGTCATCCACCACGCGCTGGCGGCACTGGGCACGGGCGGGCTGTGGATGGTGGGGGATACCGCGCTGGACTTGCGCGCGGGGCAGGCCGCGGGGCTGCGGACCTACGCCGTCACCTGGGGCACGCATCCGGTGGACGTGCTCGCGAGTGCCTCGCCGGACGAGCTTCAGCCGGACCTGCAGCGGCTCCTGACGCACCTGCCGCCACTGGCGTGACAGCGGGCGTCTTCGGGGGATGAAGCCAGCGCACGGCCCACCTGGATGACGGGGGGCAGGACCTCGGGCGCTGGCCTCAGGTCGCGCTCAGTCCGCCGCCATCCCCGGGCACTTGCCCGTGGCCAGGTACTTCGCGTTCCGGTGGATTTCGGAGCTCAGCTTGTCCTGCCGGGCCGGGTCGACGGCGGTGTAGACGATGACGACGCCCTCCGGTGAGTCATGCACGCTGGCGATGGACGGCACCGACGGCGCGCCCGCGGAGCCCGGCTCCTCGCGGCCGCCCATCTCGTCGTAGTCGACGCCCGGTGGCTGGGCCATGCCGCTGCCGCCCGTGCCGTGCTGCTGCTGGAACTGCATCATCCTCCGGCTGCGCTGCTGGATGTCCGCGACCTTGTCGGTTTCGGGCGTGACGATGATGAGGGCCACGCCCTCCGGGATGTCCTCCGCGCGCGCCTGCGCGCCGGACACGTCCATGGGGCAGTCCCGCTTCATCTCCGCCTGCGCGTTGGGCGGCAGGCCTTCGTTCTGTTGTGGCATCTGCTGCGCCGTGGGTGGCATCCCGCCATGGGATGTCTTGGCGTTTCTGGCGCAGCCGAACGAGAAACACATCACCGCCGAGGCGGCCAGCGCCGCCGGGAACCTGAATTTGGACATGAGCCCCCCATTGCTGAAAGTCCTGCGCGCAGAAGGTGGGGAGTGGTGCGTGGCGGTGGCAATACGCACTGACGTACCAGAGGGCCAGCCTCGGGGCCGATGCGCGTATTCGCGGTACGACGGATGCAGCCTCAGTTCACGTCAGCCGCGAGACATCCTCGGGCGTGTCCACGTCGTCGCCACCACCCGGCAGCGGGACGTCCACCACGCGCGAGGGCACGCGCGCAATCACCCCGCGCGCGCCCTGGCCCGGGCTCAGCGCATCCAGCTCCGGGAAGACGTCACGCGCGAAGAGGGCGGGCACGCCTCGAGTGTCCTCGTAGGCGGAGGCCACCACGGACGCGCGAGTCCGTTCAAAGGTATCCAGCAGCGTCCGCAAGTGTGCGGCATCCACGCGAAGCTGGTCGCACAGCAACACGAGCACGGCGTTCAGCGCGGGGGGCTCCGTCTCCCGCAGCGCACCGAGCCCCGCGCGCAGTGAGCCTCCAGGGCCCGCGGCCCAGTCCGCATGGTCCACGGTGCGCACGGCGAGGCCCGTGAGCTCCGCTGCGACCGCATCCCGCGACGCGCCCAGCACCACCACCACGGGGCCGCACCGCAAGGAGGCCGCGGCCTCGGCGGCGCGCCGAACCAGCGTCGAGCCCTGGTATCGCACCAACTGCTTGGGGTGGCCCAGCCGCGAGGAGCCGCCCGCGGCCAGCAGCACCACGCCCACCGTCATGCGAGCCTCCGCACCGGCGGGGGCGCGGCGGTGTGGATGGGCGCGCGCCGCTCGCGAAGCTTGCCGCCCTCGCGTCCGGCGACCACCGCTTGAAGCTCGGCGATGATGGACAGGGCGATTTCCTCCGCGCCTTCCGCGCCCAGGTCCAGGCCCACGGGCGCGTGCAGCTTCTCCAGGTGCGCGTCGGTGGGCGGGGAGGGCAGCTCCGCGAGCAATCGGTCCGTGCGCGAGCGAGGACCCAACACGCCCAGATAGCGCAGGGGCCGCGGGAGTAGCCGCGCCAGCAGCTCGCGGTCCTGCGGCAGACTGTGTGTCATCAGCACGACCAGCGTACGGGGCGACAGGGGCACCGCACTGGGCGCGTCCGGGGCCTTCGCCGACACCACCGCATGGGCCTGGGGAAAGCGGCGCCGCAGGGCCTGCGCGGGCCGGTCCGCCACCACCGTGACATGCCAGCCCAGGGCCGCGGCTTGGTTCACCACCGGGGCCACGTCGAAGCCGCTGCCAAAGAGCACCAGGGGATGGGGCGGCTCCACGACTTCCACCAGCACGTCCGCGCCGCCGCAGGGGCCACTCCACGTCCGGCCCGCCTCCAGCGCCTCGCGTGCGGCTTCGCGCACGGCGTCTCCCAGTGCGCCGGACAGCTGGCCCGCTTCGGTGCCGTCATCGCGGAGCCTCAACCGGGAACCCACGGCGTTCGCGGGGCCCCGGTACACCGTCGCCACCACCGCCCGGCGCCCCGCTTCCCGCGCCTCGGCGGCGAAGGTGAGGGCCGCGCCCGCGCCCGCCTCCCAGCGCTCCAGCAGCACGTCCACCACGCCGTTGCAGCCCAGCGCGAAGGAGAAGGCACCTTCATCCTCCGCGGTGTCGCTGGTGGAGTCGTAGCGCAGCAGGCGGGGCCCGGTGGTGGTCCAGAAGAAGGCCTTGCGGACGACGTCGGCCTCCAGGCAGCCGCCGCTGATGCCGCCCGCGAGCCATCCGTCCTCGCTCATCAACATCCGCGCACCCGGCCGCCGGTAGGCGGAGCCCGATACCTCGACCACCGTGGCCAGGACCAGGGAGCCGCGAGCTTGCGCCCGCGCGCGGAGGATGGCGTCCAGGTCCTTCATGTCTCGTCGTCCTTGGTGGGGGTGACTGGAACGCGACGAGAAACTGTAGTCGGCGCCATTCCATCCCGGCCAGTGACGTTCTTTCGCGGGAGACCCCGGGGCGGGTCTGGGGGCGACACTCGACACACGCGGCGACTGGATGAATCCTCGCGGCTGGGGTGTAGTTCCCATCCGCATGCCCGTCCTGCGTTACGCCTTCACCCTGAATGCCGTGCGTGAGCTCGGCCGCCTGGCTCCGGACATCGCCCGGGCACGGGCGGAGGCGGCCCTGGACACGAGCCTCCTGCACATCCGCGAAGCCTGCACGGCCACGCTGGGCATGGAGTTCGACACACTGGTGTGCTTCGACGCGCGCTCCGTGGTCCGCCTGTTCTCACACGCGGAGCAGGCCCGCATCCTGGCCCGGCTGGTGGACGAGCGGGCACGCACGCTGGCGCGGCTGGGCCGCTTCCAGGAGGCGCTCGAGGACACCGTCTACGCGGGGCAGTTGCTGGCGTGCTCGCGCCAGCGCTTCGGCCTGCCCAAGGATGCACGCGCGGCGGAGACGCTGGAGCGTGAGGTGCCCGAGCTTCGTTGACCCACGCGTTGTGGGCCGCGCTTCACCGGGGGCGCTCGCCACCCGGCGGCGGTTCGTCCTCACGGCGGGCGGGCTCGGGTTCCGGCTCCAGTCGCGCCTGTCGTTCGCTGGCTTCCCAGGAGGCTTGGGCATCGCCTGCGTGGACACGGCGGGCGGAGTCATCATCCTGCTGGCCCGTCCACGTGGTGTGGCCCCCCGCGTAGCCTTCCAGGGGACGCGGTCCCCGGTGGGACTCCACGTCCAGGTCCTTCTGCTCCTCCTCGCGCAGCCGCTTGCGCTCCTGTTCCCGCTCGCGCTGGTGCTGCCGCTCCAAAAGGTCATCCGCCATGGTGCCGTCACCTCCTTCACCAAGGTGGTGTCCACCCGCGAAGTCGGCAGCGCCGGGCATGGCCACACGCGGCAGGCCGCATGCCCGGCGGTCAATCAACGGGCACCGGGCGCGAGCACTCTCGCGCCGGTGCCTCCAGGTCATGTCAGCCTTCGCGCATGCGCAGCACCACCTTGCCCGTGGCGCGCCGGGCGTCGAGCTCACGCAGGGCCTGCGCGCCCTGCTCCAGCGGGAACACCGGGCCCACGACGGGCGTGAGCACACCACGGTCCGCCATGGCCTCCAGGTCCTTGGCGATGGTGGGCGTCAGGGATGGCTCGTGCAGGAGGAAGCCGCCCCAGGCCACGCCGACCACGTCGATGTTGCGCAGCAGGAGCCGGTTCACCTGGACCTCGGGGATGCGCCCGCTCGCGAAGCCCACCACCAGCAGCCGGCCTTCGGGCGCCAGGCACTTGAGGCTCTTGTCGAAGATGTCGCCGCCCACCGGGTCCACCACCACGTTGGCACCCAGGCCGCCCGTCTTCTCCCGCACCTGCGCGACCCAATCTCCGGTCGACAGCAGCACCTCATGCGCGCCGGCCCGCCGGGCGACGTCCGCCTTGCGCTCGTCGCTCACCACGGCGATGACGCGTGCCTTCGCGCCGCGCGCCACCTGCACCGCCGCCGTGCCCACGCCTCCCGCGGCGCCATGGACCACGACGCTCTCCTCCGCCTTGAGCCGGCCTCGCCGGTGCAGCGCGAAGTGCGCCGTGTGGTAGTTCATCACCACGCCCGCGGCCGCCTCGAAGCTCCAGTCCGCGGGGATGGGGAACACCATCTCCGGCTGAATCGCGGCCACCTCGGCGAAGCCGCCCAACCCGAAGCTGAAGGCCATCACCCGCTGCCCGGGCTTCACCGCCGCGCCCGCGGGTGCTTGCCGCACCACGCCCGCCACCTCCACGCCCGGAATGAAGGGCAGGGCGGGCTTGAGTTGGTACTGCCCCCGGGTGAGCAGCAGGTCCGGAAAGCTCACCCCGGCCGCCACCACGTCGATGAGCACCGAGTCCCCCGCCTCGGGCTCGGGCACGTCCACCAGTTGGAGCCCGTCAGGGCCGTCCAGCCGCTGTAGCTGCAATGCGCGCATCGTTGCCTCCCGGACAGGAAGCGTAATGGCCAGCCACGTCGATGCCAGTGTTGCCGCACGCGCGCGGGCGGACCCGGAGTTCGGCACGGAGTTCACACGACCTGTGGAAAACCGAGGCCTGCCTGGACGACCTGTCACGTCACGTGGCAGGTCGCTCGTACTGGCAGTGGACCTCACAAGTCCGTGAAACTAAAGGAATAATCGTAAATGACCTGAAATCTAATAAGAGGATAATAACTGAAATAATCGCGCAACCTTGAAATACGCGTCATCCCTGTGTCATCGTGCCTCCTAATCTTTCCGCTTAGGAGGATTACATGGTGCAGAAGAGAGTTCGCGGAGCGCTCGGTATCGCGGCGCTGTCTGTCGTTGTCGGTTGCAACGAGTCCACCCCTGCCCCCGAGGCCGACAAGCCTACGGATGCCGCGAAGGCGGCGACGCTGGAGAATGGCGCGAAGGTTGTCCTGACGGACGACCAGAAGGTGGCGCAGTTCGTCACCGGTCTGTCGATTGCCCTGCCGGATATTCCGGCCGCTGGTCCCAAGGCGCTCAACGCGTCCGCGCTGGCCCCGGTCGTCGACGCCGTGGCGCCGACGTTCCGCCTGGAGCCGGGCAACCTGGTCTTCAAGAAGGCGCACACGGACAAGCAGGGTGACAGCCACTACCGCTATGCCGTGATGCACAACAACCTCCCGGTGCTGGGCGGCGAGCTGATCCTGCACGCGCGCAACGGCAAGGTGTTCGCGGCGAACACCAACGTCCGCAGCGACCTGCGCGCCGAACTGAAGGCGACCATCGCGGGTGAGATTGCCACGTCCGCGGTGGACTCCGACCGCGAGACGCTCAAGGGCTGGGTCACCGACAAGAACCCGGAGCTGGTGTACTGGCGCATCGATGACGAGCTGCGCCTGATGTACAAGGTCGTCCAGCACGGCAACAAGGCGGACGGCACCCCTGTTCGCGACTGGGTCCTGGTGGACGCGCGCAACGCCGATGTGATGTTGCGCATCCCGCAGATCAAGGAGTCCCTCGACCGCCGCCTCCACAACGGCAACAACACCAGCACCCTGCCGGGCGCGGTCGTGCGCATCGAGGGCGCGGTGCCGGTGGCGGACCCCGTGGTCAACACCAACTACGACCACCTGGGCACCGTCTACGACTGCTACAACACCCTGTTCGGCCGTGACTCCATCGACAACGTGGGCGGTACGCTCATCAGCACCGTGCACCACCGCGTCAACTACGTGAACGCCTTCTGGGACGGTACCCAGATGGTGTACGGCGATGGCGACGGCGTGACGGCCACCAACCTGGCCAACTCGCTGGACGTGACGGCGCACGAGCTGACCCACGCCGTGACGGACAACGAGTCGGACCTCATCTACTCGGGTGAGTCCGGCGGCCTGAACGAGTCGATGTCCGACGTGTTCGGCGCGGTGTGCGAGTGGTACGGCGACGGCGCGGACGAGGTCTCCCCGCGTCACTGGCTGATTGGCGACGACGTGTGGACCCCGTCCATCCCGAACGACGCCCTGCGCTACATGAATGACCCGGCGCTGGATGGCGACTCGCTCGACCACTACCACAACTACGTGCCCGGTACCGGCGTGCACTACAGCTCCGGCATCTCCAACCTGGCGTTCTACCTCCTGTCGCAGGGTGGCACGCACCCGCGCGGCAAGAGCACCATCGTGGTGGCGGGCATCGGCATCGAGAAGGCCGCGCAGATCTTCTACAAGGCCAACACGTTGATGGTGCCGACGTCCAACTTCGAGGCCGCGAAGACCATCTCGGAGCAGGCCGCGGCGCAGCTCGGCTACGACGCCGCCACCATCGAGTCGGTGTCGAACGCGTGGAAGGCCGTTGGCGTCAGCGTCCCGGTTCCGCCTCCGCCGACGGACCCCATCGTCAAGGACACGCCGGTCGTCGTGTCGGGTGGCGCCAACGAGAAGAAGTACTTCGAGGTCACGGTCCCGGAAGGTGCCTACAACCTGCGGTTCACCCTGTCGGGTGGCACGGGTGACGCGGACCTGTACGTCCGCTACAACAGCGCGCCCACCACCGCGCTGTACGATTGCCGCCCGTTCGCCGGTGGCAACAACGAGGTCTGCACCTTCGCTGCTCCGCAGCACGGCAAGTGGTACGCGATGCTGAACGGCTACCGTGCGTACTCCGACGCCACGCTGACCGTGACCTGGGAGGGTGGCTACGTCCCCATCGAGAGCGGCATCGCCGTGGAGAACCTCTCGGGCGCGGCGGGCTCCTCGCAGGTGTTCATCCTCGACGTTCCGGAGCGTCGCCCGGGCCAGGGGAAGAACAACATCTACATCCAGACGGGCGAGGGCAAGGGCAACCCCGACCTCTACGTCAAGCGCGGTGGCGCCCCGACGCACGCGGACTACGATTGCCGCAGCGTGAAGGACCACCAGTCGGAGAAGTGCAACCTCATCAACGCTCCGGCCGGCCGCTACTACATCGAGGTCTACGGCGCGAAGGATGGCTTCGAGGGCATCGTCCTCATCGGCTCCTTCCTCGAGCCGCTGCCCAAGTAGTCTGAAGTGACGGCGCGGCCTTTGCCCGCGCCGATGAGGCCCCGGGTGCTCCGCTTCACGCGGCGCCCGGGGCTTCTCGTTTTCTACGGCGTGGGGCCGGGGAGGATGACGCGCAGGCAGTTGTCCCACGCGTGCACGCCCCGGTACTTCCACTGCACGGGGTAGCCCAGCGACACCTCTTCGAAGCGCACGCCGTCACGCCACAGCGTCGCGGGCATGTGGAGGTGGCCGGAGACGACGACCTCCGCGCGGTAGCGGGTGTGCCAGTCCTCCGTCTGCTTCGTCCCGCACCAGATGGAGAAGCGGGGGATGCGCGGCAGCCGCACGTGCTCGTAGCGCAGCGGGTAGTGGTTGATGAGGACGGTGGCGCAGCCCGGGGGCAGGGCGTCCAGCCGGGCCCGCGTGGCTTCGACGCGCGCGGCGCACCAGGCGGCGCGGCTGGCGTGGGGCTCGGGGTGCAGCAGCACCTCGTCGGTGCACAGCAGGTCATCCTCCCAGGCCCACTCCAGCGCCTTGTCCGCGGGCACATGGTCCGGGCGGAACGTGTAGTCGTAGCCCAGGAACATGGGGACGATGACGCGCTCGGGGCCAGGGCCGGGCCAGCGAGGGTAGGGGTCCTCCGGCGTGAGGGCGCCGTAGCTGCGGCACAGGCTCACCAGCCGCTGGTAGCGCGCCTCACCCTTCAGCTGCGGCTGCTCCGACGGCATGGTCCACAGCTCATGGTTGCCGGGCACCCAGATGACCTGGCGGAAGCGCTGGGTGAGGGTGCTCAGCATGAGCTCCATCTCCGCCAGCGTCTCGCCCACGTCCCCCGCGACGATGAGCCAGTCCTCCGGATGGGCCGGAAGCGCCTGGAGCGCCAGGCGGTTGTCGTTGTGGCGCAAGTGCAGGTCGCTGATGGCGTAGAGCTTCATGGCGCGTCGAGGGGCACCTTAACGCGGGCTTCATATCGATGCTGCACCGATGCCCAGCATCCGCAGCAGGGCATGTACCTCCGATGGCGGCGCGGCGCGGTCCATCCAGGTGATGTCCCGAGCCAGGGGTGGCATCACCGCATGCAGCGCGCATGCGGTGCGGGGGTGGCTCGCACGCACCTGCTCCAGCAGCCCCAGCCCGTCTCCGTCCGGGAGCAGATCGCCCGTCACCACCACGGACGGCGCCTCTTCCTTCACGAGCGCGAGGGCCTCCTCCATGCAACGGGCGAAGCGCTTGCCGCCGGGTAAATCCCTCACGAGACGCCGCAGCGCGGCGAGTGAACGTGGGTCTTCGTCCACGAACAAGAAGGTCAGCATGTTCTTCGCGCCAGCAGGGTGAGACCTGTGTGGTTGGCCAAACGCACGAGGTTGCCTACCTACAAGACTACTCAGGAAGTTCTTGGATGCCAACCTCTCAAGTCATATCGACATGTGTGGACCCGCTAGGTTAACGACCCATGGAAAAGACTCTCGCATCCCGCCTTGGCGGAGCGGCTCGCCTTGCTCGGACCCGCCTGAACCTGACCCAGGCCGACGTGGCGGAGCGCATTGGCATCGCGAGCGAAGTCTATGGCCGGCTCGAGCGCGGCCACATGCTGCCGAGCATCCAGACGTTCCGCAGGTTGTGCACGGTGCTCTCCATCTCCGCGGACGAGGCGCTGGGCCTCAAGCCGGTGCAGGAGGTGAAGTGGGCCGCCGAGCCGCCCAGTGACTACGGCGAGTCCGCGGAGCTGCGGCGGCTCATGCGCCGGGCCAGGCAACTGGACCGGACGTCCATTCGGATCCTCAGCGTGCTCGCGGCGCAGTTCAAGCCGCGCGGCTGACGCACATTCCCAGCGGGCGAGCGCAGCGCTCACCGCCCGGGCTCCAGTTTCGCCAGGCGCTCCCTCAGCTTGCGCGCGGAGGGGAAGCCGTTGAAGAGCACCACCTGCGGGTGGGCCTCCAGCGCCTCTCGCTCCACGGCTTCCTTGGCCAGCGCCCGGTCCACGCCCAGCAGCAGGCCTGCGTCCGGCCGCGAGCGCAGCTCCGTCAGCCTCCGGGCCAGGGGCGCCGCATGCCATGCGTGGAAGAGCTCCAGCGCGACTTCGCTCTTGGATGCACGGTGGCGGAAGGTGAGGTCCGGCACGCACAGTCCGGAGGCGCCCACGTGCCGGGGAAGGGGCGTCAGGTCCAGCTCCCAGGCGTCATCCGCGAAGCCCTCCGCGAGGGAGGCCACTTCTGGAGGAATGTGACCCAGTGCGGCGGGTAGGGGTGAACGCAGCGGGTCCTTGTGGCTGAGCATCAGCGTGGCCTGCCGCCGTGAAGGTTCCACGGTGGCGGTCAGCTCCCAACGCTCCAGCACCGGCACCACGGACAGGAAGGTCGCCAGTTGCAGGCCGTACTTCTTCTGGAGCGCCAGCATGGCCCCGGGGCCCTCCACGTCGAGCGCCCAGTTGTCGTCGTCACGCCACACCTCGGCCACCAGGCGGCAGAACTTGAGCCATCGGAGCACCTTGCGCACGCGCAGCAGGTCCGGCGCCTGGGCTCGCAGGCGGAGGCGCCGTGCGGACAGCAGGGGGCCCTGCGCCAGCGCCAGGTTGTAGCGGTCCAGCAGGTCCTGGGCGTCCAGTGCCTCGCCGTCCCACCCCACCAGCCGGCGGTGGCCGGGCAGGTCCGAGTACAGCGCCTCTCGGGCCTCGGGAAGGGGGACGGGGAGCGTCTGGGCCAGCCGTGCCTCGAAGGCCTCCATCGTGGCGTCGGGAGGCAGCGCACGCAGGACCTGCCCCGCCGCCTTGATTCGCTCCCAACGGGCTTCCGTCACGCCGGGCGCGGGCTCATCGAAGAGGAGCCGGTCCAACACCAGCTTCACCAGGCCGCGCGCCACCTTGGGTTTGGTGAAGGCGCCGGCCTTCAAGCCCAGCGACTCCTCGATGTCGTCGCGCTGGCCGCCGCGCGCCGCCGCTACCTCCGCGAGCAGGTCCTGGGCGAAGGTCAGCAGCTCCGTGTCATCGCGCTTCACGAAGACGGGGCGCAGGACGCCCTGGCGCACGCGGAAGTTGAGCAGCTCGCGTGTCAGCATCTCAGCCGCCCTCCTGATAGGCGCCGTGCTGGCGTCGCCGCTCGCTGATGCTGCTCTCCGCCGTCTGCGCGGAGCACACCTCGTACAGCAGCGCGCGCTTCCCTGGCCGTTTGCGCAGGATGCGCCCCAGCCGCTGCACGTGCTCGCGCACGCTCGCGCTGCCGCTGAGCACCACGCCCACGCGCGCCTCGGGCACGTCCACGCCTTCATTCAGCACGCGCGAGGTCAGCAGCACCGGCAGTTCCCCGGAGGCGAAGGCCGCCAGCAACGCCTTGCGCTCGGGCACGGGCGTGTGGTGCGTCAGCGCGGGTAGCAGGAAGCGGCGCGCCAGCGTGTACACCGTCTCGTTGTCGTCGGTGAACACGAGGACACGGTCGTCCCGGTGCTCCAGGAGGATGCGCCACAGCACCTCCTGCTTGCCGCTGGACGTGAGCGCAATCCGCCGTTGCTCGCGGTAGGCGCGGTACGCCGCGCGGCCCTCGTCGCTGCGCTGGCTCTGCGCCAGGAAGCGCGCCCACCCGTCCGGCGCGGAGAGCGGCACGCTCAGCCTGCGCACGAAGCCCAGGTACAGCGCGCGCGCCGTGTCGTAGCGCGTCTTTTCGTCGGGCGTCAGCGGGACTTCCACTCGCTTCACTTCATAGGGCGCCAGGTATTCACCCTGCAGCTCCCGGATGTCCGAGCGGTGCACGCGGGGGCCCAACAGCTCCTCGCAGACGCGCTCGCCGCCATCGGCGCGCTCCAGCGTCGCGGTGAGGCCCAGCCGGTACGGCGCCAGCGAGCCCTCCGCGATGAAGCGGTAGCTGGGCGCGGGCAGGTGGTGGCACTCGTCGCACACCAGCAGGCCGAAGCGGTTGCCGTGGAACTCCGTCTGCATCGCCGCGGAGTCGTACGTCGTCACCGTCAGCGGCTGCCGGTCATTCACGCCGCCGCCCAGCAGGCCCACTGGCACGGAGAAGTGGCGCGCCAGCACGCCCTGCCACTGCGTCATCAGGTCCAGCGTGGGCACCACCACCAGCGTGGGCCGCTTCACGTGGGCGATGGCGAGCACCGCCAGCAGCGTCTTGCCCGCGCCCGTGGGCAGCTCCACCAGGCCACGTCCGCCCGCGCGTGTCCACGCCTCCAGCGCCTGCTGCTGATGTGGAAAGGGTTGGATGGGCGAGGTGAGCGGCAGCTCCAGCGGCTCGAAGCGCTTCGCCTTGTCCTCGTAGGGGATGCCCAGTTCCCGCAGCCGCAGCACCGCCTCGCGGTAATGCCACGCGGGCGCGCGGTAGACGCCGGTGCGCCCGTCCTTCTGGAAGAGGGCTCGCAGGCGGGCATCCTCCGGAAGTGTGGGCGCGACCAGGGTGCCGCAGTCGAAGTGGAGCTCGGTGGGCGACGGCATCGGCGTGTAGGGACCTAGCCGGTCATCCTGGGTTTCGCCAGTCTCATTGAAGGCCTGGAGGGTAGGCTTGCAGGTATGCGCTGTTCACGGTACCCAGCGCGCCGCATGCGTTTCATCTCGCTCGTTCCCATGCTGTGTGGCCTGGCGGTCGTGGCTCAGGCCGGTCTCAACCGTCGCTTTGGGGGCCAGTGGGGCCTGATGAGCGCCGTGCTCCTGAACATGGTGGTGGCGACGGTGGCCACCTTCGCGGTGTACTTCGTCGTGCGCACGGTGCCGGGGCTCTGGCCGGAGGCCGCGGCGGGCCAGGGCCGCTTGAGTGGCTTCACGCCCTGGCACCTGTTGCCGGGGCTGTGCGGCGTCATCATCGTCCTGGGCATGCCCTTGGCCATGAGCCGCCTGGGGGCGGTGCAGTCCGTCCTGCTGCTGATGGCGGCGCAGCTCCTCACCAGCCTCGTGTGGGATGCGATGGTGGAAGGCCGCCCCGTGACGTTCCCCCGGGTGCTGGGCTCCGGGCTCGCCTTCATCGGGGCCACCATCGCCGTCTGGAAGGGCTAGATTCAGCTGCAAGATGCGCCGGGTCCTCATCGTCAGTCCTCACGCGCCTTCGCGCGAGCTGTTGCGCCGTATCCTCGAAGCGCCAGACCTGGCCATCTCCGTCACCGGGGATGCGGACGACGCCTTCGCCTCGCTGACGTCCCGGCCTCCCGCGCTGGTGGTGGTGGACGTGCGCCGCCCGGATGAGGACCACCCGCTCTTCCTGGGATTGCTCCGCAAACGTCACCCGACGCTTCCCGTCATCGCGCTCGTCCCGGGCAGGCTGCGCGTCTTCGACGGGCGGCACGAGCGTGTGCTCGAAGCTCACGGTGACACCGCCGAGTCACTCCATCAGATGCTCGTCTCGCTTCAACAGGCCATGCACGAGCTGCTTGCCCAGGACCTGCTCCGGCTGTGGCGCCCACCTATCGGGCGCGCCTGAAGGGCTTCGTTGTCGCTTCAACGGTGGACCGGTACGCAGGGACAGGCCGTTCGGCCCGCGGACGTAGTTTTTTCCGGCCGCCGTCCGGCTCCGCTTCCGCCCCCTGGCTCCGTGTTCTTGTAAGTGGCTGAAATGATTCGTGTTCCGTGCTCCGGCTGGCACGGCACGGCGGATGCTATGGCGTTGGGCACGGTGCGACGCGGGCCGGCGGATGGGGATGGTTGGCGGGTGTGGGACGCCGGTGCGGGTCGCGGGTTGCAAGGGCGGGGACGGAGCTGGGG
>NZ_JAAEAH010000116.1 GCF_010998615.1 Myxococcus sp. CA023 | reverse complement strand
CCCCCGTGCAGTTCCCCGCCCCCAGGCAGCAGCCCTCCGCCCGCGAAGTGGACGCGTTCTGCATGCAGTACGCGCCCCGGGCGCCGGGCCACTCCGCCGTGCGGGATTTGTACCGGTTGCTGTGCGACGTGCCCGAGGGCGGCCTGGAAGCCCGGCTCCAGTGGGTGGAGCGCTGGATGCAGTGGCTGCGTGAGCGCATCCCCGCCCACGCGCTGGTGGACGCCTCCGAACCCGAGGTCTCCGCCGCCGACAGCCGGCTGGCCCTGATGGTGCGCGTGCTCGAAGGCGAGCCCGCCATGCGCGCCGCCCTCACGCGGCTGGTGGCCACCGTGTTCGAGGGCAGCCGGGGCCTCAAGCTCTTCGCCCAGGTAGGTCTGCCCGCCGGACAGGGCTTCTTCGCGGAGGCGTCGGACCGGCTCGCCCGTTCGCTGCTGCCCGCCCCTCCGGAGCCCGGCAAGCTGTCGGAGCTGCTGCTGCGCCTGTGCCCGGACCCGGACGACGCGGACTGGCTGGCACGACTGTCCCCCGCGCGGCTCGCGCAGCTCGCGGCGCTGGTCGGTGAACCCGCGTCGCCCGGGCCCTTGCCCGCCGCCCGCGTGCGCGCGGATTTGATGGACGCACTGCTGCTGCTGGCGGTGCAGGTGGCGGCCCTGGGAATAGCCGAGGACGTGCGCGACCGCAGCCCGGAGACGTCCTTCCGCGCCTCGCCCTTCCTGCGGATGCGGCTGGTCTGTGACGCGGTCCTGGCGCGCGACGCGGCGGCGGACACGCTGCGGGACTTATCGCAATGCGTGGCCGACTGCCGCCAGGTGGTGGGCAGCGTGTCACGCCACCTGGAGGACTCGGGCGTCAGCGTGGACCTGGTGTACCGGCTGGAGCGCATCCGCCGGGGCCTGGAGCGCATGGAGGCCATTGCCCGCGTGCTGGGGGCCCCTCGGGGCGAAGCGCGCTGGCGCGAGGCCATGACGCTGGTGTCGGACCTGCTGCGGCGCGCGCACGCGGACCGCTCCGTGGTGGAGCTGGTGAAGCGCAACATGCGGATGCTGGCGCGCAAAATCATTGAACGCGCGGGACACTCCGGCGAGCACTACATCACCAGCACCCGCGAGGGCTTCCACGCGATGGTGCACTCCGCGGCGGGCGGCGGGCTGGTGACGGCGATTGCGGTGGTCAACAAGACGTTCCTGTCGGGCATCATGCTGGCGCCCTTCTTCTCCTTCCTGGCCGTGGGCCTCAACTACGCCCTGGCCTTCCTCCTCATCCAAGCGCTGGGCTTCACCCTGGCCACCAAGCAGCCGTCCGTGACGGCGGCCACGCTGGCGGGCGCGGTGGGGGAAGGTGCCCGGGGGGAGCGGCTGGCGAGCCTGGTGGAGCTCATCCCGCGAATCACCCGCTCCCAACTGGCGGCCTTCGTGGGCAACCTGGGCGTGGTGGCCCCGACGGCCATCGTGTTCGCGCTGGGGTACCAGTTCATCACCGGTCACACCTTCATGAGCCCGGCCAAGGCCCAGGCCACGGTGGCCTCGATGCATCCGTGGAAGAGCGGCACGCTGATATTCGCCGCCATGACGGGCGTCATGCTGTGGATGAGCAGCGTGGCGGGCGGTTGGCTGGAAAACTTCGTGGTGTACCGGCGGCTGCCCGAGGCGCTGGCCCACCACCGCGTGCTGCGGCGACTTCTGGGGGAGGCGCGCGCCCGGCGGCTGGCGGACACCTTCCAGCACGCGGCCTCCGGCCTGGGGGCCAACGTGACGCTGGGCTTCCTGCTGGCCCTGGGGCCGTTGGTGGGCGGCTTCTTCGGGCTGGGGCTGGACGTGCGCCACGTCACCTTCGCGCTCGGCTTGCTCTCCCTGGCGGGCACGGCGATGGGGCCCGGCGCGGTGCTCCAGCCGGAGTTCCTGGCCGCGCTGGCGGGCACGGCCCTCACCGGCCTCATCAACTTCGGGGTGTCCTTCTCGCTGGCGCTGGGGGTGGCCGTCCGCGCCCGCGACGTCCCGACCCGCGAGGCCCTGCCCTTCCTGCGCGCCGTGCTCGCGCACCTGGTGAAGCACCCGCGCTCGTTCCTTTTACCTCCCAAGGAACCGGAAAACGACGTGCTGCGGGTCTCCGCGCCGCGCGCCCCCTGAGGGCGGGCCCTGGGGCGCCCCGCCATGACGCGGGCGTCCGTGGCAGGGCAGCGGCCGGGCGGACGGGCTTTGCCTTTCGGGTCGGGGCGTTTGCCGGTAGGGTCGCCGCCGCATGAGCGGCGATAGAAATCCGAACTCCCACTCCCGTTTCGCCCAAGCCTTCGCCGGACTGCTGGTCCGCAGGCCCGGGGCGGTCCTCCTGGTGATGCTGGCCCTGCTGGCCGTGTCGCTGTGGGGGGCGTCGAAGCTGCACATCAACTCCAACCAGCTCGACCTCATCTCCCATGACCTGGAAGAGGTGAAGGACGTCAAGCAGGTCATCGACATGGTGGGCGGCAGCGGCTTCCTCATGGTCGCCCTGCGCTCAGAGGACGAGGCCGCGCTCAAGCGCACCGCCGACGACCTCGCGAAGATCATGCAGGACGACAAGGAGAACGTCCGCAACGTCTCCTACAAGCTGCCCGTCGAGTTCATCCAGCAGAACATGGTCCTCTTCGTGAAGACGGAGGACCTGGTCGAGGGCAAGCGCCGCATCATGGCGTTCCTGCGCGACAAGCTGAAGCGCAGCAACCCGTTCTTCATCGACCTGGGCGGCTCCAAGCCCGTCGAGCTCGACATGCAGGACCTGGTCGACAAGTACTCCTCCATTGGCAAGAAGAGCATCCGCGACGACTACAACATCTCCAACGACAAGAAGATGTTGATGCTGCTCGTCAAGCCGATGTGGGACAACACCGAAATCGGCAAGACGAAGGACTACCTCGAGCGGCTCAAGGGCCAGATTGACGCGTACTCCGCGCAGCCGGGCAAGGTGAAGCTGGTGGAGGACTACCAGCTGATGGGTGATGGCAAGACCATCGCCTACGGCTTCACCGGTTCCTACAAGACGACGGTGGATGACTCCTACGCGATTGAGGAGTCGCTGGAGCCGGTGACGCTCATCGCGCTGGGCTCCATCTTCCTCATCACCATCATCTTCTTCCGCAAGCTGGCGCCGACCTTCCTGGTCGTCATCGGCACGGTGGTGGGCACGATTTATACGCTCGGCTTCACCTACGCGACGGTGGGTGAGCTGAACATGATTACGTCCATCCTGGGCGGCATCCTGCTCGGCTTCGGCATCGACTACGGCATCCACTTCATCTTCCGCACGCGGCTGGAGCTGGGCGCGGGCAAGCCGTACGACGTGGCCATCCGGGACGCGGTGATGAACGCGGGCCGTCCGGCCGCGGTGGCCGCGGTGGTGACGGCGGGCTCCTTCTTCGTGCTGATGGTCAGCGAGTTCCGCGGCTTCAGCCAGTTCGGCTTCCTGGCCGGCGCGGGCACGCTCATCCTGGGCCTGACGCTGTTCTGCTGGAGCGCGGCCATTTTGGCGCTGGCCGGCCGCATCAACCCGGAGTTGCCCCAGAAGCTCATCGGCGTGATGAAGCCGCCGCCCACCAACTCCGCCACCACCGGCAAGGAGCTGCGCATCCCCAAGCCGAAGATGGTGCTGGGCATCAGCACGGCCATCGTCGCGCTCATCTGCGCCGCCGCGGTGCCCTGGGCCGGTTCGGAGGAGCCTCCCAAGGGCGTGGAGCTGGGCTTCTTCGAGCGCCTCAAATACGGCGTGAGCTTCAACTACAACACCCGCGCGCTCATCCCCGACGGCATGTCGTCCGTGCTGCTCCAGGACGAAATCAACGAGCGCTTCAACATCTCCAGCGACCCGATGGCCATCTACACCAAGGACCTGGACGAGGCCGAAGGTGTGTACCGGGAGCTGACGCAGAACGCGCACAAGTACCCCTCCATCGACCAGGTGGTGAGCATCTTCACCTTCGTGCCCCCGGCGGAGACGGCCGCGGCCAACGCCAAGGTGCTGGAGGAGTGGAAGGCGGAGATGCAGCAACTGGAGGACGAGGGCTTCTCCGTCGCCGCGCTGCCGCCAGAGATGCAGGCCAACGCGGACTTCTTCAAGAAGGTGCTGGACGCCAAGCCCTTCGACGTCCACGGCGTCCCGGCCAACTACACCGCGCAGTTCCGCAACCTGCCCTCCGCGAAGCCGGAGAACCACGGCTACCTCACGTACATCTACGCCAGCGTGGACCTGATGGACGGCCAGAAGATGCTGGCGTTCTCCGACGAGACGAAGGTCATCAAGGCCACGTACGCGCCGGGCAAGTTCGACCAGGACGCGTGGGACCCCAAGGCCCCCGCGGTGGAGAAGGAGTTCCGCGCCGCGGGCGCCACGCAGCTCTACGCGCGGCTGGCGCGCATCGTCCTCTGGGACGGCAAGGTCACCGTGGTGCTCACCGCGCTCTGGATTCTGGCCATGCACTTCCTGGACTTCCGCAACGTGAAGCTGGCGCTGGCGTCCGTGATTCCGCTCGGCGTGGGCGTGGCGATGATGCTGGGCATCATGGCGCTGACGGGGCTGCGCCTGAACTTCATGAACATCATCATCCTGCCCATCCTCCTGGGCTTCGGGGTGAGTCACGGCCTCTACCTGCTCCATCGCTTCCTGGAGGGCACCTCCCCCCTGGTGGCCCTGCGCAGCGTGGGCGCGGCCGTCGTGTCCTCCACGCTCACGGCGGTGGTGGCCTTCGCGGCGCTGCTGGCCGCGGCCCACAACGGCCTGCGCTCCATGGGTCTGGTAGCGTGCATTGGCCTCATCACCACGCTGGTGGTGTCCTTCACGGTGCTGGCCGCGGTGATGCAGCTCATGTACGACCGGCGTCAGCGCGAGTCGGGCGCGTCCTCCGGTGAGGGCGGCTCGACTGGCGGCGGCAAGGACTCCGAGCCGAAGGCGGCCTGAGCCGTCAGGCCCGGGCGTGCACCTGAAGGAGGCCCCCTTCCCGCGGAAGGGGGCCGGGAGAGGGACATCATGATGAAGCGACTGTTGCCCGTGCTCGGGCTGGGCCTGCTGTCCGGATGCTCCGCGGTGAAGAATCAGCGGCTGCGCAGTGACTACGACACGGTGGACAAGCACCAGGTGAAGCGACTGGTGGTGGTGACGCAGCCGCTGCCCGACGGCAAGGTCGCCGTGGGCGAGCTGTGGAGCCTCATCGCCCGCCAGTGGGTGAACCAGAACCGCGACTTCCTGGTGAAGGAGAGCGCTGCGCTGCCCGACGTGCCCACGGATGCCACGTTCAAGGCCCTGTGCGTGGAGGGGCTGGAGGGCGTGCTCTGGCTGTCCCCCCAGATTCAGCTCCGGGGCAGCGGCGCGGAGGCCGCGGTGCACGCGAAGCTGGTGCGCTGCCGCGACGGCGAAGAGGTCTGGTTCGCCGAGTCCGCCGGGAGCTGGAACTCCAAGGACGAGGACTACGAGCAGCGCGTGGCTCAGTACGTCCAGGAGCTGGGGGAAGAAGTAGCGCCCTACGTGGTGCCATCCAGCAAGCTGCTGACGGCCACGCTGGACACCTTGCCCAATCCCGAACTGAGCGAAGCGGACAAGGACGAGAAAATCGAGCTGGGTGAGTAGGCTCCCCGCTCGTGGATGAGCAGATTGTCGCGCTGAGACTGGCCCTGGCCGCCCTGCTGGGGGGCGTGCTGGGCCTGGAGCGTGAGGTGCGCGGCCAGGCGGCCGGGCTGCGCACCCACATCCTCGTCTCCCTGGGCGCGTGCTGCTTCACGCTGGCCAGTGTCTTCATCGAAGTGGAGTTGGGCCCTGACACCCCCGAGGGTACTCGGGGCGACATCAGCCGCATCGCCAGCCAAGTGGTGGTGGGCATCGGCTTCCTCGGCGCGGGCGTCATCCTGCGCCACAACGGACAGGTGAAGGGCCTGACGACGGCGGCCAACCTCTGGCTCACCGCGTCCGTGGGCCTGGCCGCCGGCCTGGGCTTCTACTTCGCCGCCGTCACCACCATGACCATTGCCCTGCTGTGCCTGGCGGGCCTGCGTCCCCTGGAGCGCGCCATCAGGCGCTACCGGAAGCGGCACCGCGCGACTCGCTCCCCGGACGTGGACGAAGACGCCGAGGCCTAGCGACGCGCGCTCCCCGGACGTCCGGCCCGCGCAGTTGCTTGCGCCACAAACGCAACTCAGATACAAAAACATCCAACACATCAACACCGCCGTCCCGACGTGACTCCGCGGCAGCGCATCGTCGCGGCATGCCATGCCATGTCATGTCCGCGCGGCCGGAGCCCTCCATGCCCAAGGGAAACCGCACCATCAGCCATCTCGTGTCGTCGGCGGGGCCTGGCTACGTCTACACAGAGAAGCTTCAGCTCAAGAAGTACGACCCGCGCGTGCGCAAGCACGTGCTGTTCGTGGAGGGCAAGCCATGACGGCACCCTCGGCCACGGCCCGGCTGCCCGTGACAGTGCTCTCCGGCTTCCTGGGGGCGGGCAAGACGACGCTGCTCAACCACGTCCTCCAGAACCGGGAGGGCCTGCGGGTGGCGGTCATCGTCAACGACATGAGCGAGGTGAACATCGACGGCCGGCTGGTGAAGACGGGCGGCGGCGCGCTGAGCCGCGTGGACGAGAAGCTGGTGGAGCTGTCCAACGGCTGCATCTGCTGCACGCTGCGCGAGGACCTGCTGCTGGAGGTCTCCCGGCTCGCCCGGGAGGGCCGCTTCGACTACCTGCTCATCGAATCCACCGGCATCTCCGAACCGCTGCCCGTCGCGGAGACGTTCACCTTCACGGACGAGTTGGGCCAGGGTCTGTCGGACGTCGCGCGGCTGGACACGCTCGTCACGGTGGTGGACGCCCTCAACTTCCTGCGGGACTGGAGCGCCGCGGATGACCTCGCCGCGCGCGGACTGGCCGCGGCGGACGAGGACGAGCGCACCGTGGTGGACCTGCTGGTGGAGCAGGTGGAGTTCGCGGACGTGCTCGTCCTCAACAAGACGGACCTCGTCCCAGCGGAGGAGCTAGCCCGGCTGAAGGACATCCTGCGCAAGCTCAACCCGGACGCGCACCTCGTCACCTCAGAGCGGGGCCGCGTGCCACCCTCCGCCGTGCTCAACACTGGCCGCTTCGACTTCGAACGCGCGCGGCGCGCCCCGGGCTGGCTCAAGGAGCTGCGGGGCGAACACACGCCGGAGACAGAGACCTACGGCATCCGCAGCTTCGTCTTCCGCAGCCGCGTGCCCTTCCACCCCGCGCGGCTGTGGGACTTCATCCACGAGAGCTGGCGAGGCGTGCTGCGCTCCAAGGGCTTCTTCTGGCTCGCCACGCGGATGGACATCGCCGGTGTCTGGGCCCAGGCGGGCGGCGCCTGCAGCTTCGAGCCCGGCGGCGTGTGGTGGGACGCGATGCCCCGCGCCGAGTGGCCGGAGGATGCGCAGGCGCGCGCCGACATCGAGCGCGAGTGCGTGGGCCCACACGGCGACCGGCGGCAGGAAATCGTCTTCATCACCCAGGACGCGGACCACGAGGAGATGGCCCGGCTGCTGGAGGCCTGTCTGCTCACGCCGGCGGAACTGGCGCGCGGTCCCCAACACTGGGCGCGTCTGGAGGACCCATTCCCCGAATGGCAGGTGCAGCGAACGGACGCGCCCGATGAGGACGAGGAGCACGCCTGACGAATCGCTGCGCGCTGACGGGAAGCTCGGGGCAACCTGAGGCGCTCCGGGGAGAGATTCCCGGCGTCATCAAGTCGAGCTGGTGAGCAACGCCGCGGCGGGGGCGCTCAGTGGCGCGTGTACCGCCGCGCATCCGCGGAAGGCGCCTCGCGACGAGGCGCCGCTTCGCCTTCCCCGCTGGCCCACTGATGCATGCCGGAGGACTCCCGCGCCGGAGACGATACCTGGGACTCTTCGTCGGTGTCGTCGTCCGCCCAGCCCAGTCCGCCCGTCAAATCGTGCTGGAGCGGCAGGCCCGCCGTGGTGGAGGTCCGCCGCGCGGGTGCCAGGGCCTCCGGCTTGAGGTCCGGCAGGTGAGACAACTCCTCACGCAGGTAGACGTCCTCCCCGTCGATGTCTGCCACATCCGAGAAGGACAGCCGGCAATCGCGCGTGAAGAGGCGCCCCCTGCCGATGAAGAAACCCGCCGAGTCCGCGGCGATGATGGTGCCCACCTTCTCACCGTCCCGGTCTCTCGCGGTCATACCCATCTGGATGTTGGCGGGACTGAACATGCTTGCTCCTGGGGCGACCCCCTGTGCTCGTCCCGGCAAGTTGCACACGATGGCTCGCGTCCGGAATCCCCTTCGGGTCCGGTAGGCATGTTGGCAAGCCACCGCCGTCCGCCCCGCCCTTACGGGCGCGGGGTCAGGCCGTGTTCCGTCCCGAGGGCGAAGCCCCGTGCTCGGAGGGCTCGTGGTCCGCGGGCTCCGCGTTCCCGACTCCCGGCGCGCCCGGCTCCATCGTCTCACTGAAGCGGCGGTCCATCTCCGTGCGCACGTAGCGCTCGATTTCCTCCGCCGTGGTCAGCTCCATGGCGTTCTGCAGCAGCTCCATGGCGTCCACGCGGCTCACCCGGCGCAGGAAGCGCTTCACCACCGGAATCTGCCCCGACGTCATGGACAGCTCGTCGAAGCCCAGCGCCAGCAGCACCAGGGTGTAGAGCGGATCTCCCGCCATTTCCCCACACATGGACACGGGGATGTTGGCCGCCCGGCCCGCGTCGATGATGCCGCGCAACTGCCGGAGCACCGACAGGTGGAGGGGCCGGTAGAGGTAGGCGACCTCGCGATTCTGGCGGTCGATGGCCAGCGAGTACTGGATGAGGTCGTTGGTCCCCACCGAGAAGAAGTCCGCCTCCTGGGCCAGCCGGTCGGCGATGGTGGCCGCGCTGGGCGTCTCCACCATGATGCCCACGGGGAAGCGCTTGCCCACGGGGACACCCGCGCGGCCCAGCTCCGTGCGGCAGGCCTCCAGCTCGCTGCGGGCCTCACGCAGCTCACTCACCCCGCAGATGAGGGGGAACATCAGCCGCAAGTTGCCGTGCACGCTGGCGCGCAGCAGGGCGCGCAGCTGGGTGCGGAACAGCTCCCGGTTGGACAGGCAGTACCGGATGGCCCGCAGGCCCATGGCCGGATTGGGTTCCTTCTCGTGCTTCGTCTTGCCCGGCACCTTGTCGCCGCCCAAATCCAACGTGCGGATGGTGACGGGACGCCCGCCCATGGCCTCCAGCACCTGACGGTAGGCGCGATAGTGCTCCTCCTCGGTGGGCGCCGTCTTCCGGTCCAGGAACATGAACTCGGTGCGGTACAGGCCAATGCCCTCCGCGCCGTGCGCCAGCAGCGAGGGGATTTCCTCCAGGAATTCGATGTTGCCGTTGAGGCGAATCTGGAAGCCGTCAGTGCTGACGGCGGGCAGGTCCTTGGTCGCCAGGGCCAGCCGCTCGCTCTCCTGGTAGCGGCGCTGCTCCTCGCGGAAGACGGCGAGCTGCTCGTCCGAGGGGTTCACCAGCACCACGCCCCGGATGCCATCCATGGCCACCAGGTCGCCCGGCGAAATCTGTTCGCTGGCCCGGCCGGCGCCCACCACCGCGGGCGTCTCCCGCGCGCGGGCGACAATGGCGGTGTGGCTCGTCTGGCCGCCCAGGTCCGTCACGAAGCCCCCCACCCGGCCGCTGCGCGCCATCAGCGCCGCGTCCGCCGGAGACAAGTCGTGCGCGACGACTATGGCCTCCGCGGGGACTTCCACTTCCTCATCCACCACCTGCCCCATCAGGTTGCGGATGATTCGGTCGGCGACGTAGTCCACGTCCGAGCGGCGCTCGCGGAAGTACTCGTCGGGGATGTTGTCGAACAGGTGCTTGATTTTGCGCGCCACGCGCCGGACGGCCCACTCGGCGTTGATGCGGTCCTCGATGATGAGCCGGTTCACCTCGTCCACGAGCATGGGGTCGTGGAGCATCAACCGGTGCGCCTCGAGGATGAGGGCGTGGTCGCTGCCCTCGGTGCGCGTAATCTGTTCTTTCAGCTCGGCGAGCTGGCGGTCGGACAGGTCAATGGCTGTCTTCATCCGCATCCGCTCGGGCTCGACCTCCGCCTCCGCCAGCCGCAGCTTGGGCGTGCGGATGCGTTTGCGGTCCAGGATGAAGGCGTGCCCCACCGCCACGCCGGGAGAGGCGCCGATGCCCAACAACCTCAGAGTGGGGGTGGCCTGGCTGCTCACGGTTCCTTCCGTTCCTGTCCGTCTACCGCGTTTTCCGACCAACCCTTCACTGCGCCTCGCCGAAACGGTCACCAATGAGCTTCGCCAGCTCCTGGAGACAGGCATCCGCGTCGTCGCCCTTGCAGGTGAGCTTCACCTGGGTGCCCTGGGCGGCGGCGAGCATCAGCACGCCCATGATGGATTTGGCATTGGCCCGCTGTCCCTGGGCTTCGATGGTGACCTCGCTCTTGAACCGGTTGGCCACCTTGACCATCTGCGCCGCGGCCCGGGCGTGCAGCCCCAGCGCGTTGATGATCTCGTACGTCCCTTCGACCACGCTTGCCATCGCGACTCCCACTCTCCTTAGAGGAATGCTCCCGCCACGCAGGCCAGGCCCGCCGCGACATAGAGCACCACGTAGTTCGGCACCCGACGGCTGACCAGCACGTAGGACGCCACCCCCAGGGCCAGACATCCGGCCGCCAGCAGGGGCGCATACAGCCCGCCCGCGTTGGCCCCGAATGACACCGCGAGCCAGGCGGCCACACCGCCCGCGCTCGCCGCCGCCACCGCCCGCAGCCGGGCCCCCCGAGCGGGGAGGTTGGCGCGAGCCACTGCTTCCACCAGCCTGTCGCCCAGCGTCAGGCCCAGCCAGTACAGGCGCACCCGCAGCAGCAGGTGCACCAGATTGTAGAGCACCAGGAACAGGGGCACCGCCCACACGCCCAGCAGCGGCACCAGCGCGGCGCTCACCGCCCCCGTCGCGGGCTTGAGGGACAGCCAGAAGAAGCCGTCCCCCAGCGCGGCCAGGGGCCCCATGAGCGCGGCCTTGAAGGCCACCACCTTGTCCGGCGTCTCCTCCCCCCGGGCAATGCGCTCCTCGTGGTTGATGACGCCGCCGACAATCGCCGCCGCGACGTAGGGGTGCGTGTTGAAGAAGACGAGATGCCGGCGCACCGCCTCCTCACGCGCGGGCCCCTGTGGGTACAGCGCCTCCAGCGCGGGATAGACGGCGTAGGCCAGCCCCAGGTTCTGCATGCCCTTGGGGTTCCACGATGCCTGGAGGAAGAGCGAGCGAAGGAAGACGCGCAGCAGCACGCCGAAGGGAAGCGCGGCCGGGGGCGCGCTCATCGGCCCTCCAGGAGGATGACGCACACGACGGACGCCGTCACCACCGCCGCGCCCAGCCCCGCGAAGAGCGGCGCGCGCCGCGCGTGGCTGCCCTGCGCCGCGATGGCCGCCGCCACGGACGCCATGGCCGGCCAGGCCCACGCCAGCCCGCGCACCACCACGGGGGGCAGCGCCTGGAGCAGCGGTTCAATGTAGAAGCCCAGCAGCGCGCAGAGCGCGGTGAGCGTGCCGTACACGGCGAAGTGGGGCCACATACCCCACAGGTTCTGCCGCATGGCGCGGGTGATGTTCCCCGCCTCCGCGGAGGCCAGCGCCACCCGGGCCAGCCGCGCCGTGTATCCCTCCAGCAGCCGGTCACCCTTGCGGCCCACGCGTCCCAGGCCGATGAAGAGCAGCACGGCGAGCGACCAGATGGCCGGCGTGGAGCCCGCGCCCGTGGCCGCGGACAACGTGGCCGCGGCGGCGCTGATGCCGGTGGCCGCCAGGGTGTCGTTCTCCGGCAGCGCGGCACCCAGGTTGGCGGTGCCCAGGAAGAACAGCTCCAGGAGCATGCCGATGGCCAGGCCCGACGCCACGTCATCGAGCAACGCGCCCATGACGGTGGCGGCGACCAGGGGCCGGGACATCATGGCCTGGAGGAACGCCTTGCGTTCCAGTGCCACCAGTCCGCCCCACAGTCCCGCGAGCGCCACCTGAGTCCAGACGACGCTCACGCACTCACCCGGCCTTCGCCCACCGCTCGCGGAGATCCGGCAGGTCCACGGGCTTCTCGGCGGGCACCGCGCGGGCCGTCACCCGGACGCCCTGGTCGGCCAGTTGCTGGAGCGTCGTCAGCTCGGCCTCCGCCAGGAAGACGGACGGGGAGACCTGCCTGCGGCCGGTGCCGAAGTGCACGTTGCCCAGATTCAGCTCATCCATGGCCAGCCCGTGCGCATGCGCGAAGGGCACCGAGGCGACATCCCGCAGCAACACCAGGGTGCGCACACCGTCCTTGGACAGGGCGGCGAAGTCCACCTGGGACAGGGGCAGAATCTGCACCTCGATGGCGCTCTGGACAGCCAGGGCCATGGCGGCCCGGATGAGAGGACTGGAGGCCGCCTCGTCATCCGCCACGACCACCCGGGAGACTTTGAGGAACGGGAGCCAGGCCTCGACGACCTGACCATGGATGAGGCGGTTGTCGACGCGGACCAGGGTGATCACGGCAGTCTCGAATCGCCGACCCGCGCGGGTCCGTCAAGTTCGCGGCTGCTGTGCCTCGCGAAGCAGGGCGGATGCGCAGGTGATGTTGCGCTGGCCGTGCGAAGCCAGCTGGTTGGCCATCTCCGGTAGCGACAACTGCTCCGAACGGAGCGAGTTCGCCTTCAGCAGCATGGGCAGGTTGACGCCAGCAAGGACCTCCACATTCATTCGCTGACACATCATCAGCGACTCCTTACAGGGCGTACCTCCGAAGAGGTCGGCCAGAATGATGACACCGGAGCCCTCATCCACGCGGGCGATCGCTTGCTTCATCTTCGCCCGGATATCCTCGACAGGAGTCCCAGGCTCGATGTTACAGGCTGCCACCGCGGGAAGCTCTCCCACGATCTGCTCCGCGGTGGAGACCAGCTCCTCCGCCAGACGTCCGTGCGCTGCGACGACGAGGCCGACCATGTCCGCTCCTGACCAACCCCCCGAAGCTGCGTCCTACGCCTGAACGGTGCGGCGCGCAACTCCGGCGAAAGTTTCCGCCCTGACCTCTGACCTAAGCTGCCTCTTCCCGCCTCGAAAGCTAAGACGACCACAGCGATGGTGCCCGAAATTTCGGGTCCGGCCGCGCACAGGGCTGTCGCCTGCCAGACGGGGGAGCGACACCGCTTCCCCACACTCTATGAGATGCGCTGGCGACTTCCAGGATGCGTCGAGAAGGACGCCCATCATTAGGCGCCGTATCAACCGCCCGGGGGGCAAGCAGACATCCAGAGGTCGTCTTTGACGCCCGTTTTCGGCACGGCGGATTACTTGTGGGGATGCGGCGGGCCGGATGGGATGTGCCCGGCGTTGAACGCACCGGCCTGACTCCGGGGCGACGCGAGGACGTCATGGCCAAGACGAAGCTGCTGAAGCAAGGCGATGCGGTACCGGACATCACCCTCACCGGCGCGGGTGGGCAGTCGGTGCAGCTGCGAGACCTGGTGGGTCAGAAGGTATTGGTCGTCTACTTCTATCCGAAGGACGACTCGCCCGGTTGCACGGCGCAAGCCTGTGGACTGAGGGACCAGTACGAGGACTTCGTCGCCGCGGGCGCGGAGGTGGTGGGCATCAGCGGTGACTCGGTGGGCTCGCATGAGGGCTTCGCGGCAAAGCACCGACTGCCCTTCAAGCTGCTCAGCGACGCGCGCGGCGAGGCGCGCGAGGCCTTCGGCGTGTCCTCGTCGTTCCTGGGCCTGCTGCCCGGACGGGTGACCTTCGTGGTGGACCGGTCGGGCATCGTCCGCGACAGCTTCGAGTCGCAGATTCGCGTCGGCGAGCACGTACGGCGCGCGCTTGAGCTGGTGCGCGCACTGGCGCAGGAAGGTGGCGCGCCGGCCTCCGCCGCGAAGTAGCGGGCGGAGGAGCACGCGAGGTGGCTCCGGGCCCCAGCGCCCCGGAGCCCCGCCGCGGCTAGCGCCCCAGGACGGTTGGAATCTCCGCGAGCGGCGGGAAACCCCAGCGCGCGCGCTCCTCGTCCGTGACGTTGGGGTCCACCGGGTGGAGCGTCATCTCCTTCGATTCCGGGTTGAAGCGGTACTGGGTGCCGAAGCGCTGCGGAAGGTTGGCGTTCATCAGCCAGCGGTCCCAGGCCGCCGCGGCCAGCCACAGGCCGCGGGGGTGGCCCCGCTTCGCGGCCTCCGCTCCCATCTGCCTTGCCATGGCGTAGTCCTCCGGCGTGTTGCCGTGCTGGAAGATGAACCCCGCGGACAGGAAGTCCGCGCCTTCCTTCAACGCGCCTTCGGCCATCAGGGCCTTCACGCGCTCGCGCCGCTGCGCATCCCGCTCGGCGACCCGCTTCCACGCGTCCGCCCCATCGAGCGGCCCCTGACGGTCACTCTGGTCCTCCACGAAGAGCGTCTTCAGCTCTGAACTCGAGTTGGGATGGACATCCGGGAGCGTGGTGATGCGCTCCACCTGCGCGAGGTACACCGGCTCCTCGCGCAGCGGCTCCAGGTCCGCGTCCTGCATCAACCACCCCACGTCGCGGAAGCCCAGCTCCACGGACTGGGACAACCTGCGCAGCGCAACGTCCTTCCGGCCGAGCCGGGCCGCCGAACACGCCGCGGAGTACGCGGCGTCCGGGTCCCGATTCCCCGCGTCCAGGGCCTCTTCATAGAGCGCCAGCGCTTCCGCGAACTTGTCTTCTCGCGACAACACGTTCGCCTTGCGCACCTGCCTCCAGCCGGGCATCGGCGCGGCGGGCGGCTCCATGTGGGGCAGCCCCGCGGCGGGCGTGGAGGTCACGGGGGCCTCGGCGGACGACGAGGCCGCGTGGGCCTCGGCGGGCGGCGCGGATTCGGGAGCGGAGGCCGGCGCATGGGCACACGCCGACATCAGCAAGCAGACAAGGGAGGAGAGGAGCGTTCGCATGGCCCGCATCCTAGAGGGCCCGCACGGCGTTCCGATACGCCTTGTACGGGTGCCAGCACCGCACGCGCGAATCCCATGCGCGAACGGACGCGGCGGACCGCGTGCGTCTCCACGTCATTTCACTTGGGCGAAAGCGCCGGCGCTCCCAGAGGGATGGACGCAGGAAGCACGTCTCCGTCGTGCGAGGACGCGCGTTGGCCCAGGCCTTGCTCAATGCCTTTCTGTCTCGCGATGCACGCGATGCAGAAGGAGCGCCGTCATGATGTTCCCCGATGAGAACTGGTTCGACGAAGTGGTGCTCAACATGGGTCTGTTGATTGCCCTGAAGGTGGTGGGCGTGGTGATGCTGCTCGTCACCTATGCCAACCCGTCGTGACGTGGCGGCATACCGCTTTCGTGCGCAGGGATTGCGCCGCGGAGGACGGCCACGGCTTCGTCACGCAGAACACCGGGCTGCGCGCGTTCCGGGCGCGTTATCGTGGGCCCATGTTCAACTCTTCCGGTAGGCGGTGGGGCGTCGCGGTGCTGTCCCTGGGAATGCTGGGCAGTGCGTGCGCGGCGCGGCAGGACGTAGCGCCATCCGCTGAAGCGACGCAGGAGACCCCGGCCATGGCGACGACCTTGACGTGCACGCTGAGCGGCCCGGCGCGGGTGCGCGCGGGCGACCCCGTGGAGCTGGTGTTCGAGCTCAGCAATCCCACGGCGCAATCCCTGCGCGTGCTCGGCTGGCACACGCCGCTGGAGGGCGTACGCAACAAAATCTTCGACGTGTCCCGTGACGGTGGCGCGCTCGAATACCGGGGGCCCATGGCGAAGCGCGCGCTGCCTACGGCCGACAGCTACGTCACCCTCTCCCCTGGTACGTCGTTGGAAGGCAAGGTGGACATCGCTCGCTTCTATGACTTGCAGGCGCCGGGAACGTACCGCATCGCGTTCCGAGGCCCGCTGATGGACGTCGCCCGGGAAGGCGAACCGGTGCCCGCTCCGAATGGCGGATTCCGCCCGGCGGAAGTGCCATGCCCCGTGGTGGAGGTCACCGTCACGCCCTGACGGCCAGGACGCGAGCCTCGCGCGGACCGCTCTTCCGCGCGGGGTGGCGCGCCGTCAGCCCGCCACCAACATGGCACGCTGCCGCGCGGGGCGGATGCGAGCGGTGGCACCCGCGCCGAAGCGGAGGAAGTCCTCCTCCACGCCGTCGCTGAAGATGACACCCTCCGACGCCATTCGCGACTCCAGCACCAGCTCGCGCTCCTCCGTCACGTCGCCCATCACCAGACTGGCGCCCGAATGACGGCTGGCGAAGGGCTCGCGCACCACGAAAATCAGCTGCGGGTCCTCCCAGCCCAGGCGCACGGGCGCGCACGGCACCCCACCCGCGTGGGCCGTCACGCCTCGCGCCAGGTTGAAGATGGAGGACAGCCACCCGGTGGCGCCCGCGCCCGTGGACACCACCACGCCGCTGGAGGACTGGGACTCCTCCTGGTCCCCGGTGCGCAGCCGGTAGCGCGCGGACACGTGGGAGCGCGCCCCGATGAACAAGTCATTGAAGGCCAGCAGCCGCTGCCCGTCATCCAGCCGCGCCTCCGCCAACGTCACGCGCTTGAAGGCCGCCTTGCCCTCCAACACCCGCCGCACCGCCCCGCGCGCCCCCGAAACCGAATGGGGCAACAGCACGCCGTCGAAGCGCTCCGGGTCCGGATTCACGCCCACCAGCGGCTGCTCCCCCACGTACTTCGCCACGTTCGCCACCAGCCCGTCCTGCCCCGCGACGACCACCACCTCCTTGCCGGTGAAGAGGAAGGTGGGCACCAGGCTCCGGTCCACCTGCTGCACCGGCAACCCGAAGGACAGCGACTCCCGCAGCGAGTCCACGTTGCACCGGTAGGTTTCGTCCTCGCGGGTGAACTCATCGAAGTCCTGCCCCGCGTGCTCCACGTAGAACTTCGCCTGCTTCTTGGTGTTGAAGCGCTCCACCAGGCCCGCCATGCGCGTGCGGCGGGTGACGAGCACGATTTTCTCGTACATGGTCCCCTCCCCTGCCTCAGCGCTCGCGGCTCGTCGCGCCCACCAGCGAGCGCAGGAGGTCCGGCGACACGTTCAGCTCGCCGATGCGCTGCGCGTTCTCCGCCATCTCCCGGAAGGCCAGGGCGATGTTGAGCGCCGGGTCCCCACCACTGGCCGACGTGGCCATCAGCGTCTTCCAGTCCACCCCACGCACGGGGGCCAGCGTCTTCTCCAACGCGTACGCGCGGGCATCCGCGGCCTGCCGCTCGTTGTCGCTCCAGCGCGTCATCAGCTCGGCGCGCTGCTCCTCCACGGCGATGTCCGCGGCCATCTTCGCCTCGCGAATCTGCCGCTGCCGCGCCTCCACCGCCAGCTCCGTGGCCAGCTCGCTCTCCTTGATGCGACGCTCCTGCTCCACCGCCGCGTTGCGGCGCGCGTAGATGGCTTCATCCGCGTTGCGTTGCAGCGCCTCGCGCGCCTCGGCCTCCAGCGCCCGCGCCATCTCCGGCGCCGGCTTCACCGAAAGCAGCGAGAAGGCCATGACCTCCACGCCCAGCGCCTTCACCGGCTCCGCCACGGCCAGGGCCGCGAGCACCTGCTGCTCGATGGCGTCCGAGCGCACCAGTACCTCGCGCAGCGTCAGCCCCTGCACCACCGAGCGCGCCCGCACCTGCGCCACCTGCACCAACCGCTCCTCGAGCTTCTCCGGGTCGTCCGAGTGGTAGCGCCCCGTGGGGGCCAATGAGTAGTCCAGCAACGATGCAAGCCGGCGCGGGTCGGTGACGCGCCACGTGAGCTGCCCTTGCAGCGTCACCGCCTGGAAGTCCCGCGTCACCTCATTGAAGACGAAGGGCACGTCCGCGCTGGACAGCGGCACCGACACCAGCGTCGCCGACGGCTTCCAGTAGAAGAACGAGAGCCCCGCCCCCTCCCGGACCACCTTTCCCGCCTCGAACTGCATCACGTACGTCGTCGGTGCCGCCTTCATGTAGCCGATGACCATGGGCCCTCCGCCCTTACTTCGTGTCCTCAGGACACATAGTTAGTGTCAAATAGACACGACTTCAAGTCAATGTGCGGAAGCGCGAGGTGCGGGCCCACGGATGTCCGGTGCCGAAACACGGTTCATCCGCGTCGCGACACAAAGCACACAGGTCTCATGGACGAATGCGCCGGTCGTGCGCAGGGTGGCGGGAGCCCCGGATCTGGCTCCAGTGATGCCGGGCCAAGAGGAAAGGTGCATCGTGGCGACACACGAATGGCATCCGGTTGCAGCGAGATTTTCGCGCGCCGACCATTCCGCCGCCGCATGCAGTCCCTACCTTTCCAGAGCACTTTGGGAGAGCGCATGCGGATCGCGGTGATTTCGGACCTACATCTCGGGCGGCGTGATGCCGCCGACCACTTCGGGCACGACGACTCCGGCTTCCTGCGGTTCCTCCGTTTCTTGGAAGGCAACTTCGAGCGCATCGTGCTGCTCGGGGACATCTTCGAAACGCTCACCCCGCGCACGCCGGGGCGGAAGGTGGCGGAGCTGCTGGCGGCCCGCGCGGCGCACCCGGAAATCGTCCGGCGCTTCGAGCTGCCGCGCTACCACTACATCCACGGCAACCACGACCTGGTGGCGGGCACCGTGCTGGGGGCGCCCGACCAGCTGATTCTGGAGGCGGACGGCGTGCGGATGCTGTTCACCCACGGACACCACCACGACTGGATGATTCGCAAGGCGCGCCTGCTGTCGGAGGCGGCGGTGTGGGCCGGGGCGTGGCTGCGGCGGATGCGGATGCGGGCGATGTTCCGCTGGTTCCAGGCGCTGGACTTGAAAATCACCAACGCGCTGCCGGACCCGGCGCGCTGCACCTTCCAGCGCTGGGCCATGGCGCGGGCCAACGCGCATCACGCGGACGTCGTCGTCACCGGCCACACCCACCTGGGTCTGCGGGTGGAGCACGGCAGCAAGCTGTTCCTCAACAGCGGCACGTGCTCGGAGGGGCAGTTCTCCTTCCTCAGCCTGGACACCCGGGCCGCGAGCTACTCGCTGCACACCACCTGGTAGCCGCAGGACCGCGGGCGGGCAGGAAGGCGGCAGGGAGCCCGGTCCGCCGCTTCTTCCTCCCCCATACCGCGGGCGGGGGAAGTAACATTGGCGGATGTTCAGGCGGCTCACCGAGGCGCTCCGCGTCCTGACGCGACGCTCCCCGATAAGAGACCCCGGCCCCACGCCGGGTTCCCCCCGGCAGATGCTCCTTTCAGACGTGCCCGCTGACGGCCGGCCCCGGACGAAGAAGGCGGCCGCGCGCCGGTCACAGTCACGCACCTCCCGGCTGGCGCGCTACTTCGACCTCCACGACGACTTCCGCATCCCCGGCCGGCCCGAGCTGAGCGACCCGGTGGCGGTGGATGTCCGCCGGAAGCTGGACTCCGTCTGGCTCTTCACCTCCGGCGCCCCCGTGCGGAGCGTGGGCAAGCTGCGCCTGGCGGTGACGCCGCCCGGACCGCCGCTGGACTTCTCGCTCGCGGGCGCGGGGCTCACCCCCGTCGTCTCCGCGCGGGTGGCCTCCGTCTTCCGGGAGCTGGCGCCCGATGACGTGCAACTGGTGCCGGTGGAGGTGGAGGACCGCGACGAGCCCCACTTCATCCTCGTCGCCACCCGGCTGGTGCGCTGCATCGACGACCGGGCCTGCGAGGAGGTCATCCACTACACCGCCGAGGATGGCCTTCCCGAGCGCGTGGGGCACTACCGCAGCGTCAGCGGACTCCGGGTCGATCCCACGAAGGCGAACGGCGCCCGGGTGTTCCGCACCTGGGGCTGGCCGGTGAGCCTCATCGTGTCCGAGGGCATCAAGGAGGCCCTGGAGCATGCCGGCATCACCGGCGCGCGCTTCGCCGAGGTGACGAAGCCCCCACGCAAGCCCCGCCGGAAGAAGACCGCCGCCAAGAAGTCCCGGCCCAAGCGCCGCTGAGCCCACCCCGCCTCCAGCCCTTGCGGTTGCAATAGAGTTGCCACCCGGCTGGAAACTTGTGGGGTAGGGGCACTACCAATATCTTCCTCGTTTTCCAGCAAATACCTGGGGACGACGTTGGACAACGAGGACAGCTATTTCGGCAAGTACCGGCTTGTCCAGCAGCTGGCGACCGGCGGGATGGCCCAGCTCTATCTGGCCTCCATCGACGGCCCCGACGGGTTCTCCAAGTCCTGCGTCATCAAGCGCGTCCTGCCGGAGTACGCCAGCCTGGAGTCGTTCAGCCGCATGTTCGCGGACGAGGCGAAGGTCGCCGCGCTGCTGACGCACCCGAACATCGTGCAGGTCTTCGACTTCGGGCGGGTGGACGGCCAGTACTACCTGGCCATGGAGTGGATTCAGGGCCACTCGTTGGACCGGCTGCTGCGGCAGGCACTCCGAAGCGGCCGGGTGGTGGGGACTCGCGTGGCGGTGGACGTGGGGCTCGCGGTGGCGGACGCGCTCGCGTACGCGCACGCGAAGACGCTGCCGGATGGAACGCCCCTCAAGCTGGTGCACCGCGACGTCACGCCGGGCAACGTGCTGGTGTCGCGCGACGGCATCATCAAGCTGGCGGACTTCGGCATCGTGAAGAGCGCCGTCAACGCGGAGCGCACCGTCGCCGGGGTGGTGAAGGGCAAGTACCCGTACATGTCCCCGGAGCAGATCACCAGCCAGGAGCTGGACCACCGCTCCGACCTGTATTCGCTGGGCATCGTCCTCTACGAAGCCGCCACCGGGCGCCGCCTGTTCAAGCGCGACACGCTGGAGGCCACCATCATGGCCGCGTCCCAGGCGAACGTGCCGCCGCCATCGCAGGGGACGCCCGACTTCCCCGCGGAGCTGGAGCGCATCATCCTCCGACTCCTGCAGAAGGACCTCGCCACGCGCTACCAGAGCGCCCGGGAGCTCCGGGACGACCTGGAGCGCTTCCGCGCCGCCCAGCAGTGGGCGTCGGGAACGCATGAGATGGCGGCGCTCGTCGCCGAGCTGTTCCCCCCCAACATCACGGGCCTGCCGCACACCGCGCTGCCCGCCTCCAGCACCTCCCATGCCAGCAACTCCGCCACGAGCCGGACGCCCGCCCCCAGCGCGGAGCCCGAGCGAGAGCTGAGCAGCACCTCCCCCGCCACGCGGGCGCATGGCGCCGTGGAGGTGCCGCTCGACACGAGCGCCCAAGGCTTTCCGTGGGGAATCGCCCTGGCCGCGGGTTGCGCGGCCCTGGGCACAGCGCTGTTCTGGTTACTGGCCCCCTGAGTGGCTGCCGCCCGGCGCTGACGGCGCGGCAACGAGACCCTGATGAAACAGAAGACGTGGATTGCCGTCATCATCCTGGGCACGCTCACCGCCAACGCGGTGGCCTACCGCGTGGTGCGAAGCCAACGCGACAGCGCCCCCGAGGCCACGCCGGACGCCATCACCCGCGCGCCCACCACCCCGCCGCCC